>CAYRGW010000076.1:0-22627 GCA_964423815.1 uncultured Solibacteraceae bacterium | reverse complement strand
ACGCGATCGCCCCTGAGAGCACGGCCATGATCAGGCCCGTGGAAGACACCACGGCGGTGTCACGCGCGACGAGGGCGACGGGCACGGAGATCAGGGTGGCCCGCAAAAAATTATCGGACGTGGTGGCGAGTGGGTCGGCGCTGCGTTTCCCTTCAAGCGAATACACGCCCCAGCACGTGCCCGCAACGAGCATGAGCACCGCCCCGGCCAGGTCCGGCGCCTGCAGCCCGGGCATGGTGAGGACGAGCAGGCCCACGATGGCAAGCGCGGTGCCGGCCAGTCCACGGCGCGACGGACGTTCGCCCCGCACCAGCCCCGCGCCAAACATCGTCAGGTGCACCGAGGCAAAAAGCAGCAGCGCGCCTGCGCCGGCCGCGATGCGTGTGTAGGCAAGCGTGAATGCGATCGCGTACCCGGCCAGCATCAGCGCCATCAGCCACGAGCCTCGTCCGGCCCGCGCCGACTTCCGGATCCAGACCAGGCCGGCCAGCATGACCGCACCACTTGCGAGGCGCACCATCATGAAGGCCATCGGGTCGAGATGCCCTCCGCCGAGCGCCGCGCGCGTGAGGAGCGAGTTGGCCGCGAAACCCGCGAGGGCCAGGACCACAAGAGGGATCAGGGTCACGGCTGGGCGGTGGACTGGTGTTGTGGACGGAGGAGATCGAACACCGTCTTGACAGGCGCAAACGTCGAGGCGGGCACCTCAACACAGATCGTGTTCCAGCCGGCCATGCTGCCGTTCCACAGTCCGGGACGTTCCAGTGCGGTTACGGTGCGTCCGTCGGCGGCCTTCCGGGTGACAAACGCCGTGCCGGGATCCACAAACGGCGCGAGATCAAAAAGTACACCCCGAAAGTCCCGCAGGCCGCAGATCAGATCGACGGGGTTGAAGTGGGTGGCGGTGCGGAAGATGTCCGCCTGTGACGCATCGTCGAGATCCACCTGGGCCAGCTCGACAATCTGCAGGCTCTCTCGACCCTCGGCGTCATGCACCCAGAAGGGCGCGCCTCCAGGTTCACCATCGTTTCGAACGACGCCACAGACCCGTAGTGGTCGATTGAGCGCATCGACGATGGCGTCCCTGTCGGCATCGGTCGGCACGCTTCGGGCGAATCTGGTGTTGGCGTACTGGCGCGCCGCCTCGAGCGCGGTCGGCGAGGGTGAGGCCGCGGTGATCGCGTGCAGGTGGGAAAACACGTCCGCCTGCAGACGTGCGAGGTGCCCAATCAGCAAGTGCTTCCACCGGACCACCTCATCGTGGTGTTCACTCGGCAGAATGTTGTCGATGTTCTTCACGACGACCAGGTCGCCGCCACACGCCTGGAGGTTGCCAAGAAGTGCCCCGTGACCGGACGGCCGGAGCAACAGCGATCCGTCGGTTGCGCGGGCTGGTGCCCCGTCTGCATCGAGCGCGAGTGTATCGGTTGACGGCGACTGCACGGAGAACTGCACGGAGAGGCGGGTGTCAGGCTGGGCGGACTCCACGAGCTCATGCACCTCCTCCAGCGTGGCCTCGAACGCTCGTTGTGCTTCGGCCGGCACCGTGAAGTGCAGGCGGGCCACCCCGTGTCCGTCCCGGGCATAACGCGCGCCTTCATGGAGGTGTTCTTCAAACGCGGTGCGGGCCCGGTCGCCTCGATGGAACGGTACGAGCGCCTTGGGCAAGGCGGCCATGCCCATCTCCACAAGCAATGTGCGGAGGAGTGTGCGCTCCTGTGTCTCGTTCACCGGGATGCCATCGACCCTCGCACGCTGCCGAAGCTCGGCGGCGAAGGGAAAGTCGTCCAGCCGTTCAAAAAACTCCGCAGCGGCGGGGGAGTGCGAGGGCCTGTCCGCACGCAGCAGCGCCGCGTGGAGCAGCCTGAACATCCGGGTGGCGGCGCCGGAGGCTGGTACGAACTTCATGACACGACCGGCCACAGCCGCCGCTTCGCCGTCAGCGAGGAGCGACGCCGATGACTCGTCAATCCCGTCGCCGATCGTCGCGGGGCGTACGAGCCGAATCGGTGGCGGCGGATTTCTCAACTGCGCCAACTGAGCGGCTGCGGACTCAGGCGAAATCCCGACGGCCGCCAGCTGGGCGATGTCGGCGGGCGTGAACTCGTGCATCGTGCATGAATTGTACTTCTCGCGATCTGCCGATGGCCAGACGTGTACTCAATTGGATAGACGGGTCATGTGGAGGGAGCCACAGTGGAAATTCGACACGGCAACCTGGGGGACACAATGAGCGCAGCAAAACCGGAAGATCGGAACAACAACGGGATCGCCGACGAGATCGAGCCACCGATCCATGACATCTCGGGCGGGCGTCAGCAACTCGCCGACCGCCTCAAGCACAATCCGGGCGCCGACCCAACGCTCTCAGGCGGCGATGTGGATGCCCGTTGGGAGGATGCGGAGTCGGGAGGCGATGAAAACGGTCGGCGGCAGCACGGCCACCCCGGGGCGCAACGACCTTGATGCGATTGGCGAGGCGGTGGGCGTGACCTACGCGGACGGCGAGGTGTTGAAGGTCGGCGAAAAAGAAGCAAGCCGGGACAAACACCGTTGGGAGCTCAACCCGGCCTCGTCTGAAGATTTCGCCGAGCGCACGAAGGAATAGCGGACGCGTTATTTGCGAACCGAGTGTGTTGCGAGCATTTCCGGAAACGCGAGCACACCTGCCGGTGCCGTGACCTTCGCATCCTTCAGGACTGTTTTGGCCGTCGCCCCTGGGCCGTAGGCATCGCGCATGTCGTCGTTGTTCGTCTCGATGACGGTACCCTTGAGCGCCAATCCGGCAAACAGACCCTTCGAACGGGAGTACGACAGGATCTGCGCGTTCAGCTTCGCGTCCGTGGCGACTTCCGCCTGGCGGCCGACGGGCCCGGCCGCCACCGACGCGCCCGCGCCGAGGGTGACCTTGCTGGACAGCAAGCTGTTCATGCCCTCGTCGGTCATGAAGAGCATCACGAGATCGGTGACTTCGACACCGATCTGCCAGCCGAAGCTCCCGCCACCCAGCGTGAAGTACGCGGGCGCGCTCCACCCCTGCGGTGTCCGACAACTCGCCACGCCACGGCCCCCACGGCCACCGATGCCGAACGCCGCCTGGACGACTTCCGGAAACACGGCGACACATTCCGCGTCGTCAAGAATGTCCTTCGGGATGGCCTGATCGGGCGCAGTCATGATTTCGTGAAACACTTTCGCGGCCTTCTGCGACTGCGACACTTCGTCTTGAATATCGCGGGTGGGTTGCTGCGCGGCGATGCCCGTTGCGCCGAGCATGATGACGGACGACACCAGAATAGTGACGATGGATTTCATTGTTGTGACTCCTATCGCCACTCTAGTCGTGCGCTCATGTGGTGCGCGTACCGAACTGCACACCCCGCTCAGGACGGCCGGGTTTAACCCAGCGCGACGTCGAGGGTCATCATCACCGCGAATCCAATCATGGCGCCCAGCGTGGCGGTGTCGCCGTTGCCGCCAGAATGTGATTCGGGGATGACTTCTTCGACGACCACAAAGATCATCGCGCCGGCGGCGAACGCGAGCGCATACGGCAGGATCGGCCGCATCCACACGACGGCCAGAGCACCAATCACTGCGGCGACGGGTTCGACCGAGGCCGACAGCTGGCCATACCACCAGGCCTTGGCCCGCGACAGGCCCTCGCGCCGCAACGGGACGGCAATCGCCGTGCCCTCGGGGCAATTCTGGATGCCAATGCCGACGGCCAGAGCGATGGCTGCCCCCAGCGTTGCCGACTCGAAACCCGCGGCGACGGCACCAAACGCGACACCGATCGCCAGGCCTTCAGGAATGTTGTGCAGGGTAATGGCAAGCACCATCAGCGTGGTGCGCCTCCAGGAGGTCTTGACCCCCTCCACTTCCTCCATCTTTCCGAAGAGATGGACGTGGGGCAGGATGTAGTCCACCAGCCGCATGGAGAAGGCGCCGGAGAGAAATCCGACCAGGGCCGGCACCCACTTGACCATCCCCATCTCTTCCGACAGCGCAATCGCGGGATTGAGCAGCGACCAGAAGCTGGCGGCAATCATGACGCCGGCGGTGAACCCCAACGCGGCGTCGAGGCTCTTCCGACTGACGTCCTTGAAGAAGAAGACCACCGCCGCGCCGAGGGCCGTCAGGCCCCATGTGAACAACGTGGCGGCGAGCGCCTGGTAAACAGCGGGCCAGGAAGTGAAAGTTTCGAGCACTCAAAATTTATATCATGATTGCTCGAAACCGGCGCGCCACTTCACCGTGGACGCAAGCGTTTGTGATGCGGCCGACCAGCGATGTGCAATGGAAGACATTCGCACTGGGGCCGGAGGCGCATGCTGTCGTGTATGACCATGACAAACACTGCGGCTGTGAAAGATCTCGTGTGCGGGATGGACGTCGATCCGGCCACCGCGGCAGCTCGAAGCGAATATCAGGGCCAGACCTATTACTTCTGCTCCGATTCGTGCAAAGAATCTTTTGATCGCGATCCGCAGCAGTACATCGGAAAGTCCGGCTGCTGCAGCTAGGTTCGGCAAGTCAGGTGGACGTGTCGTATGTACCCCGTCCTGTTCCGCTTCGGAAATTTTGAGATCACCAGTTTCGGCGTCATGGTGGCTGTGGCCACGGTCGTCGGCTGGCGAGTCTTCTCCCGTGAGCTTCGTGCCGCACGCCTCCCCGACAGCGCCTCTGATCTGGCGCTGTTGGCCATCGTGGGGGGCTTCGTGGGGGCGAAGCTGGTGTGGGCGGTCGAACATGTCTCCGTGTACGAGCAACCGTTTCTCGAACTGGTGTTCTCACGCGGAGGCTTCAGCTGGTTTGGTGGGTTGATTGGGGGTGTGGGCACGGGCATCGCCCTCGTGCTTCGGAAACAGTTGCCACTGCTACCGGTCCTGTCGGCTGCCACACCAGCCTTGGCCATCGGGCATCTGGTCGGCCGTATCGGCTGCTTTCTTGTCGGGGATGACTATGGCCGGCCATCCAGCCTCCCGTGGGCCGTCGCGTTCCCCGAAGGACTCCCGCCAACGCTTGAGCGCGTGCATCCCACCCAGTTGTACGAGGCCGCATGGCTCGCCGGTCTGGTATGGCTGCTGATCCGGTGGCGGCGCCGCGGGGTCGCGGACGCGGCTGTGCTTGGCCGGTACCTTGTGTTGGCCGCCGGATTTCGATTTCTGCTGGAGTTCATTCGCGTCAATCCCGAGGTCGCGCTGGGATTAACCGTCGCCCAGTGGATATCCGCCGGAGTGGTCCTGACGGGCCTCATCGTCCTGGCCCGCCGCCGCGCGGATTAGTTCGCACCCATGCGGAAGACCGCCCACGTATAGTGCCGGCCGGTCATCGGGCGGCCCGCACGGGACGTGCGACTTGTGGCACAGCATGTGCTGGGTTGTTGTAGACGGTCCCCACTACGGAAGGTCGTGCCTCCATGTCGCGCCTTGGAACAGTTCTCGTGGTCCTCCTTACCGTGCTCTCGGCCGAGCGGGTGTCTGGCCAGGCTGCACCAGCGGCCGTATCACCGGCGTCGCCCGTGTCGATAGCCGCCAGCGGCGGTCTGTCCGCGGCGTCACGCGGGAATGGCGTGGCGGCAGGCATGCAACTCACATTCGATCTGACCGACCGGCTCGTGCTGGAGGCGGAAGGGGCACACCTGAGCCGTGGCGCCGGCGCGAGCGGGATGTCTGGAACCGTGACGCTTCAGGTGAACCTCCTGCCCGGCGGCGGAAAGACCGTGCCGTATGTGGCAGTGGGAGGCGGACTGTACAGAGCGTCGTTCAACCTGGATAACGAACGATTTTTCGGCCGCCTGTCGGGTCAGTATCCCGGCGGCACCCAAATGATTCCAATCGGAGGCATGGGCGGCTTCGGCATGATGCAGGGACCGTACAACGGCCCGGCGACGTGGACCGGACCCTGGATGGGCAACACGTTCTCTCCGAACCACATGCCTGCGTTTTATGTCGATCGGATGGGGCGGATGACGGTTCCCGGCAATGGTCATTGGGGCATGCGGTCGTTTGTTGATCCCGCTGTCAGTATTGGCGCAGGGGTCAGGGTGCAGTTATCGCCGCGTTTCTCCGTGCGCCCCGATGCGCGCGCACTCGTCGTGATCGCAAACGGCCGCAGTCATACGCTGGGCGTCATGACGATCGGCGTCGGATATCGGTTCTAGACCAGGGGAGGTCACCCCACCGGCCGGCGCAATTCAGACGCGCTCCGCACCGACCGGTGCGGAGCGTTTCGAACACATCAGCTCTTGTGTTTCATCATCGGGCACATCGCCATCGAGTCCTTGCCTTCGGCCATGTGCTCCATCATGTGACTCATCATGCCCTGGTGCATGTTCATCATGCCGGCGTGCATCGCCTGACGCTGGGCGACAATTTCGGTGACGACTAGGGCCGTCGCTGCCGGTTTGTCTGACGGCGTCGCGCTGTTCATCGTCGTCACGAGCGCGTCGAGCTTCTGATCGGCGGCTTTCATGTCGGCCGTCATCTTGTCGTGTTCGGCCATCCTGGCCTGGCACTTCTTCATCATGTCAGGCGACATCTTCATCTGGTCCGTCATCTGATGCTGGGGCATCGGCGTCGTCTGCGGTGTCTGCGCAGCCAGCGCCGAGACCGACACGAATCCAACCGCCACCAGGACCACGTTTCGAATTGTTTTCACACTCATGAATGGACTCCTTCCGAGTTCAGGTCGCAAACCTCGATACTTTCACCGCGACTCACCCTATGGCTATGCACAAGTGCACATCGAAGGGGGAGCTGATGCTGCGCTGACGCCTCAGTCGCGCCCGCCGAACGTGCGCTCCGTCCGTTCCCCGTCGCGGTATTCCGTGGACGCGGTATAGAACCCCGATGTCGTCAACGTAATCGTGACGCGTCCTGCGCCGGTGTTCTCCCAGAACCAGCCGTGCACACCGGGCGTCGGCGCCAGGAAGGAGCCCGATGCTGATGCCCGTGTGCCCTTGCCATAACTCTCGGAGTATCGCGCCGGTGCGCCGTCAGGTTCTCCGTGGAAGTCGAAGCCGACGTTGGTGGACGCGGTCCACGAATACACCAGGCTCGCACCCTTCTCCATGCGGTATTTGTATTCGACACCTTCAAACGGGCGGAGCTCCACGGTGAACCTGTCGGTCGCCAATGCGCCTTCCGACGGCGCATCGGCGCCCGGCCGGTCCGCGTTCGCCGGCGCACCGGGTCCTGTCGCTGCGTCCTCCTGCCCGGCGGTGGCCAGCGCGGTCAAACCCAGCGCGCGCCCCGAGCCCAGCGGGTCCATGTTGTATTCAGCTGGCAACACCGTCGTGACCAGCACGACGATGGCGATGACGAGTGCGCCGGCGGTGGCCAGCAGGATCTGACGGGGAGCCGCGTGCGGAGGTGTGTGGGTCATGAGTTCACCAGAAGAATCATCGATTCACGAAGTAGCCGACGAGTTGATATCCGAGCAACACGAAGCCGCCGACCATCAGCACGACGTTGGTCGCGAACGCGTGTCGCAGAAAGCCGTGGCGGGTACGCCACCAGCTGAAGAGCACCAGGACGCCCATCAACGCGAGCACCTGGCCCATCTCGACGCCGACGTTGAACGCCAGCAGGTTGGCGAACAGCCCGTTGGCCGGCAGCGCCAGTTGCTGGAGTTTCGTGGCGAGTCCGAGCCCGTGAAACAGCCCGAAGATGAAGACCGCCCACCGCGCATCAGGTCGCCAGCCGATGACACGATCGAAGCCGCCGATGTTTTCGAATCCCTTGTACACAACCGAGAGGCCGATGATCGCGTCGATGAGGTAGGCATTGGCGGGGATGTTCGCGAGCACGCCGATCATCAGGGTAAGGCTGTGGCCGAGCGTGAACAGGCTCACGTACTTCACGACATCCACTGTGCGGTAGAGGAAGAAGATCACTCCCACCAGAAACAGGAGGTGGTCGTAACCCGTCACCATGTGTTTGGCACCGAGGTACATGAACGGAGCCGGCGCGGGGCCGGTCACGGTGCGAACAAATGCCGCATCGCGATTTGAGACGCCATGTGCGGCGAGGACCTCCGGCCACAAGACGGACACCACGACGATCAATGCCGCCGTGGCCAGAAGCCGGTGTATCCGCCTGTTCATGGTTGTTCCGGCTCCTGTGTGTGGGCAGTCAGCCGATACAGGACAGGCAACACGATCAGCGTCAGCAGGGTGGACGTCATGATGCCGCCGGCTACGACGGTGGCGAGCGGACGCTGCACTTCGGCGCCCGTGCCGGTGGCCAGCGCCATCGGCAGAAACCCGAGCGACGCCACAAGCGCCGTCATCAGCACCGGTCGCAGGCGCGCAATCGCGCCATCAAACACCGCATCGTCTATCGACGCACCGTCGGTTCGGAGCCGGTTGATGAAGGTCAGCATGACCAGGCCGTTCAGCACGGCGACGCCTGACAGCGCGATGAAGCCGACAGCGGCCGAGATGGAGAATGGAATGTCGCGCAGCCACAGGAAGAAGATGCCGCCGGTGAGTGCGAGCGGCACGCCGGAGAAGACCAGCAGCGCATCGCGCATGTTGCCGAACGTGATGAAGAGCAATGTCATGATGAGCAGCAGCGCCAGCGGCACCACCACCATCAGCCGCCGCCGCGCCGACAGCAGGTTCTCGAACTGTCCGCCCCACGCGGTCCAGTAGCCCGCCGGCACTTCGACGTCGGCCGCGATGCGCTGCGTCGCTTCTTCCACAAACGAGCCGATATCGCGCCCGCGCACGTTGGCGGTGACAACCACCCGCCGTTTGCCGTTCTCGCGGCTGACCTGGTTGGGGCCAGGGGCGATGTCGAACGTCGCCACCTGCCCAAGCGGCACAACACCCGAGGTGCCGGGGATGGTGATGGGCAACCGGCCAAGCGCATCCAGGTCGGTCCGCACAGACTCAGGCAGCCGGACAATGATCGCGAAACGCCGGTCGCCCTCAAAGACCTGTCCCGCCTGCTGTCCACCCATGGCGATCTCGATGGTGTCCTGCACGTCCGCCAGACTCAACCCGAGCCGGCCGGTGGCCGCGCGATCGATCTGTACCGTCAGGACAGGCAGGCCGGTCGTCTGTTCAAGCGTGACGTCAGAGGCGCCGGGCACCGCGGCCAGCGCCGCCTCAATGCCCGCACCGACTGCTTCAAGCGTCTCCATGTCATCACCGTAGACCTTCACAGCGACGTCGCTGCGTACGCCGGCAATGAGCTCGTTGAATCGCATCTGGATGGGCTGGATGAATTCGTAGTTGTTGCCGGGCAACATCAGGAGTTCGGTTTCCAGCTGGCGCAACAAGTCCGTCTTGGATCGACCGGGATCCGGCCAGTCGCCGGGGTCCTTCAGCATCACGTAGGTGTCCGCCACGCTCGGCGGCATCGGGTCAGTCGCGATTTCGGCGGTCCCGATCTTGGAGAAGACGTAATCAACTTCCGGATACGTCTTCAATTTGTGCTCGAGCGCATGCTGCATCTCGACGGCTGTGGTCAGGCTCGTGCCCGGGATCCGCAGCGCGTGAATCAGCAGGTCGCCTTCGTCCAGGCTGGGCAGGAACTCCGTGCCGAGCCTGGTGCCCATGATGCCGCTGATGACGAGCAGGCCACCAGCACCGATCGCAGTCATCGCTCGATGCTTCAGCGCGAACCGCAACGACGGGGCGTAGGCGCGTGTGGCAGCGGCGACGAGGGGATTCTCACGTTCGGAGACGCGGCCGGTCACAAACACGGCCACCGCGGCCGGCACAAACGTCATCGACAGGATCATCGCGCCGATGAGTGCCGCCAGCACCGTGAACGCCATCGGATAGAACATCTTTCCTTCGATGCCTGTGAGCGTGAGGATTGGCAGATAGACGATCATGATGATCACCTCGCCGAACATGGTCGCCTTCCGCACTTCGCTCGACGCCAGGAATACCGTCTCGAATCGCTCGGCCGGCGTCAACACGCGCCCAACTTCGTGTTGCCGGATGCCGATGCGCCGTATGCAGTTTTCAACGATGATGACCGCGCCATCGATGATGATGCCGAAGTCGAGGGCACCAAGGCTGAGCAGGTTGCCGCTGACACCCCATTCGACCATGCCCGTAATCGCAAAGAGCATGGAGAGCGGGATCACAAACGCCGTGATGATCGCCGCGCGGATGTTGCCCAGAAACGCAAACAACACGACGATCACCAGCAGTGCGCCGAGCGTCAGGTTGTGGCGGACGGTGGCAATCGTTTCGTCGACCAGGGTTGAGCGGTCGTAGACCGTCTTGACGCGCACGCCATCGGGCAGCGTCTGGTTGACCTCGGCCACCTTGTCGGCCACCCGGCGGGCGACGATGCGGCTGTTTTCGCCCATCAGCATGAACGCCGTGCCGAGCACGACTTCGCGGCCATCTTCCGTGGCGGCGCCGGTGCGCAATTCCTTGCCCAGCGCCACGGTGCCAAGATCCGCCAGCGTGATTGCCGTGCCCTGGTGGGTGCCGACAACAATGCGCTGGAGGTCGTCGAGGGAGGCGACCTGCCCGGGCGCGCGAATCAGATATTGCTCGCCTCGGCGCTCAATATAGCCCGCGCCGACGTTCGTGTTGTTGGCGGTGATCGCGGTCATGACG
Source organism: uncultured Solibacteraceae bacterium (assembly GCA_964423815.1). Classification (GTDB taxonomy): domain Bacteria; phylum Acidobacteriota; class Vicinamibacteria; order Vicinamibacterales; family SCN-69-37; genus SYFT01. Next base: position 12,033 of record CAYRGW010000076.1, on the reverse strand, counting down.
TCGCGGAACGTCATTCCGTAAGCCATCAGCCTCGACGGGTCAGGCGTGACGTGAAACTCGCGCGTGTACCCGCCGATGCTGTTGACGTCGGCCACACCGGGGACGGTGCGCACCTGCGGCCTGACGATCCAATCCTGAATCGTCCGCAGGTCCATCCCTGCGGCGACCGTGTCGTCGTCGCCGGAGTCCGGCGGGTCGTATTCCACCGTCCAGAGAAAAATTTCCCCGAGGCCGGTTGCGATCGGGCCCATCGACGGGGTGAGTCCGGCGGGCAGCGTTGCCGCCGCCACCTGGATCCGCTCATTGACCAACTGGCGGGCAAAATAGATGTCCGTGCCATCCTCGAAGACGACGGTGACCTGCGACAGTCCGTACCGGGAGATCGAACGGGTCTCCTCGAGGTTGGGCAGGCCCGCCATCGCGGTTTCGATCGGGAACGTGATGCGTTGTTCCGATTCGAGCGGCGAGAATCCGGGAGCCTCGGTGTTGATTTGCACCTGGACGTTGGTGATGTCCGGCACGGCATCAATCGGCAGCCGCTGATAGTTGAACGCGCCGAACACGGCTGCGCCAAGCGTGACAACGAGCACCAGCCAGCGGTGCGCGATGGAGAAGCGGAGAATTCGGTCAAGCATTGGGTGTACCGCTTAGTGATCGTGGGTGGCGCCGAGTTTGCCGATTTCGGCTTTGATGGCAAAGCTGTTCGTGGCGGCGTAGCGGTCGCCGGGGGCCAGGCCGGAGAGCACTTCCACCCACACGCCGTCGGTGCGGCCAAGTTGCAGTGGCCGGGCCTCGAACCAGTCGCCGAAGCGGAAGAACACCACCTGCCAGTCACGGAACGTCTGAATCGCCTCAACAGGGACCGCCATCGCCACCGTGGCCGACGTCTGGATGAGGCGCACAGTCACAAACAGTCCGGGCCGCCATCCACCGGTATTCGACAGACTGAAGCGGACCATGCCCCTTCGGGTCGTGGTGTCAATCGTCGGGCTGAGGTAACTGACCTTGGCGATCGATTCTCGTCCAAGATCCGATGACACGACTGTGGCCGTCTGCCCGAGGCGGATGGCCCCAATGTCGCCGGCGCCGATCGGGGCTTCAATCCAGACGGTGGACAGGTCACCGACCACAAACAGCGTCCGGTCGGTCGAGACACTTTCGCCGGCGGTGAGATCCCGTTGCATCACCACGCCGTTGGCAGGGGCACGCAGCTCGTAGCGGGGCAGCGCCTCCGCCGGTGCTTTTCCGAGTGTGTCGAGAAATGCCGCCGTATCACCCAGCGCAAGCAACTTCTGCCGGGCCGTGGTCTCGGCAAGTTCCGCTTCCTCGGCATCACGCCTGGCAGCCAGGTATTCCTGTTCAGCGGAAATCTTCTTCTTCCACAGCCCTTCTTCGCGCGCCGCCGCCGCCTTCGCAAATTCGGTGTGATGTGTGGCAAACAGATACGCGCTGCGGGCGTCGGCCAACTCGCGGCTGTGAATCACGGCGAGCAGGTCCCCGCGACGCACGGTGTCGCCAACCTGGCGCGCGACCGTGACGGCCACGCCGGCGAGCCGAGGCACGACGTGCGCCACGCGCGTGTCGTCCGCGACGATTTGCCCCGTCAACTCGAGCACGCTGGTGATGTCCCGTGGACCGACCATCGCAATGGTGATGCCGGTACTTGCCAGCGTCGCATCACTCAGCTGCACCTTGCCTTCGATCGACGAGAAGCTCCAGTCAAACGTCCGGCCGCCATGCTGCGCGATGACCTTGACGTCGAAGGAGTGTGGTTCTTCGACGATGCCCTGGCCGAGGAGGTAGTCGTCTTCCGGCACAAACGGGAATCGATCCACGCGGTTGCCGAGCCGGTGGAGTTCCACTGTGAGTGTGACCTGCGATGGCGGCAGCGGTTTCAAGGATGCGTCATACGGGTAGATGCGGAAGTGCGGATCCACACCTGTTTCATAAATCGTGAATTCCAGCTGCAGTCCGTCCGCCGACAGGAGCCGGGCCCCGCGTGGGCCGCGCGGATAGTCGGCAGCGGCCGCGACGGCGGGTGAGGCCGGGCTCCCATCCCGAAAGAATGTGAGGTATCCGACAACCACGAGGGCAAGAAGGACAACAACGGCAGCGAACGGTCGAATGGACATGTGGGTATCCGTTTCCTAACGGGCGATTTCGATCAAGGGACGACCGACCAGGCGTTCAATGGCCACGGCGGACTGGTGAGCGGCGGTCAGCGCGGCCAGCAGATCCCTGTTGGCCGTCGCGAGGGTGCGTTGTGCGTCGAGCACGTCCATCAGCCCGAATCGGCCGAGCTGGTATCCTTCGCGAACGGCGTCAAACACCGACTGTGCTGCGGGGACCACGCCTGTGCGCAGGGTTGTCGCGTCATCGACGGCGGAGGCGAAGGCGCGATGCGCGTCGGCGAGCCGCGAGTGCAGGTGGAGCAGGGCCGCGTCGGCTTCGGCCCGCGCGCGTGCGATGTCCGCATCGGCCGCGCGGATGCCGTCCTTGTTGCGGTTCAAAAACGGGATCGGCATCGAGGCGCCGACCACAAACGCCTGACTGCCGATGGATGTGAAGCGCCGATAACCTGCGCTGACCGTCACGTCGGGCGTGGCGGCGCCACGCGCCACGGCAAGCGCGGCCTGGCGTCGTTCGACCTCGGCGGTCCACCGCGCCAGGTCCGGTGTGGCCGAGAGGGCAATCGACAGCGCTTCAATCGTGGGGAGCGGCGGCAGTACAGCCAGGTCACCTGCGACACGCTCGAACGTCGGCGCCGGATGCCCCCAGAGGGCGCTGAGTTGACGACGCCTGGCGTCCAGCGTGCGGCGCGCGCGATCGGCGTCGATCCGGGCGGACGCGACCAGCACGTCTGCGCGGGTTTCTTCGATCGGCGACACGACACCCGCCGCCACCCGCGCGGCCGCCGTCTGCTGCACCTGCCGGGCCAATTCGAGGCCAGCTGCCGCCTGGGCGACCGCATCCTGACTGGCCAGGACGCTGTGGAACGTGGCGGTGACGCGCGACAATACATCCAGCCGCGCCGCTTCATAGTCGAATCCGGCGACGGTCCGATCCCCGGCGGCGAGCGCCTGACGGGCCGCTCGTTTGGCGCCGAGTTCCACCAACTGACTGAGCTGAATCGTGAGTTGCGGCTGAACGGCGCCGGCCGGGTCAGACGCCCGGCCCGATCCCGCCACATCGTCGAGCATCACCCCCGCGACAGGATTCGGCCGTCGGCCCGCCTGCAGTTGACGCGCGTCTGCGGCGCGGCGGCCCCAGTCGAACGCCGCGAGATCAGGGCTTTGCTCGAGGGCCAGGCGCACGGCGTCGGCGAGTGAGACGACACCTGTCGGATTCTGTGGCGCAGGTCGTACGTCTGACTGCGCCCACACGGGCGCAGCCAGACACAGACACAGGCCGGCGACGAGGACATGCCGCAGTCGCACGACGCTACTTCGCCGCGCCAAGCCGGATGACCAGCGCAAAATGTTCATCAAGGTCGTGGTCCACGGTCACGGCGATGGCCTCGCCCTTGACGATCTTCGCCGTCTCGAGCGTCAGCAGCGTGTCGCCGCGGAGAATCTTCGTCTCCTTGTCGATCTCGAAGAGGCGCGGTTCGGTCTTCTTGGTTTTTGGATCCACGACGTTCACGCGCACGCCGGTCTTTTCCAGGGCGATGACGGTTCCCTTGTGGGTCTCCTCATGCGCCCACACCGGGAGGACCGCAACGACAGACAGCAGCAACGCACAGAGCACAACAATTCGGAATTTCATGACAGTTCTCCTGAGAACACAGTGGACACACACGGGCAGTTGGCCCGTGCGACTTCATGGCACAGATTGAGTGGTTGACTGGGAGGAAGGGCGTGACCTTCCGCCTTCGCTGAAGCTTCGGCGGACCGCCGCTCCGGCGCGGCTAAAGCCGACGCCCTACGAAGAACACTGGAGGACCGCGGGGCGTCGATGTGCGAAGGTCGGGCCCGTCGGGCGGCGATTCAGCACCTGCGGGGTATAAATACGCGCGACGGGAGACCGGCACAAGAAGCGCGGTCGACGGGGTGGGCAGGGCCTGAGTCGGTGGGATGTGATCGCCGCCAACACGCCGGGCATCAAGACCGGCCACAGGGCTCAGTGACGGGGAAGGCTGATCCTCACCAGACTCCGGCTCGGAACCATGGTCGTGACCGACGGGGCCGTGGCGGTGGATCTGCCGACCGTCGTGGTGGTCAGCGGCATGATCAGTATCCGCGTGGAAGTGAACAAACCCCGACGACATCACTCCGGCCTGGAGCGAGACGCACAGCAGCCACACAATCACCGCAGGAGCCCGGAATGTCACGGAACCACGACTGTGTCATACGACCGCGGAGCGGGTCAACCGGGACTCAGTCCACGACGAAGCTGTAGATCTTCCAGCGCCCGCCGCTTTCGATCATCGACCCGAAGAGGCGCACCTCACGGACGCCAAATTCATCCCGGATGTCGAGCGTGGTCTTGGGGTGAATCGTGAAACTTCCGTAGGTGGTGGGGGAGCCATCAAAACTCGCGGCGACGAGTTCGTACCGTCGGCCGCCGTGTTCACCGAGAGTCTGCGCCAGGAAGTTGGTGTTGCGCTGCGTCTGTTCCGTCCACGCGCGGTCGGCGGGCATGCCGACATCAGGACGGCTCGCGGGGAGCGCGGGCCAGATGTGTTTCAGGAACTCAGTTTCCGAGACGGCCTGCCTCAGCAGGGTGTCCCGATCGCGGGCCGCGAGTGCCTGCAGGAACGCCGTGACCGCCGCGTCTTTGGAGTCATAACTCGGCGTGAGCGGGATGGGGTCGTTTCCGCGGCCGCATGCGGACACGGCGAGGAGCAGGAACAGCAAAAAAAGACCCGGGATGGCCTGGTGGCCACCCCGGGTGAGTCGTTCAATCATGGTCGTAATTATCGTCCGTAATACGTCCAGCCGCGCGTCCAGTCGGTTTCCAGGTCCGCACCCAGCGCACCGATGAAGTTCGCGATTTCAAAGAACCCGTCGTTGGGCGGCACCGCCGGGGTGCGCGTCAGCGCGGGTGATCCGGCCGCCGGACGCCAGTCCGGTGCGGTACGGCTGTACGGCGCGACCAGCATCGGGTCCACACCCTCCGCGACCGTGCCGGCCGAGGCGGTGCGTGCCGCCGCCGACTGTGCCGACGATCCCCAGAAGCCCGTGCCGCCCGAACCGGTCTGGAAGATGATGCCGTTGGTGACCGAGAGGGACCCATCGGCGATGAGCGGGAGGGCCGCCGCGTCACGCACGTCGACGCCACGGTCCTTGAAGCCCATCACGATGAAGTTGCGGATGCGTGCGGCTGTGCCCACGCGCAGGCGCATGCCGTTGGTGCTCTCGGGGCCAAATTCCTGCGTCGGGTCGCCCACCAGGGTGATGTTGTAGAGGGTTGGCGAGGAGCGCGGCAGGAGGTTGTGGTTGTTGCCGTTGTTGTCGGCTTCGATCCCCTGGTCGGTGTCGTCGCCGCGCTGCTGTACCACCGCGAACTGGATGCGGCCGTTGTAGCCAAACGTCCAGTCGATGCTGTCGTCACCGATGTTGGTGAGCACGACGCGCTTGATGTCCACTGAACCGCCGAACATCTCAATGCCGTCGTCCTTGTTCCACGACACCTGGACGTTTTCCACGATCGTGCCGCGGCCCACGGCCTGGAACGCGATGCCGTTCAGCTCGTTGTCCGGGCTGAACTCGATGCCGGCGAACTCGACTCGCACGTAGCGGAGGATGCCCGAGTTGTCATTCGGGTCGTCGCCGCCATACACGCCGGTCTGGCCTTCGCCGATGCCGACGCCGCCGGGGAGGTTGACCTGACCGCGACCGTTGATGATGAGGCCGCCCCAGTCACCGCGGAAACGTGACCCCACGGGCTGATCCGACGTCATGACAATCGGCGCCGTCGCGGTGCCGTTGGCAATGATACGCGCGCCACGTTCGATGACCAGCGCCGCGCGCGTCGCGGTTTCGCCGATGACACGTGTGCCGGCCTGGATGGTGAGGGTGGCCGCCGAAGTGCCGTCGGCCGCGCCGATGAACACCGCGCCACGCAGCACCCAGTAGGTGTCATTGGTGAGCGACACGTTGGACGTGAAGCGGCCGCGGATGACGCGGACGGGTTTGTCGATGCCCGGCACGGTCACCGGGTTGCCGATCTGACCGGCACTCTGTGTGTGCACGGGCTGGGGCGTGACGAGGGCGACCATGACGGCTGCGCCAAGCACGACCAGCATTCTGAAAATGTTCTTCATAAAAAATATCTCCTGCACGTCGTAGCGTTAAAAAGCCGAGAAGCCGACCTGGAATGCCAGGGTGCGGCCCAACTTGAACTCGCGGTGGGTTTGCGGCCCCTGCAGGAAACGCACGGCCGTGTCCGTGAGGTTTTCCGCCGAGAGACGCAGGTTGAGCTTGCCGACACGACGCGAGACGGCGACGTCCACCGTCTGACGACCCTCTTCGAAGATGTCCGGCAGCTGGAGCGAGCCCACTTCCGCGATCCGTTCGCTGAAGCTGTTGAACAGGACACGCGCGGTGAAGATCGGCAGGCGCGCTTCAAACATCGCGTTGAAGATGTGTTTGGACGTGCCCGAGAGGGGCCGTTCCAGCGACGTCAACACGTTGGTCTGGCTGCCTTCGAGTTCGATGCTCGAGTCCACGAAGGTGTAGTTGGCACCGATGAGCACCATGTCGCTCAGGCGTTTGCGGGCTTCCAGTTCCACGCCGAAGTTGCGCGCGGACTTCGCGTTGGTGAACGACGTGCGCAGCTGCGCCGTCGGCTCAACAATACGTTCAATCGGGCTGTCGAACCGCTTGAAGAACACACCGGCCGACACCACTTCTTCGGCGGCGCCGAACCATTCCCAGCGGGCGTCATAGTTCTGAATCAGCGAACGCTCGAGATCCGGGTTGCCGATGACCGCGCGGCCGCCGACGATGTCGGTGAATTCAAACGGCGCGAGTTCACGGAACTCCGGGCGGTTGACCGTCTGGCTGAAGCTCACGCGCAGGTTCTGGTTCTGCCGCGTGGCGTAGACCAGGTTGAGGGCCGGGAAGAAGTCGGTGGTCTTGATCTCGCCGGTGATGACTTCCTGGCTGCCGAACACGTCCGTGCCGAACAGGTCAAACGTGTTGACCGTCTGCTTGTAGTTTTCGACGCGGGCGCCGCCAATCACGCGGAGGCGGGCGCTGAGTGACAGGTCGAGCATCGCGTAGCCGGCGAGCACCGTCTGCTCGGCGTCATACGAGTCGGTCGCGCGGGTCTCTTCACGCAGTTCGTACCGCGTACCGATGTTGGCGGGGGTAAAAATGTTCTCGGGTGACTGGGTCAGGTCAAACCGCACCACGTTGAGCGGAATGAAGCGGAAACGACGCGAGTCGAACTCGCGGTCGCGCACGGCGTAGCTGGTGCCAAGCTTGAGCATCGCGGGCAGGCCCTGACGGCCCGCAAACACCGTGCTCCAGTTGCCGGCCACCTCGGTGGCGTCCTCCTGGAGGGCGTTGAACATGCGGAGACCGCTCTGTGATTCGTCGGCGAGCACCCAGTTGGTGCCGATCTGCTGATACAGGGTTTCGCGGATGTCCGGTTCGTTGCGCTGCGACCGGGACACCGTGGCGCGCCAGTCGACGCGGCTGTTGGACACCGACGGGAAGAAGTGTTCGCCGGTCACCTGGCCACTGCGGAGTTCCTCTTCGAGCCACAACAGGCGCGAGTTGCGCAGGTTGCGCGCCGCATCGTCGTTGAACCCTTCGAAGGTGCGGGTTTCACGCTTGCCGCGGTTGGTCGAGAACCCCTGGAACGCCAGGCGGTGGTTGGCCGACATCTGGTAGCCCAGGTTCAGCAGGCCGGACAAGGTGCCGGTGGTGGACCCTGAGCGGTAGTCGTACGTCGAAAACGGCGTCAGCACGTCGCCGTCGGTCGCGTAATAGACCTGCGCTTCTTCGCGATAGTCGGACGAGTAGGACTGGTTGACGCTGGCCGACACGCCGAGCTTGCCGAAGCGGTTGCCGAACGCCATGCTGAAACCCTGATTGGCCTTGCCGTCCACCGATTCGGGAGTCCAGCTGTTGGGCAGGGATTCCGCGTAACGTTTGAGGTCGGCGGGCAGTTCACCCACTTCAGGGGTGTAGATGCCGCCGCGCACGAGGCGCGTGGCGGGGAAGATCGAGGGCAGGCCGCGGTTGTCGTTCTTGAGGCCGAGGTAGTCGCGATCACCCGACTTGTGGTCGAGGACGGTTTTGCCGAACACGAGGCTGTTGCCTCCGACCGAGTACGAGACATCGAACGTCGGCCGGCTCGGCAGCTTCGACATGTTGATTTCGATCATGCCGCCGGCAAATTCCGCCGAGCGGTCGGGCGTGAAGGACTTCACGACCTGCACGTTGTCCATCAGGCTTGACGGGAACATGTCGAGCGCGACGACCTTGCGATCCGGTTCCGTGGAGGGGAGGACCGCGCCGCTGAGCGTCGTGTTGCTGTAGCGTTCACCGAGACCACGCACAAACACGAACTGGCTGTCGACGACCGACAGACCCGTGACGCGCTGCAGGGCGGAGGCGGCGTTGCCGTCCGCGTTGGCCTTCATTTCCTGACCACCCATGTTGTCGTTGATGGTGGTGGCCCGGCGGCGTTCCAGCAGCTGGGTGGCGGCGCTCGAGGACGTGGCCTCGGTCGTCGCCTGGCCGGTGACCGTCACCGCCTCGGAGAACCCGGCCAGCGCCAGCGTCACGTCCAGGGTCTTCGCGGCGGAGGTGTTGAGGTCCACCGAGATGACGCGCTCGGCGAAGCCCGAGAGGCTCACCTTGACCTGATGTTTGCCGAGGGGCAGGTTCAGCGTGTACCGTCCGTCCAGGTCGGTCACGGTCGTTTGTGGTGTCCCCACCACTTCAACGGTGACGCCGGGGAGCGGAGAGGCGTTAATGGCATCAAGTACCCGACCGACAACCCGGCCCTGCTGGGGTGTCTGGGCATTAAGGCCGAGGGCGCTCGCTGCCACCAGGGTCAGCATGAGAGCCACGCGACAGAACATCTTCATGTGTGCATTCCTCCAAATCACAACCGCCACTGCGGCCGTGTACTGGAAGGGAGCGTATGAAGCGGCTGTGATCCGGAGGCAACACGGGTGTTACAACCGCGTTAAGGACTCATGTTTCAGGGATTTAACATTGACGTTGCACTGTAGAAACATTGTGGTTGCATCCTTCACGTCGATGTAACGTCATGGTGACGTCAAGGCAACGGGGCCGTATCGGACAGGGGGCAGCGTGGCGGGATTTGTAACGTGGGTGTCAGCAGTGGTGGTGGCGGTCTCGCCGGCGGTGGCGGCCGCACAGTCGACAGGCCAGCCGCCGACGCCCCCAGCCCCGGCCGCAGCACCGGCGCCGTTCACGCCGTCGATCAGGGTCGGCGTCACGATTTATGCCGACTACACAGTGGTCGAGGCGCCGAAAGTCCGGGACGCCGCCGGGCGCGACGTGACCGGCCACGGGTTCAACGTGATGCGCAGCTACATCAACGTGACCGGGTCGGTCACTGACCGCATCACCTTCCGCATCACACCGGACATTGCCAGGACCACCGACGGCAGCCTGTCGGGGTCACAAATCTTCCGACTGAAATACGCGTACTTCAACGTGGCGCTGCCGCACAACATGAGCGTGCGCGCCGGCATGCAGCAGACGCCGTTTGTGGACGGCCAGGAAAGTGTCTATCGGTATCGTTTCCAGGGGTTGTCCTTCAGTGAACGTGATGCCGCGCTGGCGTCATCGGATATCGGGTTGTCGTGGCGTTCGCCACTCGGGAAGTACGGCGACGTGCACGTCGGGGTCTACAACGGCGAGGGCTACAACAAACCTGAGGTGAATGAGCAGAAGGCCCTCATGGCGCGGGTCACCGTGCGCCCGTTGCCTGACCACAACGTGGCGAAGGGACTCCGTCTGACGGGGTACTACCACGGTGATGCGTATGTGAAAGACGCCCCGCGGACGCGGGCCATGGGGACGGTCTGGTTTGAGCACGCCCGTTTTAACGCCGGGCTGGACCTGTTGAAGAAGGTCGACCAGCCACTGCCGACCGTGACCAAGGTCACCGGCGAAGGACTCTCGGTCTTTGTGACGCCGTTCTTCGACCGCAAGGGACGCGGTCTGGAAGGGCTGCTGCGCATGGATTTTTTCGACCCGAACGTCGACGTGGCCGGATCGCAGCGGCGACTGATTGCCGGTGTGGCCTACTGGTTCCCGAAGCCGGGCACGGCGACGGCCGCGTTGTTGGCCAACGTCGAACAGCTGAGCTACCGCGGCGGTGTGGTGTCCAAACCCACCGAGCGCAAGTTCGGCGTCCACGCGTTGATTACGTTCTGAGAGAAAAGACGTCGGGTGTCTTTTTTTTGCTTACGCTTAGTGCAAAAAAGACACCCGACGTCGTTGTCACCACTTCAGAGCGGGGGGCCTTCGGTGTTTGGTGGCCTGCTCGTAGGAGTAGGCGAGCCGGATGAGCGTCTCTTCGTCCCACGCGCGGCCGAAGAAGGTGATGCCGGCCGGGAGTTGGTTGTCGCGTGTGTAGCCCATCGGCACCGAGATCGAAGGAAAGCCGCTCGTCGGGGAAAACACCTGGCTGTTGTCGCCGTGCGGCGTCTGCATGTCGCCGATCAGGCGCGGCGGAAAACTCCACGTCGGATACACGTAGGCGTGCAGCTTCAGCTCATCCATGCGCGCCGTGATGGCCGCGCCATACGCCGCCCTGTAACGGCTTTCGGCATCACACGCCGGTGATCCGGGTTCGCCACCGGGTGTGGCCTCCGCTGCGGAACGGATGCGCGACTCCACCGACGGGTGATACCGGCGCGACTTCATCACGTCGGCCAGTGAGGCGACGGGTGTCTTGCCGGGATGCCGCGCAAACCACTGCGCGATGTCATACGTGAACCCGCCACACGCGCCGGCGCCTTGTTCCCGCCGCACAGCGGACAGATCAATCGCCGCCGGATCCACGATGGTCGCGCCCGCCGCTTCGAGGGACTTCAGCGCGGCGGCAAATACGGCTGCCACCTCGGGATCAACGTTCGCTGGGTTCCCACGCTCGTAGGCTTGTCGCAACACGCCAATCCGCGTTCCCTTCAGCCCATCAGCGCGCAGCGAATCCCTGTAGCGGGGCACCGGGTAGTCGCGTGACAGCGTGGTCACGGGATCTTCCGGGTCGTACCCGACGATGGCCTGAAAGACGGCGACGGCATCCTCGACCGTGCGCGCCATGGGGCCGGCAATGTCGGCGAGCAGATTCAGCGGCACTACACCCGTGCGACTCGTCAGGCCCATCGTCGATCGGATGCCGACCAGTGCCTGGTGGGCGGATGGGCCACGAATCGAGTTGCCCGTGTCGCTGCCCAGACCCACCGCGCCAAAGCTGGCCGCGACCGCCGCGGCCGTGCCGCCCGACGAGCCGGCGGTCACACGGGAGGTGTCGTACGGGTTGCGCGTGTACCCCGGATGGACTGAACTCACCGTTTCATACGGGCTGAACGCCCACTCCGCCATGTTGGACTTGGCCAGGACGAGGGCGCCGGCGGCTTTGATGCGGGCGACCTGGTAGGCATCACGATCGGAGACAAAACCCTTCAAGGCGAGCGACCCGGCGGCACTCTGCAGGCCGACCGTCTCGAAGTTGTCCTTCACGATCGTCGGGACGCAGTGTAGCGATCCCCGCGGCCCGTTGGCGGCGAAGTATCGGTCGAGTTCGTCGGCCTCGGCCCGGGCGTCCGGATTGATCTGGGTCAGGGCATTGAGAGCCGCGCCGCGTGTGTCGTGGGCCTCGATCCGCGCGAGGTAGGCGTCCACCAGCGCCCGGCACGTCAGCGTCCCCGCGCGGAAGCCGGCCTGGATCTGCGCAATCGAGAGCTCAACCACATTGGGGGGGGCGGCGGCCTGACCGCCCGGCCCCGAGTGCGCCCCGAGGGTCGCCACACCCGCCAAAACCGCCACAAAATACGCCACTCTCCGTCGGAACACGGTCACCTCGCGGGCACAG
>CAYRGW010000075.1:0-22905 GCA_964423815.1 uncultured Solibacteraceae bacterium | reverse complement strand
GCCACCGCCACGACCGCCGCCACCGCGGCCGCCGCCACCCGCCGGAGCTGCCGGCGCCAGGGCCTCGACCTGGGCCTTGAATTCCGCGATGCCTTCGCCGCTGAGCGTGTCGAGTTGCGTGACCAGCGCACGCGCCTTGTCATAGGTCGCACGAGCGGTCACTGCGCCCTCGTACATTTCGCGTGTCAGGCGCGTCAGCGTGGCCAGATCAATCGCGGACAGCTTCACGCGCGGATCCATCCGCAGCGTGAGTGGCTGCGTGTAGGTCTTGCCACCAACGGTCAGCCGGACTGTGTAGGCGCCCGGCGCTGCCCACGGGGCGTTCACCGACGCGTACGTGCGATGGGGCACCGCCGGACCGCCGCCTCTGCCGCCGGCATCACCCGCAACCGGATCGTGCCGCATATCCCACCACACCCTGTGCATGCCCGCGCGCGTGGAGATGACCATCGGCGGCGCTGCCCAATAGAGCGGCACTGCGCAATCGGGCGCTGCCGGGTTTGCCTGGCAGACCTTGTTGTACGCCACGGGATCGGTCGCGGCGTTCGGCGACAGGACCGGGTCGGTGCTGGAGTACGTGCGTACCACTCGTCCGCCGGCACCAAGGATTTCGATCGTGACGGGGCCGGTGGCATCGCTCGCAAGGTAGTAGTTGAGGATGGCTCCAGGCGGCGGGTTCTCGCCGGCCGGCATTTCGAGGGGCCAGGGTGTGGGCGGATTCATGGCGAAGCGCACCCGCACGGCCGTGACCGGCTTCACAAGATACGCCGTACCCGCACGCTGCGCCGCACGGATGGCCGCTGCCTGTCTGAGCGGCGTCACATCATCGAGAATCCAGAATCCGCGACCGTGCGTACTCGCGATCAAGTCTGAGCACATGCAGGTGTCGTCGTCTTTCACGGCGAGATCGCGCACGGACACTGCGGGCATATCGAGACGCAACGACTGCCAATGGTCGCCGTCGTCATAGGAGACCCACACCTGCGTGTCGGTCGCTGCGTAAAGCAGTCCCTTCTGCCGCGGATCTTCGCGGATCGAGTTGGCCGCCGCGCCTGGCGCAATGCCGTTGTTGATCTCCGTCCACGTCTTGCCGCCATCGTGTGTGCGCAGGAAGTGCGGATTCAGGTCGTCGAGGCGAAGCGTGTTCACCGCTGCGTAAGCCGTGAGTGTGCTGAAGTGTCCCGCTTCGATGTTGAAGATACGCGCCCACGGCTTGATGGTGGCAGGCGTGACATTCGTCCACGTGTGCGCGGGGCCAGTCATCACCTGGATGTGCCCGTCGTCAGTACCAGCCCAGAGGATGTTGACGTCAAGAGGCGACGGCGAGAGCGCCGTGACACTGCCGGCCGGGGAAGGCGTCACGCTCGAACCGTACTTGCCCGTGTTCGCGGGAACCGCCCACGTCTGGCGTGCGAGATCGCCACTGATGCGAGTCCAACTTGCGCCACCGTTGCGGGTGCTCCACACCGCGTTCTGGGCGTAGTACAACAGGTGCCGATCCACGGGCGACCACTCGAGTGGCTGCGTGCGCACATTGCGGCTGAATGCCTGTCCCTTGGCATCGGTATCGCCGGCGATGTTCGGCCCGACGTTCTTGATCTGACCGGTGCGACGATTAAACAGGGTGACATTGTTGCGCGAACTGCCGTACACGAGATCGGGGTTCTTCGGGTCTGGCGCGGCCTCACCGTATTCCTGGATGCCGACCGGGCTCCAATTACGAAAGGTGATCTCGCCGTCGTTGCCGCGGCTGTCGACACACGCGGAGCCGGAGTCCTGCTGACCGCTGCACACGCGATAGGGAAACGCGTTGTCCGTCGATGCGTGATACATCGCGGCGGTCGGCTGGTTGTACCAGGTGCTCCACGTCTCGCCGCGATTTCCCGAGACCACCGCGCCCTGGTCGCTCACGGCCACAATGATGTTCGTGTCGTTCGGGTTGATCCACGCCTTCTGATAGTCGTCGCCTCCGGGCGCGCCTCGCACGCCCGTCCACGTCAAGCCGCCGTCCTCGGTCCGCCAGAGAACCACAGAGCAGCTGTAGACCACGTTGTGGTCTTTCGGATCGATCGTGAGCGTCGGCAGATCGCCGCCGCCGATGCGAGCGAGCGGCCGATTGTCAGCGGCTTGCGTGCCACGCCCGTCCGGGCCCCGCACCACAAGGAACCAGTGTTCGCCGGCGTCAACCGACGTGTAGAGTCCGACCGCTCCCCCGCCACCGCCACCTCGTCCGCCACCACCACCGGCGGCCGGCGCCTGGCCTGCGACGATGGCGAAGAGCACCTTGGGATGGCTTGGGGAGATCGCGAAGTTCGTCTGGATGATGTCGGGCAACCCATCCGTAAGTTGTTTCCACGTCGTGCCGCCGTCGGTGGACTTGAAGATGCCGCCGCCCGTGCCGCCGAACGCGCCGCCTTCAATGTAGCTTTGCTGCTGCACCCACAGTGAGGCGTAGACCGTGTTCGGGTCGGCCGGGTCGAGGTGCACCTCATTCGCGCTGGTGTAGTCATCCTTGTAGAGGACCTTCTGGAGCGTCGTGCCGCCGTCGGTCGAGCGGAACACACCGCGCTCCTGGCTGGGTCCGTACGGATGACCGAGCACCGCCACGAAGAACCGATTCGGGTCGCGAGGGTCCACGTCGATCGCCGCAATCATCTGGCTGTCGAGCAGACCGATCCGTGTCCACGTTTTACCGGCGTTCGTGGACTTGTAGAGGCCATCACCAGTCGACAGGTCCGGACGGATGATGCCCGCACCGCTGCCGACGTAGATGACGTTCGGATTCGACGGCGCGACAGCAATGGCGCCGATGGACCCCGTGGATTCGTTGTCGAAGATGGGAACCCAGGTCGCACCGTAGTCGGTGGAACGCCAGACACCGCCATTGTCGAATCCCACGTAGGACAGGTTCGGCTGCGACGCGACTCCGGCGACCGCGCGGGCACGACCACCGCGCGCCGGACCGATCTGGCGCCAGTCCATGGCTGACGCTGGATCGACGACCGATTGAGGTGATTGTCCGGTGGCGAGCACGCCAGGAGTAGCAAGGATGATGAATGTGAATAAAAGACGGCGATGGATGGACACGGCAGTTCCTCCAAGCCCCGGTGGAAGGAGACCAACAGGTGTGGGGATGTTACAGCAGCCGGGTTGTAACAGCGAGACCGTCGCCAGGCGTCATTCTTTGCCTGTTGACCGGATAAAATGGCCGTCATGATGGTTTTTGCACTTGTCCTCGCTCTTCTGGTTCCTTCCACGTCACCCGCCCAGCAACCGGGCACCCTCCGCATCACCGTCCGAGACATCACGGGTATCATTCCCGGCGCCAGCGTCTCGGTCGTTCGTCCCGGCACGCCGGCCACACCGGTCGCGCAGGCCGTGACCGGCGCCGACGGCGTCGCCGTCGTGGCGAATCTCGCTGCGGGCACCTATGACGTCCGCGTGACCTTCACCGGTTTTGCCGACGCCTCGCGCACCGCCGTTGTGGTCGCGGCCGGCGCGTCCGTGCCCGTTGAGATCACGATGACGCTGCCGCAGTACTCCACCGAGGTGACCGTTACCACGGCGAACCGGCGCGAACAGTTGCTGCTGGAAGTCGCCGACCCGACCGTACTCATCGACAAGGCACAGATTGCCGACACGGGCGCGCGCACGGCCAAGGACCTCCTGATCGACCAGACCGGCGCCGGCATCCAGGTGCAGGCGGGCGGCGGCCAGGGCCACCTCTCGCTCAACGGTATTCCCAACAGCGGTGTGCTCGTGCTGATCGACGGCCGCCGGTATCTGGGCAAGGACGCCAACGGCAGCCTGAACCTTGAAGACCTGCCGCTGACCGGTGTCGAACGTGTCGAAGTGGTGAAGGGCGCCGGGTCCGCGTTGTACGGGTCCGACGCGATCGGCGGCGTGGTGAACTTCGTGACCCGGCAGTCGAAGACCGCGGGTGTGACGAACCTGCTCGAGGTGAGCGGCGGGTCGTACGGCGACTGGCGTGTGAACGAAACTCTCGGCTACCGTCGGGGCCGCGGCGGCATCAGCGGCAGCGGCGGGTATCGCCGGTACGACGGCTTCGACCTGAGCGAGTCCAATCCCCAGACGATTGGCCAGCCCGAGAGCACCTGGTGGTCCGCAACCCTCAACGCCGACTATCGTCTTGGCGACAAGGTCTTCGCGCGCCTCGCAGGCGACTACTCGAAACGTGACATCGACAACTACTTCTTCTCCGGCGCCACGCAGTTGCCGGCGTCGGTCTACAACTCCCAGCGTTCGCTCACGCGGTATTCGGTGTCGCCCACCATCGACATCGCCGCGTCGCCGTCGACGATGGTCACGGTGGCGTACACGGGCGGCTGGTACCTGCGCGACGAAACCCGCATCTTCAGCCTCGATGGCCGGGTCCTGCCGCAGGCGCCGTGGCGCGAGTGGAACAGTGAGTTCAAGGCCACGGCCACCCAGACCTGGCGCGCCTTCGGGCGCGACCACGCGCTGCAGGGCGGCGTGGAACGTCGCGAGGAAAAACTCAAACGCAGCACCCTCACGGTCAACAACCCGGCCCGCGACATCACGACGTTCTGGGTCCAGCAGGAATTGCGCGTCGGCTCGCGCCTCACGCTGACCGCCGGTGTGCGCAACGACGACTTCAGTGACTTCGGCGCCGAGTGGAGCCCGAAGGCCAGCGTGTCCTTCCGTCTGAGCGACCGGCATCGCCTGCGCGCGAGCGCGGGCCACGGGTATCGTCCGCCGTACTTCGGCGAGTTGTACCTGAACACCCCGCCGTCGTTTGTCGGCAATCCCGATCTGAAACCTGAAACGGCCAACACCTACAATGCCGGCTACTCGTGGGCCGGCACCAACGCTCAAGTGTCGGTGGACGCGTTCCTGGCCGACGTCACCAACGGCATCACCTTCGACCTTCGGAAGCTGCCGTTCACCTACGCGAACCTGCGCGAGTTCACCTCGCGCGGCGTGAACGTCGCCGGGTCGGTGACCCTGCGCGGCGGCTTCACCCCCAGCGCCGCGTACACGTTTACCGACCGCAGGGACAGCGCCGACGTGATCATCGGCGGCATCGCGCGGCATGCGGCGATGGTCAAGCTGCTGTGGTCGAACGAGCCGCTCGGCCTGCGCGCGAACATCCGCGGGGAACTCATGGGCGCACTCCCGCCCAACGTGGACGGGTCCTTCCAGCCGTCGTACCAGGTCTGGAACGCGCAGGTGAACAAACGCCTCGTGCGGCGCGGCCTCAACGCGGTGAACGTCTACGTCCAGGCGTCCAACATCTTCAACAAAGACGATGTGTTTTTGCGGAATGCGCAGGGCGACCCCGTCGTCGGCAACTTCCAGGCGTGGCTGGCGCCGCGGACGTTCATGGCCGGTATCACCGTGGACCTCGGCGGGCTTCGCTGACTATCGTCCCCGGGGCACGATCTGCCGCCAGTTCGCATTGTCGGCTGGCGGCGCCCCGGTGTCGTTGCCGTGCACGACGCCCTGGTCGTTCACCCACCACGAGCTGCGTTCGTTGGTGATCCAGTAGCTGTCGCCGCCGCCCTCGGCCTCGCCATACTGCCCACCACGCATCATTGTGGCCCAGTCCTCCGCGGTGTCGCGGCTGCTCGCACGTGACGACGCGCGCGCGACCGACCGCAGATAACCCGAGAAGACCCGATCCATCTGCTCGCTGTAGACACGCATCTGCTGCTGCGTCTGCTTGAAGCCCTCATTCCACAGTTGATGAAATTGCGGCGAGAGCTCCAGACCGTCCACCAGCCGCGTCAGCGCGGTGCGCGCCGCGGTCTGCGACGCCGCATCGGCCGGCGCGACAGCGGCCGAGAACAGACGCAGACGCCACAGCCCCGGCGTGCCTGGCGACGGAATGAACATCGTCTCGCCCATTGCCGTGCCGGCGGAATAACCACCGTCGGCGCGCTGCATCAGAAAGCCGACCGTGCCGGCGTCAAATGGAATCGGCACACCAATTTGTGAGGGCATCAGCAGCCGACGGTTCGCGCTCCGATAGACGACGCGTGACTGTGAGACGCGTTTTGCCTGCAGGAATCCCGGGAGCACAAGGGATTCGACCGTCGCCGCGCCAGGGCGATAGGGGCCGTGTTGGAACTCCATGAACGACAGCCAGTTGTGCGCGAAGCTGACATGCGAGCGTCCGTCGGGGGCATCGGCGTTGATGCGGAACTGCCCCTGGTCCATCGCATCGCCAAGCGCGCCATCGATGCGCCAGCCCTCGGGGACGTCGGTGCTGAAGAGGCCCGACGGATGTGTCCAGCGGGTGAAACGCATTGGGGGCGCCTGGACGTCGTCTGCCGGCGTGTCCTCCGTGTCGGCCCGCGTCTGGTTGCCGGCGGCAATCGCGATCAGCGCGATGCCGAGTGCCCCGGCACCGATGGTCGCGGCCTTCTGAATCCGTGACAGGTGCGTCCAGTACATCGTTCCCTCCAGAAGCCTATACGTCGTCGACGGACAACACACCTTTGCGCACGGCGTAGCGGATGAGTTCCGACCGCGTGTGCATGTGGAGCTTCTCCATCACGTTGGTGCGATGGGTCATGGCGGTCTTGAGGCTGATCGAGAGGTACTTGGCGATATCCCGGCTGGTCTTGCCTTCGGCAAGCAGCGTGAACACCTGACGTTCGCGTGGGGTCAGGCGATCGTATTCATCCTCGGCATCCTCGATCGACCGGCCCGCTGTCACCAGATCAACGAGGCTGTCGGCGACCGACGGGTGGAGGTAGCGCTGCCCTGCGTAGACGGTGCGGATCGCCTCCTTCAGATCCGACGCGGCGCTGCGTTTGAGCATGTAGCCGCGGGCGCCGATCCGGAGGGCGCGACGGATGTACTCGCGGTTCTCGTACTGCGTGAGCACGATGACCCGCACCTCGGGGTTGTCACGCGCGATGGTTTCTGTGGCATCAAGGCCGCCGAGTCCGCCGGGCAGGTGCACGTCCATCAACATCACGTCGGGTTTGAGGCGCGCGGCAATCCGGATCGCCTCCTGCCCATCGCCGGTTTCCGCGACGATCTGAAAGAGGGGATCCTGTTCCAGGATGGCCCGGATACCCGCACGGAGCAGGTCGTGATCGTCCACGATGGCGATGCGGATCATGGGATGGGAATCTCCACCAGCACGTGTGTGCCCTGGCCGGCTTCACTGTCGAACCTGATTGTGCCATTCACCAGGGCCGCGCGTTCACGCATGCCCGTGATGCCGGCGCGCCCGGACTTCACCGTCGGATCAAACCCCTTCCCGTCATCTTCCACCGCGAGCACCAGCACATTGTCGCGCCGGTAGAGTTCCACCGAGACATGCTCCGCTTCGGCGTGACGGAGGATGTTGGTCAGCAGCTCCTGATAAATGCGAAAGATGACCGTCTCGACCTCCGCCACCGACGGCAGGTCGTCCTCGATCTCCAGGCTCACGTGGACGCCGTGTTTGCTCAAATGATCATCGGCGTAGGACTGCATCGCGGCCGCCAGCCCGAGGTCGTCGAGCAGCGACGGACGCAGGTCGTGAATGAGCCGGTGGATCTCCACCTGGGTCTTCTGAAGCAGCGCGGCGGCCTGCTGCAGGTCCGGCGTGTCGGGCGTGATGCGGTGCAGCGACATCTGGACGACCGTGAGCAGCTGCGCGATTTCGTCGTGCAGTTCCCGCGCGAGCCGTCGTCGTTCGTCCTCCGTCGCGTTGAGCATGCGCCGGACCAGCAGTTTCCGCTCGTCGTGCTGCTCTTCAATGACCCGGGTGCGCGCGGCGACCTGCGCCTCGAGCTGCTCGTTAAAGGCCTGCAAGGCGCCGAGGGTCTCGGCGAGCCGGGTCCGCGCGTTGTCGAGCGTCCGTCCCAACATCTCGATCTCCACGTCGCCGGCCACGGCGATGGGAGTCGTCAGGTCGCCCGACCGCATCCGCTCCGCCTGTGCGGACAGCTGCCGGATGGGCGACACCACGGAGCGCGACAGCGTGCGCACCAACAACGCTCCAAGCAGGGTCAGGGCCACTCCCGTGAACAACAACGCGCGCCCCACAGCGTCAAGGCTCGCAAACGCGCTGCCCTCGGCCTGCTGGATGATCACACCCCAGGCCGCAAAACGCAGCGGCGCCATGACCGCGAGGGTGCCCGCCGATTCGTCGAGCACGAGCGGACGATTCGCACGGATGCGATCGCCGTAGTCTGCTGCGTCCGGCAGCACCGTCAGGATCTGATCGGGATTCTGCGACGCGACCACCACACCGTTCGCATCCACCAGCAGCATCTGCATGCCGGCACTCGGCGTCAGTCCTTTCAGGAACGTACCGAGCGCGGAGCCCCGCACACTCATCTCCGCCACCACGAAGTAGTCGCGGCCCTGGCGCTTGAACGGCTGCACGGCCGCCAGCACCGGGGTGTCTTCTCGTCCCGGCTTCCTGATCAGCGGGGTGATGGCCTCGTGCCGCCCCAGCCATTCCGGCGCCAGGGGTGCCACATCGCGGGGGTCGCCGGCCACCCACTGTCCCTGCCCGTCAAGCAGATACACGGCGTCCCGGAAGGGCGATTGGAACCGGAACTGGTGGAGGCGCGCGGATGCCGCCTCGGGATCCTCGGGAAGGTCGGTGGCCAGCCGGCCGAGCGCCTGCATCGCGGTGGAGAGGCTGGTGTCGAGCCCGTGGGCCACGGACCGGGCCAGCAGCAGGCGGTCGTCCAGCAGGCTGTGGCGGAGCGCCGGCAACGCCATCAGCCACACGGCAGCCATAATTACCGTGAGTAACCCGACCCACTGCAGCAGGACGGTATTGAGACGCTGACGCAGCCTCACAGATTGATTCTACGCCTGTGCCCGCGTCACCGTCGTGTATCGGCCTGGCAGACCGGGCACCAATACGTGCGGCGTCCATCCGTTTCCATCGCAGAGCTGATCGGCCCTGCACACCTGAGGCAGGGTTGACCGGCCCTGTCGTAGACCCAGAGTTTTTCGCGCGGGTTGAGTCGCCCCGTGGTCACACGCCCGGCCACGGCGCTGCCGGCCAGGGAGTGTTCCTCAACATTAAGGCGCATGAGCGCCTGCCCGCGGACAAGCAGACCGTCAAGCGTGGCGTCCGACAGGTCGGCGACGGGTAAGAACGGATACACGCCGCACAGGAAGAGGACCTCCGACTTGAACACGTTGCCAAGGCCGGCCACCGACTGCTGCCGCAACAGCGCCTCGGCGATATGGCGTGACGGCGCCTCACGAATCCGCCGCCGTGCTTCCGTCAGATCGACGTCGGTCGTCAACAGGTCAGGACCGAGCGCGGTCACACGATCATGGCGCGCGAGTTCAGCACCGGTCAGGAATTCGGCATCACTCACCGAAAACGCAATCGCGATCCACTCGTCTGTTGTGATGACGATGCGTGCGTCGCGCCGCGGCGCGCGCCAGCGTTCGCCGGGCCGGTAGATGTGCCAGCTGCCGTGCATCCGCATGTGTGTGCGCAGGACCAGGTCACCCGAGAGCGAGACCAGCAGGTGTTTGCCCCGTGCGCTGACGTGCTCCACCGTGCGGCCGGCGATGGGCGCGCGTCGGTCCACGACGGCGAGCTGCGACAACTGCGTATCAAACGTGGTGATGACGCGGCCGGCGATCGCGCGGTGCAGCGTGCGGGCCGCGCGAAAGATCGTGTCGCCCTCAGGCATCGCCTTCCACCCCTCGCTGGGGCCGGGGCAGGTTCATGCCCAGTGTGCCGCGCGCAAATCCAGCGGCGTCCAGATAGACCGAGTACGGGTGGGCGCTTGCGGGCTGACCGTTGATGGTGGTCACAAACACCAGCGGGCCGCTGCGACCATATCGGACCAGTGCGTCCGCTGCGGCCCTGGCGCGCCGACTGTGAAACGGCTCGACCTCCGGCAGGTGCACGGTCAACTCACGATTCCCGCGGGCGAGATATGCGGTCATCTCCCCATCCACAAGAATCACCGTCGCACCAACAACTCGTGTCAGCTGCGGCACCGGCCATGGCAGCGATGTCCCGTACGGGTTCGCGGGATCGGTGGCCGCGACAATCGCGGACTGGGGTTCTTCCTGCGGCTCCCTGAGGGAGCGCAGCAGGTCCAATGCCCCGGGCAGCGCAAACTGTGTGGCGCCCAACCCCGCGACAAAATACCCCCGTCGCACCCGCCCCGCATCGTCCATCGCCTTGAGCGCGGGGTAAATGCCAGTAAAGCCGCCCTTGAGTCCCTCACTCGCCAGCGCCTCGCGAGTGAGCACACCGTGTCTGGCCAGAAGTTGTCGCACGACGGCGGTCATGCGCTGGGTGGCCGAGACTGGTGAGGGCGGCACAAGGGTCCAGCGGCCCTCCGCCTTGCGCGGAATCACACGACGCGACCGGAAGGCCGCCCGCGGTCCGGGCCTGCGCTCACCCTTCTCGGCGCGTGCGGTGAACGCCCGCAGCGCGACGAACGAGTCGTTCGAGACGCGGCCGCTCCAGACCAGCGACCAGAGGGCGTCCACGGTCTCACCCGCGTAGCCGGCACCCGCAGCAGAGTGAAGCGCATCAAAAAACGACGCGCCGTGCTGCGTCAGCCAACCCAGGATCAACTGCTCGCGCTCAGAGGTGGTGTCGGCGGACGGGTCCTGAATCAGCAGCGGCACCTGATCGGTAAGAAAGACGCTGACGCGACCGTCGCGATGGCCGAGTGGCTCCACCCCCACCCATCGGATTTCCCCGGCGGCGGCCAGCATGTCGAGCCACTCCGGCTCGTAGTCGGCCAGTCGTGCGGGGAAAATGTCCGTCTCCAGGATGGACGCGGGCAGGGCCGCACCCTGCAGCTGTTCGATGACATCAAGCAACGCGTCGGGACCACGCCGACGCGAGCCGATGGCATGCCACGTCATCACAAATCGTCCGAGCGCGCCCGGATCGACCGCCTCAACTTCTTTCCGCAGGCGCGCCAGCGACCGGCGTCGCAACTGACGCAGCACATTGGCGTCGACGAACTCACGACCGGTGCCTCCGGGCCGGAATTCTCCCTCGAGCACTCGGCCACGCTCGACCAACCCTGCCAGCGCCGATCGCACGGCCACCTCCGGCATCACAAATCGCCGGGCCACATCATCGGGTGTAAAAGGTCCGTGGGTGCGCGCGAAGCGGGACACAAGGTCGCCGGTGGGATCCGCCACAGGCGTGCGCAGCGCCTCGGGAATGCCTGGAGGCAAGGGGATGCCGAGTGCGTCACGGTACCGCGCCGCGTCCTCGATCGCCACGTAACGCGGCTGGGACGCGATGGGAAGCACGAGGATGCGCCGATGCTCGATCAGCGTCGGAATCGCAAGGACGGCCACACCGGGCTCTGTGCGGGCGATCAACTCCTCCTCGGAGAGATCACCGATCTCCAGCAGCAGGTCGTGCACAGCGTCCGTCGATCGCGCCCGCCTGGTCGGATCCAGATGCTGCAGCTGAATCTCGACCGCCGCGATTTCACTGGTGTCGAGCAGGTCGCGAAGCTCGGCGTCACCAATCAGATCGCGCAGTTGCGCCTGATCGACCGACAACGCCTGCGCGCGCCGCTCCGCAAGCGGTGCATCACCGTCGTAGAGGAAGTTCGCCACGTACCCGAACATCAGTGAGGCGGCAAACGGCGACGGCGTGTGTGGGTCCACCACGGCCAGCTTGATTGTGCGCTTCCGCAGCTGCAACAACGTGTCGACCAGTGCCGGCATGTCGAAGATGTCGCGCAGGCACTCACGATAGGTCTCGAGCACCACGGGAAACGAACCAAACCGTGCCGCCACGGCCAGCAGGTCACCGGCCTTCTTGCGCTGCTGCCACAACGGCGCGCGCATACCTGCACGTCGTTTGGGCAGCAGCAGCGACCGACCGGCGTTCTCGCGGAATCGGGCGGCAAACAGCGCGGTTCCTCCGAGTTGCCCGAGCACGAGGGCTTCGACCTCTTCCGGGTCCGGGATCAACAACTCCGCCGACGGAGGGACATCCACATCCGGCAGCCTCACCACAAACCCATCGTCTGACCACAAGGTCTCAACGTCGACGCCCAGTTCGCGACGGATCTTTGCCGCGACGGCCATACACCACGGCGCGTGAATCCGTCCGCCGCGTGGCGACAGCAGACACACACGCCAGTCGCCCAGTTCGTCGCGGACCCGCTCAATGACGATGGTGTCGGCATCGGGGACGGCTCCACCGGCGGCCTGATCCCTGACGTACCGCACCAGGTTCTCGGCCGCGTTTTGGGTGAGGTCGTGGTCACGTGTGAGCGTCGAGACCGCTGTGGCATCGGGCCAGGTCGCAATTCTCCGAGTAAGCGCGCCGATGGCCAGGCCGAGTTCGAGTGGGCGCCCGGCGCGGTCCCCCTTCCAGAACGGCATCTTGCCCGGCTGCCCTGGCGCCGGCGTGACCAGCACACGATCGTGTGTAATCTCCTCGACGCGCCAACTGGAGGCCCCGAGCACAAACACTTCACCCGGTTTGGTCTCGAACACCATCTCCTCGTCCAGCTCGCCGACACGAATGCTGGGCGTGCCGCCCGCCAGGAACACCCCGTAGAGACCGCGGTCCGGGATGGTGCCGGCGTTGGCAATCGCGAGTCGTTTTGCACCGCTGCGGGTGCTGAGCATGCCCGACGCACGATTCCAGGTCACACGCGGCCGCAGCTCCGCAAATTCATCGGACGGATACCGCCCCGACAACATATCGAGCACGCCGTCGAACGCGGACCGGCTCAGCGTCTCGAACGGCGCCGCCCGCCTGACGAGGTCGAACAACACCCCGTCGTGGATATCTTCGATGGAGACGATGGCGACCACCTGCTGCGCCAGCACGTCGAGAGGATTGCGCGGATATCTCGATGCTTCCACCTTCCCTTCATGCATCAACTTCGCCACGGCGGCACACGCGAGCAGGTCTCCCCTGAATTTCGGAATGATGACGCCCTCGCTGACCGCGTCGATGCGATGTCCCGCGCGACCGATCCGCTGCAACCCGCTTGACACAGACGAGGGCGCTTCGATCTGCACGACGAGATCGATCGCCCCCATGTCGATGCCCAGCTCAAGCGATGACGTGGCGACAAGTGCGGGCAACAAGCCGGCTTTGAGGCGGTCCTCAATCTCGGTGCGTTGTTCACGCGCGAGTGATCCGTGATGGGAGCGCGCCAGCGTCTCTCCCGCAAGTTCATTGATGGCGGCCGCCAGGCGCTCCGCCAGACGCCGACTGTTGACAAAGACAAGCGTGGATCGATGTGTGCGGATCAACTCCACGAGCCGGGGGTGAATCGCCGTCCAGATCGACGCGCGGTGGGTCGACGAGGCCGGACCACTCGCGACATCGATGACCTCACCAATCCGTGAGAGATCTTCGACCGGCACCTCGACCTGGAGTTTGATCGGGCGCCGCACACCCGCATCGACGATCGTCACGGGTCGAAATTTTGTGGGCCCGGTTGCCGCGCCCGAAAACTCGTCTTTGATTGCCGCGCCAGCGACCTCTGGCGCGACGGGGGCTCGACGCGCGGCCGCACGCTTCCGGGGTGACCGTGGCCGCTCCACGCCGCCGAGGAACCGAGCAACCTCATCCAGCGGTCGCTGGGTCGCGGAGAGGCCAATACGCTGCAGTGGCGACTTGCGCAGCGCCTCCAGGCGCTCGAGCGACAACGCGAGGTGTGCGCCACGTTTGGTCGGTACGAGCGAATGAATTTCGTCGATGATGACCGTGTCGATCGAGCCGAGGACCTCACGCGCGTTGGACGTCAGGAGCAGGTACAACGACTCCGGTGTGGTGATGAGGATGTCGGCAGGATGTCGCTGAAAACGCGCGCGCTCGGAGGCCGGGGTGTCGCCGGTGCGAATGCCGATGACCGGCACGGTGACGGGTGTGCCAAGCGCGGCGGCGGCCTGGCTGATGCCCACCAGGGGGGCGCGCAGGTTGCGCTCAACGTCGATGGCCAGCGCCTTGAGCGGCGAGATGTACAGCACCCGACATCGTTCGCGCGTCGGCGGCACGGGCTGGAACATCAATTTGTTGAGACACCACAAAAAGGCCGCGAGTGTTTTCCCGGAACCCGTGGGCGCAAGAATCAGCGTCGAGTGGCCCGCGCCGATGGCCGGCCACCCGGTGGTCTGGGCCGCCGTCGGCGCGTCAAAAACAGCGGTGAACCACTGCCGGACCGCTGGCTCAAACTGGGTGAGAGGCACATCAACCCCGGGCGGCGCCGAGCACCTGTGCCACGACACTCAGCAGTCGGGCAGCGGTCAGGGGCTTCGGGAGGAAGTTCACACCCTCGGTCAATTCCACCTGTTGTCTGGCGGCCTCGGGGGCGTAGCCACTGCTGAACACAACGGGAATCGAGGGCGAATCGCGCCGGATCGCCTCCGCCAGTTCCACCCCCGTCATACCTTCCGGCATCACGATATCGGTCAGCACGAGCGCAATCGTGTCCTTGTGCGCGGCCCACTGGGCCAGGGCGGCGACGCCGTGTTCGGCCACCAACACCCGATACCCTGCACGCATCAGAATCGTGCTGATCAGTTGCCGCACGCCCGCTTCATCCTCGACGACGAGGATCGTCTGGCCGCCGGCGCCTGGCGGACGTGAGGGTTCTGCAGGGAGCGGTTCCACGCCGTCGAGTGCCGCCATCGGCACGCAGGGCAGAACAATCGAAAGCGTGGTGCCACGATCAACGACGCTGTCGATCTCGATGAACCCGTGATGTTGCGCGGCGATGCCGTGCACGATGGCAAGGCCCAGGCCGGTGCCGTGCCCGGCACTTTTTGTCGTGAAGAACGGTTCAAACACCCGTGCCTGCACGTCGGGTGGCATGCCGGTCCCGGTGTCACGCACCGACAGTCGCGCGTGCGGCACTCCCTTCACGAGGACGGCCGTCGTCTCGATGAACACCGTGCCGCCTGCGGGCATGGCGTCGCGGGCGTTCACGGCGAGATTCATCAGCACCTGTTCGATCATGCCCGGATCCGCGCGGACGGGCAGCGCGTCGGTCGCGCACTGCACGTCGACCACGATGTCCTCACCGATGATGCGCCGAAGCATCGTGCTCAACCCGGTGACGACCACGTTCAAGTCCAGGTTGCGCATGTGCATGACCTGTTTGCGGCTGAAGGTCAATAACTGCCGCGTCAGTCCTGCGGCGCGTTGCACTGCGGCTTCGATATCGCGCGCACAGTCGGCCGCCTCGGCAGGCAGATGCTCCGTGGACTGCAGCAGGGAGGCGTTGAACTGGATGGCCGTCAGGATGTTGTTGAAGTCGTGGGCCACCCCGCCGGCGAGCCGGCCGACCGCCTCCATCTTCTGCGACTGGCGGGACTGCTTCTCAAGGTCATGCCCACCACCCGCAACACCCGCCCGCCGGCGTCGAGCACCGGGAACGCCTGGTCGCGAATCCATCGGACGGTGCCGTCCGGACGCACGATGCGGTACTCCTCGTCGTACGCGCTCGTCGCCGGGTCGGCGGAGGCGGCCTGCACCACCCGATCGTGATCCTCGGGATGGATGGTCTCCGCCCAGGACAGGGACGCCTCACCGAGGCTCTCGTACGTCCGGCCCCAGATGCGCTCAAAGGCCGGACTCACGTACTCGAGGCGGCCCGTCTGGACGTCCATGATCCAGAACACGTCCGCAATGGTCTCCGCGAGTTCGCGAAAACGGTCTTCGGCCTGCCGGCGCACCTCACGTTCGAGGGTGAGCGACACCAGGTTGCCGACGGCCACGGCAAACGTCTTCTCGTCCTCGGTCCACCGACGCGGACCTCCCACATGTTCGTGGCAGAGGACGCCGTCCCGCACACCGCCGACCGTGGTTGGCACATCGAGCATGGCGCCGATGCCGAGCGGACGGAGGTAGTCATCGGCGAATTCCTTGGTGCGCGGGTCGTGGATCGCATCGTCGGCCGCGATGACTTCTTCGCGGGCGAGTGCCGCGAAATACCCGGGGTGTACCCGCGCCTCCAGAATCGCACCTCCGGAATGCTGGCCATCGCCGGCGTCAAACAAGTCGAGACAGGTGATCGCGGCCCGGTCAGCCCGGTAGCGCCAGATGCTGACGCGCTCCACCCCCAGCGTCTCGGCCATCACTTCGAGAATCTCTCGAAGCCCCTGTACCATGCCGGTCTCCGCCGTGCCCTGCTGAGTCGTGAGGGCTATCAGGGCTTCACGTTGACGGGCGCTGCGCGCGTCCGCGGCGCGACGCTCGGCTTCTCGGCGGGCGACCTCAAGGGCAAAACTGATGTCCTGCGCGAGTTCGTCAAGCAGGGTCACCTCGTCGTGCGTAAAGGAGCCTGGCTCCGCCGCATACAGGTTGAAGACGCCGATGACGTCCTGTCCCGCCCGCAGCGGAAACGCGGCCATGGACTGGTACCCGCGTGCGAGGGCGGCGGCACGCCAGCTGACCGTCTCCGGATCCTCCTCGATCCGGTTACAGATGCGGACCTTCCCCGATTTCAACGCGCCCTGTGTAAAAACACATCCGGACGGCGGGTCGGCGTTGATGAGCGCCTGCAGAACATCGAGCGTGCCCTCATCCGCCCCGGCGTGTGCGGTGATCGTCAGGGGCCCGCTTCCCGGCCCGGCGACACCAATCCAGGCCATGAGGAAGCCGCCTTTTTCGACCGCGATGCGGCACGCGTTCACCAGCAGATTGCTCGTGTCTTTTTCTCTGACGATCGTCTGGTTGATGTCGCTCAGCACCGCGTAGACACGGTTGAGCTGCCGGACGCGTGCCTCCGCTCGCCGCTGAGCGGTGAGGTCGCGCGCCATGACCAACTCGGCCGCTCGGCCGCTGAAATCGATGGTGTGCGAGGTAATCTCGACTTGAATGACTGTGCCGTCTTTTTTGGTATGGCGCCAGCTTTTTGGGCGTGAATACCCACTGTCCACCGCAGCGACTGCCGCGCGCAGCCCCGGCACATCCTCGGGTGGCCGGATGTCCGCAATGGTCATCGCGAGAAACTCCTCGCGGGTGTAGCCGTACAGGTGCACGGCCGCGGCGTTGACCTCCAGAAACGCCAGCGTCTCACGGTCATACATCCACATCGGCTGAGGATTGTCCTCAAACATCTGGCGGTAGGGGATGTCTCCAGGCATGTGGTGGTCCAGTCCGGACTATACCCCCTTGAGAAAAGGAACGGGCGCGGAAGGTGTCCCCTCCGCGCCCGTGTGTAAGTCCGTACCTTCGGCCTATGGCCTGCAGCAGATAACGGCGGGCCTGACCTTCGACCAAGCTCAGGTCACCCCGAGCGCAAGCCGAGGGGTGAAGGCCACGCCCTACACCCGCTCTAGTCCACGTCGTCGCGGAACATGTAGTCCGCGTCGGTGAGGTCGTCCATCTCCCGCTGCATTTCCAGCTCCTCCGCCGTCGGTGGCGGTGGCGGCGGTGGTTCGTCCGCTTCGATCCGCACGTCGCGGTAGACATCGAAGCCGGTGCCGGCCGGGATGAGGCGACCCATCGTGACGTTTTCCTTGAGGCCGCGCAGGTAGTCCATCTTGCCCGAGATTGACGCCTCGGTCAGCACCCTGGTGGTCTCCTGGAACGACGCCGCCGAGATGAACGAGTCGGTCGAGAGCGACGCCTTCGTGATGCCCAGCAGGAGCGGACGGCCCTTGGCCGGCTGCCCGCCGTTGGTCAACACGCGCTCGTTCTCTTCGTTGAACCGGAACTTGTCCACCTGCTCGTCGATGAGGAATTCGGTGTCACCGACATCCTCGACCTTCACCCATCGCATCATCTGCCGAACGATGACCTCGATGTGTTTGTCGTTGATGCCGACGCCCTGCAGACGATAGACCTCCTGGATCTCGTTGACCAGGTACGCCTGCAGTTCCTTCTCGCCGAGCACGGCCAGAATGTCGTGCGGGTTGCGCGGACCGTCCATGAGCGGCTCACCCGCGGTGACGCGGTCGCCTTCCTGCACGTTCACATGCACGCCGCGCGGCAGTGAGTATTCCCTCGGCTCGCCACCATCATCCGGCACCACAAGAATCTTGCGCATGCCCTTGACGATGCCGCCCTGACGCACGACGCCATCAATTTCCGAGATGACGGCCGTTTCACGCGGCTTGCGCGCTTCGAACAGTTCGACGACACGCGGCAGACCGCCCGTGATGTCCTTGGTCTTTGTCGTCTCTCGCGGAATCTTCGCGACAACGTCGCCGGCCTGGACTTCCTCAAGGTTGGACACCATGAGGTGGGCGTTTGACGGCATGTGGTACCGGTTGAGCACCTTGCCATCAGCCGTGACGATTTCAATCGCCGGCTGCTTTTTCTCGTCCGGGGAGTCCACGATGATCAGACGGGACATTCCCGTGATTTCGTCGACTTCTTCGTGGACCGTCACCTTGTCGATGATGTCCTTGAAACGAACCTGACCGCCGGCTTCCGTCAGAATCGAGAACGTGTAGGGATCCCACTCGACGAGGATCTGCCCCTTCTCGACCTGCTGGCCGTCCTTCACCTTGAGGCGCGCACCGTAGACCACGGAGTAACGCTCGCGCACCACACCCTTGTCGTCCACGATGTTGATCGAGCCCGACCGGTTCATGACGATGGTCGCGCGTGTTGGCGCCACGGTCTTGTCGTCGTGACGTTCACGACCCGCCACCGTCTGCAGTCCGTCGTAACGAACCGTGCCCTTGTGACGCGTTTCAATCGTGGACTGATCCGCGACTCGCGAGGCCGTGCCACCGATGTGGAACGTACGCATCGTGAGCTGCGTGCCGGGTTCACCAATCGACTGCGCCGCAATGACGCCCGAGGCCAGACCCATTTCAACCATCTTGCCGGTCGAGAGGTCGCGGCCGTAACACTTTGCACACACCCCGCGGCGGGCCGCGCACGTGAGCACCGAGCGGATCTTGACGCGTTCAATGCCGGCGTCTTCGATCTTGTCGGCGAGGGCTTCGTCGATTTCACCCGCGGCCGGCACAAGCACTTCGCCCGAGGCCGGATCCGAGATGTCTTCGAGGGCCACACGGCCGATGATGCGGTCGCCCAGGCGTTCGACGATTTCGCCGCCCGAGTCCACAATGGCGCGCGCTTCGAGACCATCCAGCGTGCCGCAATCGACTTCGCTGATGATGACGTCCTGCGCGACGTCCACCAGACGCCGTGTGAGGTAGCCGGAGTCGGCCGTCTTGAGGGCCGTGTCCGCCAGACCCTTGCGGGCGCCGTGGGTGGAGATGAAGTACTCCATGACCGTCAGGCCTTCACGGAAGTTCGCCGTAATCGGCGACTCGATGATTTCACCGGACGGCTTCGCCATCAGACCGCGCATACCGGCCAGCTGACGAATCTGCTGCTTGGAGCCTCGGGCACCGGAGTCGGCCATGACGTAGACCGGATTGAAGCTGCGACCCGATTTGTCGAGCGCTTCCATCTCGCCGAACATTTCGTCGGCGATCTTTTCGGTGACTTCCGACCAGATGGCGATGACCTTGTTGTAGCGTTCACCGTTGGTGATCGCGCCGTCCTGATACTGGCCTTCGACCTTGATCACCTCGTCGCGGGCCTCCTGCACAAACTGGCCCTTCTTCGCCGGAATGATCAGGTCGTCGATACCGATCGACATGCCCGACTTCATGGCGTAGAGGAATCCCGTGCTCTTGAGGCTGTCGAGCATCTTCACGGTCGGTTCGAGGCCGTACCGCAAGTGGCACAGACGCACGGCCTGCTGCAGGCCCTTCTTCTTGAGCAGGCCGTTGATGAACGGCATCTCCTCGGGCAGGGCCTCGTTGAAGATGACCCGGCCGACGGTGGTGGTGATGATGCTGCGATTCACCGAAATTTCGGTGCCGTCGAGCACGTCCTGCGAGTCGCGCGTGGCGCTCAGGTCGATCATGCGGCCCGTGTAACGGAGCCGGATCGGCGTGAGGGTCTCGACTTCCCCGGCTTCCAGCGCCAGGAGCACGTCGTCGACCGTCGCAAACACGCGGCCTTCGCCCTTGGCGCCGACCTTCGCCTTGGTCAGGTAGTAGCAGCCCAGCACGATGTCCTGCGAGGGCACCGCGATCGGCTGACCGGACGCCGGCGACAGGATGTTCTTGCTCGACATCATCAGCACCGAGGCTTCGATCTGCGCCTCGGGTGACAACGGGATGTGTACGGCCATCTGGTCACCGTCGAAGTCGGCGTTAAACGCCGTGCAGACGAGCGGGTGAATCCGGATGGCTTTGCCTTCCACGAGCACGGGTTCAAACGCCTGGATGCCCAGACGATGGAGCGTGGGTGCGCGGTTCAGAAGGATCGGATGTTCCTTGATGACTTCTTCAAGGATGTCCCACACTTCCGTGCGCTGCTGCTCGACCATCTCCTTCGCCTGCTTGATGGTGGAGACCAGGCCCCGCGCTTCAAGCTTGTGGTAGATGAACGGCTTGAACAGTTCGAGCGCCATCTTCTTCGGCAGGCCGCACTGGTGCAGCTTCAGTTCGGGTCCAACGACGATGACCGAACGGCCGGAGTAGTCGACACGTTTGCCGAGCAGGTTCTGACGGAACCGGCCCTGTTTGCCCTTGAGCGTGTCCGACAGCGACTTGAGCGGACGGTTGTTCGCACCACGCAGCACACGGCCACGGCGGCCGTTGTCGAAGAGCGCGTCCACGGCTTCCTGGAGCATGCGCTTTTCGTTGCGGATGATGACGTCCGGCGCCTTGAGTTCCATCAGCTTCTTCAACCGGTTGTTGCGGTTGATGACGCGACGGTACAGGTCGTTGAGGTCGGAGGTCGCAAAACGTCCGCCATCAAGCGGCACGAGCGGACGCAGCTCGGGCGGAATCACTGGAATCACGTCCAGGATCATCCACTCGGGTTTGTTGTCCGACTTGCGGAAGGCGTCGACCACCTTCAGGCGCTTGGCGTACTTCAGCTTCTTCTGGACCGAGGTTTCCGAGCGCATCTTCTCGCGCATTTCCTCGGACAGCCGATCCACGTTCACGCGGCGCAGCAGTTCCTTGATGGCTTCGGCGCCCATCTGGGCCTTGAACTTGAAGCCCCAGGTTTCGCGCTCCTGCCGGAACTGATCCTCGGTGAGCAGCTGCTTGTCCTTCAGCTCCGTATCGCCCGCGTCCACAACGACGTAGGCTTCGAAGTAGAGGATGCGTTCGAGATCACGCAGCGTGATGTCGAGCAGGTGGCCGATGCGGCTCGGCAGTCCCTTGAAGAACCAGACGTGGCTGACCGGGGTCGCCAGGGCGATGTGGCCCAGACGTTCACGGCGCACCCGTGCCTGCGTCACTTCGACGCCGCACTTGTCGCAGATCACGCCGCGATGCTTCATGCGCTTGTATTTGCCGCAGAGGCATTCCCAGTCGGTGACCGGTCCGAAGATCTTCGCGCAGAACAGACCGTCGCGCTCCGGCTTGAACGTCCGGTAGTTGATCGTTTCCGGCTTGGTGACTTCGCCGTGCGACCACTTCAGGATCGTGTCGGGTGACGCGAGGCTGATCCGGATCGAGTCGAAGTCGGACGTGAGCTGACCTTTGTCGTGCAGATTGGGTCTCATCAATTACGCTCCCACCGGCGTTTCCGGAGTTGGCTCTGGTTCCACACTGCCGCCCTCGGCGCCTTCGTCCGGCGGCGGTTCCGCCCCTGGACGCACCTTGGTCTTCAGCAACTGCACATCGAGACACAGTGCCTGCAGCTCGCGGATGAGCACGTTGAACGATTCCGGCAAGCCGGGTTGGAACGAAGCATCGCCCTTGACGATGGCTTCGTAGATCTTCGCGCGACCCACCACGTCGTCGGACTTGGCGGTCAACAGTTCCTGCAGGATGTGTGCGGCGCCGTAGGCTTCCAGGGCCCACACTTCCATTTCGCCGAACCGCTGTCCGCCGAACTGCGCCTTGCCGCCCAGCGGCTGCTGCGTGATGAGTGAGTACGGTCCGATGGACCGGGCGTGGATCTTGTCGTCGACCAGGTGCGACAGCTTGAGCATGTAGACGTAACCGACGGTCACGTCCTGTTCAAACCCGTCACCGGTCATGCCGTCGAACAGGCGCGTCTTGCCGCCCTTCGGCAACCCGGCCTCGTCGAGCCACTTCTTGATCTCGACCTCACGGGCGCCGTCAAAGACGGGCGTCGCGAAGTAGAGGCCCAGGGCGTGCGCCGCCCAGCCGAGGTGGGTCTCGAGAATCTGTCCGACGTTCATACGCGACGGAACGCCGAGCGGGTTGAGCACGATCTCCACGGGCGTGCCATCGGGCAGGTACGGCATGTCCTCTTCGGGGAGGATGCGGGCAATGACGCCCTTGTTGCCGTGACGACCGGCCATCTTGTCGCCGACCGAGAGCTTGCGCTTCATCGCGACATAGACCTTGACGAGTTTGATCACACCGGGCGGCAGTTCGTCGCCGCGGCGAATCTTCTCCTTCTTGTCCTCGAACTCGCGCTGGATGACGTCCACGCGCTGCGCGGTCCGGTCTTCCATCCGGCGGAGTTCGTCCTCGAAGCCGAGGTCGTCGGTTTCAATGCGCGCACGCACCAGCACCGAGAACGGCACGGTGGCCATCTCGTCGGCGGTGAGTGTGGTGCCCTTGCGGATGACACGTTCGCGACCGTCGCTGTCGAACAGGTCCGACCGCAACGTGCGACCGGCCAGCAACTGCGTCAGACGTTTCTTGGTTTCCTCGTGCAGGATGCGGACTTCGTCCTGCAGGTTGGTTTCCATCAACGCGAGTTCGTCTTCTTCGATCTGCTTTGCGCGGTCGTCCTTCTCGATGCCCTTGCGGGAGAAGATCCGGACGCCGACCACGATGCCCTCGATCCCGGGCGGGCAGGTCAACGACGCGTCCTTCACGTCGCCGGCCTTTTCACCGAAGATCGCGCGGAGCAGCTTCTCTTCCGGCGTCAGCTGGGTCTCGCCCTTCGGCGTGACCTTGCCGACCAGGATGTCGCCCGGCTTGACCGAGGCGCCGATCCGGATGATGCCGCTT
>CAYRGW010000074.1:0-23278 GCA_964423815.1 uncultured Solibacteraceae bacterium | reverse complement strand
ATTGCGCTGGCCGCCGATACCCTGGCGATTGGCCTGGCCCAACTCACCACCATCAGCGAACGGCGCACCGATCGCATGATGACGCCGCACGAAAGT
This sequence comes from uncultured Solibacteraceae bacterium, assembly GCA_964423815.1. Taxonomy (GTDB): domain Bacteria; phylum Acidobacteriota; class Vicinamibacteria; order Vicinamibacterales; family SCN-69-37; genus SYFT01. The sequence continues at coordinate 23,182 of CAYRGW010000074.1, read as the reverse complement.
GGCCTCCCCGCGTTTTTGACCAGGGACTCCGGGCTCAACTCCGGGTTCATGATGGCGCACGTCACCGCCGCCGCCCTGACTGCGGAACTCAAGACGTTGTGTCATCCGGCCGCGGTGGACACGATTCCGACCTCTGCGGGGCGCGAAGATCACGTCAGCATGAGCATGGGCGCCGCGCTCAAGGTCGCGCGGGTGCTGGAACTGGCCACGCAGGTGATTGCGATCGAGATCATGGCCGCCGCACAGGCCATCGACCTCTTGTCACCCCTCACGACCAGCCCGGCACTGGCGTCCATCCACGCCGCGATCCGCGCGCAGGTGCCCATGTTGACCGACGACCGGACGCCGGCGCCCGATATCACATCCATCACCACGATGATGCACTCGGGTGCACTGGAGCGTGTTTGCCCAGTGCAACTCGCCTGATGCTGTCAACCGTTGACTCGGTCGACACTCTTCTTTAGAGTGACGACTTCCGTACAGCCGCCCACTGCCGACACCACGATGCCTGTCTCCACACGAGTTATTCGCGCCCCGCGTGGCGCTTCCCTCACCTGCAAAGGGTGGCCACAAGAAGCCGCCATGCGCATGCTGATGAACAACCTCGATCCCGAGGTGGCTGAGCGGCCAGAGGATCTCGTCGTGTACGGTGGCACCGGCAAAGCCGCGCGCAACTGGGCCTGTTACGACGCGATCATTGCCACGCTGCAGCGGCTTGAGTCGGACGAAACACTCGTGGTGCAGTCGGGCAAACCCGTCGCCGTGTTCCGCACGCATCCCTGGTCGCCCCGCGTGATCATCGCCAATTCGATGCTGGTCCCCGCCTGGGCCACGTGGGCGAAATTCCGTGATCTGGAAGACAAGGGACTGACGATGTACGGCCAGATGACGGCCGGGTCATGGATTTACATCGGGACGCAGGGCATTCTGCAGGGGACCTACGAAACCCTCGCCGCCGTCGCGCGCACACATTTTGGAGGCACCCTGCGCGGGCGCCTCTGCGTCACCGCCGGCCTGGGCGGCATGGGTGGCGCCCAGCCGCTGGCGATCACCATGAACGAGGGCGTGGCGCTGGTCATTGAAGTGGATCCGTCGCGCATCGAGCGCCGGCTGGCCACGCGGTATCTCGATGAAGCGACGACCTCACTCGACGACGCCCTCGCACGTGCCGCACGGTATCAACGTGACGGCGTGGCGCGATCGATCGGGCTCGAGGGCAACGCCGCAGAGATTCTCCCCGAGCTGGTCGCACGCGGCGTGACGCCGGACGTGTTGACCGACCAGACTTCGGCGCATGATGCGCTTGTCGGCTACGTGCCCGATGGGCTCTCGCTGGCGGAGGCCGCCACGCTGCGCGCCGCCGACCCGACGGAATACGTGCGACGCTCGATGGCCGCCATGGCGACACACGTGCGTGCGATGCGCACGATGCAGGACCGCGGCGCCGTGACGTTTGACTACGGCAACAACATTCGCGCGCAGGCGGAAGCCGCCGGGGTCACCGACGCGTTCACCATCCCGGGGTTTGTGCCCGAGTATGTGCGGCCGTTGTTCTGTGAAGGCAAAGGTCCGTTCCGCTGGGCCGCGCTCTCTGGCGATCCGGCAGACATTGCGGCGACCGACGAACTCGCACTGCAGATGTTTGCGCACGACGAGCCCCTGTGTCGCTGGATTCACATGGCGCGTGAACGGGTGGCGTTCCAGGGATTGCCCGCGCGGATCTTCTGGCTTGGCTACGGCGACCGCGCGAAGTTCGGGCTCGCGCTCAACGATCTCGTGCGGCGTGGTGTCGTGTCCGCACCCATCGTGATCGGGCGTGATCATCTCGATGCCGGATCCGTCGCATCCCCCAACCGTGAGACCGAAGCCATGCGCGACGGCAGTGATGCCATCGCCGACTGGCCGATCCTCAATGCCCTGCTCAATACGTCCTCCGGCGCGACCTGGGTGTCCGTGCATCATGGCGGCGGTGTGGGTATTGGGTATTCGATTCACGCCGGCATGGTGGTGGTCGCCGATGGCACGGCGGAAGCGGATGAGAAGTTGTCGCGTGTGTTGACCTGTGATCCCGGCATGGGCGTGGTGCGCCACGTGGATGCCGGTTACCCCACTGCAATCGCCACTGCGCATGCGCGTGGGATTGACGTCCCGATGGAGCCCCGATCGTGATCGTTGAACGTCCAGGCCTTGAACGACGTGTGCTGGAATCGCTGGATGCCGGTCGCATTCCGGTCGTGCTTGGCGGCTGTGCGGCGGGACGCACGTCGTTGCTCCTGCGTCTCCAATCGTTTTTTGGCGCGGACCGCGCGCAGTACATTGACTTCGCGGCGGCCGCCACCACACCCGAGCGGTGCCTGCAGGCCGTGATCGCCTCGGCGCCCGCCACCGTCCGCGCGACATCGGGGGCCTCGTCGACGCCCGCCCCCGCCAACGCCAAGGACGCGTTTGATGGACTCACCCACTACTTCGCGGCGGCGACGGCCGAGTCACAGAGTCCCGTGACGTTCCTCATCGACGAAATCCAGGACGTGCGTACGTTCGAGAGTTTTCCCGGCTTGCGCCATGTGCAGCGCGACATCGTGACGCGCATCGCGTCGAGCCCCAATGCGTTTGTCCTCGCCTCCCGCTTCACCACACGCGCCCATCGTCTTTTGCGCGATGCCCCGGCGCGGTTTGAGGTGATTCACATGCCGGCGCTCGGCGCGGATGAGGTCAGTCTGCTCGCGCGGCAGGTCAGCGACGATGATGTGGTGTGGCCGCCGGCGCTGGCGGGTGACGTCGCGACGATATCTGGTGGCCGCGCGGGATATGCGCGGTTGATCGTGGATGCCGTACTTGCGCAACCCAATGGTCGACGCAGCGCCAGCGACGGATTGGCGGCGGCCTTCGCGCCCAGTGGTGCGCTTACCTCACGCTGCCGCGAAAGTTACGAGTTCCGCCTCCACCGCGCGCGTGGCTACGGCGCGCTCAAGGCGATCCTCGGTGTGCTTGCCGAACAGGAAGGCCTGACGCTGACCGAGATCAGCCAACGCCTCCACCGGACGCCCGGTTCGACCAAGGACTATCTCTCCTGGCTCGAGGATGTTGATTTGGTGACGGTGCAGCGCAAGCGGTACACGTTTGCCGATCCACTCCTGCGCCTCTTTGTGCGCCTGCACGCGCAGCCCGTGCCGCCGACCAGCGACGACGTGATGCGAGAAGTGACGGCTTTCGCCAATGGGAATGGGACGGCTTCGGTGATACCTATCTCGGCGGTGGCTGCTCCGGAGGTTTCGGCTCCGGTGGCGGTTGGGGATCGGTCGGGGATTATAGAGATAGATTGACACGGGGTCCCGAGGTCCCGGGGTTCTCGGGGTCCCGGGGTCTTCGGGGTTCCTGGGTCCTCGAGGTCCTGCACAAAAACACCAACATCCTGACTTCTGACGTGGCAATTCTTGCCCTGGGGTCGCGCACCTGCGTGCTTTCAAGCGGGCACGGCGGCTGCATAGACCCGCGCCATGGGAATCAAACGTATTGAAGACCTCGTGGCGTTTCAGCGTGCGGTGTTGTTCAAGGACGGCATCTACGCACTCGTGCTCGCAACTCCGTCCGCATCGCGGGACTGGGAATGGCGCAGGCAAATTTTCGACGCGGCAATGAGCGTGGAGAGCAATATCGCCGAAGGCTGGGCGAGGCGGAGTGCGCCGCAGATTTGTCAGTTCCTCGACTATGCACACGCGTCCCTCGACGAGACGCGTCGGCGCTTGACCGACGGCGTGGCTCGCGGGCACTTCACGGCCGATGAGTGTGCCCCCCTCTTGGTGCACGAGCGAATGTGCGGGGCCGCGATTCGTGGTTTACACAAAAGCCTGCAGCCTTTCAGCCCCCCGCAGACCCGCCCCGCCAACCGCTCTCCAGGGCGGAGACGTCCGTCGAATGGGAGATAGCACTGTCCGGAGTACGAGGTCCCGGAGTCCCGAGGTGGCCGGGGTCCCGCGGTTCCCGCAGTTCCTTGGTCCTCGACGTCCGGGTGCGCGAGCATCAGGGACGTCGAGGACCAAGGAACCCCGAAGACCTCGAGACCTCGACCACTACGGCACCTCGGGACCTCGTGGCAGCGGCGCTTCTGCCGGCGCTGTCTTCAGCGCCGCGAGCGCCTGCTTCGCCGCCTGCTGCTCGCCGTCCTTCTTCGACCGCCCCTGCGCGCGACCGACGGAGTTGCCCCCAACCAGCACTTCGACGTCAAAACGTTTGCGGTGATCGGGACCGTCCATCGCGGCCACCTGATAGATCGGCAGGCCGCGGTTGTTGGCCTGCAGCCATTCCTGCAGTGCGGACTTCCAGTCGTCGGTGAACGATGCTTCGGCCACCTGATCGCCACCGGACGTAATGAGCGGACCAAAGATGGACACGATGAACGTGCGCGCGGCGTCGATGCCGCCATCGAGATATATCGCAGCGATGAGCGCTTCGAAACAGTCGGCGAGAATCGCGTGTTTATTGCGACCGCCGGTTTTTTCCTCACCGCGGCCCAGCAGCAGGAACCGTCCGAGGTCGATGCCGCCGGCCAGTTTGGCCAGGGAGACCGTCGACACGATCGAGGCCTTGATCTTCGACTTGTACCCTTCGCTGTGCGTGGGGAATCGCTGGAACAACATGTCCGCGATCACAAACCCGAGCACGGCGTCGCCGAGAAACTCGAGCGACTCATTGTCGATGACGCCGCCCGACGCGTCCTCGTGCGCCCGCGACCGGTGCGTCAGCGCGTGTTCGAGCAGCCCGAGATCGCGAAACGTATACCCGATGCGATCCTGCAGCGGGCCCATATCCTCGCCAAGGCGTCGCACCTCGGCCGCGGCCGCCTCGTCGAGGTGACTCGCGATCAGGGCAATCGCGCGGTCGGCCTGGTTGTCCGCCACCGTGACCGTGAACTCCGCCTGCCCGCCAAACCGCAGCGGGAACAGACCGGGCGCGAGCGTGGATGACACCTGCGCCGGCAGCCCATGCGCCGCAAGTAGTCCGCGCACAACCTCAGCCTCAATCGAGAGGTGGCTCCTGAACACGCCTACGCTCATTGCCTCATTGCCTCATTGGCCCATTTCCTGATCCACCTTCACGATGACCATCGTCATGTCGTCGTGCGGCTCGGCCTCACCGACAAACGCGTGGACATCGCGCAAGACGCGCTCACGAATGCCCGTCGCGTCGAGCGTCCGGTGACTGCAGACCACACTCGCGAGGGACTCGTCGCTGAACAAGTCCCCCGCCACGTTCATGGCCTCGGTGATCCCATCGGTATAAAACACGATGACGTCGCCGGGGTCGAGGGGCATGGTGTGTTCCTCAAGGAGGGACTCAAACCGATCGGCCGCCCCAGGCAACCGCAGCCCGAGCACCATCCCGTTGGGCACAATCACCTCGACGTCTTCCTTGCATCGTCTGGAGACCACGATGAGGGGGGTGTGGCCCGCACGCGCGTGGGTCAACGTCCGGGCGTCCAGATCGATGACGCCGTAGGTCATCGTGATGAAGCTCCGGTTGTCGAGATGATCCGCGAGCAGGTGGTTCACACGTGTGAGAAGTTTTTTGGGTGACCGCTCCTCGTGGCTCAGCGCCAGCATCAGGCCCTTGAGTTCCGCCATGTACAGCGCGGCGGACGTGCCCTTGCCGGAGACGTCGGCGACCAACACGCCAAGTTGACGCGGCCCCAGTTCGAAGAAGTCGTAATAGTCGCCGCCCACCTCGCGTGCGGGTACGCACAAGTCGGCGATCGTGAGCCCGGCGTAGGTCGGTGGCCGATCGGGCAGCAGCGACGTCTGGATTTCGTGGGCGATGCGCAGTTCGTCATCAAGCCGCTGTTTTTCACGCTGCACATGCAGCAGGTGTTCAATGCTCGCGCTCATCAGGTTGTACTGGTCGCCCAGTGCTCCCAGCTGATCCTTCGATTCATTCTTGATCCGGTAGGTGAAGTCTCCCTGCTGGACCCGCTCGGTGCCCACAAACAGTTCGTGGATCGCCGACGTAATCTGCCGGCCGAGGCCGACACCAAAAAACAGCGCGACGCCCTGCACAATGAGCAGCAGACTGCCCAGGAGCGCCAGCAGCAGAATGATCTGGTCCTCTTCCGCCGACGTGGGTGACAGGCGGCGATACACCTTGGACAACGGCGCGTCGAGGGCGATTCGGGCTTCTCCCGCCCGACCATTCCGCCAGTCCCAGAAGTCGGCTCTGATCACAGTGCGCTGGAACATGCCGCCCCAGTCGCGCCCCTCCCCCTCCGTCGGCTCCATGGCGGAGTCGACCCCCGACAGCAGCTTGCCGGTCACCGGCTGCGCGTCGTCGTCGTTGGCCGCGCTGATCCCCACGCCGGTCATCCGGACATTGGTCCTCAGATCAAGCTTGGACGACACGTCGGTGTCCACCGGCAGGTCAACCACCACCACGTATTTGCGGTTGGCGAGTGGGACGGCGCTGCGAATCAGCAGACGTTCGGCGTCCGAGTCCTCTGCCGAAAGTCCTTCGGGCACCATGGCCAACAGACCACGAAAGCCCCGGTCGGCCACCCACTCCGGCGCGTGGTCAGGCGGGGGCATGTGTTTCCAGTCACCCGCTTTGGCCAGGACGGTCGCGGGTTGCCCCTCGTCTTCCGCGACTGACACCAGCGCCAGCGACAGGCCGCCATACTCGCCCGCGAGCTGGATAAACTTCTTCAGGAGAATGGCGTCGGCGGCGACTTGTGCCGTCGTGCCAAGCGCCCCATCACCACCCCCGGCCGTAAACTCGGAGATTTCTGCCGCCGACGTGGACGCCACCAGCTGGACGTCCGCCACGATGTCATCGAGGCCTTCGCGGAACAGGTGCCCCGCGATGTTGCCATGCAGGATAAATCCCCCCGCCATCACGAACAGGGCCACAAGCACCACCGGGACAAAACCCAGAAAGACGTAGGAGAGGATCAGCTTCCGACGCACGCGCCACAGGAACTCGTGGCGATAGGCCACGATATACAGGGTCAGGAGCCAGAGGACGGACACAATCGTGCCCAGCGAGACGACCTTGCGGAAGGCTTCCACCGGTCCTGGCAGGACCGTGAACAGCTGCACCACCAACAACACGGCCAGTGACACCGCCGACAGCAGGAATAAACGACCTGGCAATGTCCGAAACGGATTCAGCTTTACCGGTGCGGGCGCAAGACGATGGCGCGGAGATGGGGCGGGAGCCATCCGAAATTGAAAGTTGGATGATAACAGACTATCGTGCTTGGCTATGACGCTTCCGCCGAACGCACGGTTCGAAACCATCTGCCTGCACGCCGGGCAACGCCCCGACCCCACCACGGGGGCCATCATCACGCCCATCTATCAGACGTCCACCTACGTGCAGGACGCGCTGGGCCAGCACAAGGGTTTTGAGTACGCCCGGACGCAGAACCCCACCCGGTCGTCGCTCGAGGCCAACCTCGCGGCCATCGAGGGAGGCAAAGCCGCGTTTGCCTTTGCCTCGGGCATGTCGGCCATTCACGCCATCGTGACCCGGCTGTCTGCCGGCGACCACGCCATCGTGACCGACAACACCTACGGCGGTACCTTCCGGCTGTTCGACAAGGTCATGACCCGGATGGGCATGACCTTCAGCTTTGTGGACACCTCCGACCCGAAGGAGATCGAGGCGGCGATGACCCCGGCCACAAAGATGGTGTTCATCGAGACACCGACCAACCCGGTGCTGCGCCTCACCGACATCGCGGCGTCTGCCGAGATTGCCCACCGCCACGGCGCGTTCCTGGTCGTGGACAACACGTTCGCCAGCCCCTGCCTGCAGCGCCCCATCGAAATGGGCGCGGACCTGGTGGTCCACAGCACGACGAAATACCTCAACGGGCACAGCGACTCCATCGGCGGTGTGGTCATCGCCGTGCGTGACGAACACATCGAGTGGCTCAAGTTCATCCAGAACTCGGCCGGTGCCATCCTCAGCCCGATGGACTCGTCGCTCATCCTGCGCGGGACCAAGACACTGCCCCTGCGTATGGCGCAGCACACCGCCAACGGCATGGCCCTCGCAGAATTCCTGAGCGAACAATCGAAGGTCAAGAAGGTCATCTACCCGGGCCTCAAGAGCCACCCGCAGTACGACCTCGCGCGCCGGCAGATGCCCCACGGGTGCGGCGGCATGTTGTCGTTTGAGATGGGCTCGCTGGAAGAAGCGCGCGTCGTCCTCAACAAGTTCCGTCTGATGGCGCTGGCGGAGAGCCTTGGCGGCGTCGAGACACTGGTGTGTCACCCGGCGTCCATGACACACGCCTCTGTTCCACCTGAACGTCGGGCCAAGATCGGCCTGAGCGACAGCCTGATCCGCATCTCGGCCGGGGTCGAGCACATCGAGGACCTCAAGGACGACCTGCGGCAGGCCCTGTCATGATCAAGAAAATTCGCGGCTGGATCCGCGGCCTCTACGACTGGACGATGCACTGGGCGGATTCGCCGCAGAGCCTGACCGCCCTGTTCCTGATCGCCATCGTCGAGTCGTCGGTCTTTCCGATTCCTCCCGATGTGCTGCTTATCGCGATCATTGCGGCCAATACACACCGCTGGCTGAGCGCTGCCCTGCTCTGCAGCGCCGGGTCGGTTGTCGGTGCGATGATTGGCTACTGGATAGGGATGGTCGCGATGCCCACTCTGGGGCAGCCCATCGTCGACTTCTATCACGCGCAATCTGCGTGGGACACGGTCGTGGCGTATTACACCAGTGACTGGGGCATCTGGTTCCTGTTGATCGCCGCCTTCACACCAGTCCCGTTCAAGGTCGCCACCATTGCTGCCGGTGCGACGGGCATGGCGTTCTGGCCCTTCGTGATCGTCAGCATGATTGGCCGATCCGCGCGGTTCTTCATCGTCGCGATCATTCTTCGCATCTACGGCGCACCGGTGCGCGCGCTGATCGAAAAACACTTCGACGTGTTGTCACTCGCGTTCGTCGTGTTGCTTGTCGCCGGCTTCCTGGCGATCCGCCTGTTCTGAGCGCTACGCGCGACGACGGTCGGCGACGAGCAGGACGAGTCCCACCACCACGGCTGCGCCGCTGGCGATCGGCGGGATCGACCGCGTCTTCTCGACGTCGGCACTGGCCTCAATCGGACCAATATCGATGATCTTTTCACGCGTGGTGTACGTGATGCCCTGGTAGACCAGTCCGAGCAGGCCCAATACGATGAGTACGATGCCAATAGCCTTCATGGGCGGAGCATCTCACGACGCCCCGGGGTCTCCTGTACCGTTTGAGACATCCCGTCTGGCAGTCCTGCCACTACGATGAGCGCATGCTTTCAACACTTATCGTCGTCCTCGTGGTTCTGTGGCTCCTCGGTTTCAGCATGTCGGTCGGCGGCAGCCTGATTCACCTGCTGCTCGTGATTGCCGTCATTGTCGTGCTGATTCGTGTCATCCAGGGCCGATCCATCACCGGCTGACATCGGTCGGCTTCATGTTGTGCGTTGGCTTGCCGATACGGCGGACCTGAAGGTCACGCCCTACGAAGCACACACGGTGGCTTGTAGGGCGGTGGCTCGTAGGGCGGTGGCTTCAGCCACGCCGAACTGGTTAGTCGTGCAGGACGACGCTCAGGAGCGCGGGATTGATCTTGAGCGTGCCGTTGTATTCGATCAGGCCCATCTTGCGGAACTTGTTCATGAAGAAGTTCACGCGGGACCGGGTGGTGCCAATCATCTCGGCAAGGGTTTCCTGAGACACCCTTGGAATTTCGTGCGGCGCTGGGGCGTTGCCGTATCTCGCCAGCAACAACAGCGTCCGGGCGAGCCGCTTCTCACTTGAGTTGAAGAGCTGGTCCACCAGATCGGCTTCGATGCGGATGTTGCGCGTCAGCATGTGGGACAGGAAGCGTGCGGCGAACGCGGGCTGTTCGCGCAACAAGGCCGTCATCGTCACGGTGTCGATGATCATCACGCTTGTGTCTTCTGTGGCCGTCGCCGTCTCAATACGTGCCGTCTGGCCGGCCAGCGCACTCTCACCAAAAAAATCCCCGGGGCCCAACATCGCCACCACGGCTTCGCGCCCGAGTCGCGACAATACCGAGATCTTGACTGCGCCTTTCTGGATGTAGCGCACGTCCCCGGCTTTGTCCCCTTGCGAGAAGATCGGCTGCCCCTTCTCGTAATCGGCGACCTTGAGTGGGCCGGCTGTCGAAGCGAGTAGGGCCTCGACGTCAAAGTCCACCGAGGTGGTGACGAGGGCGTATTTCCTGGCCATTGGGAATCTCCTCGTGCACTATGTCACGTTTTGCACGTGGCACGTGGCACGTGGCACGTGGCACTAGTCGTGCAAAACCACGCTGAGCAGCGCGGCGTTGATCTTGAGCGTGCCGTTGTACTCAATCAGGCCCAGTTTGCGGAACTTGTTCATGAAGAAGTTCACGCGCGACCGCGTGGTGCCGATCATTTCTGCCAGGGTCTCCTGCGAAATTTTCGGAATCTTGCGTTGCGGGTTGACCTGCCCGTAACGCGCCAGGAGGAGCAGGGTGCGCGCGAGGCGCTTCTCGCTCGAATTAAAGAGCTGGTCGACCAGGTCCGCTTCGATGCGGATGTTGCGCCCGAGCATGTGGGTGAGAAAACGCGCGGCGAATGTGGGTTCGTCCACCAGCAGTTTTTCCATCATGCTCTTGCCCAGGATCGCGACGCTGCACGGCGAGACGGCCTTGGCGGAGCCCATGCGCACCCCCTGGCCGGTCAGGGCCCCCTCCCCGAAAAAGTCGCCGGGCATCAGGATGCCGACCACGGCTTCCTTGCCGAGACGTGACAGGACCGAGAGTTTGATGGAGCCCTTCTGCAGATAACGGACGTCGTGCGCCTCATCACCCTGCGAGAACACCGTCTGGCCCTTGCGATAGTGCGCCACCTTGAGCCGGCCACACGACGAGGCCAGCATGGTTTCGACGTCAAACGGCTTCTGCTTGGCAGGACTCTTGACGGGACTTTTGACGGGACTTTTTGCGGAACTCTTGACTGTTCTTCCAGCCGGGGACACACGACGTTTCGCCATTCCCATTCAGGCTACAAAGCGCCCAAGCGGTGAAACTGTGCTGTTTTGCACACTTTTGCTGACAACGGTGGCGAGGAGGTATCCGTGCCTCCGGACGGCCGGCACGTGGCGGTCGAGCCACACAAACGGACGCACCATGGCGCCGGTGATCACCGCCAGAGGACGACACCAGGTGTGGCAGGCCAGGTCCAGCATGCGCAGCCACCCGGGGATGAACAGAATTGCCGTTTCGTGGTCAACGACAAACCCGGCGTCCTGCAGCATGCGCCGGAAGGTGGAGCGGGAGTAGGACTTCTCTTCCCCATACGCATACAAACCGACCCACTGCAGTAGTGTGGACATCAACGGCCGGAGAAACGGGTCCCAGCGGTTGGGCACACCGATGATCGCGCGCCCACCGGGTTTGAGCACACGATACATTTCGTCGATCGCCTGATCGGTCGCCTCGAAGTGTTCGATGGTACCCATCGAATAGATGGCATCGACGCTCCCGTCCGCGAACGGGATGTGTCGCACGTCCCCCACTACTCCGCCGAGCCCCGAGCGTCCGTCGGCATCAGTCGGGAAGTTCTCCTCCGCCATACGCACAGTGGGCGCGGAGATATCGATGCCGTACGCCCGCGCGCCGTGGGCCTGCGCCCACACAAGGATGCGTGTATTACGCGCCTCGTCCCACAGGTCGGTCTTGAGAATTGACCGCCCCTCCAACGGGGAAAAAAAATCCGTGAAGAGGCGCTGTTCGTTCGCCGCATACAGCCGCGTGGACTCCGCCCCGCCGAGGTCGGGAAAGTGTTGCCCGACATGGGCCCAGAACTGCTGGTAGGCCTTCAGTGACATCACCGCACCTCGGGAGTGGTCGTCCAGCGCCATCCGCCAAACGTGATGGACAAGACATCGGGTTCGCCGGACTCAAACGTGAGGGCATGGTGCCCCCGTGGCACCAGCAGCGGACCAATCACATGCACGGCCCGCTCCTGTGACACCGTGAGGTGCTGCACCACGGTACCATTCAACGCCACGACGAACACACGGGGCCGCAAAAACGACGACGCCTCCAGCCGGAGCGTGGCGCGGATCGGCGTCGGCCCTGGATTCATGATGCGCCACTCCGCGCGTGCCTGCATCCATCTCCAGGACCGTTCCTGATCGCGCTCACGCGGCAACAGGCCGGACATCGTGTCCACAAAGATGGCCGGCAGTGGCGCACTCACCTGCCACAGGCTCGCGTCCTGATCACGCTGCACCAGGGCCAGGCCCGGCGTCGGCTCGCCGGGTTCAAAGAGATCCGCTTCGTCGGCACCGGCGCGGACGAGCAGGTGTGTAAATCCCAACGCCGCCAGCTTGGCGGCCAGGTGGGGTTCTGCACAGTCAGGAAACGATCCGCCAAGGAGTTGGATCCGGCCCCTGGTCAGCCAGGGGTCTGATGCCGTCCGGTCGGAGTAGGGGATGCAGTCGAGCACACGGAGTCCGGTCGGATGATCGTGCACCCATCGATGCGCGGCGGTCGGCCAGATCTCGCGTGACGCGGCCGCGGGCGCGACGATGTACTCAGCCGCAACCAACAGAACGAGCGCAGCGCCGAGCCAGCGCGCGCCCGTCGTCGCCCGCTGCCGCAACACCACGTATCCCATCGCGGCCAGCAGGACCAGCATCAGGTGTGTCACCACCCCGAATCTGGCATACGCGCTGAACATGGGCGCAAGGGCGTAGAGTCCCGATCCGGTGATCAGGGCCGGGGCGGCGGAAAGGGCTACCGCGATCCCGCCGACGGCCAGCAGCGCCGGTACCGCCCGTAATGGTGGCGGGCACCCGGTTGCAGACGATCGGCGGAGCCAGGCCCCGATGGCCACCACGGCAAGCGCCACGATGCCCCACCCGAGACTCACCTGCTGCTCGAGCAGTGCTGCCTGCACACCTGCGTCATGCCAGAACCGCGTTACCGCAGGGCCAAGCAATGGGTGCGCCGCGGGCGGCACGACATACGCAATTGGTCGGGCGCTGTACGTGGCGATCTCGGCGGCCGGCACAGCGGCGGTTGTGCGTGCCTCCCAGATGGAGGGCGCAGCCCAGACCACATATACAAGTCCACACACCGCCACGATCGCCAGCATGCCGAGCACCGGCATCCATCGCACCCTGGCGGGAACCACTGCCCACCCGGCGAGCAACAGGACCGGCGTGAGGGTGGCCATGATCCATCCGCCATAAAAATTCGAGAGTGTCACGGCCATCGTCGCGAGCAGGAGCCCGATCAGTGACACGACGGTACCGCGCGCGAGCGCGGACCACAGTGCCAGGATGTAGATCGGGATCCACTGCACCTGTGCGATGTGTGGGTGGTAGGCGGCGTGTGCGAGATGGAACGGCGAGAACGCGAACGCCAGCGCAGCCAGCGTGGCGCCGCCACGCGGAATGGCCAGCTGACGTGCCAGGGCGAACGCGGCGACGGCCGCCAATGGAAATGTCAGCAGCACAATCCAGTTGTAGGCCGCCACCGGCCCCGCAGTGGCAGCCAGCCAGCGGCCCGGCGCGTCTGTCACCGGCTGCGCCACCACTCCGGTGGTCACCTGCCGTTCCCAGACCTGCATCATCGTGAAGGGATCGTGATGTGTTCCCACGATCGGCGCGCCAAACACGCGGCGGTCAGGTGCACGCAGGACCGGCCACGCCAGGATCCCCGTGAGGACCGTGGCCAGCAGCGCGATGCCCACGAGTTCACCTGCGCGCGTGTGCATGGGCCACCATCGCCGCCAGGATCAGGACCGGTCCCGCGACCGCCCACGCACGCACGGCACTGATGTGCGTCGCCAGCAGCGCCGGCACCCCTGCGTGACTCAGCCACCAGGCGCCTGCGAAATGAACGGCCACCAGCACGAGCAGACCGCTCGCCACCAGCGGCCATCGCACGCCGCGCACGGCGGCGATGCCTCCTGCGAGAAACAGCCCGATCTGGAAGGATGGGAGAAACGCCACCGCCCCCTGCGGATCGGGGAACGGCCGCACCACCGAGCGGAGGACGAGGTCTGTGTAGGCTCCCCCGGCGATCATGACGAACAGCGTGCCGGCCACCAACCCGGCGAAGGTCGGGAGAGTGGCCGACCGGCCGTGTTGCCATCGACCGGCGATGACCACCAGCACGACCGCGAGCACCACCTGATAAAACGCGTGCGTCGCCACCTCCGGCGCCGCCATCGTCTGCGGTACGGCGACAAGAAGCAGCCGGATCACACCCAGCAACAGGAAGATCGGCGCGGCCGCCAACGTGCCCAGCACCTTCCGTGACCAGGTCGGCGCGTACACCCACACGGCGGCGATGTACAGCGGAACCAGCGGCGTGGCGACACAGTCACCGGTCACGGAGAACCCTCCGCGGGCCGTCCACAGGATGATGCCGGTCGTATGCGCCACTGCGCCAACGGTGGTCAGGAGCACCGCAGCCGACGCGGCGATGAGGGCACCAAAGGCCTGCACCGTCGCGCTCTCGATATACAGCGGCGCCGTGAGGGCCGACAGTGCGAGCAACACCATGGCCAGACTCACGAACCGCCACGACGGCGCGACCGTTGAGGCGGAGGTCGTGGCGGTGGTGGTGCGATCCGCGAGACGCATCCACCAGAACACCGCACCAGCCGAGGCGAGGGCCAGAAACGCCGGCCAGAGGTAGAGGTGCAACGCGTCGAACCAGAACGGATCGGCGACCGCCAGCCCCAGCGTGCCGATGCGCACCGTATTGAGGCCAAGAATGATCGCCAGGATCACCACCGCCCCGAGCGCGCGTGCAGACCAGCGAACGGGATACGCGAGCACGGCGCCGAGACACATCGCAATCACTTCCGCTCCACTACACGCGAGGGTCACGGAAATTGGCGCGGCCGGGGTGTTGAACGCCGAGGCCGCCACATCCCCTTGCAGCCGCGTCAACGGGAGCACCAGATGGGTTTCGATCCACGGGAGGCGCAGCAGTCCAAACAGGCCAAAACCTGTCAGGACGGCGCGAATCAGATATTTATTTGCGCTACGCGCGCGGCGCGACGATTCGCTGGTGGCCGTCGGCACGCGGCACCTCCTGCACGGTCACGTCGGTGGCCCCCAGGGCTTCGCCCATTTGAGCGATGGCCGCGAGGCTCTTCAGCCGCGTCGAACACGAAAAAATATCGAGATGCACTGTCCCACTTTCGGGCCAGGTGTGTAGGACTGCATGCGACTCTGTGAGTATTAAAACGCTTGTGAGGCCCATCTGAGGGAAGTGATGTGACATGGCACTCACCACCGTGGCGCCGGCTTCTTCGATGATCCAGGCGAACACCGCGCTCACGTGATCCGGCGAAAGCGCGGACAGGTTTCCGCACTCCGTGAGGTCGGCTGAGTAGAGCACGGGAACAACGCGGTCCATCATTGTGCGCGTCCAGATTAGAGGTGAGTCGGCGCAAAAACTGTTCTGAACAGCACAGCAGCAATCCTGCGCGGGGTCTACGCTGCGCTCATATGAGTAGCCCTCAATCGTCCCCATTAAAATTTGCGCTGGCACTTTCGGTTGCCGTCGTCACGATGATCGTGATGCAGTCGTACCTCTCGGCGCAGGTCGCGCCCAATCTCGGCACGGCCGCGCAGTTCGCGGCACTCGGCGACTCGGGAGTCACCGGCTCCGCTGGCGCCGGGACCGTGGTCAGCGGCGATGTCGGATCGTATCCGACAGGCTCGATCACCAACTTCCCTCCCTCGACAGTCGCCGCCGGTTACACGCTGCACACCACCGCGAATGCGACCGTGCAACAGGCGCAGGCCGATGCCAAAACGGCGTACGACTTTCTGGCGGCGCAAGGTGGCACCGTCATCGCCAACAGCATGGGCGGCACACTCACCTCGGGGGTGTACAGCCTGGGGGCCGCTGACCTGCCCGCCTCCACCACGCTGACCCTGAATGGCCCGGGCATCTTCATCTTCAACGTGGCCAGCACCCTGACCATGAATGCGAGTTCGGCAGTGGTCGGCACGGCCAACGCCTGCAACGTGTACTGGCGCGTCGGCACCTCGGCCACGCTGAATGGCACGTCGTTCATGGGCACTGTCATCGCCGATGCGAGCATCACGCTCGGCGGGGGCAATGTGACGGGCCGCCTGCTGGCGGGCACCGGCCCCACCGGCGCGGTCACGATGTCGGTCGGCGGCAACACCGTCGGCGGGTGCAGTCAGGCCACGGCAGCGCCGACGATCAGCAAGGCCTTCAGCCCGACCAGCATCGTCGCGGGTGCGACGTCCGTGTTGACGATCACGCTGAACAACACAAATTCGGGAGCAGCCTCGCTCACGTCGGCGTTTGTGGACACCTTGCCCACTGGCGTCACGGTGGCGGCCACACCTGGCCTGTCCACGACCTGCGGCGGCACGGTCAGCGCGCCAGCCGGCGGCTCCACGGTGACCCTCGCCTCCGGAAGCACGCTGGCTGCGGGGACCTGCACCATCACGGTCACCGTCACGTCCCCAACGGCGGGCACGTATGAGAACACCATCCCGACGAATACCCTGCAGACGTCTGCGGGCAGCAATCTGGCCCCGGCGACGGCAACCCTCCTGGTCACGGTGCCCCCGCCCTCGACATGCCCGGTGATCACGCTCACGCCGTCACCGGTGCCCAACGGCTCGGTGGGCGTCGCCTATTCCCAGCAAATCACCGGAAGCGGCGGCACCTCGCCCTACAGCTTTGGTGTGACGGTCGGCACACTGCCGGCGGGCATGGTGCTCTCGGTCTCGGGTCTGCTCGACGGCACCCCGACCACGGCCGGCTCCTCCACCGTGACGATTCGGGGGACCGATGCCAATGGGTGTTTCGCCGACGCCGCTTCGACCATCGTGATCGCCGCCGCACCGACGCCGCCCTCGGGATGCCCCGTCCTCACGCTGGCCCCGGTCACCATCGACAACGGCATCGTGGGCGGACCGTTCAGCCAGACCTTCATTGCCACGGGCGGCACGGCCCCGTACACCTATGGCGTCGTGAGCGGCGCGCTGCCCACCGGTGTGGCGATGACCCAGGTTGGCGGCATCAGATTGATCTCCGGCTCGCCGACCACGGCCGGATCCTATTCGTTCACGGTCCGCGGAACCGACTCGCTGGGCTGTTTTGTGGAACGGTCCTATTTTGTCGTCATCACCACCGGGGTGCCCACGATGCCGGAGATGTTCCTGATGCTCCTGGCGGTCCTGCTGGCCACCATCGGTTACATGCACCTGCGCAAGGCGTAGACCGGCGTGGCTAAAGCCAGCGCCCTACGCGTGGCTCGCACTGGCGTGGCTGAAGCCAGCGCCCTACGCGTGGCCAGCGCCCTACGACCGTAGCCAGGCGAGATACGTCGCACCGCCGCCCGTCACCGGGACGACCAGTAACTCTGGCACGTCGTAGGGATGGGCGGCGGTGAGGACGGCCTCCACGGCCGGTACACGGTCGGCCGTGGTCTTGATGACGACCTGCCGCTCGCGCGCCACCTCGACCACCCCTTCCCACCGATACGTCGACACCATCGGGCCCATCACGCTCACACACGCGGCGTGTCCCGCTGAGACGAGATCGTGCGCCACCCGCTGCAGGGCAGCCACCTCCCCCTCATCGGGAAATGTTGTCAGGACCAGCACCACATCAGCCATGCCTCTATTTTGCCCTTGTACTTCTGTCGATAAGTTGGTACAACCCATCTCGCGGTTGATTTCCTTACAGATATGACCACTGAACGCGCCACCCCCCCGTCGTCCGTTGATCTCCCGCCGACGCTTGGTCGCGCGCGGGATCGGAAACGTGTGCGATCGTCGGCGCCGGAAATGCGTGAGCGGCGTCGGCGGATCGTCCGGTACGCGCTGTTGATCGTCTCCGGGGTGTTGATGGTCAATGCGCTCGTGGGCGAGCGCGGTTATCTGGCCAACATCCAGGCCCGACACGCTCAGCAGCGCCTGGACAGCCGGCTGCAGGAACTCCGCGCCGAAACGGCCGCGTTGACCGAACGGGCCCGGCGACTGCGGGACGATCCCCGCGCGCTTGAAGAGGCCGCCCGGGAGGACCTCGGGCTCATCCGCCCGGGCGAGACCCTCATCACGATCCGCGATCGCAAAAAAGACTGACCGTTCGCCCCGGGTTGTCCCGAACGGTACAGCACCCATACAGAGAACTCGGCAGTATGAACCCTAGTGTCACGGCCACCGCCAGGCCGAAGACCGAAAGGGTTGATTTCTATGCGCCACGGTATTCTGTCTCTCCTCCTGTTGCTTGTGTCGGTGCCGACGGCATTCGCGCAGCAGCCTCCCGCCACGCAGCCGCAAGTGGTGCAAACCACCTCCGACACCCGCAAGGCCACCGTCTCGGTCAGCGGAGACACGGGTCTCTGGTTTCTGCCGACCGCAGAAGTGCTCCCCAACCGCAAGTTCTCGCTGAGCCTGTATCGGGCGAACAGGGATGACGGTCAGGGGTACACCGACGTTTCCCACTTCCCCATCTCCGTCGCCTTCGGGCTCGGCAACCGTGCCGAGATCTTCGGGAGCTGGACGGCCGTGACACGGATCGACCGCGACTCACGTCCGCTCTTCGGTACCACCGAGGAAGGGTCCGGCGCGGGCATCGTCAATGAACACCCGTTCGTCCGCCAGCAGTGGTCCGGGAACAAACGCGGCGACTTCCGGGTCGGCGCGAAGGTCAACCTGCTGTCGCAGGCCGATGGCAGCCCGATGGCGTTTGCCATCCGCGGCGGCATCAAAGCCCCGACCGGTGACGAAGACTCAGGCGCCTCGACCGGCAAGATGGACTTCACCATTGACGCCGTGGCCAGCACCGACGCCCAGATCGCGGAATTCACAGCGATGGCCGGCTACATCCGCCGCGGCAATCCGGATGGGTACGAACTCACCGATGGCATCCGCTGGGGAGTCGGCGCGGCGTTTTTTAACCGCACGCCCTTCATGCTGACCGCCGAACTGCACGGCGAAAAATACCGGAACGACGTGTTGACGGCGCCGGCCAATTTCAGGGCCGAGGACGGTTCGATCGCTCCGATGAGCACGGACGTGAAGAGCCCCGTCTACGCCGCGCTCGGCCTCACGTGGCAGGCGCCCGGCGGCTTCTTTGTTGGTGGCGGCCTGAACTACTCGAGCTCGGTGAAAGACCGTCTCGTCGGCAACAACGGCTTCCGCGACAAACTCGGCATCCAGGCCCGTATCGGTTATCACCCCGGCGTCCGCAAGTACATCACGCCGGCGCCCGCGCCCGTGGTGATGCCCGTGGAAGCACCGGCACCGGCGCCCGCGCCGACACCCGAACCCGCGCCGCCCGTCCGTCCCGTCATTGAGACGCCGGCACCGGCCCCCGCCCCGAAGCAGTACGTCTTTGAAGACGTGCACTTCGACTTCGACCGCAACATCCTCCGTCCCGATGCCCTCGTTGTGCTCGACGAAGCCATCACCGCCCTCAAGGCGGAACCGGGCCTGAGCCTGCGCATCGAAGGTCACACGTGCAACATCGGCACCGCCGAATACAACCTGGCGCTGGCCGAACGTCGTGCACAGGCTGTGCGTGACTACCTCGCCTCGCGTGGCGTGGACGGTTCACGTCTCAGCATCGTCAGCTACGGTGAAGAACGACCGGCACATGACAACAGCCGCGAAGAGACGCGTCGTCTCAATCGCCGGGCGGCCCTTGTCGTCAGCGTGGTGCGCTAATCATGAAAACCATTCACACTCTCACTGTCCTCACCGTGACCGCTGCCCTCACACTCGCGCTCGGCGCGGGTGTGGGGGCGCAGGCCACCCCACAGGCCGCACAGAGCGTGCAGGCCACGTCCACAGCCAATCTGGGCACGGTCCGCATCGCGCATTCGGTGACGGCCAATGGCCAGGCGCTGGCCGCTGGGACCTATCAGGTCCGCCTCACCACTGAAGCTCCGCCCAAGGTGGTGGGTCAGACGGTTGCCGAGACCCGATGGGTCGAGTTCATGAAGGGCACCACGGTGGCGGGTCGCGAAGTCGCCACCCTCATCTCGGCAGACGACATGCGCACGATGGCAAAGATGCCCCGCAAGGGCGGTGCCGTGCGAATCGAAACCCTCAAGGGTGGAGACTACCTGCGCGTATGGATTACCCATCGCGGAGAGAACGTCCTCATCCACCTGCCCATCACACGGTAGGAGGCCGACCATGTTTCGTTACACTCGAGTCCTCACACTTGTGACACTCGTCGCCCTGGGATCCTCGCTGGCCGCCTGTGCCGGCGAGGACAAGGTCGACATTGAGACCGTGCCCGTCGGGGCCGAGGTCGCGGTGACGCGCCAGGACGGCGGCGTCGTGCAAGGCGCGCTGACGGAGCGGTCGACAGAGACCGTCAAGGTCAGCAGCAGCGTCGGCGTGCGGGAAGTGCCGCGCAAGGAAATCGCCGAAGTGCAGATCGTGGAAGCCGCCACACCGGCTCCCCCGCTGCCGGAAATCGCGAAGTTTCGCGAGTACACCCTGCCAGCCGGAACCGAATTGATCGTCCGGCTCACCACCGCGGTGAGTTCGCAGACGAGCCGGGTGGAAGATCGGGTGGAGGCGCTGGTCTCCACTGCGGTGACCCAGGGTGATGCCACGGTCGTACCCGAGGGCAGCATCCTCAAGGGCGAGATCACGTCGGTCGAGTCGGCCGGCAAAGTCAAAGGGCGCGCGAGCCTGGCGATGCGCTTCCGCTCACTCACCATCGTCGATCACGACGAACCCTACGCGGTGGTGCTCGGCATGAGCCAGCTCGCCCCGGCGACCAAGAAGGCTGACGCGGCGAAAATCGGGATCCCGGCGGCAGCCGGCGGGATCATCGGTGGCATTCTCGGGGGGAAAAAAGGCGCCATCACCGGCATCGTGATTGGTGGCGGCGCGGGCACTGCGGTCGTCTTGACGACCGCTGGTGAAGAAATCGAACTGCCCACGGGAACCGTCCTGACGATGACACTCGACCAGCCGGTCGATATCCGTGTGCCGATCATCAAGCGGTAAGGTCCACGAAGCAGGGCGCGCTGAACTGGAAGCGCGCCACACACACGGCCCCGGGGCCCGCCGCAAGGCGGCCCCGGGGCTTTTTTCTTGTCAGTCCGCGACGAGCAGGACGATGATGAGGATCAGGAGCAACGTGGTCGTTGAAATGATCAACGTGTTGGCCCCACCGGCCAGCGCCACGTCCGCCTCACGCGCCGACGTCGCCACACGCGCCAGGTCGGCACTGTTCATCGTGCCCACCGCGGCGTCGGCGGTGACCAGATTCAGACCGAGACGTTCGGCCATCTGACGCACTTCAGTCTGCTGCAGCACGCTGCGGATCGCCGCGCGGTTCTGTGCGTCGGTGTGCACTTTGCCGGCGACTGCCTGTTTCAGGCTTGATGAATCAACGACGTGGCGCTGCTGGGCAAACGCCGTGGTGGAACTCAGTAGAATCGTCGCGACTGCGGCGACGGCGATCAGTCGAATACGCATCAAATACCCCTTGGATTACCTGCGGCGAGATGGCCATCGGCACTCGCAGGTTAATGGCATGCCTCCTTGCCCGCTGTCTCCAAGTGCACAAGATCCGCCTCGGGTCACCTTTCCGGATTTGTAGGTAGGCGTGTACCTGTTTTGTGACCCGAGTTGCCTATGGAACGTCGTTGATCGTCGTTTCTGCGCGGCACGAGGCTTGCTATCTGAACAGGTAGAGCCTATGTCCACCCCCGACCCGTTTCACGACGCCAGTGCCCCGGCGTTCCTCGCCGCCATCGTCGAATCGTCCGACGATGCGATTGTGAGCAAGGACCTTGAGGGCACCGTCACCTCGTGGAATCGGGGCGCTGAACGTCTGTTCGGGTACACGGCGCGGGAAATGGTCGGGCACTCCATCGTCCGGCTGATTCCTGCCGACCGCGTCGCGGAAGAGGCCGAGATCCTGCGCCGGATCCGTCGTGCGGAGAAGGTGGATCACTTCGAGACAGTTCGCCGCCGCAAGGATGGCACGGAGGTGGACGTCTCGGTCACGGTTTCGCCGATTCGTGATCAGGCGGGCGTGGTGATTGGCGCTTCAAAAATTGCCCGCGACATCACCGAGCGCCGACTGGCCGAGCGGGTCCATCGCGAGGCGGAGCAACGCCGCAATGAGTTTCTGGCGATGCTGGGTCACGAGTTGCGGAATCCGCTGGCCGCGATCCGGAGCTCCCTGGCGGTGATCCGGCACGCAGAGTGTGACAGCGACACCACGACGGCGGCCGAACAGGTCGTTGATCGTCAAGTCGCCCAGTTGGGTCGCCTGGTGGATGACCTTCTGGATGCCGACCCGATCACGCCACACGCCACTCTGCTGAGCCAGGTCCCCGGCAGGCAGTCCGCTTTGACGCCCCGGCGTATCCTCATCGTGGACGACAACACGGACGCCGCCGACATGTTGAAGACGTTGTTGCAGTTCAGCGGCCACGAGGTCCACGCGGTCCACGATGGTGAGGCCGCGGTCGATGCGTCGGCGTCGCTGGCACCTGATGTGATCCTGCTCGACATCGGTCTGCCAAAACTCAACGGATACGAGGCCGCCAGACGGATTCGCGCACAACAAGGCGACCACCCACCTGTGATCGTCGCGCTCACCGGCTGGGGCCAGGACGCGGACCGCCGGCGCTCCGCCGACGCCGGATTCGACGCGCACTGGGTCAAGCCGGTGGACGATCAGAAACTCGAGCGGTTCCTGGCGGACCTGGCTGTGGATCCTTCGCGCTGAGACTTGACACGGGCGACCGGTCCGGGGTATTAAACCTATAGGTTAATTAACTAATAGGTTTACTACACGGACACCGATGCCCCACGATTCCCTGAGTTCGACATTTGCCGCCTTGGCCGATCCCACCCGGCGGGCCATCCTCGCCCGCCTGGCCTCTGGCGAATGCTCCGTCACCGAGCTGGCCGACCCCTTCGACATGAGCCTGCCCGCCGTCTCCAAACACCTGCGGGTGCTGGAGCGGGCGGGCCTCATCGCGCGGGGACGGGAGGCCCAGTGGCGCCCCTGCCGTCTCGACCCGGCCCCGCTCAAGACGGTGGCTGCCTGGACGGAGGACTTCCGCGCGCTGTGGGAACACCGTTTTGACCGACTCGAGAACTACCTGCAGGACCTGCAGGCTTCACCCAAAAAG
>CAYRGW010000073.1:0-24431 GCA_964423815.1 uncultured Solibacteraceae bacterium | reverse complement strand
GGCCGCACCGGCCGCCTGCGCCGCGAGTGTGCCGCCAGCCGGGGGACGAATGCTCGTGCCGCGCCCCGTGCGACGGTCAAACCTCGTCAGGCCGCCGGTCTGTGACGTCGCGTAGATGAAGTGATGGTCCACCGGATCCGGGTGCGGCTGGAAGCCGTCGCCGCCGTTGACGATGTACCAGTCGCTGGTGCGGATGCCCCACGTGTTCGTCGTGCCCGACGGACCACATAGGGAGAAGTTGTCCTGCGTGCCTCCGCACACCGTGTAGAACGGAGCCTCGTTGCCGATGCCGACGCGGTAGTACTGCGTGATGGGCAGGTTCGTGAAGAAGCGCCACGTCTTGCCGTCGTCGTACGTTTCGTACACGCCGCCGTCGTTGGCGACGATGATGTGATCGCGGTTGGTCGGATCAAACGTGACCGAGTGGTGGTCGACGTGTACGACGAGCGGTCCCTGGCCGAGGTCAAACCCGACCTGCGTGAAGGTCTTGCCGGCGTCCTTCGTCCACTTCATGTAGGTGTCGATCACCCACACGGTGTCTTCGGTGCGCGGGTCCACGTAAATCTCCGAGTAGTAGGCGGGGCCGCCTCCGCGCTCACGCGCCGTACGTTCCCACGTCGCGCCGTTGTCGTCGGACTTGTAGAAACCCATCGAATCGTCCGGCGTCGGCGGATTCATCGGCGGCAGTTCGGGCGCGGGCGCGCCACCGGCGCGGCCACCACGGCCACCCCCGGCGGGCGTCTTTGCATCAATCAGCGCATACACGCGGCCCGGCTTCTTCGGATCCGTCGCCAGCGCGATACGGCCCACTTCCCCCGGGGGGAGCCCGTTGGTCAACTTCGTCCAGTTGCGACCGCCGTCGGTCGATTTGAAGATGCCGCCATCAGGACCGCCGCCAATCATCTGGCCGACGTGACGACGACGCTGATAGGTGCCCGCGAAGATGGTGTTCGAGTTGCGTGGATCAAATGCGAGGTCGGTGAACCCGGTGTCGTCATTCACGTGCAGGACACGGTTCCAGGTCGCGCCGCCGTCAGTCGTCTTGTAGACGCCGCGGTCGCCGCCGGCCGAGAACAGCGGCCCCTGCGAGGCGACCCACACGACGTTCGAGTTGTTCGGATCCACGAGGATCTTGCCGATGTGTTCGGAGTTCGCCAGGCCCGAGCGCGCCCAGGTCTTGCCGGCGTCGGTGGACTTGTAGAGGCCGTCACCAAAGTGCGCGGACCGCT
This sequence comes from uncultured Solibacteraceae bacterium, assembly GCA_964423815.1. Classification (GTDB taxonomy): domain Bacteria; phylum Acidobacteriota; class Vicinamibacteria; order Vicinamibacterales; family SCN-69-37; genus SYFT01. Next base: position 23,202 of record CAYRGW010000073.1, on the reverse strand, counting down.
GACTCTTGTTTTCCCCGGTGCCGAGCCACAGGATGTTCGAGTCCTTCGGGTCGACCACGATGCAGCACATGTTGTGCGCCGGGTAGTTCTCGAAGATGGGCTCGAAGCTGATGCCGCGATTGACGGTCTTCCACACGCCACCAAACGCGGCGGCGACGTACCAGATGTTCGGATTTTTGGGGTCGATTGCGACGTCCTGCACGCGCCCCGTCACAATGTTCGTGGGCAGGGGGCGCCACGTCATCGCGTTCAGCGTGTCCGTGGACAGTCCTTGTGCGGGCGTCTGCCCCGCCGTGTTGATCGTCACGACGGCAACAAGCGCCACCGTGAGTACTACCGAAAGTCGTTTCATCATGTCTTGAATCTCCCTAACTCTTGCGCGACCGATCTGGGCGTCGGCATTCTACTACCGTGTGAACCACTTGGCGATCTGACCGCGACCGCCCGCAGCCCAGCCGACCTCTCCTGCACGCGCGAGGCTGAACGTGTGCAGGCCCCGCACGGGGACCTCCACTGGAGTCCACGTCCGCCCGTCATCCTCTGTCCGGTCTGCGCCTGATGGCCCGAGCGCCATCCATCGACGTCCGGTCCCTCCTGGCAGCGGCGTCACCACTGATCGGAAACCGCCCAGCCCTTGCACGAGCGTCCAGGTGACACCACCGTCGCTGGTCACGGCCGCGTTGTCGACGGCCGCCTCTTCTTTGCTGTAGTCGCCACCGACGACGACGCCGTGCAACGCGTCACGGAAGGCGATGGAGTAGATGCCCGAGGTCGGCCCGGCGGTGAGCGGCGTCGGGGACACCAACCAGGTCCTGCCACCGTCGGTCGTGCGGAGCACGCGGGCCGTGGCGGCCGCGCCGGTGCCAATCCACGCGTGTTGACTGCCCCACACGGCGACATTGGTACCGCTGGCGGCAAAGGCGCCCTCGTTGTCGAGTGCCGCAGGCAATGACGACGTCGGTACTCGGGTCCACGTGGTGCCGCCGTCGAGGGTGGTGAGAATGCGCAACAGGCCCCCGGCCGAATCGCTGAACGCGATACCGCGACGGTCGTCCCAGAACGCCATCGCGTCGTAGAACGCGTCGGCGTCCTGGCTGACAAACTGCGTCACCCAGGTCTGACCCGCGTCGATGGTCTTGAAGATCCGCGATTGGTCACCGTTGCCGATACTCAGCGCGTACGCGGTGCGCCCGTCAATCGCATCCACGTCACGAATGTCGAGTTTCTCCGCACCCGCCGGGGACACATTCGCCCATGTCGCACCGCCGTCAGCGGTGCGCAACACGGTGCCGCGCGACCCGCTGGCCCACGCGGTCTGCGCGTCCACCGCACTCACCCCGCGAAACGTCACGGTGACACCACTGGTCTGCGGCGTCCATGTCTGCGCAGCAAATCCACCCATGCCTGCGATGCAGACCACGATGGCGCGAGCCCCCCATTGCCTCATTGCCTCATTGCCCCATTTCATCGCCCGATGTGTTTCTTGAGAAACGCGTCCATGCGGTCGTAGATGTAGATCCAGCGGCTGTGCACGAGTGAGTCGTGCACATCGTCGGGAAACACAATCAGCTCGTAGTCGATGTTGCGTGCACGCAGCATCTGCACCAACCCGGTGGTCTGCGTGAACGCCACGTTGCGGTCGTCGTCGCCATGCTGCAGCAACACCGGCGACTTCCAGCCGTCGATGGCGCCGATGACCGACGACTTGAACGACACGGTTTCGGGGTCGAGCGAGTTGCCCCAGAGATGCACACCGGCGAGGTCGATGCCGGCCGCAAATAGATCCGAATTGCGCGCAAGTGCTTGTGCGGTCAGCACGCCGCCATACGACAAGCCCCAGATAGCCACACGTTTGGTGTCCACGTCGTTGCGCGAGTGCAGGTATTTGCCGGCCGCAAGCACATCAAGGTATTCGGCGTTGCCTGACCCACCCGAATTCGGCGCCATGCGGAAGGACCGGCCGTAACCCACACCACGTCTGTAGTTCACGGACAAGACGATGTAGCCCTTGTCGGCGAGCCACTGATTGATGCCGTAGAACATGTGATACACGTGGCGATAGTGGTACCCGAGCAACATCTGCCGCTGTGGACCGCCGTGCACAAAGATCATCGCCGGGCGTTTTTCCCCGGGCTTGAGGTCCTTCGGCACAAAGAGCTGGTTGTTGAACTTCACCCCGTCTTCCGCTTCAAGCGTCACGTTGGTCGGTTCGACGTGGGCGGCGAGCGGATAACGCGCGGGCAGTGTGGGATACACCACGTTCGCTTTCCCGCCGGTGGCCGGCACAACCCCCACCGACTGCGGCACCCGGGTGTCGGCGTACAACACCGCGACTTTGCCTGACGGCAGGGGCACCGGCTGCGTTTCGATGGCGGGTGTCTCGGTCACCTGACGAGGCGTGCCGCCGGCCGTGGCGACCGCAAAAATATCCCGACGATCAATGTCGCCGTGATTGGTCGTGTAGAACAACGTTTTGCCATCGGGCGACAGGTTGATCGACGACGCGTCTTCAATGATCCCGTTTGTGGTCGTCAACATCACGGGTTCCTTGGTGGATCCGTTGAGGGCCACCGAGAAGTAGCGGTCGTATTCGTCGTTGGGCACCTGCGTCGTGAAGATCACATGCTCGCCGGCCCACTGGATCGCGTTGATGTTGCGGAAGGTGGTGCCGGCCGGATCATGGCGCCAGAATTCACGCGCCTCACCCGTACGTGCGTCCGCCACCCAGAACGCCAAGGTGCCGCCACCGCGGAACTCGGCGCGAAACAGCCCAGGCACCTGCAGGCCCGTCGCCCCGCCCCGGCCCGCTCCGCCCTGTCGGCCGGCGCCAGGTCCGGCCGGATTACCAATGCCCGCCGCGCCCTGTTGCTGCTGCTGACCAAACGGCAGGCCAGGACGACGGATGAACGCGAGGCGACTGCCGTCGGGAGACCAGGTCGGACTGGAGTCGCGATCCACGTCGGGCGAGACCCACGTGATCTTCCTGGCGGCAAGTTCGTAGATGCCGACAAAGGCGTGGTCGGTGCGGTTGCTCACAAACGCGAAGCGCGTACTGTCTGGGGACCACCGCGGGTTGCTGTTGTCGCCGAACACCGTGATGTACGGCTCCTCGCCCCGATCTTTGGCAGTGGCAGCGGGCGTGGGCCCCACGGCGGCGCGGTAGATCTGGCCGTCCTTTACATACAGCGCGTGTTTGCCGTCCGGAGAGAGCACCGGCGAACCGGTGTTGATCTCCGCGAGCCGGAATGGGGCGCCGCCGGCGGTGCGCACACCCCAGATCGCGCGTTCGGTGCCGGCCGGATTCGAGAGCGGATTGGCGACCCAGCCGTCCCGATTGCGGGCGTGGCCCCGCACAAAAATCGCGACGCTGCCATCGGCCGACAGGCTCAGGTCGGTCAGGTCCACGCCGTCGTCTTCCATAAACGACGTCAGGCGGACGGGTTTGAAGTCAGGCCCCACCGCGGTAAAGACGTTGCGCTTGCCCTCGTCGTAGCTGATCCACGCCAGACGGTCGGTGGTCTTGGCCGAGACCAGTCCAAACGGAAACGCGGGACTCACAAAGTCCGCGGCGGTCCGGCGCGTCTGCGCGGCCGACGTGGAGCTGAGCGCGAGCGCGGCCACCAGGATGGCGGTACCAAGGCACGTGCGTCGAAATGTCATGGGATGTCCTCCGGACGGGAGACTAACACGACCGGAGGGTAGAATCGTCTCCGCATGGACGGGCGCGACGAGCAACACGAGGACCGATGGTGGCTGGTGGGCGTCGTGTATGCACTCATCACGATCGGCCTGGCGTATCCACTCTCACTGCACCCGCACAGTCACCTGCTCAACTACGACTCCGACGCGAAGTTGATCCAGTGGATCCTCGGCTGGGACATCCACGCGTTTGTCACCCAGCCGCTGCACCTGTTTGACGCCAACATTTTTGCGCCGCTGCCCAACACACTCGCGTATGCGGAACACCTCATCGGCAGCGCGATCCTCGCCGCACCCATCGTGTGGCTGACCGACAACTACTTCCTGGCGACCAATCTGATCGCGCTGGCATCGATCCCACTGAGCGGACTGGGGACGTACCTGCTGGCGCGCCGCGTCGGCGCGAGTCGTCCGGCGGCGTTCCTCGCAGGCCTGATCTTCGCGTTCGCGGCCCCGCGATTTTTCCGGCTCGGGCAGCTGCAACTGACCACGATTCAGTGGATGCCGTTCTGCCTGGCCTGGGTCCACCAGTATCTGGACGAAGGGCACCCCAGACATCTGCGCCTGGCGCTCTGGATGTTCAGCCTGCAGGCCGTGTCCGGCGGTCACGGCGCCGTATTTCTCGCGGTGAGTGTGGGTGGCCTGCTGCTCTATCGGGCGGTGCTGGGTGAACCCCTGCGTCCCCTGCAGCGGGTGCGTGATGCCGGTGTAATCGGCCTGCTCGCGCTTGTGCCCATCCTCCTGGTGTTTCTGCCGTACGTGCAGGCCCGGGCAAATGCCGGCCTCGTCCGGACGTTGGCGGGATGGCGCACGCCCCTCTCGAGTTTTTTTGCGTCGCCCTCCCATCTGCACCAGTGGATCGCGCAGTGGTTCCCGCCCTCGATGCGTGAGAACCCCGAGGCCTTCCTGTTCCCCGGCTATCTCGCGCTGCTGATCCCGCTGGTCGGCGTGGTGGTGTGGATGATGCGGCGCACGGGGGCGTCGTCGTCCTCGCGCCCCCTCCGCCGGAACGCTGCGGTGTATTACACGCTCCTCGCTGTCGTATGCGGGTGGCTCCTGCTTGGTCCACCGTACGGCGTGTGGCAGTGGGTCTACGACTGGCCCATCCTCAACTTCATCCGTGTGCCAACGCGGTTCTCGCTGGTGCTGATGCTGGCGCTCGGTGTGCTGACCGCGCTGGGCTTTGACGTGATCACCCGTCACTGGTCCACATCCGGTCGGCGACTCGGCGCCGTCGTGATCAGCATCCTGTTGATCGCGGAATACACGGCCGCGCCGCTTGCGGTGCAGGACTACCGGCATCAGTTGCCCGCCATCGACCGGTGGCTGGCCACCCAACCGGGCACGTTCACCATCGCCGAAGGACCAATGCCCCGCGACCGTGAGGACTACAGTCTTCAGAACAGCCGCAACGCCACCTTCATGCTCCACTCGATGGCGCACTGGCAAAAGACGGTCCACGGTTTCTCAGGTGTTCTGCCCGACGACCATCAACGGCTGTACGAGGCGATGTCCGTGTTCCCGTCACAGGAGGCGATGGACCGCCTGCGGGGATTTGGTGTCACGTACGTCGTGTATCACGCGGACATGAACAACCCTGAGATGGTCAGCGCGATTGATGCCCAGTTTGCGCCATGGTCCCACGCGCTCGAGCTTGTGCACACCGAAGCCGACGGGCGGGTCTACCGGATCAGAAATGAGGCAATGAGGCAATGAGGCAATGAGGCAATGAATGCAGCGTGACGCCAATGCCCTTCATTGCCCCATTGGCCCATTGCCTCATTTCTTGATAGCCGCGGCGATGCGGTCGATCTGCGCGTCACTGAGCTCGGGAAACATCGGGAGCGAGAGGATCTGCGGCGCCAGGGCTTCGGCGACGGGGAAACTGCCCTCACCGTACCCAAGGTCGGCCATCGCCTTCTGCCGGTGCACCGGGATGGGATAGTGAATGCCGTGCTGCGATTTCGCCGCGTCGAGGCGCTGCTGAAGGCCGGCGCGATCCGGCGTGCGCACCACGTACAGATGAAACACGTGGGTGCCGTACGGCACGACCGACGGCAGGCCGAGGCCGGATGTGGCGAGCGCGCGGCCATACGACGCAGCCGCACGTTGCCGGGCGGCGTTCCAGTCGTCGAGGTGTCGCAGCTTCACACGCAGGACCGCCGCCTGCAGTGTATCGAGCCGACTGTTGCCGCCCTTCTCGAGGTGTTCATATTTCACCCGCTGGCCGTAGTTGCGCAACAACGTGACGCGGTCTGCGAGATCGGCCCGGCTGGTGGTGACGGCACCGCCATCCCCGTATGCGCCGAGATTTTTCCCCGGATAAAAACTGAACGCGGCGATGTCGCCCAGCGACCCACATCGCTGGCCCTTGTATAACGCGCCATGCGCCTGGCAGGCGTCTTCGATCACCGCCAGTTTGTGCGCGCGCGCGATCGCCAGAATCGGATCCATGTCGGCGGCCTGCCCGTACAGGTGCACCGGAAGAATGGCCTTGGTGCGCGGCGTGATCGCGGCCTCGATCTTCGTGACATCGATCAATCCAAACACCGGGTCACAGTCCACCAGCACCGGGGTAGCCCCGGCCTCGGCGATCGCGAGCACCGAGGCAATAAAGGTATGCGCCGTGGTGATGACCTCGTCGCCGCGGCCGATGCCACAGGCCTGCAACGAGAGCCGGAGCGCATCGGTGCCCGATGCGACGCCGAGACAGTGGGCCGTGCCACAGTAGGCGGCGAACTCCTGCTCGAACAGCCGCACGTCCTGGCCAAGAATGAAGTCGCCGCGCGAGAGCACTGCGGCCATCGCCGCATCCACATCCGCACGAATCGATCGGTACTGCGCGGCCAGGTCAACAAACGGAATCGTATCTGCGTGCATGTCAGGTCCTGAGTCGAAGGCCGAGCAGGACGATCGGCCGGAGAATGCTCCACCAGCCGACGATCGGCGTCATCTTGGTGTAGCCCAGTTCATGGGACGGATAGATCTTGGTCACGGGCACTTCGGTGACGCCGAACCCGAGGGTGATGGCTTTGAAAAACAGGTACGGCTCCAATTCGTACGCGTCGAGCCACGCCTGTTCGAGTGTGATGCGTGGGTCGTCACACAGTGACACCCGAAACGCGCGAAAGCCGTTGGTGCTGTCGGTGATCCGTCGACCGGTCACCAGGGAGAACAACCAGGGATGCACGATCTGTGTGGCCACCCGCCGGTAGAACGGCATGTTGCCGTAACTGCCGCCCGGCAGGTATCGCGATCCCTGCACAAAGTCGGCCTGCCCCGCCAGAATCGGCTGCAGCAGGCGCGGTATCTCCTGTGGCCGGTCCTTGTCATTTCCGGCCATGATCACGACCACGTCGTACCCTTCGGCACGCGCATAGTGGATGACGCTGCGAATCGCGGCGCCGACGCCTTGCCTGGTCCCCTGCCGGATGACGCCGACACCGTGCGCCTCGACGGCATCGGGTGTGCCATCGGTGGACCCGTCGTCACACACCATGAAAGTGGTGACACCGGGGATCGGCGCCTCTGCCGCACGTTCGACCACACGGACGATCTTCGCCTTTTCATTAAAGGCGATCGCACACGCCAACACCCGCGGAGTCATCAAGGGAGACGGGAGACTTTGCCGCGCCGGAGGACGTAGTTGATCCGGCACGGTCGACAACGCACCGCGTCAGCCACAAACGTCAGCGGCTTGCCACATTCGCAGACGTACCCGGACAACCGGCCAGGCACCCCGAGCCACAACGCGTGGGCCGGCACATCCGCGGTGACCACCGTGCCGGCGCCGACCATCGCGTATTCGCCGATGCGCACACCACACACCACCGTCGCGTTCGCACCGAGGCTCGCGCCCTTGCCAACCCTGGTGCGCACCAGCCAGTCCTTCGTGCGATAACGCGTGGCCGCACTCCGGGCGCGGGGCGACCGCGGGCGCAGGTCGTTGGTGAACACCACACACGGTCCGAGGAAGGCGTAATCACCGACGGTCACCCCTTCCCAGATCGTGACGCCGTTCTTGATCGTCACGCCGTGACCAACTCGGGCGCCCGCCTCGATGAACGCGTGATCGCCGACGTTGCAGTCGCGCCCGATCGACGCGCCCTTCATGACGTGAGCAAACGCCCACACCCGTGTCCCTTCACCGATGCGCGTCGTCTCCACCAGCGCGTTGGGGTGGACGAAATATTTCATCGTGTCACCTCGACCGGTGTGCCACCCTTGGCAAGCGACTGCGCGATGGCTTCCAGCACACGCACGACGCCGACCGCGAACGGGCCGTCACTTTTTTCGATTCGTCCCGACCGCACGGCCGTGACAAACGCCTGGTTCTGAACCTTGAGGGGTTCCTGCGGCGGCACACGGGGGATCGTGAGATCCCCTTCGCGCGCCAGCAGATGAAACTGCCCGTAGTCGTCGTAATACTGCTCGCGCACCACCGACTTGTCATAGATGCTGATGGGCCCGGCCGGCGCAAGTTCATCCCAGACGACCATCTTCTGATCGCCCACCACCACAATCTCGCGCAGCTTCTTGGGGTCGAGCCAACTCACCTGGATGCCGGCGATGACCCCGTTGGGATACGTCAGCGTGATAAACGCGACGTCTTCGATGCCCGGCTGCAGGAACGCCGCACCGACCGCCGAGGCCGTCAGCGGCTCCGCATCAAGCAGGAAGTTGAAGATCGAGATGTCGTGGGACGCCAGGTCATACACACTGTTGACGTCCTTGCGAATCGGACCAAGGTTGGTCCGCTGGGCGCGCAGGTAGTGGATCTGCCCGGCGCTGCCTGCGGTGATGATCTCACGGAGTTTGAGGATGCCCGGGTTGAACAAGAACACATGGCCCGTCATGAGGGTCACACCCCGCGCCGACGCCAGGTCCGCCAGCGCCTGGGCCTGCGCCGCCGTTTCCGTCAACGGTTTCTCGCACAGGACGTGTTTGCCGGCCTCCAACGCTGCCCGCGTGACCTCATCGTGTTTCCGGGTGGGCACACACACCACCACGGCATCCACGTCGTCGCGCGCGACCAGCTCACGGTAGTCCTCGACCACCACAATGCCGGGGAACTGGGCCGAGACGACCGCCCGCCGCTTGGGGTCAGGATCGGCGGCGGCCACCACGACTGACTCACTCAATTGCGAAAACACCCGGATGTGATTCGGCCCCCAGTGCCCACACCCGACTACACCTATTCGAAGACGACTCGCACTCACGACACGGGATTCTACCCCGTCCAAATGAGGCAGAATCTCGGCATGTGGTCCAGACTCCTTGTCATCACCCTTCTCACCGCCACGCTCCCCGGGGTGGCCGCCCAGCCGGCACCGACGTTTGACCCCGCGCTGTTCCAGGCGTTGCAGTGGCGCCCCATCGGTCCGCTGCGCGCCAGCCGCACCAAGGCCGCGGCGGGTGTGCCCTCCCAGCCGTTTACGTTCTACGTCGGCGTGGTCAACGGCGGCGTCTGGAAGACCGACGATGCCGGACGCACGTGGGACCCCATCTTTGACGACCAGCCCACCGGGTCGATTGGGGCCATCGCCGTCGCCGAGTCGGATCCCAACATCATCTACGTGGGCAGTGGCGAGGGGATGCCCCGCCCCGACCTCTCCACCGGCGACGGCATGTACAAGTCGACTGATGCCGGGCGGACGTGGACCCGTCTGGGGCTGCGGGACGGCCAGCAAATCCCGCAGATCGTGGTCGACCCGAACAATCCGAATCGCCTGTTTGTGGCGGTGCTCGGTCATCCCTACGGGCCCAACGAGGAGCGCGGCATCTTCCGCTCGCTGGATGGCGGCCAGACCTTCGAGAAGGTCCTCTACAAGGACGAAAACACCGGCGGGATCGACCTGGCGTTTGATCCCGTGGACCCCAACACCGTGTACGCGGTCTTGTGGGAACAACGACAGGGGCCCTGGGAAAACGCCGCGTGGACCGGCCCCGGCAGCGGGCTCTTCAAGTCCACCGATGGGGGCACCACCTGGCGCGCTCTCACCACGGGCCTGCCGACATTTGCGGATGGACTCGGCCGCATCGGCATCACCGTCGCGCCCTCCGATCGCACGCGCCTCTACGCCGCCGTGGACGCGGGCCGCAACGGCGGCATCTTCCGGTCCGACGATGGCGGGGAGACGTGGCGGCGGACGAACGCCGACACACGTGTGGTCGCGCGTCCCGCCGACGCGGCGGATATCCGTGTGGACCCGCGCAACCCCGACATCGTCTACGTCCCCACCATCGTCGCGTGGAAATCCACCGATGGCGGCGCCACGTTTACGGCGTGGCGCGGGGCACCGGGTGGTGACGACTATCAGCGCATGTGGATTCATCCCACGCAGCCGGACGTCATGCTGATGACGGCTGACCAGGGCGCCATCGTGACGCTCAACGGCGGGCGCACGTGGAGCTCCTGGTACAACCAGCCGACCGCGCAGTTCTACCATGTGAGTACGGACAACGCCTTTCCCTACCGGGTCTGTGGTGGTCAGCAGGAATCGGGCTCCGCCTGTGTGCAGAGCCGCGGTGATGACGGCCAGATCACGTTTCGTGAGTGGCACCCGGTCGGCGTGGAGGAATACGGCTACGTCGCCCCTGATCCGCTCAATCCGGACATCGTCTACGGTGGCAAGGTGACGCGGTACGACAGGCGCACCGGCCAGGTGCAGAACGTCTCCCCGCCGCGCGATCCCGGCTATCGCACCGTGCGCACGCAGCCTCTTCTGTTTTCGCCGCTCGACCCACGCACGTTGTATTTCGCGTCGAACACCCTCTGGAAGACCACCAACGGCGGACGTGTCTGGACGCAAATCAGTCCCGACTTGACGCGTCCCACGTGGGAGGTGCCGGCCAGCGTCGGCGCGTACCGATCACGTCCAAACGCGCAGCCCACACAACGCGGCGTCATCTACACGATCGGCCCCTCCTACGTGGACCGGGACACGATCTGGGTCGGGACCGATGATGGCCTGGTGCACCTGACGCGTAATGGCGGTACGACCTGGACCGATGTGACGCCGCCGGACCTGCAACCGTGGCAGAAGATCTCACTCGTCGAGGCTTCACACTTCGACACCAACACCGCCTACATTGCCGTGAACACGTTGCGCCTCGACGATCTGCGTCCACACATCTATCGCACGCGTGACGGCGGACGCAGTTGGCGGCGCATCGTGACCGGGTTGCCTGACGGCGCCACCATCAATGCGGTGCGCGAGGACCCCGTGCGCCGGGGCCTGTTGTTTGCGGCGAGTGAGCTGCATGTCTCGGTGTCGTTTGACGACGGTGACCAGTGGCAGTCGCTGCGCCTGAACATGCCCGCGACATCGATTCGTGATCTCGTGATCAAGGACGAGGACCTGGTCGTGGGCACACACGGGCGCGGATTCTGGATTCTCGACGACATTACGCCGTTGCGACAGATCACCACCTCGGTGGTCAAAGAAGCCGCGTACCTCTTCCGGCCGCCTGTCGCGTGGCGGTTCCGTTGGAACAAGAACACCGACACCCCCCTGCCGCCCGATGAACCGGCGATGCCCAATCCGCCGGACGGCGTCACCATCAGCTATTTCCTCGGTCCGGATGTGAAGGGACCGATCACGCTGGAGATCGTCGAGCCTGAAGGCGACGTGATCCGCCGTTACTCCAGCGACGACCCGGCGCCGCCGCCGGTGAACAATCCAAACTTGCCGGACTACTGGATCCGGCCCGCGCAGACGCTCGCGTCCACGCCGGGGTTGCATCGGTTTGTGTGGGATGTACGGTTTGCCCCGCCGGCGGTACCTGCGTTCAGTTACGCCATCGCCGCCATCAGGCAGAACACGCCGCAAAGTCCGCAAGGGATCTGGGTGATGCCGGGGACCTACCAGGTGCGGCTCACCGTCGGGAGTCAGGTCTATCGGCAGGCCATTACTGTGCGACTGGACCCACGGGTGCAGACACCCGTGGCCGATCTCACGTTGCAGTTCAAGCTGTCGAAGACAGTGAACGATCTGATGCGGCAACTGGTCGCGATGCGCGAGGGTGCGTCACCCGAACGACTCGCGCAGATTCAGCAGGTGTATGCGCCGCTGCCCGCGCTGCTCGCCGCACTGCAGGGCGCCGATGCTCGACCCACTGCTGCGCAGGAGGCGGCTGTGGCGGCGGCTGCAGAGCAGCTAGCGAGAATGGCGCAATAAGGGAATGGCTCACAACGAGCCATGGAGGGCTGGGAGTTTCATTATTCTGACAAACAATCTCCCAGCTCTCCATGGCTCGATGTGAATCAATCAGCCGAACGTAATCCCTTGCGCGAGGGGCAACTTGTCGGACCAGTTGACGGTGTTGGTCTGTCGGCGCATGTAGGCTTTCCACGCGTCGGAGCCTGACTCGCGGCCGCCGCCCGTTTCTTTTTCGCCGCCAAAGGCGCCGCCGATTTCGGCGCCCGACGTGCCGATGTTCACGTTCGCGATGCCGCAATCGGATCCGCGCGCGGAGAGGAACTCTTCAGCCCGCCGCATGCTCTCGGTGAAGATCGCGCTCGACAGGCCCTGCGGCACGTCGTTGTGCATCGCAATCGCCTGGTCAAACGTGTCGTACTCCATCACATACAGGATGGGCGCGAAGGTTTCGTCCTTGACGATTGCGGACTGTGCCGGCATGCGGATGATCGTCGGCTCCACAAAAAACGGGCCGATGTCCGGGCGGCGATTGCCCCCGTACACGACCTCGCCGCCTTCGGCCTTGGCACGGTCGATCGCTTCAAACATCTTGTCGACCGCCGGCATGTTGACCAGCGGTCCCATCAGCGTCTTCGAATCAAGGGCGTCACCAATCGGCACCTGTTGATACGCCGTCACCAGCTTCGCAATCAACTCGGAGGCGATGGTTTTCTGCACGATCAGTCGGCGAGTGCTGGTGCAGCGTTGGCCCGCCGTGCCCACCGCGCCGAAGAGGATGGCGCGAATGGCCAGATCGAGCCGCGCGTCTTCACAGACGACGATCGCATTGTTGCCGCCCAGTTCGAGGATCGCCCGACCAAATCGACCCGCGACCACCTCAGACACGTGACGGCCGACGGCCGTGGACCCCGTAAACGAAATCAGCGGCACCCGTCGGTCACGCACCAATCGTTCCCCCACGGAACTGCCGCGGCCGACCAGCAACGAAAAGATGCCGGTCACGCCGTGATCGGCCATCACCCGGTTGCTGATGTGCTGCACAGCCACACCACACAGCGGTGCCGGCTCGGCCGGTTTCCAGATGGTGGGGTCGCCACACACGGCGGCCAGAGTCGAGTTCCAGGCCCACACGGCCACCGGGAAGTTAAACGCGGAGATGACACCAACCGGGCCGAGCGGATGCCACTGCTCCATCATCCGGTGCCCCGGACGCTCGGACGCCATCGTCAATCCATAAAGCTGTCGTGAAAGCCCGACCGCAAAGTCGCAGATGTCGATCATCTCCTGCACTTCGCCGTGGCCTTCCGCGCGAATTTTGCCCATCTCCAGGCTGACCAGATCCCCAAGCGGTTCCTTCATCTCGCGGAGGGCGTTGCCCAGGTCGCGCACGAGGTCTCCACGTTTGGGGGCCGGCACCTCCCGCCACCGCTCAAAGGCGGCGGCCGACGCGCTGACGACGTCATCACACGTCGCCTCGGAGGCGAGCATCACACTCGCAATGGGCTCCCCGGTCGAGGAATTGATGGACACAATCCGGCCGGCATCGTCGTCGCGCATCCAGCCGTCGGGGCCGACGCAGGCACCGGCGTTGACATCTTCAATACCCAGCTTGGTGAGGAGTGCTTTGGTCTCAGACACCCTCCCACAATAACACCGGCGATCGGGTGATCGGGTGATCGGGTAATCTGAACCGGATGCGACGCGCAATATTGTTCGGTCTTGTAGTGGTCGGCCTGTGCCTCGGGGTGCCGGCGACGGCGTCAGCCCAGTGGTATGCGGGCGTTTACATGGGTGCCAACACGACCGTGCCGGCCGATGTGACGGTCAAAGGTGACGGGTACGACCTGACCTTTCCGGACGTGTCGTTTGAGGCGAAACCCTTCACCTCCCCGCAATATTACGGCTGGCGGCTGGGCCGGTTTTTTGACGACGCGCGCCGGTTTGGCATGGAGGTTGAGTTCGTTCACCTCAAGGTGATTGCCCGCCCTGAGGAACTCGGACCGGAAGTCACGCGGTATCAGATGACGCACGGGCTCAATTTCCTCGTGCTGAATCTGACCAACCGGATTCCGCTCGGCCGATCGGCCTATGGGGACGCCCCGTTTGCCTTGATTACTCGAGCCGGCGCCGGGGTCACGTTGCCACACGCCGAGACCACGGTGTTTGGCGCAGCGCGTGAACAGTACGAATACGCGGGCCTGGGCGCACACGCCGCCGTCGGATTTGACGTGCGCATCAAGGGACGGTTGTCGCTCGTGAGTGAATACAAGGTGACGTACGCCAAACCCACCATCACCACAGCGCTCAACGGCACCGGTCGAACCACCACACTGTCCCACCATGTTGCGGTGGGCTTCGCATTCGGCCTCTCGCGCTGATATTCTCCCGCGCGTGTTTACATCCCGCTGGATCGTCGCTGCCGCCGTCGCACTCTGTGTGGCACTCCCTGTACCCGCCAGGGCGCAGGCTGCTGCCGTACCGCCGGCCACCGAAGAGCCCCATCCGTTTAAACACATCCTGCAGAACCTGGGACGTGACCTTCGGGACATGGCCCGTGTGGACACGCTCATCATCATGAGCGCTGGGGGCGCCGCCTCGCTGATTGCGGCCCAGTCCGACGACCGCGCCCACGAGTGGAGCCTGCGCGGGCCGGTGCCCTCATGGACAAAGATCGGCAAAGTCGGCGGCGATGGATGGACACAAGGCGCCCTGGCGTTCGGCACATGGGCCACCGGGACCGTGACCGACAACACGTTGGTCACCCATGTCGGCAGTGATCTGGTTCGCGCGCAGGTGCTCAACATGGTCACGACGCGTGTGGTGAAAATTGCCGTGGACCGCACGCGCCCGTCCGGCGGCGGCCATGCGTTCCCCTCGGGCCACACGTCGGCGACATTCACGACGGCCGCCGTGCTGCACCGGCACTTCGGGTGGAAGGCCGGTATTCCTGCCTACGCGGCCGCCGGATTTGTGGGACTCACCCGTGTGCGCGACCGCTCCCACTGGGTCAGCGACACCGTCTTTGGCGCCGCGATGGGTGTGGCTGCCGCGTGGACGGTCACACGTGGACACGACACCGACACGTGGACCATCACGCCGGTCGCCACGCCCGGCGGTGGCACCATCGTCGTCCGCTGGTAACTACGCCGGCACCGAGACCGCTTTGCCGCACGTCTCGCACGTGCCGCCGGTGCCTTCACAGGGCACGCCATCACCCTGCGAACACACGCACAGTCCCGTCCCCGACCAGATCAGCGGTGAGGTCGCCGTTTCTGTCACCGGCACTCTGGCGCGGATTTCGGCCGCGACCTGATCCGGCGACGGCACGATGCCGCCGGCGGTGCCATGGAATTCCACCGTGCGTGTGCCCTCGGCGACCGCGCGCACGTCCGACACCATCTGGCCCATGTTCATCTCCACGGTGAGCACCTTTCCCGCCCCGGTGATGCCATCCATCGCCCGGCGGCACGCGGCCACCGGGAACGGATTGAGCGTGATGGGACGAAACAACGCCACACGCAGGCCTTCCCGTCGCACTTCATCGATTGCCGTCTTGCAGATCCGCGCCATCGTGCCGAAGGCCACGACCAGCAAGTCGTACGGCCCGTCCGCACCGTACAACTCCGAGCGGGCTTCCACCTGATGAATGCGGTCGTACTTCTCCTTGAGATGCACGTTGTGCGCGTGCAGTTGTTCGGGCGAGAGGAAGAGGGAGTTCACGATCCGCCGCGGGCGATCTTTTGCGCCCGTCAGCGCCCACGTATTGGGTTTGAACGGTTCACCACGCCCCTCGCTGTGGAACTCGACCGGCTCCATCATCTGACCGATCATCCCGTCGGCACAGACCATCACCGGATTGCGGTACAACTCGGCGAGTTCAAACGCCAGCGTCATCAGATCGACCGCCTCCTGCACCGAGGCCGGCGCCAGCACGATGAGCTGGTAGTCACCGTGGCCATGGCCGCGTGTGGCCTGGAAATAGTCGGCCTGCGACGGCAGGATGCCGCCCAGCCCGGGGCCCGCGCGCATGATGTTGATCACCACACACGGCAACTCACACGCCGCGAGATAACTCATGCCCTCGGCCATCAAACTGATACCCGGGGAGGACGACGACGTCATACATTTGAGTCCCACGCCGGCAGCGCCGTAGACCATGTGTATGGCGGCGACCTCGGATTCCGCCTGCACAAATCCGCCCCCAACCTCGGGCAGCCGCTTCACCAGATACTCCGGAATCTCTGTCTGCGGCGTGATCGGATATCCGAAAAAATGCACGCAGCCGGCCCGAATGGCTGCCTCTGCCAACGCCTCGTTCCCCTTCATCAGGACCTTGGACATACCGTCTCCTTCCCGACCTTGACGCCCGCACGGAATGCCGCGACCGATGAGGCGATGAACTTCTGTTTGTCGCCGGCGAACTCCTCTTCAATCGCGCGCTCAATCGCGTCGGCCGGCACCGCCTCGGTGGCGCCGATGTACGCGCCAAGCATCACAAAGTTCGCGGCCCGAGCCGAACCGGCCTCCTGCGCGAGTTCCCGTGAGGGCACCGTGACCACACAACAGTCCTCGCGATGAGGATCACGGTCAATCAGGGATTGATTGACGACAATCACTCCCCCGGGCCGCACCTTTGGGGCAAATTTTTCGAGCGAGGGCAGGTTCATGGCAATCAGCGCTCTCGGGCGGTCCACCAGCGGTGATCCGATCGCGTGCTCGGAGAGGCAAACCACCACGTTGGCGGTGCCGCCGCGCATTTCCGGTCCGTAGGACGGCAGCCAACTGACTTCCCGTCCGAGATCCATGCTGGCTTGCGCGAGCACCTTGCCCGCGAGCAATGTGCCCTGGCCGCCAAAACCCGCCATGAGCACTTCCGTGTCCGTCGTGTGTGCAGTGGATGCAGACATTCACAAACCTCCAGCGATCAGGCCGACACCGGCAGACGGGGCTGTTTGATGACCCCGAGCGGGAAATACGGAATCATCGTGGACTCGACCCACGCGTCCGATTCGTCGGGCGACAGGCCCCAGTTGGTCGGGCACGTCGAGAGCACCTCGACGAATGAAAAACACGTGTTGTCGCGCTGATATTCAAACGCCTGCTTGATCAACTTCTTGAGCTTGAGCGAATGTTTGCCGTCGTGGGCCGACCCGCGGGCGATAAACGCCGGCGTCTCGAGCGTCGCCAGCAACTCGGAGACACGCATCGGATACCCGGTGGTGTCCACATCCCTCCCCAGCGGCGATGTCGTCGTCTTCTGCCCGGGCATCGTGGTCGGCGCCATCTGGCCGCCGGTCATGCCGTAGATGGCGTTGTTGACGAAGATCACCGTGAACTTCTCGCCCCGGTTGGCGGCATGGAGGATCTCATTGCCGCCGATGGACGCGAGGTCGCCATCGCCCTGGTAGGTGAAGACGATCAGCTCGGGACGGGCACGTTTGGCGCCGGTGGCGACGGCGGGCGCGCGCCCATGCGCCGCTTCGAACATGTCCATGTTGAAGTACTCGTAGGCCAGCACCGAACAGCCGACCGGCGCGACGCCGACGGCGCGATCGAGCAGGCCGAGTTCCTCCAGCACTTCGGCGACCAGACGATGCACGACGCCGTGTGTGCACCCTGGACAGTAGTGCGACATGGTCTCGGTCAGGCCGGCGGTGTTGTCGAAGGACTGGTGGTCCTTGAAGTTCCAGACCTCGATCCCCTGGTCCGGGCAGACCACCGCGCACAACGTGCAGCCGCTGCAGTCCTCGGCATGCCCCGAGTACTCCACAAACGTGTACCCGCGATCGTTCAGGTCGTGGGAGAAGGCGATGAGATCCTTCGGACAGGCGGTGATACACCGCCCGCATCCTTTGCAGCGAATGCTGTCGATCTGGATTCTGCTCACGTGTGGGCTCCTTGTAGTCGTCCGAGTGTGCGAGGCGGCCTGGGCACCGCCCATGGCGGCGTCATGAGGCGGGTCATGTGAAGGAGGGGGGCGTCAATGTCGGCCAGCTCCGGCGCGCCGGCCAGGTCGTGCATCACGGCGACGAGCCGAATCGGCAGGCCGCTCGCGGTGGCCACCGCCTGTCCCAATCGCCAGCCTTCAAGAATGGTGGCGGGCGTCGTCTGATCGATCAGGTGGGTGTTCACGAGCCAGCCTGTGACCCGCCACCGTGAGGCCTTCTCAATCTGCTGACGCATGGCCAGGCAGCCGGCGACCGTGTCCGTGAACGGGCGCTTGGCGTTGATGACCTGCCACAACTCGTACTCCCCATCCCGCACACGCGGCCGCAGGGACGCCAGGGCGCGCGCCCCGACGTCATCACCGCCCACATCAAACACCGAGATCGTGCCGTCCTTTGGATGCAGCATCCCGGCGATTTCAGGCAGGACAATCGGCAGGTCGGCGAAGGTCTGCGCGCCCGGCGGGACGACCACACGGATGCCGTGCGCCGTCATCAGGTCGGCGGCTTCGCGACAGCGGAAATAGGGGTTGACGAGATCGAGATCAGCGATGTGAACGGAGGCGCCGAGGCGGGAGAGATGCAGGGACAGGTTGACCGCGACTTCGGTCTTGCCGGAGCCGTAGTTCCCGACGATCGCGATCAGGCGATCGCCGGACTGGACAAGGTCGCGGCGAACGACACCTGGGTCCATACCAACCTTCCGGAATCATACGCCCGTCGCGGTCCGGTTGCACGTCACCGTGACGGTCTGACTACCAAATCCGCACGCGTCGAGACGGCGGCAGGAACATGCCGTCGCCCGGGCGCACGGCGAAGGCCTCGTGGAACCCGTCGAGATGCATGACCGGCCCATTGGCGCGCACGCGGAATGGCGCGTGCGGGCTGGACTGGTTGGCATACCGGACGTAGTCCGGGCGTGACTGCCCTCGCCAGATCCGCGCCCATCCTGTGAAGAACTCCCGGTCGGCGCGCCCCTCGGGCTGGGACCGCACGTACGCGCGGTGCGCGAGCTGCAGGCCGGCCAGATCCGCAACGTTTTCCCCGAACGTCAGGTCCGCATTCACACGCACTCCGGGAATGGCCTCGAAGCCGGCGACATGGGCGCGCAATCCGGCCGCGCGTGCCGCCAGCCCGCGCACATCCAGCATGTGGCTGAGTTCATGGCCGATGACGGCGCCGATCGCGCCGTAGTTGCCGGCGGCCCCTCCTGCGGGATCAAAATACGGCAACTGCAGGATGCCGGCCGGCAACGTGATCGCATGTTGGGCCGGACTGTAGAAGGCGTTCACGCTGTGCACGGAGACCAGCCACTCGCGGGCGTCCGCCGATCCCCGCAAACGGCTCA
The DNA here is from genome assembly GCA_964423815.1 of uncultured Solibacteraceae bacterium. Classification (GTDB taxonomy): domain Bacteria; phylum Acidobacteriota; class Vicinamibacteria; order Vicinamibacterales; family SCN-69-37; genus SYFT01. The sequence continues at coordinate 4,048 of CAYRGW010000073.1, read as the reverse complement.
GGCGGTATCGGCTTTCGAAGTCACGAAGCCGGCGCAGATTGCCAAGGCGTTCACCCGGGCGAATGGTCAGCCCCGCATACGATCGCCACTCGTCCGGCCTGCCAATCCGCCACCCCAGCCGGTCAAGTCGCCCCAGCGCCGCCACCTTGTCGGCCTCTGCCAGCCACGTCGATGACTGCACACTCTCGCGCGCGGCCTCCAACACATGCATCGAAATGGTTTCCACGGCGGCGAGGGCCTCCGGCGCGAGATACCGCCGCGCGTACTCGCGACCCACGGCATCCCCCATGAACTCGCTCACCATCGAGACGCCGCGTTTCCACGACGCACGAGGTTTTTTCTGGCCGGTCAGCCGCGTGCCGAAAAACTCGAACCGGGCGTCCGAGAACACTCGAGGAAGGTAGGGCGCCATCGCCGTCAGAAAACGCCCCCTGAGCCAGGCCCGCAACGTGGACGGTTCGGTCGTGGCCATGAGCCCGGCGAACCGCTCGAAAAATGCGGGGTTCACCAGCACCAGACCACGCGCCCGATGGAGTCCCTGCGGCCGGGCCCACGTGACCCAGTCAAATCCCGGCCACCACTGCGCCATCTCATCCAGCGTGGCGCCACGGTTGTCCACTCCACCACGTGGCGCCCGCATCGCCTCGGCGAGCCGTGTTTCCAGTCGAATCACACGCCCGACGTCTTCTTCCGCATCGGCGCGCGTCTGCCCGGCCGCCACATACAGTCGCGTCAGATACTTCGCGTAATCGCGCCGCACAGCCAACATCTCTCGTGTGGGAAGCAGGTAATAGGACGCATCAGGCAGGAGGATGCCCCCGGGCCGCAGCGTCGCGACCAGCCCGCGCCGCCCCTCGGTGGCCAGGCTGACGTGAAAGACGCCCCCCGCCGCAATGGAGGCCATGTGCCCCGCGACGCCGGCCGCCCGACCCGCGCTCGTGATCTCTTCAAGCCGCTTCAGGTCGTCGCGCACAGGCGCAAGGCCCAGTCGTTCCACCGCCGCATCGTCCACCACGCTCGTATAGAGGTCGACGATACGCTGCGCGTCGGTGCTGCGTTTGGGCTCCGCCTTCAACTCGTCGACGATGTCCTGGATGTGCTGCTCAATGCGGTCCGCGAGCTCCGTCGCTGCCGAGTAGGTGACGCGGTCATCAGGGACGGGGGTGGCCTGCAGCCACTGGGCGTTCGCGTAGTCGAAAAGATCGTCCTGGGGGCGAGGCGGCTGGGCCGAGACCAGGATGGTCAGCCCGACAAATACGCACAAGAAGAGTGAAGGCCCGAGAGTTCGTTTCATAAAACCTCCGAGTCCTCCACTCTGTGTTGTGTCCCTATCCGGTGGATCCGAATCCGCCGCGTGAGGCTGCTGTGGCGCCGGTGCCCTCTTCGATGTCCACGCGCGCGTACGGCATCACGATGCCCTGCGCGATGCGGTCACCCTTCGCTACAGTCACGTCACGCTCGGTCACATTCATGACCTGGATCTTCAGTTCGTCAGTCGGACCGCAGTAGTCGCTGTCGAGCACACCGACGCCATTGGCGACGATGAGCCCCTTCTTGAGCGGGGTGCTGCTGCGCGCAAAGATGCCGAGGAAGTGGCCCTGGGGCACTTCAACGACCAGCCCTGTCGGAATCAGCACAATCGTCCCCGGCGCAATCGTCACCTCGGCATTGGCGGCGAGGTCGAACCCCGCCGCGCCGGCCGTCTGGTAGGACGGCAGCGGCACAGCGGGGTCAAGTCGGTGAATGCGCACGTGTTATTTGCCGCCGGCCGGTGGCGGGGTCGCGCGCTTGAACATCGGGAGCACATCACGGGTGCCGCGCTCGAGGAACGGCACCCCCTTGTCCATCCACTCCGGCTTCGGCTTGCCCAGGAGGTAGTGGTCAAAGAACTCGTCCTGGTGCACGGTCCAGTGCTTCATGTTGTTGCGGTTGCGCAACCCGTGGAACTCACCGTTGTAGTTGAAGAAATACGCTTCCTTCCCCAACCGGCGCAGCGCCGTGAAGAACTCAATCCCCTGATACCACGGCACCGCATCGTCGGCGTCATTGTGAATCGTCAGGTACGGCGTCTGCACTTTTTCGACCCAGAAGATCGGGGAGTTCTCGATGAACTCGAGCGTTTTGTCCCAGGGTGGAGCCCCAATGCGGCTCTGGGTCTTTTCGTACTGGAACTGGCGCACCATGCCGGTCCCCCAGCGGATGCCGCCGTAGGCGCTGATCATGTTCGAGACCGACGCGCCGGCCTGCACCGCGGCGAACATGTTCGTCCGCGTGATCAAATGCGTGATCTGGTAGCCCCCCCACGAGTGGCCCTGGATGCCGACCCGCTTCGGATCGATGTAGCCCTGCGCCACGATGGTGTTGACCGCGGGGATGACACATTTTTCGGCGTCCTCACCGGGGAACCCCGTGTTGTAGATGATGTCCGGGCGCAGCACGACGTAACCATTGCTGACGTACCGCGTGACATTCACACTCGTGCCGACGTTAGGCGCCGAATAACCGTGCAGGCCGTTCGACAGCTCTTCGTAGATGTAGACCATCAGCGGGTACTTCTTCGTCGGATCGAAGTTGTCCGGCTTGGTCAGGATCGCGCGGAGCTTGATGCCGTCGGCGTTGATGTATTCGACGATCTCGGATTTGCCCCACACGTATTCCGCCTGCTGCGGATTGGCGTCCGACACCTTCTGCATGTTGCCGAAGTTGCCGTCGCTCACCCACACGTTGGGGAACTCGTCAAAGCGGGACAATGTGAACATCATGCGGTCGGCATTTTTGGCCTTGGTCACCGCGCCGAAGGCCTTGTCGAGCATGACGATCTGCTGCGGGGCCGCCGTGGCGCTCGCCATGCGGTAAAAGCCCGTGGCCTTGGTCACATCGTTGGTCGCCGAGAGCAGCACCGGTCCCGACGAGGGAATGGTGCGTTGTTCGGGATCAAGATTGCGGTAGCGGAAGACCATCTGCTCTTTGCGTCCTTCGCCGCCGGTCACGTTGCGCGGGCTCGTGCCATCCGGGCGGATTTCCCAGATGTCGTACTGGTCGTAGAGCCAGACGGTGCGATCGGCGTCCGTCCACCCGGCATTGCCATACGAACCCGGCAAGCTGGGTGAGTCGTGGGACTCGTTGAAAAACTTCACCGGCAGCCGCTCGGTCAGGTTGACGCGCAAGCCGTCTGACACACGCTGCGAGTACCAGTGACCGTCCCGCGGTTCAAAGAACAGCACGTACTGTCCGCCGGGTGACAACGTCGCACCGGAGCCGGCCTTCTCAAGCAGACGACGGCGCTGCCCCGTGCGCAGGTCCACCAGGAACACGTCGTTGTAGGTCTGGTCCCAGGAAATTTCCTGCTCGTACGGCAATGACGATGTGCCGAGCGCCCAGGTGGCGTGGGTGCCGGGATTGACCGTCGGCAGATCCGGCGTCGCCAGCTGCACAAAACGTTTGTCGCCCAGGTGCATCACCGCACGGTAGCTGCGATTGCGCTCCTGTGTGGCGCGCACCCGCTGCATCGGCTGCAGTTGGGCATCCTGGTAGTGCCAGAGGTCCACGTTGATCGGACGGGTCGCGTTCGGTTCGGCGGGAGGGGGTGGCGGCGGCGCCGTGTTGAGGCGGAGCTGCTTGCCGTCATCCGAGAACGACGGCGCGGAGTCATGCACCACCATGCCGGCGGGCATCCCGCGCGTGGCGCCGGAGATCAGTTCGGCGGCGGTGTTGTCGCCGGCCTTCCAGTAATAGACGCGGAAGGGTGAGACGGGTTTGTCGTATTCGGCCTGGTCGCTCAGGAACGCGAGCTGGGTGCCGGCGTCGTCAAACGCGAGGCTCTTGTAGCGGCCTTTGCCGGCGTGCAACGTGCGCACCGCGCCGTCGCTCATCTGCCGCACGAAGGCACCGTCCTTGGCCGCATCGGGTGACGACACCGCATAGGCGAGCCAGGAGCCGCCCTTGTTCCAGGAGAACTCCGTGACTTCCGCGATGGTCACATCCGCCCCGGTCGCGAGGTTGCGAATGATCAGGTCCGAGCCTGGATCCTTGCGCTTCTCGGGAGGCG
>CAYRGW010000072.1:0-24656 GCA_964423815.1 uncultured Solibacteraceae bacterium | reverse complement strand
GGTCGCGCAGGTGGGGCCGGCCCCGGTCGTGGCGGCCAGGCGGCTACGCCGCCGCTGGTGCCGATCTTCAAGGTGATGCAGCCGACCCCGATGCCGCTCCGCATCGTGCCGAACTAAATGGACGACCTGCTGAAGTGGCGAGGTGAGTTTCCGATTCTCGAGACGTGCACGTACCTGGTGAGCCATTCACTGGGGGCGATGCCGGCGCGGACCGAGACCCACCTCGCCACATTCGCCCGCGAGTGGGGCACACGCGGTGTGCGGGCGTGGCATGAGGGGTGGTGGGAGATCGGTCGGGTCACCGGCGATCTGCTGGCGCCGACCATCGGCGCCGCGCCCGGCACCATCTCCATGCATCAGAACGCGACGGTCGCCCAGTCGATCGTCACGTCCTGTTTTTCCTTTGACGGTCCCCGCAAGCGCATCATCGTCCAGGACCTCGACTTCCCGTCCAATCACTATCTGTTCCACGGCTTCGAACGTTACGGCGCCGAGGTGGTGACCGTGGACTCCGGCGATCGGGTGCGCGGCCGCATCGATCGGGTGGTGGACGCGATCGACGAACACACCGCCTTCGTGAATCTCTCGCTGGTGCTGTTCCGCAGCGCGCACCTGCAGGACGTCGTCCCCGTCATCGAGAAGGCCCACCGCGTGGGCGCGCGTGTCGTCCTCGACCTGTATCAGGCCGCCGGGGCCGTGCCGGTGGATGTCACGGCGCTCGGGGTCGACTTTGCCGTGGGCGGCAGTGTGAAGTGGCTGTGTGGTGGTCCCGGAGCCGGCTACCTGTACGTGCGACCCGACCTGATGCACGAGCTGCGTCCGGCCGTCGTCGGTTGGGCCGGTCATGCCGAGCCGTTCCAGTTCGAACCCGGCCCCATTGTGTATGCCGAGGGGCTGGAGCGCTTCCAGAGCGGCACACCCAACGTGCCGTCGCTGTATTCCGCGCGGGCGGGGTATGAAATTGTCGCGGAGATCGGGGTGCCCGCCATCCGCGCCAAGTCCCTGCGGCTGACCCGCCGGTTGATGGACGCGGCGCAGGCGAAGGGGTGGCCGCTCAACACGCCGGATGGTGATCAGGAACGGGGCGCCTCGGTCGTGATCGACGTGCCCAATGGCGCGGCGGTAACCAAGGCCCTGATCGCCCGAGAGGTGATCGTCGACTATCGGCCCGGTGCGGGCATCCGCATCGCGCCGCATTTTTATAATTCGGAAGCAGAGATCGACCACGCGGTCGAGGTCCTCACAGAACTGGTCGGAGCGTCATGACGGAGATTCGGACGATTGCGGTGCTCGGAGCGGGCACCATGGGACATGGCGTGGCCCATGCGGCCGCCGCCTCGGGATTTGTGACGCGGTTGTATGACGTATCGGACGCGTCGCTGACCAAGGCGCACGGCCAGATCGACGCCATCCTGCGCAAGGCCGTCGAACTGGGCAAGATGCAGACGGCTGATGCCGATGCGTCGATGGCGCGCCTGACCACCTCGTCGGACATTACCCAGGTGCTGGGTGATGCGGATCTCATCATCGAGACGGCACCGGAACGAATCGACATCAAGGTCAAGCTGTTTGCGGACATTCAGCATTACGCCCCGGCCTCGGCGATCGTCGGCAGCAACACCTCGGCGCTCAGCATCACCGAAATGGCCAACACCCTGAGCGATCCCAGTCGTGTGGCGGGCATGCACTTCTTTAACCCCGTCCACAAGATGAAGCTCATTGAGATCGTACGGGCGCTGGAGTCCAGCGAGCGTGCGCTGGAGACGATCGACGCCGTCTCGAAACGGATGGGCAAAGAAACGGTGCTGGTGCGCGAGGCCCCCGGGTTCATCACCTCGCGCGTGAATGCGAGTATCGGCAACGAAGCGTTTTACATGCTGATGGAAGGTGTGGCGTCCGCGCGGGACATCGACAAGGCGCTCAAGCTCGGCCTGAATCATCCGATGGGACCGTTTGAGCTGGTGGATCTTGTGGGCCTGGATACCCGGCTGAGCATCCTCGAATATCTGCACCGGAGCATGGGCGAAAAATACCGGCCGTGTCCGCTGCTCGCGCAGTACGTCAAAGCTGGCCGTCTGGGCAAAAAGGTGGGCAAGGGCGTCTATGAATATTGACGTCACCATCGACGGACGCGTCGCGACGGTGTGTGTCAATCGACCCGACGTCCGCAACGCGCTCGATACGGCGACGGTGCAGGAGATGACGTCGGCCCTCTCGTCACTCATCGTGAATGACGAGGTCGGCGCCATCATCGTGACCGGTGGAGGCGACAAGGTGTTTGTGTCCGGCGCGGACATCAACGCGATTCGATCGCGGGGACGTGACGAAGGTCTCGCCGCGATTAACCAGTCGTTGTTTGCGCTGCTGGATCGGTGTCCGAAGGTCACGATTGCGGCGGTGAACGGGCTGGCGTTTGGGGGCGGTTGTGAACTCGCCATCGCGTGTGACCTTCGTGTTGCGGCCGATCACGCGAAGTTTGCCCAACCCGAGGTCGCCCTCGGGATCATTCCCGGCGCCGGGGCGACCCAACGACTGCCGCGCCTGATCGGACTCGGCCGCGCCAAACACATGATTCTCACGGGCGATCCGATCGACGCGCAGACCGCGCTCAACTGGGGGCTGGTGTCGGCGGTTGTGCCGGGGGCAGAGCTCGCCTCTGCGACACGCGCCCTGGCTGATCGCATTCTGTCGCGGGGGCCTCTGGCGGTGCGTCTCGCCAAGGCCGCGATCAATGCGTCAGCGCGTGTGGACCTCGAGTCCGGGCTGCTCATCGAAACACTCGCACAATCGATCTGTTTCCAGTCGGAAGACAAACAGGAAGGCACGACCGCGTTTCTGGAGAAACGCCCGGCGAAGTTCACCGGCCGCTAAGGCCACGGAGATTGCATGCAGCTGACGACGCTCGACTGGGTGATTGTTGTCGGGTCGATTACTTTGTCGTTTGTGCCCGCGCTGTGGATGGCGCGTCGGGCAGGGCAGAGCACCACTGAGTTTTTTGCCTCGGGCCGCGCCGCGCCGTGGTGGCTCGTAGGCGTGTCGATGGTCGCGACGACCTTCAGCACCGACACACCCAATCTGGTGACCAACCTCGTCCGCGAGGGTGGCGTTTCGGCCAACTGGGTCTGGTGGGCGTTCCTGCTCACGGGCATGACGACGGTCTTTTTTTATGCGCGGTTGTGGCGTCGCCTCGGCGTGGTCACCGACCTTGAGTTTTATGAGTTGCGGTACTCCGGCAAGGCGGCCACGTGGGTGCGCGGTTTCAGAGCCGTCTACCTCGGCGTGATCTTCAACGTGATGATCATGGCGGCGGTCAATCTGGCGGCGGCCAAGATTGCCAACGTCCTGCTGGGCTGGCCCATGGGACAGACGCTGCTCGTGTGCAGTGTGCTCAACATCGCGTTTGCGGCGGTCTCCGGCCTGTGGGGCGTGCTGGTCACCGACTTCTTTCAATTTGCCATCGCGATGACCGGCTCGATTGCCGCCGCCGTGTATGCGTTGAAACGTCCGGAAGTTGGCGGACTCGACGGGCTGATTGAAAAGATCCGTCCGGAGACGCTGGCGATGTTGCCGGACCTGAGCGACTGGGGTGTCGCCCTGCCCATCTTTATCGTGCCCCTGGCCGTGCAGTGGTGGTCGACGTGGTATCCCGGGTCGGAGCCGGGCGGCGGCAGTTACATCGCTCAGCGCATGCTGGCCGCAAAGTCCGAGCGTGATGCGCTCTCGGGCACGTTGCTGTTTAACGTCGCGCATTATGCGCTGCGCCCGTGGCCGTGGCTGATCGTGGCGCTGGCATCGATGCTGGTGTTCCCGGAGGTGGCCGACATTGGCCGCGCGTTGCCGCATGTGGACCAACGACTGCTCGGCAATGACATGGCTTACCCGGCGATGTTGACGTTCCTGCCCGCCGGCATCCTTGGCCTGATGGTGGCCGGCCTGCTCTCGGCCTATATCTCCACGATCTCGACGCACCTCAACTGGGGCACGTCCTATCTCGTGCACGACATGTATCGCCGGTTCATGCGTCCCGGGCAGACCGAAGCGCACTACGTCCTCATGGGCCGCATCGTGACGGCGCTGCTGATGCTGGTGGCCGCACTGGTGACCCTGGTGCTGGAGTCCGCGCGCGGCAGCTTCAACCTGCTGCTCTCGATCGGCGCAGGCACCGGGTTGCTGTATCTGCTCCGGTGGTTCTGGTGGCGTATCAACGCGTGGAGCGAAATTGCCGCGATGGTCAGTTCGTTTGGCCTCGCACTGGTGGTGTTCTACATGGAACGCCAGGGGACGGCCTGGCCCAGTCACGTGACGCTGGTGGCCACGGTGGCGGTCACCACGGTGGTGTGGATGGCTGTCGCCTTTCTGACCGAACCCACCGACAACGAGACCTTGCAGAAGTTTTATCGACTGGCCAGGCCTGCGGGCCCCGGGTGGAGCGATGTGCGTCGACAGTGCGGCGATCTCGCGCCGCTCGACAGTTTAAACACGGCGTTTGCGGCGTGGGCCCTGGGGTGTGTGCTCGTCTACAGCGCGTTGTTCGGCACGGGCCATTTCCTGCTCGGCCACACGACGAGCGCGTGGATCTCCGGTGCAATTTTTGTGACCAGTGTGGTGATGTTGCGACGCCTGTGGCCCTCGTTGTGGACCAATCCGTCGTAGCCGTCGTGCTTGCGCGTGGCCTGGGCACGCGTATGCAACAGGGAACAGGGACGGACCTTGCGCCGGAGCAGGCCAGGGCTGCCGCCGCTGGTCAGAAGGGGATGATGCCGCTGCCCGGTGCCGACGGTCGAACGCGTCCATTTCTCGACTATGTGCTGAGCGCGCTGGCCGATGCCGGGTACACGGATGTCGCGCTGGTGGTGCCTCCCGCGACGCCTGACGGCACGCCGAATCCGTTGCGCGACTATTACGGCGGCCAGGGCCGGCCGTCGCGTGTGCGCATCACGTTTGTCGTCCAGGAGGCGGCCCGTGGGACGGCCGACGCCGTGGCTGCGGCAGGGGAGTGGATTGCGGGTCGGCCGTTTGTGGTGCTTAACGCCGACAACCTCTACGGCGTGGAGGCACTGCGCGCCCTGCGCGAGGCCACGGGGCCGGCGCTCCCCGTGTATCAGCGTGATGATCTGGTCGAGACCAGCGGCATTCCCGCCGAACGTATCGGCGCCTTTGCGCTGCTGCAGGTCACCGCCGACGGGTATCTGTCCGACATCGTCGAAAAACCCGGGGCCGATGTGGTGCGCGCGGCCGGGCCTGACGCACTCATCAGCATGAATTGCTGGCGTGGTGATGCGGCCGTGCTGCTGGCCTGTCGCGAGGTGCCCGTCTCGTCGAGAGGCGAATTTGAACTCCCTGCGGCCATCCGGCTGGCGATCGCGCGCGGCAGTCGCATCCGGGCGATCCCCGCGGCAGGGCCGGTCCTGGATTTGTCGAGGCAGGACGATGTGGCGTTTGTGGCGGAGCGGTTGCGTGGTGTGGAGGCCCGTCCATGAGTGCCCCGGTGGTGGGGCGCGAGGCGCTTGTCGCCCTGGCCGAGGCGGAGTTTCTCAAGCGCACCGGCCGTGCCCCCGTGTGGCGATGGCACGTGCCGGGCCGCATTGAGATCTTTGGCAAACACACCGACTACGCCGGTGGGCAGTCGCTGCTGGCCACGGTGCCCCGTGGATTCGCCGTGGTGGCCTCTCCGCGCGCGGATGGGGATCTGCGCGTGATCGATGCGCGGCATCACGACGAGGTCCTGATTCCCGCCAACGACAGTGAGCCGCGGCGCGGCTGGGTCAATTACGCGGCGGTGACCGTCCGCCGGCTTGCGAACAATTTTCCCGGGATTCCGCTCGGAACCGACATTGCGATTGCGAGTGACTTGCCGCGTGCCGCGGGTGTGAGCAGTTCCAGTGCGCTGGTGGTGGGACTGGCCAGTGCGTTGATTCGACGCTCGGCGGTGGATCAGCGCGCGGATTGGCGTGACGCCATCACGTCGCCCGAAGATCTCGCGTGGTACCTCGGGTGCGTGGAAAACGGCTTGTCCTACAAACACCTGGCCGGGACGTCAGGTGTGGGCACACAGGGCGGCAGTCAGGACCACACGGCGATCCTCGCGTGCAAGGCGGACCACGTCAGTCACTTTTCGTTCATGCCCGTGCGGCGGGTGAGTGACACGCCGATGCCGGCCGATTGGACGTTTGTCATTCTGTCGAGTGGTGTCCATGCGGACAAAGCCGGGTCCGTGCGGGAACGATACAACCGCGCGTCGCTTGCCGTACAAACACTCCTGTCGATCTGGCAGTCGGAGACGGGATCGACCAATCCGTCGTTGGCGGCCGCCCTGGCCAGCAGTCCCGACGCCGAAGATCGGCTGCGCGCAATCCTCGGCCGCGAGGCCGTGCCCGACTTCACGCCGGCTGATCTCGAGCGCCGCCTGACGCAGTTGTCGCGCGAGCTCGCGCGTGTGCCCCAGGCAGTGCAGGCGTTCGCGCGCGCGGATCGCGACGCGCTCGGCGCCCTGACACGGGCGTCGCAGGCGGACGCCGAGGACCTGCTCGGCAATCAGATTCCCGAAACCTGCGCGTTGGCCCGGCTGGCCTATGACCACGGCGCATTTGCGGCGTCGGGTTTTGGCGCCGGCTTCGGCGGCAGCGTCTGGGCGTTGGCGCCCGCCGACCAGGCGGACGCCTTTGCCACCCGTTGGCGACAGGCCTACGTCGACGCGTGTCACCCGACCGGCAACGTCGAGTCGTTTGTCTGCAGACCGTCAGATCCAGCTGTGGAGATAGCGCAATAAAAAGCCGTCGGTGTCTCTCACAGTAGACATGTAGGCATGTAGTTTTCTTTTTCTTAAGAAAAGAAATCCTACATGTCTACATGTCTACTGTTAAAGACACCCGACGGGTTTTTATCGAATCGTCACGGTCCCCGTCAGGCTCGTCGTCCCGGGATTGTCGTGGTCGTGGAACCCGCAGGTGCGCACGGTGTTGAGGTTGCCTGATTCGCGTGTCTGACCCGGTGTGAGCAGACCGATTTGATTCAGCTCCGGGCACGCGGTGTGCTCGGGATGTGGATCGCTGGTCATGTTGTGGGCCCGGGTGTCGTTGTTGACAAACGTCACCCGTGAACCCGCCGTGATTTGGATGTTCCTGGGCGACGCGCCCTGCGAGGTGATCGTGATCGTGTTGGTCACGGTCGGGGTCGTCGGGGCGGTGGGCGTGCTGCCGCCCCCGCCGCCGCCACATGCGGTCATCACGAGGAGCCCGACGAGGGGCAGCAACTGGTCTCGAGTCACCATCAGAAGAACCTCCGCGACAGATTAAAGCCCAGGTACCAATCACCGTTGCCGGGGCCACCCAGGGCCACCTGGCGCAGCGTGGATCCCAGGGCATTGGATACGTTGAGTTGAAACATGTGGCCGCCGGCGCGGTGTTCAAACCCGAAAGAAATGTGGTCCACGCCGGGTTTGTAGCCGGCCAGCCGCGGAGCGGCTTCCGCGACCAGGTACATCTTGGACTGGCCGAGGCGCAGCCGGCCGCCAAAGCCGAGCATGACGGTGTGATTGTCGTCGGTATCAGTGTCCGACAGGGGGTTCGAGTTCAACAACAGCACCGGCTGTACGTAGACCGCTCCGCGGTCGGTGACCTGATGGGAGAGGACCACTCCGGCCGACAGGGTGTGATCCTCGCGGAAGTTGTTGCGGCCCTCAATCGCCCCGACAAGGTCGAGGGTCATCGGCCGGGTGCCGGTCTGACGCAGCATCTGGCTCTGGGCCTGGAGCTGGATGGCCCGGTCGTTCGTCCGATGCAGCGACAACTGTGTACCCGGCATCAGTCCGTATCGCAGTTCGAGCCCCACCCTGGAGGCGCTGTCGAAGCCAAAAAAGTTCTCCACAAAGGCCCCCAGGCCGCCGCAGCCCTCAGGCTTCTGGCCCTCGTCCGGGCAGGTGCCCGCGATGGGGCGAGAAAACCGGTGGGTCATCCGGAAGGCGAACTTCCCGGTCGGCATTCGGAGGGTGGTGGGCAGGGCCGTGAGGGCATGGTCGGGCTCGGCCTGGACGATCTGCAAATCGTCCGGATCAGTCGGCGTCTGCCCGGCGGCAGGCAGCGCCCCCAGAAACAGGGCCAGGGTCACACTTGCGAATATTCGGACGGGCAACAGCTCACGACTCACAACATCCTCCCGACGGCTTCATGTAAAATGCCGTCACTATGGCGTACATCATTACCGAGCCCTGCATCGGCACCAAGGACACCGCCTGTGTGGACGTGTGCCCGGTTGACTGCATTCACCCCCGCAAGGACGAAGGGGGATTCGAAGAATCCAAGATGCTCTACATCCACCCGGATGAATGCATCGATTGCGGCGCGTGTGTGCCGGCGTGCCCGGTCGAGGCGATCTTTGCGCTGGACGAGGTCCCGGACAAGTGGAAGAGTTTCATCGAGGAAAACGCCGCCCACTATCAGAAGTAGGTGGCGTCCCCGTATCTCGACTTTGATCGGCGGTCGTGGGCGGCCCTTCGGGCCGCCACTCCGCTGACGCTCAGTGAAGCCGATCTGGCCGAGTTGCAGGGGCTCAACGAGCGGGTCTCGCTCGAGGAAGTTGAAACGATCTACCTGCCGCTGTCGCGGCTCCTGAATCTGCACGTGTCTGCAACGCAGACGCTGCACAAGGCGACCGACACGTTTCTGGGCAGTCTGCCGGCGCCGATTCCGTATGTGATCGGCGTGGCGGGCAGTGTGGCCGTCGGCAAAAGCACCTTTTCCCCCATCCTCCGAGCCTTGCTGGCCCGGTGGCCCGACCACCCCAGGGTGGACCTGGTCACCACCGACGGCTTCCTGCATCCCAACCGGATCCTGGAAGAACGCGGGGCCCTCATGCGCAAGGGGTTCCCGGAAAGTTACGACGTCCGCAAACTCGTCCAGTTCATGGCCGACGTCAAGGCCGCGCGTGGCGCGGTCCATGCGCCCGTCTATTCCCATCAGGCCTACGACATTGTGCCGGGTGACTTCCAGGTGGTCGATCGGCCCGACATCGTGATCGTCGAAGGTCTCAACGTGCTGCAGACCGGCGACGGCCTCTCGGGCCGACCGGCGCGCATGTTTGTGTCCGACTACTTTGATTTTTCGATCTACATCGATGCCGATGAATCCGACATCGAGGGGTGGTACGTCGCCAGGTTCCAGGCGCTGCGCGAGACGGTGTTCCGTGACCCCCGGTCCTATTTCCATCGTTTCTCCAACCTCGACGACCAGCAGGCGCTCGACACGGCCCACGACATCTGGCGCTCGATCAACGGCGTCAATCTCCGGGACAACATCTCGCCGACACGTGATCGCGCGCGCCTGATTCTGGAAAAAGGCACCGACCACGCCGTCCGGCGTGTCCGCCTGCGAAACGTTTAGGGAATCACAACGAGTCATTGAGGATGTTCGTAGGGCGTGGCCTTCAGGCCCGCCGCTCTGGCGCGGCTAAAGCCGACGCCCTACGACTACGACGGCTGGGCTTTTCTGGCCAGGCGCGCACGGCGCCGTTCCTGTGCACCCGCCGCCTTGGCGCGTTCCGCGTCTGTGGTGAGTTCGAGCGCGGGGATTGTGACCTTGTTGTTGTCGCGATCGATGGCGACAAAGGTCAGGTACGCGCGACTGGTCATGCGCCGCACGCCCGTCAACGTTTCCTCCGAATAGACCTCGACTTCAACTTCCAGGGAGGTCTTCCACGCCGCCGTCACGCGCGCCTGGAGGATGATCATGTCGCCGACCTTGATCGGATGCATGAACTGCAGGTCGTCCACCGCCGCCGTGACCAGCAGGCTGCGGGTGTGTCGGTGGCACGCGATGGCGCCGGCGATGTCGATCAGGTGCATGACCGTGCCGCCGAGGATGAACCCCAGAGGGTTGGCATCGTTCGGCAGCACGACCTGCACCATCTCGGTGTAGGAGTCAGACGGGGTCGGCATTAAAAGTCGTAGCCGATCCAGAACGAGAACTTCACCTTGCGGAAGGTTTCGCTGCCGCCCTGGTAGAAGTAGATCAGGTCCTCATAGTCCTTGTTGAGGTGTGTCTTCCAGGACCAGTCGAAGTGCATCGGGAAGCCGAGCAGGAAACTCTGCAGGCCGAACCCGTAGGAGGCGCGCGCATCCTTCAGGCGGAAGCCGGAGAACGCCACGTTCTGGGTAATCGGCGTAAAGGCGCCGGTGATCGGATCGATGTCGAAGTCCAGCAGCACGGGGATGATCTCTTCGTCGGACGTCCAGGGGCTGAACGGCTGCCCGTTGATCCCTGCGGCACCGATGTTGAAGAACGCCGTGCCGCGCAGGCCGCCCACCACACCAAACGGCGTCAACATCGCTTCAACGAGCGGCACGCGGAGCTCCACGTTGCCGAAGAACGCCTTGTGGCCGATGAACTCGAGATATTCGTAGCCGCGCATCTCGGAGTTGCCGCCGAAGAACAGGAAGTCGGGGTTGGTGCCCCAGCTCTGCAGACCCCGCGCCCGGAACGCCAGCACCCCATTGGCCACGAGCCGCTGGTAATACCGCACGTCCCCTTCAAGGGTGCGCCGCGTCAGTGAGTTGCCGATCTTTGGCGCGTACTGCACGCCGACGTTGGCCGCCATGCCGGCCACGGGACCGTAGTCGCGGAACACCGTCGACTCGTGCACAAACGACAGGCCCAGGGGCACCACATGCCCGGTCTGGTAGAAGGTCGTCCCGAAGTTGTCCAGCTGATACTGGTCAGAGATGTCCTGGAGTGCCTGATTGTCGTATTTCTCGCGCAGGTAGACATACCCGCCCGACAGCTCAAGCCGGTTGTACCGATTAAACGGGTAGATCGTGTATCCCGTAACGCCGCGCTGGGTGCGGACCGAGAGCGCTTCATCACGATCGATGAACGGGATCAACCCGTTGCTGTACAGGTAGTTCGCGAGCTGCCCGTAATAGAAGGTGTCCTGCGAGAACGCCTGGACGGAATATTGGAACCGGTTCTCGATGTTGATGTACGTGGCGGCCAGCGTGCGGTACTGCGAGACCGACGAGGCGAAGAAGTTGACCTGTTTGCCGCCCAGCACATCCGTGAAGGAAATCTGGGTGCCGCCAAAGAAGTCGCCGCCGCTGGTGACACCGAGATTCACCGGAGGCCGACCGTCGAGCATCAACTTCTCCCACGCGCCTTTGCGCGTGATGTTGTCGCGCTCCAGGGTGTGGCTGAGCGGGGGCTGGAAGTCAACGATGGGGCCCGGCGCGCCGAAGTCCGACGAAGGAACCGACAGCAGGGGTTTCTCACGGCTCATCACGTGGATGCCGTTTTCCCCCTTGTAGTACGACACAAAGGCCACACGTGTGGTGTTGCCCTCGCGCAGAATGGCCGGTGAGACGTTGCCGGTGGCCGCGTCGGTCCACTGCTGCAGTTCGCCCGACGTGAGATCGAGCGACCAGATGTTTGGGATGTTGCCATCTCGTGAGACTTCCGGCACCAACATCACGGCCGGGTCCGTGGCCGTCGAGGTGAAGAACACGGTCGTCGCGTCGAAGAACTTCGCGGACGTGTCGTCATGGGTGCCAAACGTCAACTGCGTCTTGGCCCCGCCGGCGTCACTCACACGGAACAACTTGTCGTTGCCGCTCACACGCGCCGTGTACACCACCGACCGGCCGTCGGGAGCAAAGGTGGGGGAGTAGTCCGCAAACGCATCCTGGGTGAGGTTCGTCAACGCACCCGAGGAGAGATCGACGATGAAGATGTCGCTGACCGCGCCCTGCAGCGCGGAGAACGCGACGCGGGTGCCGTCAGGACTGAACGACGGCGACTCCGGCGCGTCCACAGCATCAAGGCTGAGCCGCTGCTCGACCCGGCCGTTGACGACGTTCTGGATGACCAGCGTCTTGTTTTTTTCCGTGCGCGCAAAATACGCGATGCGGTCGCCTTTGGGCGCCCACGACATCCACGGCACCAGGTTGCCACGCAGGCCGCCGGCGGTGGCGATGTATTCCCAGCCGCGGTCCTTGTCGAACCCCTTGGTCAGGTTGCGGATGAACTGGCCATCCTTGGCCGAGAGCAGGACGATGTCGAGTTCCTGGTCGCGGCGGTTGCCGACCACGGCCGCGATGATGTCGCCGATGGGCGACGGCTCAATCGAGAGGACGGCCGTGAAGTGGGTGCGATCCGCGCGCGGGGCGAGATTCCGCCCGTAGTCGGCCGGACGTTCCTTGTCGCGGAAGGACTTGAACCGTTCCTTGATATAACGGTCGAACTGTTCGTCGAATTCTTCCGGCTTGAGACGCAGCGCTTCTTCAAACGCACTCTCTCCGCCACCAATCACGTTCTTGCGGAGGGAAAAGAGAAACTGCCGGAGGCCGTCCTGCCCCCAGCGGCTGGAGATGAACTCAAATGCCGCGTGGCCCATCGAGTAGGGGAGCCGGCCTGACAGCGGCTGCGCGTCAAACTCGCTCATGCGCGGCACGTTGTCGGTCAGGGCCGCGTCACGCACCTGCATCAGGTCCAGCACGTTCCAGTAGCCGGCCATGTAGTTGGCCAGCCCTTCGTCCACCCACAGCGGGATGGCGGAGCCCATGATGCCGCGCGGAATCACGTCGAACTCAAACACGTGGGTGAGTTCGTGGGTGATGAGCCGGTAGAGCTGGTCCGGTGGTTCGTCGATCGGGAGCACCATCCGGTCGCGGAAGGGCTCGGCAAACGCGAGCACCCCTTCGGGCAACTCACTGCCCGAGATGTCCTGCTGCTGGAATTCGCTCTGGGTCTTGAAGAGGATGAGGGGCACGCGGCTCGCCAGGTCGTGTTTGAGCTCGGAGCTGATGCGCTGATAGGCACTCTCCGCGTACGACGCGATCCGCTCCAGGTGCTGTTCCAGCTCCGGGTAGTAGTAGATCTCGAAGTGTTCGGTCTTGTAGATGTGCCAGTTGAATTTGTCGTACTTCACGCGGTTCTTGCCGAAGTACGGAACATAGGGGGTTTGGGCCGCAGCCACGGCCGGCGCCAGGCTGGCCAGGGCCAGTGCCAGCAGGGTCACCACTCGTGCGAGAGTGCGCGAAGAGCGCATCGACATAGACGTCACCTCAGTGAACTTTTGCTACCGATTCGAATCTTACACTGCCAAGGTTACGGTGCCCCGGCCCGTGCGGATGTCAAATGTGTGTCCGTTTCCGCGGACGTGCACCGGTCGTCGCAGCAAAGGTCATGCCTGAGGGGGAGCGGCGGTTTTTCCCCGAATCACCGGCGGAAACGCCCGGGTTGTCCCTTGTGGGCATCACGGCCATCGCGATAAGGTTGAAGACATGACCGTGACCAAGCCGTGGCTGGTCCGATGGGCGATTGCTCTCGGCCTGGCTGCCACGCTGACGGTGTGGCCATTGGGCTGCGCCCCCGACGACCATTCCGACGTGCCTGAGCCCCCGGCCGGCGCCGAGCTGGCGAAGCTCGACGAGACCCTCAAGGACATGAACGGCAACGACGTGCGCCTCAGCGACTACCGCGGGCGACCGTTGCTCATCAATTTCTGGGCGACCTGGTGCGCCCCGTGCCGGCACGAAATCCCGATGTTTGTCGAGCTGGTCGACAAGTACAAGGATCAGAAGTTCATCGTGCTCGGGATCTCCGTGGATGACAAACCGGAGGACCTGCGGAATTTTGCGGCGGAGTTCAAGATGAACTACCCGGTGCTCGTGGGCCTGGGACACGACGCGTTGCAGGAACATTACGGCGCGTACACACTGCCGGTGTCCTGGTTTGTCCGGGCCGACGGATCGGTGGACTACAAACACACCGGGACCCAGACCAAAGAGTGGTTCGAGGAACGCGTGAAGAAACTCTTTGTGCCGCGGGAGGGCAACTGACCATGGCGCAGGAACGTGTCTCCCCGCTGGTGTCCGCTCGTCTCGCGTGTGGTTGTGAGGCCACGTTCCGCGCCGGCGTCGAGGGCAGCCCTATTACAGTCGTCGTCCTGCAGAAGGCCGATGGGTGCCTCGTGAGCCTGCACGTCGCCGGGTTGCCCGTCTACGATCATCGCGAAGCGATGCGGGCATCCACACGGCACCCGCAACACATTCAGCCTGATTTTGAGGAAGAGGGCTGAATCTAGTCGTCTCTTGTTGTCTCGGGTTCGGTCGGCAAGCGTCCTGCTTGTTTAAGCGCGCGCCGCAACACAAATTCAATTTGCCCGTTCAGGCTGCGCAGGTCGTCATTGGCCCAACGCTGTAACGCGTCGAGCACCTGACGATCCATGCGCAGCAGAAACGGTTTGCGATCGGCCATGGGGATCTCGGACGAACCTTATTGGTAGATCGTGCCGGTGTTGATGACCGGCTGGGTGTTGCGGTCGCCGCACAACACCACAAGCAGGTTGCTCACCATCGCGGCCTTGCGGTCGTTGTCGAGGGCGACGACGTCCCGCTGAGACAGCAACTCCAGCGCCATCTCCACCATGCCGACCGCGCCTTCAACGATGCGCTGACGCGCCGCAATGATGGCGCCGGCCTGCTGCCGCTGGAGCATGGCGGACGCAATCTCGGGTGCATAGGCGAGGTGGTTGATACGCGCTTCGAGCACCTCCACGCCGGCTTTGGCCAGGCGCGCCTGCACTTCCCCTTTCAGCTGTTCGGCAATCTCGGCGGTGTTGCCGCGCAGGGACTTGTGATGTTCTTCGTGTGCGTCGTACGGGTAATGCGTGGCCAGGTTCCTGACGGCCGCTTCGCTCTGCACCTTCACGTAGTGTTCGTAGTTGTCGACTTCGAAGCAGGCTTCGGCCGTTTCGGTGACCTTCCAGACCACGACCGCGGCGATTTCAATCGGGTTGCCCTCGAGGTCGTTGACCTTGATCTGGGCGCTCTCGAAGTTGCGCACGCGCAGCGTGATGTGGCGTTTGGTCAGGAGGGGATTGGCCCAGTGGAAACCGTCCTGTTTCACCGTGCCCCAATACTTGCCGAAGAGGGTCAGGACCTTGGCTTCGTTGGGGTCCACGACAAAGAAGCCCCCGAGGCCGACACTCGCGACCAGCAGGACGATCGACCAGCCGGCGACCATCAGAAACGAGGCGGGTTGGGCCTGGGCCGCGGCCACAATCTGCCAGATAGAAACCCCCAGCACCGCCGTAATCACCGGCACCATCACCCACCCAGAAACCGCTGACCGAATCCGTTCGCGAACCATTGTCCCCTCCATTTGCCGCTGGAATCATGCTCCAGCGATGCCAAAGTGATATCACTTTGATTTCGTGGCTGTCAAGGACCATGGACCAGGGACCCTGCCGGACCTTGGACCTTTAGAATTTGACGGTGATGTCGGCGACCAACGGGAGGTGGTCGGAGGCCAGCATGGCCAGGCGTGTCCGGGGCAGGGAAACGTCCCGGACCGTGATGTTGCCGGCGTAGTAGATGTGGTCGAGGTGGAGCAGGGGGAAAAACCCTGGATAGGTCCGGCGCCGTTTCAGGAACGGGAAGAGGTCAATGCTGTTGAGCCGTTCGGCCAGAATGTCGCCGGCGAGGGTGCGTGACCACTCGTTGAAGTCGCCCAGCAGAATCTTTGGGTTCGGCGTGCGGCGGTCGTGAACCCACGCCGCGAGTTTGGTCGCCTGATACCGCCGTTCGAGCAGTGCGGTGCCCAGGTGGGCGTTGTACACCTGCAACGTGCCCTCCCCGACGTCCACTGCCACACGCTGGGTGCCGCGTGGTTCACACGTCTGCCAGGACAAGTCGTGTTGCGCGTGGTTCCACATCGGAAACCGGCTGAGGATCATGTTGCCGAATTGATGCTGGCGCAGTTCGCGCACCGGCCCCATGATCCAGCCCATCCCGAGCGCTGCACCGATGGTCTCTGCATGGCCGGCGGAGGTGCGCCCGGGGCCGATGACTTCCTGGAGCGCAATGACGTCCGCATTAAGGGCCTGCAGGACCTCCGCGATCCGTTCCGGGCGGGTACGCCTGTCGAGGCCGCGGCCCCGATGAATGTTGTAGGTGACGATCCGCAGGTCCACGTCTAGCGCGCACTTCCGATGCGGGACAGCGGGACCACGTCCGCGCGCACGACCGCCTGCTGTTCCGAGAGCGCAGCGGTGACGATCCCGGTCTGTTTGACGAGAAGGTCGAAGGTGCGCGGGTCGCCCAAATCGCTCTGGTCGATCTCGCGCGTGGCCGCCACAAAATATTGCCCCGGCGGCAGACCGCGAAACTCAAACGCCCCCGTCTCGTCCGGGTAGGTGAGTTTGATGAAACGGCTCTGCGGGCGCCAGTTCAGGGGACTGGTGGAAAACGCCACCACCGCATAACTCTGCAGGTCGTCACGACCTGGAGGTCTGACATACCCCCGGAGAAGTGAGGTGCGGTCGGTCAGGACGATCTCGAATTCGGAGACGAGTTCGCCGTAGCTGAACCGGTAGGGGACGTCGGTGATGTCCCCGCCGCGTCGCTGGATCCGCTTCACATGCCAGCCATCCGGCAATCCATCCACGCGGAAGTAGTGTCGCCCGGCCATGATGCCGTTCACTTTCCAGGTGTCATCGGCGCGGACATACCCGGAGACCGAGTCGCCAAAGTCGTTGCCATCCTCCATGGGCATGCGCACGATGATGCCTTCCCGCCCCAGAGGCACCCGTCCACTGGTGGTCTCCCACCTGACGATGCCCTCCACCACGGCACCCTCGGACAGAATCATGTGGGCCTGCGTCTTGTCGGCGCCCATTACCTCAAGCGTGAACTGGCTGAACCGCGTGACATCCTCCCGGCCGGTCTCGCCGCGCGCCTGGATGCGGTAACGTCCCGGGGGCACGTTGGCAAATTCGTACCCGCCGCCGGGCTCCATGCTCGCCTCCGTCAGCGTGAACAGGGAGAACTGGTCGTTGCGCATCGGGCTCATCTGCACGGCTGCGGCGACAAGATTTTTTGAGATGCCGACCCCGGTGATGGGTGTCGTGATCGACCCCAGTACCCGTGACGGTCGGATGATTTGCAGTTTGAACTCGAGGCGCTCGGAGTTGACCCCGGGGTCGAGGGTGATGCGTACGGCTTCGTCGGGAAACGTCACGCCGGGATAAAAGGTCGGCGAATAAAACAACTGGCCTTCCTTGTCGCCCACGCTCAGGAACGCCGGGTCAAACGCGCTGAGGTAATACTGCCCCGGGGCCAGTCCGACGAGGCGAAATTCCCCGCGGTCGTCGGTGACGGCTTCAGACACGGTGACCAGCGTCCGTTTCTGCCCCTCATACACCGCGCGCATCGCTTCGACCAGGGCGCCGGCGAACGGTGTGCCGTCTTCATCAAGCACACGCCCCGCAATGGAGACGTGCGCGGCCAGCTGGACGACGACGTTTTCCTTGACCTCATCGGGTCCAAGGGTAATCAGGCTCGGGGGCACTGCAGGCGGGGCTTCGCCAAAAGCCCGCGGCGCGTACCCGGTCTTGGTGACGGTCAGCAGAAAGCTGTCGGTCGCGGGCAGGTCCGTAAAACGGAACGTGCCATCCGCTTCGGTCAACAACACCC
Source organism: uncultured Solibacteraceae bacterium (assembly GCA_964423815.1). GTDB lineage: Bacteria > Acidobacteriota > Vicinamibacteria > Vicinamibacterales > SCN-69-37 > SYFT01. The sequence continues at coordinate 7,195 of CAYRGW010000072.1, read as the reverse complement.
GCGGAAAGGGCATGGCGGCCGGGTCGGCCGACAAAATCACCCGCGCGCGAGCCAGGGGGGCGCTGGTGGAAAAGGCCGTGATGCGCCCGGCAATGACGCCCCTGGGGGGCGGCGGCGGTGCGACCTCGGTCTGGGGAACCTGCACGGCCTGGCCCTGCGCGGCGGGCAACACCGGCTGCGGATTCGCGGACGGGGCCGGCGTGGTGGCCGGCGGTTGACCAGCAGGCGTGGCTCCAGGCGTGATGACGCGCGCCCCGGTACCTCCGCCACAGGCGGCGGCCAGCAAAACAACGATCGCGACCAGGCTGGGGAGCCAGGGCGTGGAGCGGACGTGTCGCATTCACCTATGATAATCCGATGGGTCCCCTACGCACGGAATTCGAGGTCACGTGTCCCTGCTGCCAGAGTGTGCTCGTTGTCGACGAGGGACTGAAGCGGGTCGTTCGCCACATTGAGCCCGAACGTCCGGACAAACCCAAACTCGACGAGGCCCATCAGATTCTCGCGGACGAAAAGGCCCGGCGCGAAGCGCTCTTTGAGAAGTCCATCCTCTCGGAAAAGACGCGCGGCGACGCCCTCTCCAAACGTTTTGAGGATGCCCTGAAACAGGCGCAGGCGGAACCCATCTCCAAACCCACGCGCGACTTCGATCTCGACTGAACTATCGGAAGTGCGCCGGCAGTTCCGACCATGTCGATCGGTCGTAGTAGGCGACCGGTCTGACGCCCGGGTGTTCGCGCCGGAAGGTGAAGTACCGGCGGCGGAGGCGGTCCACACGCGACGTCGAGTACCGAATCGACGTGTGCGGGATCTCGTAGAGCAGGCGCTCCACCTTCCACACGTGTCCTGCGGAGAGGCGCCAGTCATACCGGCCCAACACGCGCAGATTCACCATGCCGTACGCGCGCAGGCACCCGGTCGTATCGATGAACGGTTCGAAGTAGGTCAGTGCCATCGCCCGCAGCGACCGGAACACGGGTTTGCGTCCGTGCAGCCCCGGGTCGCGGGACTTGGCGATGGATCCCCAGCCGGTCTTTGTCTTGTAGACAAAGATCACGTGATCCAGGCCGTCTTCTGATTCGAGGCTCATCACCGTGGGCGGATACCCGTGCTGCTCAAGGATGACGGCGGCCGTCAACGCCGCCTCAAGGCAGTGGGCCGTGCCGGTCGCCACCACACTCCGGAACGTGCGCTGCTGCGGCCCCCCGGGGGGCGGCTCGGTGTTGTACGTCAGGCCGTTGAGATACCGCTGCACCGCACGCGGCGTCCGCAGCTGATCGATCACGCGACGTTCAGCGCGCGTAAACGCAGACCGCGTCGGGATGGTGTCAGCGAGCGAGATGGGCACGGAGGTCGGCAAGCACGCCGCGTGGGGTCCAGTCGCTCCCCGGATACATCTTGAGCAACGTCCCATCAGCGGCGAACAGCGCGGTGCGCAGATTGTGGGTGATCTCGGTCGCGCCGTCAGGGCCACGAATCACCCCGACGCCAAACCTGGCTGCGAGTCGATCAACCGTCACCTTGTCGCCCGTCAAAAACGTCCACGACGACGTGTCCGCCTGCACGGTCGCGGCATGCGCCGTCAGCACGGCCGGCGTGTCGAATTTGGGATCAAATGAAATCGACACCAGCTGCAGGTTGCCCTTCAGCGCCGGATCACCGGCGACCGCGCGCTGGATGGTCCCGAAGTTCCGATCCATCAACGGGCAGTAGTTGGGCAGCGGGCACCGCGTGTAGATAAACGTCACCAGCACGGGTGATCCACGCCACTCCGAGAGTGATCGCCGCCGATCGGTCTGATCAATCAACGCCGCATCAGGCATGGCGTCACCGACATCAAGGATGCCTTCGGCCATCGCGACCTCGTTGGTCGAGTCGGGGAGGGGCGCGTCGCCCTTGTGCGTGATCGCGGTGAGTTTGCCGATCAGTCCATCCACTTCCAGGGTGGCGCTGATGAGTTCGCCCGGCCGGCGGCCCACCATGAGTGATTTCGCGACGACCGGAAACCGCATCGTCATGCCGGGCATGTAGTCGGGGATGTCGTCGTGTTTGATGGTGAGTTCCTGGCCGTTGTCGTGGACGGCCAGGATCTGCCCGGTCATTTCATATCGTTTGACCGGATCGGGATCCGTGCGCCCGCCACACGCCACCAGTGAGACGGCGAGCAGGGGGCCGAGGAGAACGGCGACGTACGAACGGTGGAACATCGGGGTGACCTATTGCTGCGGCGCGCCAACCACCCAGCCGTCCTTCAGCTCGATGATGCGCGATCCAAACTCGGCATTGGCCTCCGAGTGGGTGACCTGAATGATTGTCGTGCCGGCATCATTGAGCTTCTTGAACAGCTCCATGATTTCGCGGCCCTGACTTGAATGCAGATTGCCTGTGGGTTCGTCGGCCAGAATCACTTTCGGATTCGCAATGACCGCGCGGGCCACCGCCACCAGTTGCTGCTGGCCACCCGACAGCTGATTCGGATACAGGTCTTTTTTCCCGACGATGGCAAAGCGGTCGAGGATGTCGCAGACCATGCTGTCGCGTTCAGACTTCTTGATGTCGCGGTACGACAGCGGCACGTCGAGGTTCTCGTACACGGTGAGGTGATCCAGGAGGTGATAACTCTGGAAGACAAAGCCGATGTGTTTTTTGTGCAGGGCCGCGCGGTCCTTCGGGCTGAGCCGGTGCACGGGCTGGCCGCCGAAGTAGTACTCGCCACTCCACGCACTGTCATGCATCCCGAGGATGTGCAGCAGCGTGGATTTGCCGGCACCCGACGGGCCCATGATCGAGACGAACTCGCCGTCCTTGATGTCGAGGGTCACCCGACGCAGCACCCAACTCCGGCTGGTGCCGTGTGCATACGACTTCTCAAGGTTGTGCAGGGAGATCAGCACATCGGTCGGTGCCAGCGCGTCGTCGTACGACGCGGGTGTCGGCTGCGGGGCCCGGGAGAAAAACGACATGCCCGATGATACCCCGGCGGCACTCACCGATGCCGCGCCACTACCCACCGAATCCGCCGGGCGTCGTCGAAAGGCTGTCCGTAATCTGCCACTGTGATGAGGACGCGCGAATCGTGGCTGGTGGCACTGTTACTGGCGGCTGAACTGGCGGCTATGGCGGCCGTCAGCCTGTGCTGGCGCCTTCTCGCGGGGGGTGTGTGGTGAAAAAAAACGACCTGATCGGCGGTCTGATTCTGATTCTCGTCGGCCTGATGTTTCTGGCCGGCAACTACGACCTGGGGATCGACATAAATTTTGGCCGGATGTGGCCAGTCATCCTGATCGTGCTTGGACTGGGCAAGGTGGCCTTTCCGGAAGGGGAGTCCCGGCTGGGCGGTATGCCGCTGCTGGTCGTCGGCGGCATCTTTCTCGCGCACAATTACGACGTGATGCGCATCCACCAGTCCTGGCCGCTGTTTATCGTCGCCGCGGGGATCGGCATTCTTGCCGGTGCCTGGTCCTGTGAGACGCCGAAAAAAGAGGGACGGTAATCATGCAGACCATCCCCTCACCGACCGCGCCCGGGTTCCGGCTCACGCCGCAGGCAGTGCTGGGTGTGCTGATTGTTGGACTTGGGTTGTTGCTGACCGCCGACAACTTCAACCTGGTTGAGGCCGATCAGGTGCTTCGCTTCTGGCCGCTGGTGTTTGTGGCGGTCGGCCTGACCAAACTGGTGCAGAGTGACACCACCTCCGGTCAGGTGTTTGGCGGAGTCCTCGCGGTGATTGGTGTCTCGATGATCGTCGACGAGTTCTGGGCGATCGATCTGGAGATTGACCGGATGTGGCCGCTGGCGCTGGTCGCGGTCGGCGCGTTCATCGTGTACCGCGCGGCGCGTGGCGAGACGTCGTGTCCCTCTTCCGGACCGGTGACGTCAGATACACAAATCTCCGAGTTCGCGTTCTGGTCGGGCAAAGTGCGAAAAAACGCGTCGCCGGGGTTTCGACGTGCTGACCTCACCGCGGTGATGGGTGGGGTGGAACTCGACCTCCGTGGCGCCAGCACCGCGAGTGGACAGGAGGCGGTGATCGATGTGTTTGTCTGGTGGGGAGGCGTGGAGATCACGGTGCCGCCGGATTGGGCGGTGTCCAACCAGGTCGTGGCGATCATGGGTGGCGCCGATGACAGCAGCACGGGGACCCAGGATGCGACGAACCGGCTGATTGTGCGCGGGTTTGTCATCATGGGCGGCGTCGAGATCAAGACCAACGCGGGGGTGGCAGGCAACAAGTGGTAACGCCGCGCCTCCAACTCCACATCGTCGGCTGGGCTCTGGCCGGTGGACTCATTGCGCTGCTCACACGCACGATGTTCGGCGTGACGATGACGCAGGCGCTGGCGTTCGCCGTGCCGCTGAGTCTGCTGGCCGTGCCGGTGTCGTTATCGGCGTGGTATCTCTGCCGGGCGATGCCGATCTCGCGGACCAATGTGTGGTGGGTGGCGATCAGTGCCGTGGGCGCCGCCGTGGTGGCGTCGTCGGTGTGGGCGGCGTTTGGACAGGTGTGGTGGGGCACTCTGAGCCGTATCGGGATGCCGCCGGCGCCCGGCACGCCGCTCGTGACGTTGCTTGCCGGTTTTGGCGGGATGGCGTACCTGATGTCGGTGACGGTGCACTACACCGTGCAGGCGGTTGAGGGCGGGGCGGAGCTAGCCCGGCGGGAACTCCAGTCGCAGATTGCCGCACGCGAAGCGGAACTGCGGGCGTTGCGGGCGCAGGTTGATCCCCACTTTTTGTTCAACAGCTTGAATGCGATCTCAGGACTGATCACTCCTCAACCGGAGCGGGCTCGCGAAATGACCAAACGGCTCGCGGGCTTTCTTCGCGAGAGCCTGACGCTCGGCGCGGTGCCGCGTATCACGCTGACCCGTGAGCTGGCGTTGACGGAGCAATATCTGGAGATCGAACGTGTCCGGTTCGGCGATCGTCTCCGCGTCAGCATCACATCGTCGGTTGATGGGGCTGCAGGGGTCCCGCCGCTGCTGCTCCAACCCCTGGTGGAAAATGCGGTGCGCCACGGAATTGCGACGTGCCTCGAAGGCGGCGTGGTGGAGATTCACGTGGAGACGCGCGGCGCGCTGGTCTGGCTCACGGTGTCCAATCCCAGGGATCCCGATGGCGGCCGGCGCGGCACCGGATTTGGCATGGACATCGTCCGGCGTCGACTGCACGCGGCGTTTGGTGATCGGGCGGCGCTGGCGGTGGAACCGTCCGAGGACGCCTATCGGGTGTCGTTGACCTGGCCCTTTGAGGAAATGAGCCAGTGAGGCAATGGGGAAATGAGGCAATGAGGCAATGAGGCAATGAGTAGTGACGCTGTCTTGAGAGTGGTGATCGTGGACGACGAGGAGCCGGCGCGGATGGCGGTGCGTCAGGACCTTGACGCCGTGGGTGGCGTCGAGATTGTCGGTGAGTGCGCAAACGGGTTTGAGGCGATCAAGGCCGTCACCGAGCTCAAGCCTGATCTAATCATTCTCGACGTGCAGATGCCGAAACTCGACGGGTTCGAGGTGCTGGAGGTGATCGGGCGGGACGTGCCGGTGATCTTCATCACGGCGTACGACGAGTTTGCGCTGAAGGCGTTTGACGTCCATGCGGTGGACTACCTGCTCAAGCCGTGTTCGGTGGACAGGTTGCGGGAAGCGGTGACGCGGGCGCGTGCGCGTTCAGCGATGGCGGTGGCTCCGACGGTGCTGCGGCAGGCCGCGCGGCGGCCCGGCGCGCCGCTGGAGCGGGTGATCATTCGAGATGGCGCGGATGTCCACGTGTTGCCGGTGGGGAAGATTGACTACGTCGAGGCGCAGGACGACTACGTGTCGTTCCAGACGCAGGGCCGGGCGTATCTGAAGGAGCAGACGCTGGGGGAGCTGGAGACACAACTGGATGCGCGCCGGTTCGTGCGCATCCATCGGTCGTACATCCTCAACATTGAACGACTGGCCAAGGTGGAGCTGTATGCCAAGGACAGCCGGGTGGCGATTCTGCAGAACGGGACCAAACTCCAGGTGAGCCGGGCGGGGTATCAGCGACTGCAGCAGTTGCTGTGACCTGGGACGAAATAAATACACCCGACGTCTTTATTTCGTCCCAGGGGGAGCTCGGAAGCACGGGGGCAGTTGACAAGCCGTGGGTGGTGATATTAACTATCCAGTTAGTTATGGCAACCGTGAGGAAAATTCGCGACGCCGAGGAGTCCAGGCGGCGAGTCTGGGCCGCCGCAGCGGCCGCGTTTGCCAGCCGCGGATACGACGGCGCAAAGGTCGACGAAATCGCCGCCGACGCCGGCATCAACAAGGCGATGGTCTATTACCACTTCGCCGACAAGGTCACCCTCTACCGCGCCATCCTCCAGGACATGTTTGCCGCCGTCGCCCTCACCACCACCGAGGTCCGCACCCAGGGCGGCGCGCCCGAGCAGCAGCTCCGCCACTACATCGGCGCCCTTGTTCGTGCGGCCGAGGAGCGCCCGCATTTCCCAGCCATCTGGCTGCGGGAGATTGCCGAAGACGGCCGCCACCTCGACGAGGGCATCTTCGCCGCGATGCGATCGGTACTCGCCAACCTCACCGGCATCCTCACAGACGGCGTACACGCCGGGGTGTGGCGCCAGGTGGACCCTTTTCTGGTCCAGGCCGGTGTGGCCGCGCCGGTGATGCTGGTCCTGGCCACACGTCGTGTGCGACAGCGCGCCGGGATCGGCCCTCCCGACGGATCTGTCGATGCCTTGATTGATCACGTCACCACCATGACACTCGCCACCCTCACGATCGACAGCCGGAGTTCCTGATGAATCGCACCCCAGTGTTGTTAGCGCTTGTTGTCGCCACGGCCGCCGCGTGCGGGCGCACCGCCGACGATGGTCCACCCCGTTCCTCAGGCTACGTGGAGGCGACCGACATCCGCGTCGCCTCCGAAGTGGCCGGCCGTGTGTTGACCGTCACCGTGCGTGAGGGCGAACGTGTGACCGCCGGTCAGGTGCTCGTCACGGTCTCTACCACCGACGCGGACCTCCAGATCAGCCGTCTGAACGCCGAACGCGCGCAGGCCGATGCGCAACTGCGCCTGCTGCTCGCGGGCAGCCGCAAGGAGGACGTGGACCAGGCCGAGGCTCAGGCCAGCGCGGCAGAGGCCGACCTCCAGTCGGCTCGCGCCGAACTGGAGGCTGCGGAAATCGAGGTCGCGCGTTTTACACGCC
>CAYRGW010000071.1:0-24807 GCA_964423815.1 uncultured Solibacteraceae bacterium | reverse complement strand
GGCTCTCTCGTTTCCGTGACGGCCTCCTTCCACAACGGCCCGGCAACGCCGGGCCGCAACCCCGGTCGTCCCTTCATGTCTGCATGCCTACATGTGAGAGTGTTGCGTCTAGCGGGCCCAGGTGGAGAACGGCTGCTGGGCAAGGCGGGAGTTACGATAGCGGGGGTCGTCGGTGACCTCGAGACCGGCCCACGGCGGCAGGGTGAGGACGTCGGCTTCCGTCTGCATCTCGACTTCGGCGAGCACCAACCCGTCGTTCGCGCCGTGGAACACGTCGACTTCCCACGTGTGCGGGCCGTGCACCTCCAGGTGCCGGTGTTTGTCGACCACGGCGCCGCAGAGGCGGTCGAGCAGCTCGACGGCGTCTGCGAGGGGAATCACGTATTCGAATTCCGGGCGTGAGAGGCCGACCGTCGGGCCCTTGACCGTCAGGTAGGCGCGCTCCGCCCGCGTCCGGACACGGACCGTGCAGTCGGGCGAGGATGCGAGGTACCCCTGGCGGATGAGGTCCCCCCCATCACGGGGCACCCACCCTGGCAGGACAAGAAATTTTCGTTCGATTTCGACAGCCATGTGATGCCGTCTATGACATGAGGTTGGTGGGCGCTATAGGACTCGAACCTATGACCCTCGCCGTGTGAAGGCGATGCTCTACCAACTGAGCTAAGCGCCCAACCCGAATCGCGAACCGGACAAGCTTACCAGATCACCCGATCGCAGATCACCCGTTCACCCGATAAAAAGTGCATCTTCGTCGTCTCGCCCGTAGCGACCTTTGTCCTGACGCGCGCGGAAGACCGCGATGGCCGCCTTGAGCCCGGCCATCACGGCCGCCCCCTGCTTGACCGGCGCGATGAGTGACTCCTGCACGATCGACAGCGTGTCGTCGATGCGCAGCGCCGTGGTCGCCATGAGCTGATCGACGCGCTCGACCTGGGTCAGCGCCATCGCGCTGACCCGGCCGGCGTCGTCGGCCACCTTGTGGGCCTTCTGGATGAGCGGCCGCACCTCGGTGCGGAATTCCTGCATCGTGGCGGCAGCGTCCTTCGCCACCTTCATCAGCTGAAGGCCGACCACAATCTGGACGATGGCCATGGTCAGGACGGCGACCGCGATGATGCCCAACCAGACTTCGTTCACAGAGTCTCCTTGCGCACCTGCTCGAACGTCTCGCGCCCACGCTCGACGGCCGCACTCAGGTTTTCGCGCTGACGCGCCAGAAAGTCACGCCCTTCGCGCGCCACCGATTCGGCTCTTTCACGTCCCTCGCGTGCCTTCTCGGCAATCTTGCGACGTGTCTCTTCTCCGGATGTTGGGGCGTACAGCAGGGCCACGGCCGCACCGGCCACCGCACCGAGCACAAACGCCAACAACACCGGACCCGACGAATTTTCGTGATTGGACATATGGCCTCCCGACCTCTTGTGTTAACCGCCGAAGATGCTGACCCGCACGGTCAGATACTTCCGCGGATCCTGCTTGATTGCCGCAATGAGTTCATTCAGCGAAGTCGCCGCCTGATTCATGTTGTCATAAAGTGCTTTGTCTTGCAGCAGCTTCCCGGCCGTCCCCTGCCCAGTCGAGAGCCCCGACACCAGGGTATCGAGCCGCGTCGTTAATCCGTCCAGGCGGTCGTACAACTCACTGTCGTTGATGAGTTTGCCGACGGTGCCCTCACTCCGCGTGAGCCGTCCGGTCATCGACTCGAGATTGGCCGCCGTACCGGTCATCGACTTGGCCAGCGCCTCATCCGCAAAGAGGCGGCCGAGGGGGCCTTCCCCGCGCTGAATCTTCGACGTCATGGCCTGCAGGTCATCCAGGGACGCCTTCATCGAGTTGTACGCGGCCGGGTCATTCAACAGCGATCCCACGGTGCCCTTGCCGGAGTTGACCTGCGTGGCCACCTTGTTGGCCGACTGCAGCAACGCGGTGAATTCCCCATAGAGCACTTCATCGGTCACCAGTTTGCCAAGCGTGCCCTTGCCCGCACGCACATCGGTCAGCATCAGCCGGACTTCATCGAGCGCCTGGCCCGCCGACGCCGCCGCATCCGCGATCATGCCGGCCGAACTCGAGGTTTTGAGATACGCGTTGTCCGCCAGCGGCGTACCGCCCGACCCTGGCGAGATCGCAATGAGCGGTTCCCCCAGCAGACTCAGCGTGCCCATGCTGGCGACGGACTGCTCGGTGATCAGATGGCGCACGTCCTGCGATACCTCGAGCGTCACCTCGATCTGTGACTCGGCAAACTCAACGCCCGTGACCTTGCCCACGTCCTTGCCGGCAATGCGCACGACCGATCCGGTCTTCATGCCCCCCACGTCGGCGAATCGCGCCTTTAGCGGATACCGCTCCCAGGGAAATCCCCCCTGGCCGCCGACAGCCAGAATGAGTGCGCTCGCCAGCACCATCGCCACAATGGCGATGATGCCGATTTTTAGTTGCGCCCAGCCGATTGATCGAGTTCTTGGCATAGTCGTTACTCCAGAAACGCCTTCAAATACGGATCCTGGGACGCCCGCAGTTCGGGCAGCGTCCCCTCAAACAGCACCTTACTGTCCTTGAGCATCAGGAATTCCGTCTCCGCCATCTTCTCCGGGGTGGCGGGCACAAACTTCAACTCACCCTGCTCCATCACCGCCATGTGCGAGGCGATGTAAAACGCATCGCGCAACTGGTGCGTCACCAGCAACGTGCTGACCTCTTCGAGATCGCGCAGCTTGATGATCTCGTCGTCAATGGTCAGCGCCGTGATCGGATCGAGGCCGGTCGTCGGCTCGTCGTAGAGCAGAATTCTGGGCTTCGCGGTGAGTGCCCGCGCAATGGCCACGCGGCGCCGTTGGCCACCGGACAACTCTGACGGCATGCGCTCGCCGAAGTCTTCCAGGGAGACAAACCCCAGCACTTCGTGCACGCGCGCGTCCACCTCCGCGATCGGCATTGAGGTGCCCTCAAACAATTTGTAGCCGACATTTTCACGCACCGTCAGCGAGTCAAACAACGCGCCTTCCTGAAAGACCATCCCGAGGCGATCACGCACCGGCATCATGGCTTCCTCAGACAGCTGGTCAACCCGCTCGCCGTTGATGTAGATTTCGCCGCCATCCGGCTTGAGCAACCCCAGCACGAGTCGCAACACGGTCGACTTGCCGACGCCGCTGCCCCCCAGAAACATCTTCGCGCGCCCGGGCAGGAGTTCGAAGCTCACCTTGTCGAGGATGACCTTCTCGTCGAACGCCAGAGAGACGTCAACGAAGCGGATCGCCGGCCCGTCAATCGGCGCGTCGTTGCCCGCATCCACCGTGCGTTGGGTCGTGTCGTCGATAGCCATATCAGTAGAACAACGTCAGGATCAATTTCGTGAGCAGGAAGTCGACCGCCAGCACGGTGACAGAGGCTGCGACAACGGCGTTGGTGGTGGCGCGGCCGACACCCTGCGTGCCGCCGGAGGCGCGCAGACCGACATGACAGCCAATCGACACGATCACAAAACCAAGAAAGAACGGCTTGATGAGGCCCATCCAGACGTCCTGGATGTAGAGGCCCTGCACGACGCTGTTCCAGAACACACCGCCCGACACACCGAGCTGCGTCACGGTGATGATCCACGCGCCGATCATGCCGACACCATCGGCAATGACCGTCAGGATCGGCACCATCACAATGCCGGCCAGCACGCGCGGAACGACCAGTTTGCGCACGGGATCGGTGCCCAACGCACGCATCGCGCTGATCTGTTCGGTGACCACCATCGAGCCCAATTCAGCCGCAATGCCCGACCCGACGCGGCCCGCCACCATGAGCGCCGTGAGCACCGGCCCCAATTCCTTGACCATGGTCGCACTCACCAGGCGGCCGACCATCGAGCGCGCCCCGAACTGGTCCAGCGTCACGCCGGATTGCAGCGCGAGCACCATGCCTGTAAACGTGCCCGTGAGGAGCACGACCGTCATGGAGCCAATGCCGATGGCATCAAACTGCTCGATGATGTCGCGAAAATAGATCGGGCGGGACGTGAGGCCACGCGCCACCTGCCCGAGGAGCTGGAAATACTCCTGTACCTCGAGCACGCCCTTTTTCAGGCCGTCGTTGAGCGCCACCTAACCCTCGCCTCCGACCAGCACACGTCCCGGCTCGCGCAACTTCCGCAATTCGTCACGTAAGCTCGCGGCCCGCTCAAACTCCAGATTTGCCGCCGCCGCCCGCATGCCGGTCTCCAATTCCGCAATTTTCCGGTCCAGATCACCCTGTGAGTGGAACGTTTGACGCCCATCTGTGGCCGCCGGGACGGTTAAATAGTCCCGTTCATACACACTCGACATCACACCGTCGATGTCTTTGATGATGGATGCAGGAGTGATGCCATGTTCCACGTTGTAGGCTTCCTGCACCGTTCGCCGACGATCGGTCTCGTTCATGGCGTGCCGCATGGAATCGGTCACCTTGTCAGCGTAGAGAATTGCGCGGCCACGCACGTGCCGGGCCGCCCGGCCAATGGTCTGAATCAACGCACCCGCCGACCGGAGGAACCCTTCCTTGTCCGCGTCGAGCACCGCGACCAGTGACACTTCCGGCAGGTCCAGGCCTTCCCGCAGCAGGTTGATCCCCACGAGGACATCAAAGGTGCCCAGGCGCAAGTCACGCAGAATCTCCACCCGCTCAAGTGTGTCGATGTCGGAGTGGAGGTACCGCACCTTCACCCCCAACTCCTGATAGTAGGTCGTGAGGTCTTCCGCCATCCGTTTGGTGAGCACGGTCACCAGCACACGTTCGCGGCGCCCGACCACCTCACGAATCTCGGCGAGCAGGTCGTCCACCTGGCCGGCCACCGGCCTGACGTCAATCGGCGGATCGACCAGGCCCGTCGGACGAATGATCTGCTCGACGATCACCCCGCCGGCGTGATTGAGCTCATAGGCGCCGGGCGTCGCGCTGACATAGACCACCTGCGGCCGCCGCTCTTCCCACTCGGGGAACGAGAGCGGCCGGTTGTCGAGGGCCGAGGGCAGCCGGAACCCGTATTCGACGAGGACTTCCTTACGTGAGCGGTCCCCGTGATACATCCCGCGCACCTGTGGCACCGTCTGATGGCTCTCGTCCACAATCAGCAACGCGTCGTCAGGCAGATAGTCGAGCAGTGTCGGCGGCGGGTCCCCGGCCTGGCGGCCAGAGAGATGCCGCGAGTAGTTCTCGATCCCGTGGCAATACCCGATCTCCTTCATCATCTCGAGGTCGAACATGGTGCGCTGGTGCAGTCGCTGCGCCTCAAGCACACGGCCGGCGCCCTCGAGATCGCTCAGTCGTTCGCGCAGCTCCACCTTGATCCGTTCGATCGCCTCCAATGTCTTGGCGCGTGGCGTGACGAAGTGGGACTTCGGAAACACCGACAGGCGGTCGTGACGACGGACCTCCTTGCTGGTCAACGGATCAAACGTGACCAGGGCGTCCACTTCATCGCCAAAAAACTCGAACCGCATCCCGATGTCTTCGTACGACGGATAGACCTCGACGATGTCGCCGCGGACGCGGAAGGTGCCGCGCGTGAATTCGTGGTCGTTGCGTTCGTACTGGATTTCCACCAGTGACCGCAGCAGCTGATCGCGCCCCATCTGCGCGCCCTTCTGGATTTCCACGACAAGGCCGAAGTAGGACTCGGGCGAACCAAGACCGTAGATGCAGGAGACGCTGGCGACGACCAGGACGTCACGGCGCTCAAACAGTGAACGCGTCGCGGAGAGCCGCAGGCGATCGATCTCCTCGTTGATGATCGATTCTTTTTCAATATAGGAGTCACTGGCCAGCATGTAGGCTTCCGGCTGGTAGTAGTCGTAGTAGCTGACGAAATATTCGACCGCGTTTTTCGGAAAAAAACGCTTGAACTCCTGGTACAGCTGCGCCGCCAGGGTCTTGTTGTGGACCATGACCAGCGTCGGCCGGTTCACCGTGGCGACCACATGCGCCATGGTGAACGTCTTGCCGGACCCGGTGACGCCGAGCAGCACCTGTGCGTCATCGCCGCGGTTCAGCCCCTCGACCAACTGCGGGATCGCGCGGGGCTGATCGCCGCGCAACTCAAAGTCGGATTCGAGCTCGAAACGGTCAGTAATGGAAGGCATGAGTGACTCTGTCCGAATCACCCATACTAGCAGACCGGATTTATGGCTGCTGTACCCTATGAGGCGCGAAGTAACCCGGGCGGGTTCTGACCTTGAGCCCCCTGATATCGGGTGCCGTCACCTTGACCTGTATCTTCCGAAAGGTCCCGTCCGCCTTCGGATTGGATGAGACGTACCCCAGGGTGTACCGCGAGCCCAGTTCATCACGAATCCGCGCGTAGATGCGATCGACGTCGTCTTTCCCCATCGGGTAGAACGCATGACCACCCGTCTGCCGCGCCACGTCGTTCATGCGCATCTGCTGCAGCGACCGCTCCGTGGACGTCTGATTCTCCAGGTACCCAATCACGTACACCATCACCTGGCTGAGCCGCAACATTTCGACCAGTTCGCCAAAGGTGGTTTCACTGCGCGAGTCCGCGCCGTCGGTGTACAGCAGCAGCACCTTCTGCCCATCCTGATCCTCGGCGGACGCCAGGTACGTCGCCACCGCGTCATACAGCGCCGTGTACCCGTCCGCCGTATTGCCGCGGATCCGTTCAAAGAGGTGGGGAAAACTGTCGGGCGAAAAGCGGGAGACCCGCACCTGGTCCGCAAAGTCGACAAAGGTGACGTCACGGACGTCGTCCAGGGTATTCACGAAGCGGACGGCCGCGGTCGCCGCAGCGGCCAGATCCTTCTGCATGCTGCCGGACGTGTCGAGCAGGAGCCCCAGATGGAGCGGGACCTCGGGGGCCGGGCCGGCGGCGAAAAACGTCAGCGATTGTGGTTTGCCGTCCTCGAGGACCTGGAACTGGTCGCGCTGGAGGCCGTCCACAAGGGTATCGCCACGCCCGGTCACGGTCACCGGCAAGGTGACCACGTCGGTGGTGGTCCGATACACCTGCTGGGCGGGAAGCCCCGACGGCAGCAGCAGGGCTCCGGCCAGCAGCACACAGGCGCCAACAAGCCTCATATTGGCGCATGATACCCCCTGGACGTCACAGGGGTGCGTATAATGGGATGTTCGCACCATGGGTGATACCGCTTTCCGTGTGGAAGCCGCCGCATGAGAGCACTGGCCGTCTGTCAGGACGAGTTGGTGATCAGAACCCTTCATCAGGTTCTGTCGGGCACGGTCGACCTGGAGTTTCTGGTCGAAAGTCGCCCGCTCGCCCGTCGACTTGTTGAGGATCAGATTGCCGCGACGGTGGCTGACCCCAAGAAGGTCGATTCTTATCTACGGGCCGATCTCTCCCCCTCCACCTGTGTGCTGGTGGAAGACAACGGCAAACGCAGCCTGAAACGGATCGTGTCGGCCATTCGCGACGCGGGCGGCAGCCTCCTCTACATCCTGCACGCCGGGACCGATCCCAAAACGCGCAAGAACTACGACGACATTCAGGAGCTGGTCCCCGAGCTCACACACCTGGACCTCGCGGAACTGCTGTCGGGGGCCTTGACCACCGAACTGGACCGCGCGATGACACGCGCCCGCGTTCAGCAGTACCAGCGGTATTTTGCCGACGCCGACCGTGTCCTGATCCTGCTGCACAACGAGCCGGATCCCGACGCCCTGGCCGCGGGCCTCGCGCTGCGCACCTTGCTGCGCCGCACCAAGGCCACGGCGATCATCGGCGCCCTGCACGGCGTGACCCGTCCGGAAAATCTGCGGATGGCCGACCTGCTCGACATTCAGGTGGAAACGGTCACCCCGGCCGACTTCGCCAGTTTTGATCGCATCGCGACCGTTGACGTCCAACCGCACTATTTCCCGGGACAGTTGCCGCGGGTGGACCTGGTCATCGATCACCATCCCGAACAAACGGGATACACGGCCGTCTTCAAGGACATCCGCCCGGAGTTCGGGTCCACGTGCACGATCCTCACCGAACACCTGCGCGCGGTGGACGTGAACATCTCTGAACGTACGGCGACGGCGATGCTCTACGCCATCAAGTCGGACACGCTGTTTTTCGCACGGCACACCAACAAGTCCGACCTCGAGGCATTTACGTTCCTGTATCCACTCGCAGACGCCGCGCTGATCCGCAAGATGGAAGGCGCCGAAATCACACTGGAGCGCCTGGAGCACGTCACCCGCGCGCTGGCGACCAGCCGACTGAAGTCGCAGGTGCTCTCCGCGTTTGTCGGCGAAACCACGCGCGAGGACTTCATCCCCTACACGGCCGACTTCCTGCTGCAGGTGGAAGGCGTCAAATGGGCCATCGTCTCCGGCATCGTCGGCGGCCACATGATCATCAGTGTGCGGAATCTGGGTTATTCGCGGAACGCGGGTGATTTTGTGAAGGCCAACTTCGGCGATATCGGCAGCGCCGGTGGTCACCGCGCGCTGGCCAAAGCCGTGGTTCCCGCTGAGCGTTTCGCGATCAAGTTCGGCAACCTGTCAGGCGTCGGCATCGCCGCCCGCATCGGCGAACTCGCCGAACAGTTCCTCGCCGCCGACACCCACGCCGACAAAAAACCCGAGAAAGCCGCCAAGCCCGTCTGATGCTACGGCACGGTCCCCGGCACGTACCCATGCGTCGCCAGCCGCTCACCTGACCCTGCATACGCCGCCGCAGGCATGTCGCTGACACCGGTGGCGTCGATCCACTTGTTGTAGAAATTAAATAGCGCACAGACGGTGATCGCGTCGTAGAGCGCTTCATCGGACCAACCGGCTGCTTTGACGACGTCGATGTCGGCCTGCTGGAGTTGCGTGGACTCGCGATTCATCTTTTCAAGAAACGCGAACATCACCTTGTCTGCCTCGTCAATCGATGCGGTTCGAAAGTCCTCCAGCACCGCATCCACCAGCGTTCGATCTCCCAACAATGACGCTGCGACCGCAGCGTGGGAACCGATTCAAAACGCGCATTCGTTGCGGCGGGACGTAAATGCCGCTATCAACTCCCGGAAGCCCGGCGAGAGCGGCGACGGCCCTCGCATCACCCCTTGCGTGAACTGCGAGAGGAAGCCCGTCCGATCAGGTTTGAACGCGAAGAGGTGCATGATCTGCGGGATCGGCAGGCCTGCAGATCGCAGCCCCATCATGGGACCGGCGTAGGGCCCCTGGGGTTCGCGTAACTCCACGTCGCTGAGGAACATCGGATGCATCGGCAGAGCGTATCATCGGACCATCCGGACTACGCGAGCGCCGTGCCGAGGTCCGCAATCAAGTCCTCTGCCGACTCGAGGCCGATCGACAGGCGCAACATGCCGCGGGTGACGCCGGCGTCGGCCAGTTGCGCGTCGGTCAGTCCGTACTGCGACGTGAGCACGGGCAAGGAGCACAGGCTCTCGACGCCGCCGAGGCTGGCGGCGCGCTGGAAGATCTGCAAGCGGTCGAATGTACGCACGGCGCCGGCGTAACCTGCCGCCAACTCGAAGCAGATCATCCCACCGAAACCTGACATCTGCCGTGCCGCGATGGCGTGGTCGGGATGTGAGGCGAGGCCCGGGTAAAAGACACGGCTGACCGCCGGCTGCTGTTCGAGCCATTCGGCCACCGTCTGCGCGGTGGTGTTGTGTCGGGCGATGCGCACGGCCAGTGTCTTGATGCCGCGGCCCAGCGCATAGGCTGACGCAGGTTCGAGGATGCCGCCGAGCAACTTGCGCGCGGGGTGCAGGCGTTTAATCATCGCCTCCGATCCGACGAGCGCGCCTGCGGTGACGTCGCTGTGGCCGTTCAGGAACTTTGTCGCCGAGTGCATGACCAGATCGGCGCCCAACGACAACGGCTGCTGATTGATCGGGCTCGCAAAGGTGTTGTCGACGATCGACGTCACGCCCTTCGCCTTGCATGCGGCCGTCACCGCAGCGATATCCACACAACGCAACGTGGGATTGGTCGGGGTCTCGAACCAGAGCACCTTGGTCGCGGGGCTGACGAGCCGACCCACATGAGCCAGATCCGCGAGTGGCACGAACCGCGTGGTGATACCAAACTTCGCGAGAAACGTCGTCAACACCTGCAACGTCCCGCCGTAGATTGACGACGCGCACAGGACTTCGTCACCGGCCTGGAGTAAGCCAAACAACGCGGTGGAGGTGGCCGCCATGCCTGAGCCCGTGATGAGCGCGGCTTCCCCACCCTCGGCGGCCGCGATTTTGGCCTCCACGGCCTGCACGGTCGGGTTGGCGTACCGCGTGTAGATGTAGTGATCCGACGCGCCCTGCTGAAAACGCTCAAGCTCGGCGGCTGACGGAAACGCAAACGTCGTGGCCGAATAGATGGGCGTTGTGACGGGTGTGGCCGCAATGGGGAGGCCTTCCCCGGCGTGAATGATGTCGGTGTCGCGTGTGGTCAACTGTCGCCCCTCTACACGGAATCGATGCGTTCGCCCGAGGCGACCACCGGTTCAATGAACTGTCGATACGTGTCGTCGTAGCCCTGCTGCATCAACTCCGCGAGTGTGCGCGTGCGATCGGACGACTCGTCGTAGGTGCCGCCGAAGTCGAACGGCCCGAGCGGATTGTGATCCGGGCGAATCGCGAACACGCCGGAGAACCGGCTCGCAGCCGCGGCCCACGCCTCCTGGAATGCCGCCGACTCGACCGAACGGAGGGCCTCCCCCATCCGGTGCCGGAAGTCACCGGGACGCGCCCGCATGTCGTGTGGCAACGCCGCGGGCGGCGCCGGTGTCACAAGAATCACCTGCTCCACACCGACACGGGCGACCTCGTCAATCAATCGGCCGACCAGCTCCGGCCGGTCGCACCAGCGATGGGTCTCGCCCTGCCAGTAGCTGTTGATGGGAAATGTCACATCGTGCGGCGCTGACGCGACAGGGATACGCAGGCCGGCAATCAGCGCATCCACAATCAGCGAGCGGTCCGTCTCGGCCCCGCCGGTCACATCCACGGCCTCGGCTTCCCTCGGCCCGGCGCCGACACGACGCTGCATAAACGCTGACTGCCACTGGGGGGCGATGAGTCCCACCACCACATCACGACGCGCATCAACGTCGTGCACCCCGAGCAACACCTCGCGGAAGCCGGGCTGACCGAAGTTGTCGCTGACCAGCTCCACATACCGACGCCCCATCTCCTCACGCGACGGCGTCGGCGCGCCTGAGGCGCCCTTCGTCAGACTCCACAGCGTCTCGACGGCGAGGTTTTCAGGCTCCTTCGGATCCAGCGGATGCCCGAGCAGGCGCCACCAGAACAGTCCACGCGTGCGGCGACGACTACGTGGCCCGCGACGGGCCTGCCACGCGGCGAGGGCAAGCACCGCCACCATCACCACCAACGCCAGCACCACCAGTCGCGGCACGATCGTGGGAAGAATCGGTGGATCAAACAGCAGGCCGAGCATCCGCGTGTATACGTCGAGCAGGCTGCCGGCAATCGACGGGAAACTGGCGAGGGAGGCCAGCATGCCGAGGCCGTAGACGACCGTGGCGGCGATAACCACGACAAGCGGTGACACCAACAGCAGGAGCGCGATGCCGATCGACAGCGCCGCCATGCGGAGCGCGCGGCGCCACCGGTAGGCCAGCGTCGCGCGGGGATTGGTCCAGGGCCCCGCGTCGGACCACAGGTGCCCGCCACTGTCGACGGCCCCACTGAGCGCCCCCACACCACCGGCACCATGCGCGGCCACAAGATCGACCTTGATGCCCGCCTCTTCCATTGCCCGAAGCACACCGGCCTGGTAGGCCCCGGCCGTGCCCGTTCCGCACAACACCAGCGCCGTGCGGAGGCGAGGAGCGTAGGAAGAGAGCGCCATGAGCGGTCGTTAGCTCTCGTCGTGAATGGTACGGAGGCTGACGATTTCGAACGTGCGCTTCCCGGCTGGAATGGCGACGACCACCTCGTCGCCCTCTTCCTTGCCCACAAACGCGCGCCCGACCGGGGACGCCACCGAGATCATCCCCTTGTCTGGATCGGCATCTTCCGGCATGCAGAGTTCGTACGTGGTCTCCTTGCCGTTTTCAATCACGGTAATCTTGGACCCAAACCCTGCGCGGTCGGTCGGAATTTTGTCCATGTTGAGGAGCTGCAGTTCCGACACGCGTGTGCGCAACATCGAAATCCGTGTTTCCACAAACCGCTGGCGTTCCTTCGCGGCCGCATATTCGGCGTTCTCGCGCAGGTCGCCCAGTTCACGGGCGCGCTGGATTTCCTTGGGCAGATCGTGCGTCAGCTCGCGGTCGAGCACGGAGATCTCGTCTTCGAATCGCTTGATCAGACGGGCTTTCATCGTGTGAAAAGTCTATCCCATTCGACCGGGCGCAAGCGGTAGCATCGATGGGTGTCGTTTCCTCGTCTGACTCGTCGCCAGGACCCCATCGTGACTCGCATCCGTGACGTCGCCGGCCACCGCCGCGCCGACGACGACGTGGTGCTCCTCGACGGTGCCCACGTGGTCCTCGAGGCCCTCCGCGCGGACCTGCCCATGGAGGTCATCCTCGCGACAACGGCCGTGCTTGAGAGTGACGCGCCGGATGCGCGTCAGTTGTGGTCGCTCGCCCAGGCCTCGGGTGCCGAGATCTACGACGTCACCACAAATGTGATGGATGCGGTGAGTCCCGTCCGCACCCCCAGCGGCATCGTCGCGCTTGCGGCCTGGTCCCCCGCCGGCACGGACGCGTTGTGGTCTCCTGCGCCGGCACTCGTCGTTGGAGTGGTGGACGTCCAGGACCCCGGCAATGCGGGTGCGATTGTCCGCTGTGCAGATGGACTCGACGCAACGGGTGTGGCCATGCTGGGTGCCACCGCAGATCCCGGCAGCTGGAAGTCGCTCCGCGGCGCCATGGGCAGCACGTTTCGTCTACCGGTCGCGCGGGGGTCGGTGGACGCAGTGGTGGCGCAGGCGCGGGCGGAGGGTGTCCAGGTCATCGCGACGGCTGCACGTGATGCCAGTGGCGCGGTCGAGGTCCGGGATGTGGACCTGACCGGCCCTGTGCTTCTGCTCCTGGGCAACGAGGGCGCCGGGCTCTCCACCGAGGTGCAGGACAACGCGGATACACGCGTGTATATCGATATGCGCGCCGGGCTGGACTCCTTCAATGTCTCGGTCACCGCCGGCCTGCTCCTCTACGAGGCGCGTCGACAGCGCGGAGGCCGATGAATACGTCGCTGTTTGACGATGAACCGGCATCCACGCTGGGGACGCCACTGGCCGAACGGATGCGGCCGCGCACCCTCGACGAATACGTCGGACAAGCGCACCTGGTCGGCCCCGGTCAGGCGCTGCGACGCGCGATCGACGCCGGCGTCCTGCACTCGCTGATTCTCTGGGGGCCTCCAGGCACGGGCAAGACGACGCTGGCGCGTGTGCTTGCGCATGCCAGCGGCGCCGAGTTCGCGGCATTCAGCGCAGTAACGTCGGGCATCAAGGAGATCAAGGAAGTCATCGCGATCGCCGAACACACGCGGCAGCAGCGCGGACGACGGACGATCTTTTTCGTCGATGAGATCCATCGCTTCAACAAATCGCAGCAGGACGCGTTTTTGCCGCACATCGAGTCGGGCACGGTGGTGTTGGTCGGCGCCACGACCGAAAATCCGTCGTTTGAGGTGAACTCGGCCTTGCTCTCACGATCCAAGGTCTACGTGCTCCAGCCGCTGACGCAGGAGGACGTGGTGACCATTCTCCGCCGGGCGTTGACTGATGCCGAGCGTGGTCTCGGTGCGACCGATGTGGATGCCGACGATGAGGGATTGGCGTCGATCGCGCGATACGCCAACGGTGATGCGCGCGTCGCGTTGAATCTGTTGGAGCAGGTGGTGTCGTCGCTGCCGGCGTCCGGCCCGCGCCAATTGACCGCCGCGACCCTCACCGACCTGGTGGGTCGCCGGGCCCTGCTGTATGACAAGTCGGGCGACGAACACTACAACATCATCTCGGCGCTCCATAAATCGATCCGGAACAGCGATGCAGACGCGGCCGTGTATTGGCTGGCGCGTATGCTCGAGGCTGGTGAGGATCCGATGTATGTGGCGAGACGTCTGGTGCGGTTTGCCTCGGAGGACATCGGCAACGCCGACCCGCGCGCCCTGCAACTGGCCATTGCCGCCAAGGATGCGACGCACTTTCTCGGCATGCCCGAGTGCAACACCGCCCTGGCGCAGCTGGTGACGTACATGTCGGCCGCGCCGAAGAGCAACGCCGTCTACATGGCCTACAAGGCCGCGGCGCGTGATGCGCTGCGGAACGAAGCCGCACCCGTGCCGCTGCATCTCCGCAACGCGCCGACGAAGTTGATGAAGGACCTTGAGTTCGGCAAGGACTACCAGTACGCCCACGACTCGCCCGACGCCATGACGGCCATGTCGTCGTTGCCGGACAACCTGGCCGGCCGGGTGTATTACGAACCCACCGACCGCGGCCTTGAACCCAAGTTACGCGAGGCCCTCGACCGCGCCCGCGCCAAACGGCGCAAGTAGTCTCACACGAGACATGGAGTCATGGAGGTCACCAGGGGGCCTGGCGCGTGGGGGCGGAACGATTCTCTGAATACGAGAGTGCCGTTCGCAATCCATCTGAGGCACTCTCGTATTCAGAGAATCGTTCCGCCCCCGCGGCGCATGCGGCGTCCGGCGTTCCGCCGGACGCGCCAGGCCACATCGCCAGACGCCTTCACGCCTTCACGCCTCGTGTGAGGCCGCCGAGGGAACCCGCCGCTCCTTTTGCCCGTCTACAGCAGGCGTGCTACCTTCTGTTGACCGCCAAAAGGAGCGGAAGCCATGACCACAGAACGATCGGCGGTCCTGTTGGGCACGCTGGAACTGCTCGTCCTGAAACTGCTCGAACTCCAGCCGATGCACGGCTGGGGGCTGGCGGAGCAGCTGGAGCAGATCACGGATGGCGTGTTCTGCGTCAATCAGGGCTCCTTGTATCCCGCCCTCCAGCGGCTCAAGCGTCAAGGCCTCGTCAAGGCACAGTGGCAGATTACCGAGAGTGGGCGCCGCGCGCGATTTTATGAACTGACGACACAGGGGACAACGCGACTCTCCACCCATCAGGCCGAGTGGTCCCGCACATCGGGCGCGGTCAACCGCGTGCTCGCGACGCGCCGGTCGGAGCCCTGATGCGGCGCCTCGTGTTCGCTCTCTGGAGCCGGGTGACCGCCCTGATTGGCGGCCGACGTTTTGAGTCGGAACTGGACGAAGAACTCCGCTTCCATCTTGACGAAGCCACGGCCCGACACGTCCGGCGAGGTCTGTCGTGGGAGGCGGCGCGCGAGGCCGCCAGCCAGCAACTTGGCAACCTTGGCGCCACCAAAGATGCCGTCAGAGACGAAACCGGTGTCGGACCGCTGCAGGACCTGGCGCGTGACATACGGCTGGCCGCGCGACAACTCGCCCGGCGCCCCCTCTTCGCGTCGACCATCGTTGCGACGATCGCGACCTGTATTGCAGTCAACGCGGCCGTGTTCTCCGTGGTGTATGCCGTCGTCCTGGCGCCACTTCCCTTCGGCGAGCCGAACCGAATCGTGGCGCTGCACAACAGTTATCCGGCAGCGGGAGTCGCGCGGACGGCGTCCAGCGCGCCGGAATATTTCGACCGCCGGGCCGGCGCACAAACGCTGGAGGAGATCGCACTGTATCGGGCGGAGTCCAATACGCTGAGCGCGACCGATGGCAGCCGCCACACGTTTGCTCTTCGTGTCACGCCGTCGTTTTTCCCCCTCCTCCAGGTGCCGGCGCTGCTCGGCCGCGGATTCACGGAAGAGGACGCCACCATCGGCAGTCGGCCGGTCGTGATTCTCGGATTCACATTGTGGCAGTCGGCGTTTGGTGGACGCCCCGACATCGTGGGCACCAGGATCACTCTGGACGGCGCCGACTTCGAGGTGGTGGGAGTTCTGCCGGAGACCTTTCGTTTTCCCACCTGGGATGCGCAAGTGTTCACGCCCCTCACGTTCGGGCCGCAGCACCGGGAGATCCGCGCCAGGCACAGCGACAGTTTCCACATGCTCGCGCGGCTGGCGCCTGGTGCGACCGCTGAACAGGCGCAGGCGGAAATTGCCGCAATGAACGCTCGCGCCCTCGCGGCCTATCCGGCCGAGCTGCACCAGCGAATCTCCATCGCCGGGTACACGACCACCGTTCGGCCGTTCGGTGAGGACATGACCAACGATGTCCGTGATCCCTTGTTCCTGCTGTGGATGGGTGCGGGGATGGTGCTCCTGATCGGTATTTCCAACGTGGCGACGCTTGTGGTCCTGCGGACGCGGCAGCGCGGACACGAGTTGGCGGTGCGTGCGGCCCTCGGCGCCAACCGTTTCCGGCTCGTGCGCCAGTTGACCGTGGAGACCTCCGTGCTCGCCTTGATCGGCGGTGCGCTCGGATTGGCGGGGGCGCAGAGTGCGCTGCGTCTGTTGGCAGCCTTCGAGGTCTACGAAATTCCCAGGGTGGGGGCCGTCGCAATTTCCGGCACGGTGGTCCTGTGGTCGGCCGGCTGGGTAATGCTGGCCGCTTTGTTGTCTGGAATCGTCCCCGCCCTGATGGCGACCCGTCGCCCAGGACACCTCCACGTCGCATCGACACGCACACACACCGGAGGGTCGCAGTGGCCTCTCCGGCTCCTGGTGAGTGGACAAATCGGATTCGCGATGGTTCTGGCCCTCGCGACCGGACTCTTGTTCTCAAGCCTTCGCCAGTTGGAGTCGATGGACACAGGGTTCGATCGCGACCACGTCTCGGTTGCCGCGTTGATCATTCCGGGGCAACGGTATCCAACGCCGCAGGCACGTCTCGCACTTCTTGAACAGATTCTCGATGCGGTCAGGCGCACGCCGGGTGTGGTTGAGGCCGCGTCGGCGACCCAGTTGCCATTCTCAGGCGACACCACCCGAACCCCGTTTGTCGCCGACGTATCCGACAGCGCGACCGCAACGCCATTCGGGACCACCGTCAGCGAACACTACTTCGACACGATGGGCATCCGACTGATCGCGGGCCGGCGGTTCCAGCCATCGGACACCCGCACGAGCCGGCCTGTCGCCATCGTCGACGAAACGCTGGCACAGCGCTTCTGGCCCGAGGGAGCTGTCGGTCGTCGCTTCTGGCCGTCCGCACGCCCAGGCACTCTGAACGAGGCCGTCACCGTCGTGGGCGTGGTCCGCACCGTGCAGCAGTCGAGTCTGCGCGATGTTGATCTGCCCGGCGCGGTCTACACCCCCGTCACCCAGGGCTCGCCCGGGTTCTTTCGGCTGGCGGTCAAACACCAGGACGAGGACCGTCGTTGGTCGGAGGTGGTCCGTCACATTCACGCGGTGGACGACGCCCTGACCCCATTCTGGACCGACACAATGGCGGACAGCGTGGACGCTTCTCTGCTCACACAACGCGCACCGACACAGTTGCTCGCCATCTTCTGGGCGGTCGGGCTGCTGCTCGCAGCGTTGGGCATTTACGGCGTACTCAGCTACGAGTTTGCGTCGCGACACCGGGAAATGGCAGTACGCCTCGCCATTGGCGGCAACCGTCTGGACATCCTCACGCTCATCTGGCGACGATGGGTGATCCTGGTTGGTCTTGGCGTGGCGACCGGTGCGCTCGGCGCACTCGCCTCCGCTCACGTCGTCGGCACTTTGCTGTTCCGGACCAGTCTCACCAATCCCGCTGTGCTGCTCGGTGCCGTGATGACCGTGCTCGTCGCCGCCGGCGTGGCGACCATCGGCCCGGTCCGGCGGGCCCTCGGCGTCGACGCTGCGCTGACGCTCCGCCAGGAGTAGTCAGTTCACACGAGACATTGAGTCATGGAGGTCACCACGTGGCCGGGCGCGTGGGGGCGGAACGACTCTCTGAATACGAGAGTGCCGTTCGCAATCCATCTGAGGCACTCTCGTATTCAGAGAATCGTTCCGCCCTCACGCCGAATGCGGCGTCCGGCGTTCCGCCGGACGCGCCAGGCCACATTGCCAGACGCCTTCACGCCTTCACGCCTTCACGCCTCGTGTGAGTTTGTGATCAGCGCGGCCCGAAACGTTCGCGTGAGCGTGCGATGAGGCGGGCACGTTCTTCGTCGCGGTTCCGCGGCGGCGCGTTGGTCACGTAGTCCCGAATCAGCCGTTCGGCGGCGGCGTTGACCTCCTCAACCGCGCGAGCAAACACTTCTTCGTTCACCTTGGACGGTTTGGCCGTACCGCTGAGCTTGCGCACAAACTGCAACGCAGACGCGCGGATCTCATCCGGCGTGGCCGGCGGCGAGAAGTTCGCGAGTGTCTTGATGTTGCGGCACATGACAGACCGTCCGTGGCGGCTAGGGCTGAATGGTGATCTTTTTGATCACCACCGGTGTCACCGGCGCACTCATGTTGCCGTCTCCACCCATCGCGGTCTTCACATCCGCAATGGCATCAACCGCCGCCATGCTGCCCGTCACGCGCGCGAAGATGACGTAGTTGGGCGGCAGCGGATAGTCCTGATGCATGATGAAGAACTGGCTGCCGTTGGTGTTCGGCCCACGGTTCGCCATGGCCAGCACGCCGCGCCGATAGCCGTTGCGATACAGCGGTGAGTCTTCGACGATGTTGTCGGCGAAGGTGCCGCCCCACGCGCTTTCGCCACCGGTGCCGTCGCCGGCCGGGTCGCCCCCCTGCAGCATGAACCCCTTCACGATGCGGTGAAAGGTCAGGCCGTCGTAATACCCGTGTTCGGCGAGCAGTCGGAAGTTTTCCACGGCAATCGGCGATTCATCGGCGAAGAACTCCAGGCTGATGGCCCCCTGCGCGGTTTCGATCACCGCGTGCTTCCCACCGGAACTCTTGGCCCCTTCGGGCACCTTCGGGCGCTCGGGCTCACTCGAACACGCCGAGACAAACGCGGTCAGGACAAAAGCCACACACAGCAGCAGCGGACGTCGTTGGATAGACACGGCTATCAGGATACCCTCACCGCGCGCCTGGACGCACCGTGCCGCCGACGACCAGCGCCGCCGAAATGATGAGCAGGTTCTTGATGATGTATTGCCCCTCGATGGTCGGGACAAACGGATACAGCCCCGCCTGAAACGTCACGCCCGGCAGCATCACGAGGGGCAAAAACGTGCCGGTCATCTGCAGGGCCAGCAGGCCGATGGCGATACGCAATGTCGACCTGAACAGGAACGTCACGCCGATGAGCACTTCCCACCAGCCAATCACACCGACCCACTGCGTAGGCGTGAAGAACGGCATCCACGACACGGTGGACTCCACCAGTGGCCCTGCAGGCGACAGGCCGAGGGGTTTGAGCAGACCAAACCAGATGAAGATAATGGCCAGCGAGACACGAAGGGCGGGCACGCCGACACGTGCCATCACGCCGGCGATACGTTGGTCGAGGGCGTCCAGGTCCATCTACTGCGCCCCGAATTCAGAGCGGGCATAAAACTCGAGGAACCCGCAGGCCTCACACCGGTAGGCGCCGATCGGCACCATCGCGTGTTTGGGCAGTTTGGTGCCGACCCACAACGACTTCACGGGCGCGCCTTCCGCCCATTGACTCACGTCGTGGGCCCCGTACGTGTTGTCGAGCACAAACCCCTGCACCATCTGTCCGTTGCACTTGGGGCAGTGTTGAGGTGTATTCATAGGTTGTCCGCGTCAGTCTACCCCCATCGCGGATGTCGACTTACCGCGCCAGATAGGCCCGCCGGCGGGGCACCGGCAATTTCTCAATGGCATACCGCAACATTGTGCGCGGCATTATGGAGGCGTGCCGATCCAGAAAACCTTCGAGCACGGCGCGGTCGCGCTGCCCCACTTCCCGCAGCATCCAGCCGGATGCCTTGTGGATGAGGTCATGTTCGTCGTTGAGCAGTAGCGTGGCGATGGCGAGCGCATCGGCAAAATCGCCCTGCCTGATGGTGTGGAACGTGGCCATCATGGCCACTCGCCGCGACCACAGCAGCCGCGCCTTCGCCAACCGGAGCAGCGTGGCCCGGCCCTTGCCGTCCAGATGACGGCCAACGATCTGCGGCGCCGACGAATCCACGATGTCCCAGTTGTTGATGAAACGGAGAGAACGCAGATACAGGCGAAAGATGGCCGCGCGTTCAGCGGGCGTGCCGCGGTCGTATTGTCGGACGAGCAGCAACACGGCGAGCAGGCGTTCTTCGTGCCAGGGTGACTGCAGGAGTGTGGTGACGGACGCCAGATCGAGCGCGGCGAACTCCCGAACAAGTCCGCGAAGTACGGGGACGCGCACGCCCAGGAACTGATCGCCTTCGCCGTATTCACCTGGTCCGGTCTTGAAGAACCACTGTCCGGTTTTTGCGTGCGCCGGATTGGCCAGCGACCGAAGGCGGCGTCTCAGCGCCGACACACTGGGTGTCACGGTCGCCGGTGTCACAACTTTGTGGGATCCCCGAAGCGTGTGTTCAAGGCCACCGCCTCCCGCACGAGCTTGCGCACGATGGTCGGGGCCACAGTCATGCCTTCCCGCAGCTCGAGCGTGGCCAGGTCGTATTTGCCGCTCGGCTTGAGACGCGGCTCACGCGCCACCAACTGTTTGCCTCGAAAGAAACTCATCAGGACTCGAGCCTCTTCGGCACGGATCACCAGCACCGGTCCACTCGAGAGATACACGAGATTGCCCCACTTGATGACCTCGTCGAGCGTCGCGGCCTTGCGGACCACCGCACGAATCTCCTCGACCAGCACGCGACGCCAGCCGTCCAGCGCCTCGACGTACGCATCCGGGCTCACCGCCGCGATCATCTTTTTCATCGCCATCGTGGCGCTTCCCTACTCAGGTGGCCGATGCGCTTCGCCGACGCCATCGACAAAGAACTCGACGTGGCCACAGCGCGGACACGCGTAGACGTCGAACTGCTCCCGTTTCACAAACAGCTCGCCGAGTTCACCAAGGACGCCCCAGTTGGCGCCCTCGTGGAAACGTCTGGTGCCCACATGTTGGAGCGACGTCTGACACCGCAGACAGTCCAGGGTCGGGCCCGTGGCGGCGCTGATCGGTGCGGGCACACCGTCGCGACTGAACGCCGGATCGACCTCGCCGCTTTTGGACGTGCCGCAATTCCAGCACACCTCAAACGTGTCTTCCTGCGTCTCCCTGCACTTGCTGCATATCCACATGCGGTTCCTCCAGAGGAGGCGATGATATCCGACCGGCAGGACCGCCGCCGCGTCCAAACGAGGTGCCAGCGCGCTCCCGTCGATCGGAGTTCGACTCATGTCTCGTGTGTTCGCCGCGCTCGTCTGTTTGCTCGTGTCCGTCCCGGCATTTGCGCAGGACGTCTTCCCGCCACGCCACACCACCGCGCCCAACGATGCACGATTCGAAGTCCTGCCATCGTCAAATAGTTCCTACCGTACCTACAGGGTCAACCGGTTGACCGGGCAGGTGGACGAACTCGACACACAAGACGCCACCCCGATCTGGCACCAGTGCGAGTTCAAGGATCTGACTCCGGATGCTGGGAACTATCCTCGATATCAGCTCATCACAACGGGGCTGTTTTCGAGTGAGGTGCTGCTGGTGGACACCTTCACCGGACGCACCTGGATCAAGACACTTGGGGAAGCCATCACCCCCGGACGCAACGACCACCGCACGATCTGGGTGCCCCTGAAATGAAGCGCCCGCCGGACCTCGGGACTCCGGGAACCCCGGCACCTCGGGACCTCGAACTAAACCCTTTCGAAATTCCGCTCGATCTCCCGCCGTGTCAGCCGCAGCACGACCGGGCGGCCGTGCGGACAGACGGTGGAGTGTGAGGTGCGTCGCAATTCGTCGAGCAGATACTGCATCTTCTCGCGCGTAAGCGGGTCGTTCGCCTTCACCGCCGCATGACACGCCATCGTAGCGGCCATCTGGCGGAGGGCGATGTCCACGCTGGCGCCAGGCGACAGACCGTCCAGATCCGTCGCGACAGCACGCAGGGTGGCATCGACCTGCTTCCAGTCGAGCAGCGCGGGCACGGCGGTGATGCGAAGACTGGTGCCGCCGAAGTCCTCACAGTCAAATCCGAGCTTCGCCAGTTCAGCGATGTGCGAAAGCAACGTCTGATGCTCACCGGACGACAATTCAAGAATCACTGGTGACAGGAGCGCCTGTACTTCAACGCGGCCGGTCGTCAGGCGTTCGGCCACCTGCTCATACAGGATGCGCTCGTGCGCCACGTGTTGATCGATGATTGCAATCCCCTCGTCATCCACCGCAATGATGAACGTGTTGCGGAACTGCCCGAGTGGTGTGAGCGGCTTGATCAACGACTGCACGGTGGCGGTGCCGCCGGTCAGGCCGATGCGGGGGTCCTGCGGCGTTCCAGACCACGGTGCACTGCCGGGCTGAAGCCCGGCAGCTACGAAGACACCTGGCGGGTTTCCAGACCACGCCGCCCGGCTTTCCAGTTGTCCCTGGCCGAAGGACCACGGGAGCGATGTGCCCAGGGGTTCTGGCTGCGGGGCACTGCCCTGGCTCAGCACCAGCTCCGGAACGCCTCCCTGCCCTAGCGCATCCACGAGTGCGCGGCGAAGCACTTCGTGCACGAGACTCTGGTCGAGGAAACGCACCTCCGCCTTGGTGGGATGCACGTTCACGTCGATCCGATCCGGCGGCACCTCGATAAACAGATGCACTTCGGGGCTGCGTTCCTTGATCGTTCCGACAGCGTAGGCCGACGAAATCGCGTGCGCAATCGTGCGGTCCTTCACGAGTCGGCGATTCACAAAGACGTGCTGCGGGCCACGCACCGGTCCCTGCTCCGCGAGGGCAGCAATAAAGCCGCTGACACTCATTCCGGCCGCCACCTTGTGCACGGGCACCAGGTCGGGACGGTCCCCGTAGATTTGATAGAACCGCTCTTCACTCGAGGCCGCAGGCGGCGCTTCGATGAGCGCGCGGTCGCGACTCTTGAGCGTGAAGCCCACCTCTGGGTACCCGAGCGCGAGCTGGGTGACGAGGCGGGAAATCTGGGCAGACTCGGCGGTGTCGGCCTTGAGAAATTTCCGGCGCGCGGGCAGGTTGTAGAACAGCTCCCCCACTTCAATCAGCGTGCCTTCGGGCGCACCAACCTCCCTGTCGGACACGACATGTCCGCCGTCGATGCGAATTTCTGTGCCACTGAGCGCGCCGCGTTCGCGTGTGCGCAACCGGAACTTCGAGACCGAGGCGATTGACGGCAGCGCTTCCCCGCGGAAGCCCAGCGTCAGAATCGCTGCGAGGTCGGTCGCCTCGCGGATTTTGCTCGTCGCATGGCGTTCCACCGCCAGCCGCGCATCCTCCGGCGACATGCCCACGCCGTTGTCCTCGACGCTGATGAGTTTTTTGCCGCCGAACTCGTGCAGGATGGTGATGCGTGTGGCGTCGGCGTCAATCGCGTTTTCGACCAACTCCTTGATCACCGACGCGGGCCGTTCGACCACCTCTCCTGCGGCGATCTGGTTCGAGAGCTCCGGGGGCAGCCGGTGGATCCGGTTCACAGCCAGCCCCTGCGCCGGAACGCCGCGAGCATCGTGACCACGATGACCGTGACGATCCCGATGAGCCACCAGAACTGCATCTGGGGGCCCCCGGGGAACTGCGGGAGCGGCACGTTCATGCCGTACATCCCGGTGAGCACGGTCAACGGCATGAAGATGGTCGAGATGACCGTCAGGACCTTCATCACCTGGTTCAGACGATTGGACTGCGCGGACAGGTACGCGTCGAGCAGGCCACTTACCCGGTCCTGAAAGAAGATCGATTCGTCGGTGAGCTGCACCAGATGGTCGTAGACGTCGCGGAACCGGTAGGCGATCGCGTCGGGGATCAGGCTGAACTCGCGCCGCGCCAGACGGCCAAGGGCATCACGCTGCGGGATGGTCACGCGGCGCAGCGCCGCCACGTCCTGCTTGAGCGCGAGGATCTCACGCACCGGATTTTCGTGGGGACTCTCAAAGACCTTGTCTTCCAGCGCTTCCAGCCGCACCTCCAGCGCCTCCACCTCAGGTCGGTAGTGATCCACCATGGCGTCGGTGATGCGGTGCAGCAGGCCGGCCGGACCATCGCCCAGCGCGTGCGTGTTGCGGAGACAGGTGGCGCGTTCGCCGGTGATGGAGCGAGAGGGGGCCGTATGCACGGTCACCAGAAACTTCTCGCCAAGAAAAAAGTCGATGTCGTGGGTTTCAAACCCGGTGCCTTCGCCGCCGGCGGCCTGGATGCCGTGCAGGATCAGATAGAGATACCGGTCGTAGAGTTCGATTTTGGGATGGTGGATGTCACTGAGCGCATCTTCAAGCGCCAGCTCGTGCACCTGGAACACCTCTTCGAGCAGGGCACGCGCGGCCGGATCGGGCAGTTCAATATCCACCCACACCAACTCCGATGCCCCGGGGGCCAGCCACGCTGGGTCGACCGCGTCAACCTGGCGCGTCTGGCCATCCCGGTGCACAAGAGTGGTGATCATTTGGAACTCAGTTCATCACATGTAGCCATGCAGGCATGTAGTTCTACCAGAGAGTGCACGTTGGGCGCCGCCAAAGGCGGCGGCGCGACCGGAGGGTGACCGAAATGCAAGAGTGTGGGCAGAAACCCACTCATCCCACACGCTTGCATTTCGGTCACCCTCCGGTCACGCAGCCCGGCTAAAGCCGGGCTCCCAACGTGACCATGTCTTCTGCATGTCTACATGTCTTCATGTGAATCTTGCTCTTACGCCTTTGACTTCAGCGCCGCTTGCGCCGCCGCCAGTCGCGCCACGGGGACACGATAGGGCGAGCAGCTCACGTAGTCGAGGCCGACCGACTCGAAGAAGAAGATCGAGGCCGGG
>CAYRGW010000070.1:0-24912 GCA_964423815.1 uncultured Solibacteraceae bacterium | reverse complement strand
CGAGCGACCACGCGCCGCCACACTGCGATCATCGATCTCATTACCGTCCGCGAGTAAGCGGGAGGCGCCTGCGGCCCGAGCGAGGCGCGACCAGCCTCCGCCAAGGCTACGGCGGTCCGCCGAAGCTTCAGCGAAGGCGGAAGGCCACGCCCTACGCACGGACAACAGCCCCCACCCGAGCAGGTAAGATCTGCGAACACGCATGGCGCCTGTTGTCCCCGACCCAAAGAAGATCCGCGGCTTCGCCACACAGGCCGCGTTCGAGAAGTGGCTGGCCGCCAATCACGAGCGCGAAACCGAGCTCTGGCTGAAGATGCACAAGAAGGCGTCGGGCCTGCCGACCGTGACCTACGCGGAGGCGCTTGACGTGGCGCTGTGCTGGGGCTGGATCGACGGCATCGTCAAGTCGTTTGACGAACACTCATTTCTCCAGCGATTTACGCCGCGAGGCAAAAAGAGCATCTGGAGCCAGATCAACCGCGACCATGTCGCGAGGCTCACCAAAGCGAAGCGCATGACACCTGCGGGGCAACGCGCGGTGGACGCAGCAAAGGCGGATGGACGCTGGGACAACGCGTACGCACCGATCCGAAGCTCGAGCGTTGAGACGCTCCCCCCGGATCTCCTGAAGGCCATCAACGCGAGTCCGCGCGCACGCAAGACCCTCAAGACGCTAGGGAAGATGAATCTGTTCGCGCTGGGGTTCCGGACCAACAACATGAAGACACCAGCCGGTCGCGCGAAGAAGATCGCGACACTGGTCGAGATGCTGGAGCGTGGGGAGACGATTGTGCCCTAACGAGTCGCGCGTGCCGGGACGCGGGCGGCGACGGGTGCAGCCGCCGGCTCGCTCGCGTCCACCAATCGCCACGCGTCGCGCTGACGGAGGAGTTCAGTCGCGAACTTCGTATGCAGAGCGTGACCGCCCCGCTGCACCACCACGTGCCCGCGAATGGCGTGCCCCACCAGGGCGAGGTCGCCGATCACGTCGAGCATCTTGTGACGCACAAACTCATCGTCGAACCGGAGCTGATTGAGGACGCCGGTTTCACCGATCACAATCGCGTTGTCGAGTGACCCGCCGAGGGCAAGGCCGCGCTGACGCATCAGTTCCACGTCCTTGAGGAACCCGAAGGTGCGGGCCGGCGCAATTTCATCCACGTAGACCTGCTCGGTGATGTCGAGCGACTTCTCCTGATGACGCAGCAGCGGGTGGTCAAACGCGATGCTGTACGTGACCTTGAAGCGGTCGTGCGGGAAGACGGTGATACGTTTGTCGCCGTCCTGGACTTCCACGGGCGACAGCACCTCGATCACTTTGCGAGGCGCGTTCTGGTCCTTGGTGCCGGTGCTCTGGATCAGATAGACCCAGGGGGACGCACTGCCGTCCATGATTGGCACTTCCGGCTGATTCAGTTCGATGATGGCGTTGTCCACGCCGAGGCTGCGAAGCGCCGAGAGCAGGTGTTCAACGGTTTCGACCGCCGCGTCGCCCTGACGGAGGCCGGTCTGCAGCTGCTGCGGGCCACCCAGACACGCCGTCGTCGCTGCCACTTCCACGCCCAGGTCGGTCCGCAGAAACCGAATCCCGTGGTTCACGGGTGCCGGTTTGAGAACGATGGAGACCTTCTGACCTGAATGAAGTCCAATCCCGGTGCAGGGTGTCGCGTGACGAAGGGTGCGTTGAGCGGGCATGTTTATCGAGTTCAGCCACCCTCTCTTAAGCAATCTGGTTGCCAACATCTGATGACAAACCATAAATCACTGCAAGTGATTGGCTACATTGTACTTAGCTAGTATATACCAGTCCCGGTTCACCATGACGTTTTCTCAAGGTGTGGTAATTCAACCACGCCACATGAGCGTCTGGTTGTGGGGATATTGACACAGGCGTCATGAAACCGCCGGACGTGTGGCCGGTGACATCAGGCCGCCCAGGAACACACCCGTGGCCGACGCGGCCACCTTCGCGACGGCTTCCGGCGTACCGGACGCAACAATGCGACCGCCGCCCAGGCCACCCTCGGGGCCCAGGTCGATCACCCAGTCGGCGCACTTGATGACGTCAAGATTGTGTTCGATGACCACGATGGTGTTGCCCTGATCCACGAGCCGATTGAGGACGTCGAGCAATTTGCGGACGTCTTCAAAGTGGAGGCCCGTGGTCGGTTCGTCGAGGATATACATCGTGCGACCGGTGCCGCGGCGGGCCAGTTCGCGCGAGAGTTTCACGCGCTGCGCTTCTCCACCCGACAACGTGGTGGCCGACTGTCCAAGCGTGAGGTAACCGAGACCGACCTCCTGCAGCGTGCGCAGCCGGGTGGCGATGGTCGGGAAATTTTCCACCAGTTCGATGGCCTGATCGACCGTGAGTTCGAGCATCTCGGCGATCGACTTGCCGCGGTACTTCACCTCGAGTGTTTCCCGGTTGTAGCGTCGGCCCTTGCACTCCTCACACGTGACATACACGTTCGGGAGGAAGTGCATCTCGATGGCGATGACGCCGTCGCCCTGGCACGATTCACACCGGCCGCCCTTGACGTTGAACGAGAACCGGCCCGGTTTGTACCCGCGCGCGCGTGAGTCGGGCAACATCGCAAACAGTTCACGCACAAACGTGAACAGGCCTGTGTAGGTGGCCGGGTTCGAGCGGGGCGTGCGTCCGATCGGCGACTGGTCGATCTGAATGACCTTGTCGATCTGCGAGAGGCCGTCGATACCGTCGTGTGCACCCGGTTCATCAGTGGACCGGTAGATGGTGCGCGCCAGAGAGCGATACAGGATCTCATTCACGAGTGTGGACTTCCCGGATCCACTCACCCCCGTGACGGCGATCAATGTGCCCAGCGGAAACGCCACGTCGACGTTCTGCAGATTGTTCGCGCGTGCCCCACGCACGACCACCTTTTCGCCGGAGCCCTTCCTGCGCTTCGCGGGCATCTCGATGCTGCGCGCGCCGGTCAGGTATTGCCCTGTGAGGGAATCCCCGGGAGCGGCCATCAATTGTTGCGGTCGCCCCTGGAACATCACCACGCCGCCGTGTTCGCCGGCACCGGGGCCAAGGTCGACGAGATAGTCCGCCTGCCGGATGGTGTCTTCGTCGTGTTCGACCACGAGCACGGTGTTGCCGAGGTTGCGCAAGCGGCACAACGTCGCGAGCAACCGGCGATTGTCACGCTGATGCAAACCAATGGACGGTTCGTCGAGGACGTAGAGCACGCCCGTCAACTGAGACCCGATCTGCGTCGCGAGACGGATGCGCTGCCCTTCGCCGCCGGAGAGTGTGGCCGCCCCGCGCGAGAGTGTGAGGTACCCCACACCCACGTCGGTGAGGAAACGAAGTCGCTCCCGAATCTCCTTGAGCACGCGCCCCGCGATGAGGAACTCACGCTCGGTCAGTTCCATCGCTTCGACAAACGGCAACGCGTCGGAGAGCGGCAGGTTGACGTATTCCGCGAGTTTGCGGCCCTTGACGCGCACAGCGCGACTCTCGGGACGCAGACGTTCGCCATGGCACGCCAGGCACGGGCGAAGGGCGCGATACCCTTCCAGCGCTTCCTGCTCGGCCCACGTGCCCTTGTCGAACCGCCGCCGCAGATTGGGCACGACCCCTTCAAAGTCCGCGCCGAACGGATCGCCGCCCTTGGTCTTGCGGCCGGGCGCACCCATGAAGATCACGTCGCGCTGGCGTTTGGTCAACTTCGCAAACGGGACCGACGGGTCGATGCCAAAGGCCCGTTCGAGGCCGGTCATCATTTCGCCAAGCGACTTGGTGTCGCCCTTCACCCACGGCAGGACCGCGCCTTCCGTCAGTGACAACCGGTCATCCAGCACAATTTTGGCGGGGTCGAAGTCGTATACCTGCCCCAGCCCCTGACACTCCGGACACGCGCCGTGCGGCGAGTTAAACGAAAACGCGCGCGGCGTCATCTCCGGAATACTCAGGTCACACGACGGGCACGCCATGCGTCGGGAATACAACCGATCGCCGCCCTGCAACGTGTTGATGAGCACGATGTCATCGGCCAGCGACAGCGCGAGCTCGATCGACTCGTGCATGCGGCGCTCCACGCCGTCCTTGATGACGATGCGATCCACCAGGACGTCGATCGTGTGGTTCTTCCGGCGGTCCAGCGTGATCTCGTCTTCGAGGGAGACAAACTCGCCGTCGATGCGCGCGCGTGTAAATCCCCGCGTCCGCAGCGCCGCGAGGTCCTTCTTGAACTCGCCCTTCCGTCCGCGCACGATCGGCGCCAGGATATTGATGCGTTCGTCGGGCGAATATGAGAGCACCACGTCGACGATGCGCTCGAGCGTCTGCGAGGTGATCTCGCGATCACAGTTCGGGCAATGCGGAATGCCGATGTTGGCAAACAGGAGCCGGAGGTAATCGTAAATTTCAGTGACGGTACCGACCGTGGAGCGTGGGTTGGCGGCGGTCGTCTTCTGCTCAATCGAGATCGCGGGGGACAGGCCGTCGATCAAATCGACGTCCGGTTTTTCCATCTGCTCGAGAAACTGCCGCGCGTAGGCGGAGAGGGACTCGACGTAGCGGCGCTGCCCTTCCGCGTAAATGGTGTCGAACGCCAGCGACGACTTGCCCGAACCGGACAGCCCGGTGATCACGACCAGCTGGTCGCGTGGCAGGTCGACATCGATGTTCTTCAGGTTGTGAACGCGAGCGCCTCTGACGGCTATCCAGTCGTGCGACATCTCAACCTTTGATTTTAGTCGTTTTTGACCAGAGCGGCGGACCTGAAGGTCACGCCCTACATGCGGCCCTACATGAAACCTTGCGCTTTACTCGCCGAGCGCCCCCAGAATCTCGCGTGTATGGGCTCCAACTTCAGGCGCAGGGCCCAAATCCACGGTGGAAAGGCCAAAAGGGGCCCGAACGGCCCGCAAACCGTCCCCACGGAGCACCGCGCCTCGCGCGGCGATGTGGGGGTCCAGAAACGCGTCTTTGGGACTGTTCACCGGGGACAGGCAGACATCACGTCCCTCGAAGAAGTGCAGCCACTCATCACGGGTTCGGGTGCGGAAGAGCCCCCGGACCTCGTCAAGGAGGCGCTCCTGATCGGCGGGTTCCGTCAGGTGACGCGCGACAAGATCCGGACGTCCGACAGCACCACAGAAGGTCGTCCAGAATTTCTCCTCAAGGGCCCCGAGCGCGATCTGCTGCCCATCGCTCGTTTCATACACGTTGTAACAGGCGTGCACCCCGAAGGTGGGGAGTTCCCCCGTGGCGGACGGCCCTGCGTCGAGCAGGTCGCGCGCGCCGGGCAACATTACCCAGTAGAGCGCGGCCTCATGCATGGAGATGTCGAGGCTGGCCCCCTCACCGGTCCGTTCACGTGCGAACAACGCGGCAAGAATCGCCACGACCGCGCTGACCGCACCGCCCCCGACGTCTGCCATGAACATCCTGGGCAACGAGGCGGGCGTGGGCCGCTCGGTCGCGAGCAGGCCGGACACTGCCACATAGTTGAGGTCGTGCCCGGGTCGCTCCGCGTAGGGGCCGGTCTGTCCGTAGCCGGTGATGGACGCATGAATCAGCCGGGGCCGGCGCGCACGCATAACCGCCGCAGTGACACCGAGCCTCTCTGCCGTGGCCGGCCGAAAACTCTCGATCACCACGTCAGCCGTCGCGACCAACGCCTGAAGTGAGGCGCGGTCGGGCGGCGCCTTGAGGTCGAGGGCGACACTCTTTTTACCGCGGCCAAGCAGCAGGTCATACACACCACGTCCCCCGACAAACGGGGGGAGATGGCGCATGGGATCACCGCCGCGCGGGTCCTCAACCTTGATGACCTCCGCGCCCAGTTCGGCGAGCATCAGGGTGGCGAAGGCGCCGGGCAACAGCCGCGTGAGATCAATTACCCGTACACCGGTCAGAGCGGCCATCGGCGGATGCTATCATCGCGGCCCATGACGCCGACTGTGACGAAACCGTCGCTCGCCCTCTCGTTGTTTCCAATTGCGGCGCTGGTCGCGCTGCTGGCCGGGTCGGTGGCCCTGTTCGGCGACGGCAACTCGGGCGGCCCCAATCAAATGGCGCTGATCCTCGCCGCCGTGGTCGCCTCCGCGATCGGCATGCGGCTGGGCCACTCCTGGAAAGATCTCGAAGCCGGCATCGTGCATGGCATCTCGCTCGCGATGGGCGCGATCCTGATTCTGCTGGTCGTCGGGGCGCTCATCGGGTCGTGGATTCTCGCGGGCGTGGTGCCGACGATGATCTACTACGGTCTTGAGTTGCTCACGCCGTCGATCTTTTATCCGAGTGCGTGTGTGTTGTGCGCGCTGGTGTCGGTCGCCACGGGCAGTTCCTGGACGACCGCAGGCACCGTGGGTGTGGCCCTCATCGGCATTGCGACGGCGCAGGATCTGAACCTGGGCCTGGCGGCCGGCGCGATCGTCTCCGGCGCGTATTTCGGCGACAAGATGTCGCCGCTCTCGGACACCACCAATCTGGCCCCCGCGATGGCCGGCACAGATCTGTTCACCCACATCCGGCACATGTTGTGGACCACGGTGCCGAGCCTGGTGATCGCCTTGATTCTGTTCACGGTGCTCGGGTTGTCCTCGAGCGCGCCGCAGGACACGGCGGCCGTGGCGGCGATTCTTGCGTCGCTCCAGGCAAGTTTTGTGATTGGTCCGCACCTCCTGCTGCCGGCGGTGCTCGTCATCGTGCTGGTCATTCGAAAAGTGCCGGCCACACCGGCGCTCATCATCGGCGCGTTGACCGGATGTGTCTTCGCCGTGATCTTTCAG
The DNA here is from genome assembly GCA_964423815.1 of uncultured Solibacteraceae bacterium. Taxonomy (GTDB): domain Bacteria; phylum Acidobacteriota; class Vicinamibacteria; order Vicinamibacterales; family SCN-69-37; genus SYFT01. Next base: position 18,141 of record CAYRGW010000070.1, on the reverse strand, counting down.
CCCGGCGCCGTCACGACGCTGGCAGCCTCCCCCGACCTGCCGAACTGGGCGGCGCTCATCAAAGGGTGCTGGGCCGCGCTGGCGTCAGGCTTCACGCTGAGTTCAGGCAATACGGCGCTTGATGACCTGCTCTCACGCGGCGGCATGGGCAGCATGCTCAACACGGTGTGGCTGATTCTCTCCGCGATGACGTTTGGCGCGGTCATGGAAAAAACCGGGATGCTCGGACGCCTCGCCGAGTCCATCCTCAGTACGGTGCGCGGCACAGGCAGCCTCATCCTCGCGACGTTGTCGACGTCGATCGGGATGAACATACTCGCGTCCGATCAGTACATCGCCATCGTGCTGCCGGGGCGGATGTTCCGCGCAGAGTTTGCGCGGCGTGGCCTGGCGCCGCAGAACCTGTCACGGTGTCTGGAGGACTCGGGCACGATGACGTCGGCGCTTGTGCCGTGGAACACGTGTGGCGCGTTCATGGCCCAGACCCTTGGTGTGGCCACGTTCGCCTACGCGCCGTACGCCTTCCTCAACCTGCTCAACCCGGTGATCTCTGCGATCTACGGATTCACCGGATTCTCGATTACCAAGTTGGACAAGACGGAGACGGTGTAGTTTTGTAGGGCGAGACCTTTAGGTCCGCCGCTCTGGCGCGGCTAAAGCCGTCGCCCTACGAAGACTGGTCTGGAACACACCCGACCTTCAGAGCCGCCAGAGCCGGTCGCTGGCGGCCAGCACCAGTCCACCGTGCGGGTGCGCGGCCACGCCGACCAGTTGCGGGGCCGCCACGATCAACTCCGGCTCAGGCGTGCGTGTCGTAATGTCGATGCGATACAGGCCCGCGGATCCGGCAAGCGCGTCCACCACAAACATCGTCCCGCTGCGATCAAACGTGAGGCCCTGCGGACGTCCGAATCCCGAATACCACGTGTCGACCTGTCGCGCAGGTGTGATGCGGTAAATCGCATCGCGTGACGCCAGGGTCGGCGTCGTGACATACAGACAGCCGTCGGGTCCCATCGCCAGATGAAAGGCCGCCACACTCGGTGGCAGGGACGCAAACGTCTCCACCTCACGCGAGCCATCACCCGCACCGGGCAACACGCGCAGAATCGAACCGGCGCGATCCCCGACATACAGAGAACCGTCTGCGCCAAAGGCCAGGCCGGTGGCGACACCAAGGTCACTCGCGTACACCTCGGCCTTGCCTCGCGGGTCCACACGATAGACCAGACCCTCGAACCGGCTCGACACATACACACAGTCATCGGGCCCGAGGGCGAGCGACGTTGGATTGGCGATCTCCACCGACAGGGCCTCGCGCGCGCCGTCCGGTGCGATGCGATACAACGGGGTGGCGGACTTGTTCTCGCGCGATCCACTCTGTGTCGCGTAGATCGTGCCGTCGGGCACACAGACCGGACTGTCGACCTGATGGATGTCCGTCGCGAGCGTCCGGGCGATGTCGACCACCAGCGTGTCGCCCTCCACCCCTTCCACCCGCACCGGTGTGGGACCGCCCTCACACTCCGCGGGCACGATCACCGACAACGCGCGCGACGACGCGGCCACGACGCGCGCGTCGAGCGCGCCGAACCACACACGTGGAGGCGCATCAGCGGGAACGGGTAACCGTGAGCCGGTCAGTTCGAGGCGGGCACCGGGGGTGGCCCCGCGGGGATAACACGCAGACAGGGCTGACACGATCAAGCGCTATCGATGTCGAGCTCGACATTCCAATACAGGTAGTCACGCCAGCTCTGCGGCGCCCCCTTGACGGAAAACTTGATGCGCATCGCCGGCGCCTTGTCGGGTCGCTTCGGCGAACGAATCAGATGCATGTGCGCCTGCGCGGGCGTACGTCCGCCCTTGCGGCGGTTGCACGTGATGCAGCAGGACACGATGTTTTCCCAGCTCTTGCCGCCGCCCTGTGCGACGGGCACGACGTGGTCAAACGTCAATTCGCCCGACGGAAACTGATCGCCACAGTACTGACAACGATGATCGTCGCGCGCGTAAATGTTCACGCGCGAAAACGGGACATAGTCGAGGCGCCGACGCACACGAATGCGCCGGAGCAGCCGGATCACGGACGGCAACTTCATGGTGAACGTTACCGAGCGAACTTCCCGGTCATACTCCGACACGATTTCGACCTTGCCCTGACACCAGAGCATGATCGCCTTCTGCCAATGCACGACCTTCAGCGGCTCGTACGTCGCGTTGAGCAGCAGAGTCTGTTCCATGGTCTCGAGCGCTCATTGTCGGGCACGCTTCTGCGGCTGTCAAGGAACGTGAACTGTAACGTCCGTGTACACAGGCAGTTACACAGATACTCCTCCGGAGGGGTGGCGAACCCCTGCCCTCACGCCGATACATCGCTTTGTGACTGGTCGTGTCCGTTGGTCGTCCCGCCTGCTGCTGAGCCTCACTCTGGCGACCGCGACGGCCGCCTGTGCGGCGCAGACTGCGCCGGCGATGCCCGGGCCGCTGCCCTTTCCCATGGCCATGTCTCCAGCCTCGCTCCGACCGGCTGCAGCGGTGGTATCCACGGTGACCGCCTCCTCGGCAGACATCCTGCAGACCGCGCTCGGTTTCCGCGGTGTGCCATACCGGTATGGTGGTGAAGACCCGAAGACCGGGTTTGACTGCAGCGGCTTCATCCGATTTGTGCTGGCGCAACACCAGCTGACGGTGCCGCGCACGGCCGCGGAACAATTCCAGATCGGACGCCGCATCGCGGCCAAAGACATCCAGGCGGGAGACCTCGTGTTTTTCTCGACGGTGGCGCCTGGCGCGTCGCACGTCGGTCTGGCGATTGGCCCCGACGAGTTTGTGCACGCCCCAGCCACGTCCGGAGTGGTTCGTGTGGAACGCCTGGAGTGGTCGTACTGGCAGTCGCGTTTTGTCGGCGCGCGCCGTCTGCTTACCGAATGATGATCGGAATCGTGGGCACCACCGGCGGTGGCGTGGCCACGGCCGGTGTGTCGGGCGGCGTGACCGCGCCCATCCGGCGAAGAATCAACGCCTGACGCCGAAGGAGCCTCGCATTGGGTCGCGAGGGACTGTAGACGCGCGGATTGATAATCGCGCCGGCCAGCATCGCCGCCTGCGCAGGGCTGAGGCCCGCGGCCGAGACACCAAAGTGCGCACGGGCGGCGGCCTCCGCGCCCCAGATGCCGTCACCCCACTCAATCAAATTCAGATACAGCTCGAAGATCCGGCGCTTCGACAGCTCGGCTTCGAGTCGTCGCGTGATCAGCAGCTCCTTCACCTTGCGATACGGATTGCGCGACGGCGAAAGATACAGGTTCTTGGCCAGCTGCTGCGTGATCGTGGATGCGCCGCGGACAAACTCGCCGCGCATCCAGTTGACCTCCATCGACGCGCGAATTTCGTCGAAGTCGAGGCCCTCATGCTGCCAGAACGCCGCATCCTCGGCGACAATCACCGCGCGTTTGAGATTGGCCGAAATGCGGTCGTAGTTGACCCATCGATGCTGCATCTTGAGGGTGCGGCCCTCATCTTCCGCCTGCTCCGCCCGCATCTCGCGGAACGCGGTCGTCGCCGGCGGGTCGCGCCGCAACGCCCGCACGTCGGGGAGCGTGATCCATGTATAGCTGAGGGTCACAAACCCAATCGCCATCACGGCCACGCCCCGACGAAGCCACTTGCGCATCAGCCCTCGATGACCACGCGCACCCGCGTGCCGGCTTTTGGCGTCGACGACGGGTCGGCGCCGTTCATGATGGCGAGTGCGCTGGCGGTGACGGCACCACCGGAGAGCCTGGCCAGCGACGCCCACGTGTCACCGGACCGCACCGTCTGGAAGTCCACACGGGCCGGCTGCACCCGATCGGCCTCGGCCGCCGACAGTCCCCGGAACGATCCAATGACCTGACGGAACGTCGGATCCGCCTGCGAGAACGCGTTCTCGGCCGCCACCCCGGCGACCTGATACAAACGGCCGGCGTGTGAGATAAACGCCACACGCGCCACAATCGCCTCCTGGCCCGTGCCGCCGCTCCACACACCCACAAACGCGGGCAGGCCGTTGATCGTGGTGGACTCGCCCGCGCGTTCGGTGAGCTCCGCCTGCGCCATGCGCGCGCGACCGGCCTGCGCCGGGCCGCGGCCACCGTCTTCGACGATTTCCATCATGACGGCCATCGGCTGATCACCTTCGGGCTGCGCCACGACCTGCTGCGCGCCGTTGGAGATCTGCCACCCCTGGGGAAACTGCAACGCCATCCGGAGGATCGGGTGCAAAAAATCACGGCCGCGGATGATGCCCTGTTCGCGGCTGTCGCCAAACACGAGGCCGTCGATGCGGCGCGCGAACCCATCGGCGTTGACACGTGTGGACGAGGAGGTGCGGGCGGCGTTCGCCGCAGACTGCACCTTCTCCACACGATCCTCGGGCAACGGATGTGTCGAGAGAAAATTCGGCACACCGCGACTCGAGCCACTGGCTTCCGACAACCGGCCGAGTGTGTTCAGCATGCCCGCCATGCCCGACGGGTTCCAGCCGCTGCCGGCGGCATACCCCACGCCGAGACGGTCGGCTTCGAGTTCGGCATCGCGGCCATTCTTGAGGAACAACAATCCGAACGCCCCTTCAGCGATCGAGAACAAACCCTGTCGGTTCTCCGGCGCAAAGATGCGGCCGATGCCAAGACCGAGGCCAATCCCCTGCTGCCGTGAGTACGCCGTCGCGCCATGCATGGCGGTGACGTGCGCAATTTCGTGCCCGAGCACATTGGCCATTTCCGCTTCATCACGCAGGAAGGGCAAAATGCCGCGCGTCAGATAGATATAACCACCGGGCAACGCAAACGCGTTGATCGCCGAGGCGTCGACCACCGCAAACGTCCACGGCAACTGCGGGCGATGGGAGTTTTTCGCCATCGCCTGTCCCACACGATTGACGTACTCCTGCAGCGCCTGATCGGCGTACACCCCCATCTCCTGTCGAATCTGCGCATCGGACTGTTTACCGAGTGCGACTTCATCGCCCTCCGACAGGATGTTGAATTGCCGTTGGCCCGTCGCGGGATTGGTGACACACGCAATCGCCGTGGCGATCACGATCAGGAGAAGCGGGAGTGTGCGTTTCATGGTTTCCGTCCCAGCGCCTCCGCAAGTGCAGCGACGACCCGCTCCACGTTGCCGGTAGTCGCCCCTGAACCCATGAGGCCGATACGCCAGATCCGGCCCGCAAGCGGGCCGAGTCCGGCACCTATTTCAATGCCGTGCCGAGTCAACAACCGTGTGCGCACGGCTTTTTCGTCTATGCCCGGCGGTATACGAACGGCGTTGAGGCTGACCAGGCGATGCGGCGGATCCGGAAACAGTTCAAGACCAATCCCGGCCAGTCCATCCACCAACGCCTGATGTGCCGTCTGATGACGGGCCCATCGGGCGTCAAGGCCTTCCTCAATTACCTCCAAGAGAGATGTATGCAACGCGTAGACCAACGGAGAGGAGATGGTGTGATGGTACTGCCGACGCACCCAAAAGGCCTCAAGTTGTGCAAAATCGCACGCGAAGTTGTGACTCGTCAGCGTCGTGCGCCGCGCACGTGGAGAGACGGTGATCGGCGACAACCCGGGTGGCGCGCCCAACCCTTTTTGTCCACAGGAATACACAACATCGGCATCCCACGTCGTCACATCCACGGGAATCGTGCCCAGGGACGTCACCGCATCCACGACAAACAGCGCCTCGCGCTTCCGCACGAGCGGCGCGATCGCCGCCACGGGGTTACACACACCGGTCGACGTCTCGCCGTGCACCATCGCGACCACATCAAAACGACCATCCACAAGCGCGCGTTCGACCGCGGCGGGGTCCACCGACCGGCCCCACTCGACATTCAGTCGTTCGACATACGCCCCCTGGCGCGCAAAGATCTGCGCGAGGCGTTCGCCGAAATACCCCGTCACGATCGCGAGCACGGTCATGCCCGGCTCCACCAGATTGCTGGCGGCCGCGTCCATTGCCGCCGTGCCGGTCCCCGACACGGCCACGGTCAGGTGATCAGACGGCGCGCGAAACACCTGCCCCAACATCCCCCGCACATCGTCGAGCAAATCGAGCAGCTCGGGATCGAGGTGTGAGCGTTGTGGTGATGAGAGTGCCGCGAGCACACGAGGGGAGATCGGCGACGGGCCGGGGCCCAGGAGCAGTCGCTCGGTGGTGGGAAGGGTTGCCATCAGCGCCACTCCTTGAGTGCCGCGCGGATGTCATCGGCGGCCCTGGGTGAAATCGGCTGGAGCGGCAGTCGCACGGGGCCACCGGGGAACCCGAGTTCACCGAGTGCCCACTTCAGTCCGGGGACACTGTGCACACTCGACACGAGTCGCGCGATCGGCAGCAACCGGTGATGCAACACACGTGCTTCGTCGTGCCGACCCGCCTGAAAGTGATCCCACAGAGTGGCGCAGACGTCCGGCAGGATGTTCGCGACGGCAATGATCGCGCCTCGCGCGCCAATCATCCACGCGGGATAGGCCACAGGAGCCCACCCGGAGAGCACGGCGAATGACGAACCCGCGGCGACGTACTGGGCGTGCCGTTCGAGGTCACTGCTGGTCTCCTTCATACCGATGATGTTGGGATGTGCTGCCAGCGCCTCCACCGTGTTGAGGGGCAGGCTGAACCCTGCCATGCCGGGCACGTTGTACAGCATCACGGGCACGGGAGACACATCGGCGACCGCCGTGTAGTGCGCCAGGAGCGCTTCGTGTGTCATCTGCGATTTAAAGAACGACGGCGCGCGCACCAGCACCACGTCCGCACCGCGTTCACCCGCGCGTTGGCAGGCGGCGATGGTGGCGCGGGTGGATTCACGTCCCGTGCCCACCAGCAGCACCCGATCGGTCGGCACAATGGCGCGGGCGGTCTCGACGATGGCGTCGGCTTCGGATTCGTCGAGCAGGCCCGCCTCGGCATTGGACCCGAGGACAAGCGCGCCGGCGAGGCGAGCGGAAGAAAGGCGCGTCAACTGCGTGCGCAGCGCGCCCAGGTCAACGTCGCCGGTCGCCGGATCAAACGGCGTCGGCACTGGCGGAAAGATTCCTTGAAGTAACGGCACGCCCGGAGGCTATCGACGTGGCGTCGCGGTGTCAACGCTGGCACCACCCGCGAGTTGTTGCAACGCCAGTACGCCGACAAATAAAAACACCGCCGGACTGAGCATCCAGGGTGCCGTCTGCATCGCAGACACACTTGACGCATCCTGGAGCATCAATCCCCAGCTGGGTACCGGCTCAGGGAATCCGAGTCCGAGAAACGAGATGGTGGATTCGGCCACCAACAGCGCCGGAACGAGGAGCACCAGTTCGGTTCGCAGGAAACCATACGAGGCTGGGACGAGGTGGCCAAGCAGGCGCAGGCGGCCGGCGCCGGCCGCACGGGCGGCTTCGGCATAGTCGCGCTGGCGTTCAGTCGCCACAATCGCACGGACCCCGCGGGCCACGTGGGGCCATCCCGCCAGTGCAAACAGGAACGTGAGGACGAGGAAGATGACCGGGGTGTCGAGCACCAGCGGCATCGCCGAACGCAGGACCAGCACGAGATACACGGCCGGCAGCACCACGACAAAGTCCGCGACGGCGGTGATGCCCGTGTCGGCGAAACCACGCGCGGAGCCGGCCATCGCGCCCAGGAGGGTGCCCACCAGCAGCGCGCCAATCGCACCGGCGAACGCCACGCCCAGCGACAAGCGGGCGCCGTGCCACAACCGGGACCACACGTCGCGCCCGAGACCATCAGCGCCGAGCCACAACAGCGGACCGTCCTCGGCGTTCACCGACACCAGGGTGCCACCGTGAAACCACCGCAACGGCACACGGTGCGACGTGTCGTCGGCAAACTGTCGAGTCACGCGGTCCACCAGCACCTGGCGATACACAAATGGCGCATGCCACGTGTCGCCGTGGCGAAGATGCACACGTGTGGGTGGGGCGTACGATCGGTCGGTGAACTGTTCGTGCGGCGCGTGTGGGGAGATCCACGGCGCGGCCAGCGCGCCACACGCCATCAAGCCGACAACCACCCACGCGAGGCGTCGCATCACGTGGACTCCGCCGCGCGGGGATCGACCATGACGCGCAGGACGTCTGTCAGCAGGTTTCCCACGGCCAGGCACACCGCGCCGGCGACCGCGCACCCGGCCACGAGCGTGACATCGCTCGCGAGCACGGCGTCATACAACAGGCGGCCAAGACCCGGCCACGAGGTGACAAGTTCCACCGCGAGGGATCCACTGAAGAGGCTGCCCACAACGATCCCATACACGCCGAGCACGGGACGCAACGACTGTCGCGCGGCGTGACGCCACACCAGGCGCGACGGCGGAATCCCGCGCGCCGCGGCGGCGACCAGATCCGGCGCGAGCATCGCGTCAGCCGTTGCCTGGGACTGCAGGCGCTCGAGGATCGCCGCAACGGGCAGGCCCAGCGCGATCGCGGGCAACACCACGGCGCCCGGTGCAATTGACAACGCACCGGTGGACACCGCAAAAAACATCAGCCCCAGCGCGGCCACAAGCGGCGGACACGCGACCAGCGCCAACGACAACGGCACCACCACGCGCGAGACGACATGCCTGGGATACGCGCCCGTGAACACACCAAGCGGCACGCCGATCAGCGTCGCCAGCACCAGGGCGGTCGCCGCCAGTTGTGCGGTGTTGATGCCGCGCTCAAAAACGAGCGCACTCACTGGTCGCTGAAAATACGAGGACTCGCCCAGGTCCAGCCGGATCAATCCGGCAAACCATCGTCCCACCTGCACGGGGAGGGGATCGTCAAGCCCGAGACGCGCACGTTTGATCGCGATGGTCTCGGCATCAACACCCGCAACAAAGTCCGCGGTCGTCTCGTCACCGGGCGCGAGTCGGGCGATGACGTAGGCCGAGGTGGAGACGACCACCACGAGCACCAGCGCGGCGATCGTACGCCGCGCCAGAAACGACCACACCGATCCGGTCACCGCCCTCCGTCCACAAGCGACAGACGTTCAGCGTTCCACAACACCGGCGGAAAGAGCACGATGGGCGTCGCGCCGCGGACGCGCTGGCTCACCGGCACAATGACGCGCGGGGCCACGAGCCACAACGCGGGAAGTTGCTCGGCGAGAATCTGCTGGGCTTCGGCGAAGATGCGATGGCGTTCGGCCGGGTTCATGGTGGCCGCCTGCTGTTGGAAGAGCATGTCGATGCGTTCCTCCCATGGAGTGGCCGGTTTGAGCTGGCCTGGATTCCAGAAGTGGAACGGACCGGAGGTGGTCCAGAATCCCGCACCGGGCTCGCGAGAGGTCTGGCGCGCGCCGAAGTAAATCGCGTCAAAGTCGCCGTTGGCGTAACGTGTGGTGATCTCGGTGGCCGCGAGCGCGACCATGTCGACGGCGATGCCCACCTGCCGCAGCTGCTCCTGCACCATGGTGATCGTTTTTTCGCGATCGGGCTGCCCGCTTCTGGTGGCGATCGAGAACCGAATGGGTTTCCCCGACTCGTCGTCGAGCACACCGTCACCGTCACGATCGGTCAGGCCGATCGACGTGAGCAGGGTGCGGGCACGGCCCTGATCAAATTCGGTGATGGGCAACGTGGGCACATACCAGGCGCCGTGACCGGGGGTCACGGGCCCGTAGGCTGGAATGGCTTGACCGAGATAGACCGTGTCGACGATCGCCTGCCGATTGATCGCGTGGGAAATCGCGCGGCGGAACTCGGGCGCGACCAGCCAGGAGCGGCCCTCGGCGCTCTTCGCACCAGGCTTCAGATTGAACCACAACGTCCACACGTCGATCGCTGGACCGGCGTCGGTGAGCTGCACCCGCCCCGCGGCTTCACTCTGACGCATGACGGCGAGGTCGTCGGCGAGCAGACGGTCGGTGATCACGTCGGTCTCGCCCGCCTGGAGCCGCAGCAGTTCCGTGTTGTATTCGGGGACGATGGTCATGTCGATGCCATCGAGATAGGGCAAGGCCACGCCGGCGTCATCTCTTCCAAAGAAGTGCGGGTTGCGATCAAACACGAGCCGCTGCCCCGGCACGTAGTCCTTCAGCACAAATGGCCCGGCGCCGACCACTTCCGACGGCGAGACTGACGGCACCCAGGCCGTCGCAAGGTTGCCGGCTTCAAGCGCGGCCTCGAGTTTGTGGCGAGGCAGGATGGGGAGGGATTCGAGGATGGCCAGACCCGCGCCGTGGGGGGACGGAAACGTGAGTGTGAAACGCGCGTCATCGAGTGGCTGCACCGTCACGGGCTGGCCGCCCACTCGCAGGTCGCCTGCGGCCGAACTGCCCGCTTTGTCCGCCAACGCGGCGCGCACGGAAAAGACCACATCGGCGGTCGTGACCGGTGAACCGTCGGAAAACTTCGCGCCGGGGCGCAGGGTCATCGTCCAGGTCAGCCCATCCTCGGACGGGGACCAGGATGCGGCGAGCCGGGGCTCGAGTTCGCCGGCGGCGTTGAGGCGCAGGAGGGTGGATTGGGTCAGGAGGCTGACCATCTGATTCGCCGCGGTTGGGGCCACCAGCCTGAGAAAATTGGTCGGCTCGGTCTGGTAGGTGGCATTCAGGCGCCCGCCGGAGCTGCCGGCGCCACCGGCCATCCCACTATCTTGTGTAGTACCACCGGACCAAACGGTCCAGCCAATCCAGCCCACAACGACCAGCAGCAGACCGACCAGGGCAAGGCGAATGAGGCGAGACGAGGGCATAAAACTCCTTGTTGGCCGGCCGCAAATTCCACCTAGCGGCCTGACGCGTACGGGCGTATTATGGTGCAGTTCAGCGACTTACGGGACACAGGCGACTGCAACTGTAGGGTTGAACGGGTTCACAGAAGTGTGAGTGAACTTACATTTGTGTAGTACAAACTGTCGGGAAATTCCGGTGTTGACTGGACGGGAAGTGCCGTACTTCTAAGGTTTTACGGGCTTTTGACGCGTGGCTTGCGTGGTACGGTACCTGCGTATTGACTGTGGGCTGGCGGCGGGTCTCCGCCCGATTTGTGGACCGACGGATTTGGATATGAGCGCTATGGTTTCAATAACCCATCGTCGTGTGCCCCGACTGGTGGCCGGCCTTCTTGGGCTGGCCCTGGTGGCGGGGGTGTTGGCTCCCACCCCGGTTGAGGCTGGCGGGCACCGCGCCCGCATGTCACGCGAGTTCGCTGAAAAGCTCGACCGCGCGAAGAACAGCAGTTCCAACAACACACGCCGCGGCAGCTCGCGGACGACTCCCTACGAACAGCAGTTGTTTCAGGTGGTGCTCACCGCTCCGCAGTCGGTTGTGGACGCTCTCGGCAAAAAGTACGGCGCCCGTTTGATGAAGCGGATGATCAGCGGCGGCGTGTTTGAAGGCACGGCGATTCAGATTTCGAACCTGGCGGGTGATCCGCAGGTGACGTCCCTTGAAGAAAACCGTCGCGTGTATTCGATGGCGGCGGTTACGGCGCAGGCCATTGGTGCGGATCAGGTCTGGAAGGGTTACGGCAACAGCGCGTTTGGCGGTACGACCGGTTATGGCATCGGCATCGCCGTGTTGGACTCCGGCATCGGCTCCCATGCCGACCTGGTGAACCGCGTCAGCGCGCGTCTCGACTTTACGGGCGCCGGCGGTGTGAAGCTGGGCGGCGGCGACGATTACGGGCATGGCACCCACGTGGCCGGCATCATTGCCGGCAGTGGCGAGGGCAGCCGGTCCTGGCGTGGTGGCAATGATGACGATGACGACCGTCGTCAGTCTTCGACGGCGAGTGCGGCCTACATCGGCATGGCGCCCGGCGCCGCGTTGATCAGCGCGAAGGTCCTCGGCCCGGATGGGGCGGGTTATGTGGCCGACGTCATCGAGGCGATTGATTTTTTTGCGCGGTATCGCGAGTTCTACGGCGTGCGGGTGATCAACCTGTCGTTGGGGCATCACTCGTCTGAAGCGTATCGGGACGATCCGTTGGCGCAGGCGGTTGAGCGCGCGGTCAAGTCCGGGCTGGTGGTGGTCGCCTCTGCGGGCAACCTCGGCAAGGTGGATGGGAAACCGGTCATTGGCGCCATCGTCTCCCCCGGTTACACGCCTGGCGCGTTGACGGTGGGTGCGTTGAACACGCAGGGCACGGTGTTCCGCAGCGACGACACGGTCGCGTCCTACAGTTCGTCGGGTCCGGTCGTGGATCCAGGCACGCCGGCGCCGACGACGCCTGCCGATGTGCTGCTGAGCAATCCGTTGATGAAGCCGGACCTTGTGGCGCCGGGCAACATGATTGTGTCCGCGGTAGGTGCCGACACGAAGTTGTGGCGCACGTTGCCGGAGCGTCGTGTGGTTGGCGCGCGCGGCGGGAAATACATGTGGCTGTCGGGCACGAGCATGTCGACGGCTGTGGTCTCGGGTTCAGTGGCGTTGCTGTTGCAGGCGCGTCCCGACCTGACGCCGTATGAAGTGAAGGCGGCGCTGCAGCTCACCTCGCAGCACCTGCCGGGTGTGGGCCTGATCCACCAGGGTGCGGGCAGCGTGAACGTCGCCCTCGCCGTGCGCTTCGCGAAGAACCGCAACCTCAATCGTCTCGACCTGACCAACACCATCGGCGGCGAGAACGCCTATGCGAGTGGCATCTCGTTCGGACAGGCCTCAACCTGGGGCCAGACCATGATCTGGGACAACACCATGATCTGGGACAACCGGGCGATTGATGGCAACGTGACCTTCTGGGGTCAGACCATGATCTGGGACAACACCATGATCTGGGATAACACCATGATCTGGGACAACACCATGATCTGGGATAACACCATGATCTGGGATAACACCACGATCTGGGGCGACACCATGATTTGGGATAACACCATGATCTGGGACAACACCATGATCTGGGACAACAGCCACTTCTGGGGTCAGACCATGATCTGGGACAACACCATGATCTGGGATAACACCATGATCTGGGATAACTAGACTCCCTCCGTACCACTGAATTTCTCGACGTCCTGGCCGCACTCATTTCGGAGCACACGATGGTAAAACGTCCGATAATCGTCTGGAGCTAGACAGCGCAAGGGGTTCGTCGGCATTTGGGCCGACGTTCTGACAACACCCAAGACACATGGCTTCCCCTTCCTCGCTGTCGTTATCCTGGCCGGCCAGGATTTACCTGGCACTCGTTGTCGCCGCCGGGTTTTTCGCCTGTATTGTCAGTGTTCGTTCGATCATCATTTCTCCGCCCGCGGGTGAGTGGTACTGGCTCACACTGCTGACGCTCTTCAGCGGATTCCTTCCCGTTAAATTTAAATCCGTCGGTGCGAGATTCTCAGTCTCCGAGACGTTCGTCTTCTCCGGGACCTTGCTCTACGGGCAGGCCGTCGGTACCCTTCTGGTTCTACTCGATGCGGTGGTGCTCTCGGGGAAAGTCTTCTACGAGAAGCGCCGCATGGATTGGACGCGGACCCCGTTCAACCTCGCCGCTCCACCTCTCTCGGTCTGGCTTGCCTCTACGGTTCTTTTTAATATCTCTGGCCAGGCCCCTCTGGCGCTCGGTGACAACCCCGGCCAGTTTGTGCTCGGGTTGTCGGTGTTCACCGTCCTGTACTTCCTCCTCAACTCAGGTCTCGTTGCGCTCGCGATTGCGCTAACGCAACGTCACGGTCCTGCGGCGGTACTCCGCGATCTGGGCAATACCTGGTGGAGCATCCGAGATCTGTTCTTGAACTACCTCGCGGGAGCGTCAATCGCTGCTCTTCTCGCGTCCGGGCAGAACGAGCAGAACGTGGAGATTCTCCTAGTCGTGATCATTCCGATCATGGCCGTCATTTACTTGACCTATCGCCATGCGGCTCGGCAAGTCGATGAACTCGAGACGCGAATAGCGGAAATCGAAAAGGTCCACATGGCTACGATCAAAGCGTTTGCCATGGCAATCGATGCCAAGGACCAAGTGACGCATGGCCACATCCATCGAGTTCAGCAGTACACGATGGAATGTGCCAGAGCGCTTGGGGTCAAGGATGAGAAGCAGATTCGCGCGATCGAGGCTGCAGCCTTACTTCACGACACCGGTAAACTCGCCATTCCCGAGTACATCCTCAACAAGCCAGGCCCCTTGACACCGGCCGAATTCGAGAAGATGAAGGATCATGCGGCGGTGGGTGCGAACATCCTGAAGAGCATCGACTTTCCGTACCCTGTGGCGCCGATCGTCAGACACCACCACGAGAACTGGGACGGTCGGGGATATCCTGACGGCCTCAAGGGTCAGGAGATCCCACTCGGCGCACGGATTCTGTCGGTGGTCGATTGTTACGATGCGCTGACATCAGACCGCCCCTATCGTCCGAGGATGACGCGGCAGCAAGCCGAGCAGATCCTGCTCGATCGTCGGGGAACGATGTACGACCCGTGGGTGGTTGATGGATTCCTTCAGATCCTCGACCGCTTGGAGGAAATCGATGCTGCCGAGGGTCGATACGCTCAGTCCGAGCCCGGTTCAATCGCGCCGCACCGTAGTCCAGCCCTTGATGTCATCAGCGCAGCAACTGCGGAAGAGCGTGAATTCGCCGAACTTCGCCGCGAACTGCCTAAGGCCCCGACATTCTCGCTTGCGGCCGAAGTCTTCTTTCGCCACGTCCGCAGGGTGATTCCCGCGGCCGCCGTGGTCATGTATGCCCCCACGGGAAACAACGAACTGACCGCGATTTACTGTGCGGGGTCCGGCGCATCCACCATCGAATCCACCAAGATACCTGTCGGAGAACGAATCTCTGGATGGGCGTTTGCTCACCGCCAGATGGTGTTCAACTCCGACGCTTCGTTAGACCTAGGTCCAGTCGCCAGGACTTTGCCGGTGCCGTTGCGGACAGCGATGGTCGCTCCAGTTTTTGATGGCGACAGACCCGTTGGCGTGGTCGCGCTCTACGGTAGCGAAGACTTCCATAAAGATCATCGAAGGATGTTGGAGTCAGCCACCCAACTGCTCACAAGCGGCACTACCGCCGTCACGTCGGAAGTGCAGCACGCGGCCAGACCGCTCGGTGGAGCCCAGGAACGCAAGGTCCACTAGCAGATTCTTGTACAACAGATCGACAACTAGCCGTCCAGGCAGCCCCGACACCTGATAGGCTCGCGCAGCGCGAGAGTTCAGAATGAGTCAGGCTCCCCGATCTGATGCCCGTGACGCCTACGACGCTGGGCAGCTTCGCAGCACCCGAGGGCTGCCAGAGGCGCACCCAAGGGACTACCATGGCCGACTCTCCGAGGCTATCGGCCGTTACGACCTTGGTGACGCGACTAACGCACTGATTCAACTCGACACCCTCTGTGAAGATTCAGACACCTTCACACTCGGATTCAGATATGAACTGGAGTTCGCGAGGTTCTCACGGAGTGCCACCTTTGCGGCTCCGAGTCGCACCACATCGTTGATGGCACGTCTTCGCCAGATGGCAACTGCGATCGGAGAGCCAAAGGCGATCGCGGGCCTCCACGTGGCTGTCGCGAAACTGGAGTCTCTCAGAGGGGCCATTGAGAGTACCCACCTCCATCTCGAGATCGCCAGAAAAATTTCGGGAGGGACTGGTATTCCAGAGATAGCTCGGGCCATAAGTCTCATTGAGGCGATGGTCTACACGTCTGCAGGAAATCTGAGAAGGGCCCGAGCTGCGAACAATGTCTCGATTGAACATGCACAACGAGAGGAGCTTGCCACATACCTCGCTGGACTTCTGGCGAACGCCGGACAACTGGCAGTGTGGTGCGGCGACGTTTCAGCTAGCAAGCGGCTTCTACTACAGGCTAGAACCACGGCGTCTCAGCTACGTTTCTACCAACTGGGCATCACCGACTCGATGGCCGCGCTCGCGTTGTTTGAGGGCAACCTGCCTGAGGCGACCACACATCTTCAGGAGTGCCGGCGTATTATCGCGTCGCACAATGTACCTGCGCGGTCCTGGTATGACCTGACGCACCAGATCACCAAGTGCCTGTACTTCGGCATCAAGGAAGAGTGGGAAGCGATCATCAGTGTCGTCAACGAGGCCGATCCGGAGCTGGAACGGCGACAGCTCCGGACGTGGCGGGCGACGCTGCTGGCGGCGCGGGCCCGGGCCGAAGCGCGGCTTGGCGACCACGATAGTGCCAACCTCTCGCTGCTGGCGGCCATGCGCGCGTGCCCCAGAGGCGCGGTGGACCCGATGATCTCCATCGAAACCGCCACCGGTACGTGCCTCGCCCTCAGAGGCGACACCCAACAGGCCCACCGACATTTTGATCGGTCCCTGCGCGCATGTGATGCGATTGAACATCGCTTCCAGTCGTGGCTGGTGACACGGGAGCGACAGTCCCTGCCGGCCCTCGCCACACGACCAACGACTCCGGGGACCGAACTTCGGCGTCCGGTTGACACCCACGACACGGCCCTGCTCATGGCAGACGTGGCCTCCATCCTCACGGCCGGACACTCCGTCGATCTGCTCGCCGAGCGCCTGATTTCCATTCTTGAGTCAACGCCCCTGCGATCACGCCTGCAGATCACACACGCGGCCACACATGCCGACACACCCAGTCCGGCGGCCTCATGGGAGTTCCGGGGCAGTCACGGCTGCCGCATCGATCTGACGGGGACGGACCGATCGATCACCATCGAAATCCGGCATCTGGCCTCGCTTGAAGAAATTTCTCTGGTGAAATCGCTGACCGACATTCTCGCCGTGGCCCTGCCCATGGACGCGGACGCAGACAACCAACTGTGGCCCACGGCGGAATACGACGACGTCGACAACGCGGTGTTCTGGTCGCCGCGCATGCAGGAGTTGCTGCGCGTCGCACAACGACTGGCCTCAACCGATCTACCGATTCTAATCACCGGAGAAACCGGCACCGGCAAGGAAGTGTTCGCGCGGCTCATCCACGACCACAGTCGCGTCAAACGGGGTCCCTTCATTCCGTTCAACGCCTCGGCAATCCCCAGAGACCTGGTCGAGAGCCAGATGTTTGGCCATCGCCGCGGCGCCTTCACGGGCGCCCTTGATTCGTCTCCGGGTGTCATCCGCAGTGCGGACCATGGCACCCTGTTTCTCGACGAAATTGGCGACCTTGATCCTGCGGTACAGCCCAAGCTGCTGCGTTTTCTCGAGTCCGGCGAGATTCATCCGATCGGCGACCTCAAACCCATCACCGTCAAAGTGCGCATCGTCGCGGCCACCAACGCCAGACTCGAATCACTTGTGGAGCAGGGTCGCTTCCGGAATGATCTGCTGTACCGCCTCCGCGTGGCCACACTCGCGCTGCCGCCCTTGCGCGAGCGCAAGGACGAGATCCCCGCCCTCACGGCCCACTTCGTGCGCAAGGCCGTCACCGAATCCACGCGCCGGCACATCACCATTGGCGACGATGTGGTGGCGGCGTTGTTGTTGTACGACTGGCCAGGCAATCTCCGGCAACTCTCCAATGAACTGCGGCGGATGATTGCCCTTGCTGAGGATGGCACCACCCTGCATTGCAGCGACCTCTCTCCGGAAATCTCCGGGCCCTGGTTCGCCATCAGGCAACAGACTGAGTCGCCGGCCGGCCCCGGCGTGGTGATGCGATTGGATCAGCCGCTCGACGTGGCGGTGGAAGCGCTCGAGCGCGCGTTCATCGAACGCGCACTCGCCCAGGCCAATGGCCGTGTCACCAATGCCGCGCAGTTGCTCGGCATCTCCCGCAAGGGGCTTTTCCTGAAGCGGAAGAAGTTGGGATTGGAATAGCCCTTACTTCTGCCCTGCCTGGATCTGCTTGGCGACCTTCTCGACCTCGGCCCACACACGCAGCAGGTTGCCGCTCCAGAGCTTGGCGATCTGCTCCTCGGTGTAACCACGCTTCACCAGTTCCAGCGTCACGTTGAAGGTCTCCGACGCGCTGTTCCAGCCGGTCACGCCGCCACCACCGTCGAAGTCCGACGAGATGCCGACATGGTCGATGCCGATGAGTTTCACGGCGTAGTCAATGTGGTTCACAAAGTCCGCGACGGTCGCGCGCTCGGGCACGGGATACTTCGTGTTGATCTCGGAGAGCCGACGCGTGTATTCCGCACGGCGATCCTCCGGCAACGCCGCGAGCGCCGCCGCATTGCCGCCGCCTCGGCCGGCACCACCGCCTGCACGACCGGCC
>CAYRGW010000069.1:0-25016 GCA_964423815.1 uncultured Solibacteraceae bacterium | reverse complement strand
ATGTGTCCTCCAATCGGATGGCCCGTTCGTGGGTTCCTTCACCGATTGAGGAACCCCGACGGGCCGTCTGGAGGACAGAACGCGCGAGGCCCCGCCGAACGCCGCGATGTCATCGCCGGGCGTGCCAGCCGATCTTTGCTGGCGCGAAGCGAAGCGGCCGGTGAACGTCGTGGTGTGTTCGTGCGAAGCACGACGGCGCGGCCGATGGCGCATTCATGCCGACCAACGGCGCTCATGACCCACGGACAAGCGTGGACGCGGTTGGGACCACAGCGACAACCATTGAGGGGGCGGTTATGACGGTGCGCGGATAGGCTCTGGTGAGCCCCGCGCGACATGGCGAAAACCACCGACAGACTTCACGGATACGGCCGGCACGAAAGGAGAAAGAGGTCTGGATCAAGAGACCGGAGCGCCCCGCGCGATGCGAGACGCCCCGGCTTGTCGCTCAGGCGACGGCGGTGATTTCAGCCTCGTGCTCTTTGTAAGCCTCAAGGATGAGGTCGCGCAGTGCATTCTGAGACGTCGCGTCCACGATCGGACGCAGCAGCGCCCAGCTGCGACGCTCGCCGTTCAGGCTGTACTGCCGTGCCGGAAACGTGACGTTCCGCCCGCCGCTCTTGCGCTCCCAGAGCGCAAAGCCGACGAGCTTGAGTCCGTCCAGCGGACCTCCCGAGAAATGCAGCTCGATGTCGGCGAGTTTTCCCGGAGGGTTGCCTTTGTCGTTCGGAATGAATTTGACGGTCATGATCTTCGCTCCCTTTGTTTTCGCCATTTCTGGCCTCCTGTGGTTCCGCGATGTGCGGTTCCTTCACAGCCACAGGAATCCCACTCGCGGGCTCTTTGGAGGCACGAGACCGAACGTCCGTCGAAGGCCGGCAGCATCGTCGTGGGCGTGACAACCGATCTGTGGATGGCGCGAGCCGTGAGGCGATCGCACGACGCTGACGGACTGCCTGCTCCGCGGCGACGGTCGATTGGTCGAGTACAGGCGAAGACTTGGGAGCGAATGACGGTGACCAATGATCAGAACGACAAGGGCTGTGGCCGGTCACGACGCTTCTAGCCAGTCGGATGTCGGCCGGACTCAACCGCATAGGCCATTCTGGATTGGCGCAAAGGCGGGGCTGCGTTCCTTCGATTGAATCGGTGCCAGAACGGGGGCGGAGAGCGGAATACCGCCCGATTTGGAATGCGACTCTCTCACCAGCGACGGCCTTGGGCCTAGCTCCAAGAGAGGCTGCGCTGATCCGGGGCCAGCGACGGCGAGTCGCGGGACTGACCTGTGCACGAATTCGATCCGGTGTAGCCGCCCATCCTGGTCAGCGTCGTTCGATTGACGTGAGCCGTGCCCGGCGCCCTCGATGATCCGGACGACCTGATGCGGGGGTTGGCTGCACCGGCCAAATTTGACTCCAGAGCGCGTTGTCCACCAATATTGGCCGGAAGTGTTCCGCCTTGGACTGGTCCTCTCGCTGTGCCTCGCGTTGCCGGTCAACGCAGCGACGTCGATGTACGTGCACATGCACACCGACGGGGGGCATCAGACCGATCACCACGACGGGCGTGAAGTCCATCGCCATGCCGAGCCGAACGAGGCGCACCACGATGGCAATCTCCCGGACCGACCAAACCAGGACCACGCCCCCGTAGACCAGGCGACCGTGGGTGTCGCCTCGGCGGCGTGGCGACCAGCGTTGTCACCGGTGTCGGCCACCATCGTTTCGGCGACCGACGCGCCGTGGCTCCAACTGATTGACACAGCGCGCACGCTGCGGGCCCCCGGTGGCTCATCGGCCATTGTGGCCATGGCTCCGCCGGGGCATCCGCGCCCCGTTACCGTCTCGACTCAGGCGCTGCGCGGCCCTCCCCGCTAGCCCTCCCCCCCTCAAATCGCTGCTTGATGTCTGCCGCAGGTCTGCGGTGGGCGTCGTCGTCTATCCATTTGTGTCACGACTGTCCCATTCACGTCATGAGGTTCGCAATGAAAAAACTGCTTACGATCGCTTCCTCCGCAATTGTTGTGCTCGTTGCCACCGTCGCCCTCTTCGCCCATCAGGAAACTCACAAAGGCACGGTCATCGCCCTGGAAAAAGCTGGCGTCCGCGTCAGCGTGGTGAATCCGAAGACCAAGGAAACTTCGCCCGTGCTGTTCGAGGTCGATAAGGACACCAAAGTGCTTCGTGATGACAAGCCGATGACGTTTGAAGCGGCAAAGATTCAGAAGAACGAGACCATCGCCGTGACGGTCGACCACGACATCGACGAACACCTCGCGCTGGTCATCCGTGTCGGCACGACCAAGCAGGTGCAGTAACCACATGACGCGAACGTTCGCCATCTGGACGGCCGTGCTGTGCTGGGGGCTGGGTGCCGTGGTCGGCGCCCAGCCCGCCACGCCTCCACAACCCCAAGGCCCGATCACCCTGCGTGAGGCGGTGGCGCTGGCGTTGGAACACAGCCCGTCGCTGCGGTCGTTCGATTGGGGACGACGAGCGGCTGAGGCGCGCACGCTGCAGGCTGGGCGACGTACCAATCCCACGGCGTCCGCAACCCTCGAAGACCTTGGCGCGAGCAGCGCGACCGTCCAGCCCCAGGCGACGATTCAACTGGGGCAACTCGTCGAGCTGGGCGGCAAACGGGCTGCCAGGCAACAGGTGGCCGCAGCCAACACCGCTCTGGCCGGCTGGGACTACGAAGCGGCGCGATTGGATGTGCTCACCCAAGTCACGTCTTCATTTGTCGGGGTGCTGGCGGCGCAGGACGCGGTGCAACAGACAGCGACGGCCTTGAAGCTGGCCGAACAGGTCCGCACCGTCGTCGGCGATCGCGTCACGGCCGGAGTGGTCTCGCCGATTGAATCGACCAGGGCCGACGTGATGGTCGCCACGGCCCGGATCGAACACGACCAGGCCAGGCACGCCCTTGATGCCATCCGTCGTCAACTCGCGGCGCTCTGGGGCGGGCCTGATGCGACGTTCACGCAGGCCGTGGGAGCGCTCTTCGCCATGCCGGCAGTGCCGTCGTTTGCCTCGCTCGAAGCAGCGTTGCCGAAAACGCCCGAGGAGGCTCGGTGGACAAGCGAAGTCGAGCAGCGTGTCGCGACATTGGCACTCGCGCGGGCGGCCAGGGTGCCCGACGTGACGCTGTCGGCCGGGTACCGCCGGTTTACCAGCGAGGGCCGCAACGCCGTCATTGTCGGCGCGACCATTCCACTTCCCTGGTTCGATCGCAACAAGGACGGCATTCGCGCCGCCGAGGCGGATGTCGAACGGGCGCGAGCGGAAGCCGCTGCGGTCAGCCTTGATCTGCGGTCGCGCTTGGCCGCGGCGTACCGCGATGTCGTGAGCGCCGGTGACGCGGTCACCGTGCTTCGCACCGCCGTGATCCCGGCGGCGCAGTCCGTGTTTGACGCCGTCCAGGAAGGCTACCAACTCGGACGATTCGGCTTGCTCGACGTGCTCGATGCCCAACGCACACTGTCGGACGCGCATCGTCGCCACCTTGACGCGTTGACGCGTTTTCATATCGCCGTGACGTCCGTGGAGCGTCTCACCGGCAGACCCTTGCAGTAGAAGAGAGAACACCGATATGCCCAGGAAATTGATTGTTGCAGCGCTTGGAGTGGCCGCGGTCGTGCTCGTCGGCCTATGGTACTTGAGTGGGCCGTCGGAACCAGAGGCGGCGGCTGCGGTCGCGCTGGAGTATCCGCGGGGCCCGCGCGGCGCGCGGCTGCTGTCAGCCGAAGGCCTCCAGCTGGAAGTCACCATCTACGAAACCGGCGTGGAGCCGCACTTCCGGGTGTATCCCTACGACGACTCCACCACGGCCATCCCGCCAGGCGAAGTCACACTCACGATCGAACTGCACCGGCTCGGCGGACGCGTGGACAGGATGGCGTTTACGCCGGAAGCCGACTACCTCCTTGGACAGGGCATCGTCGAAGAGCCGCATTCGTTCGATGTGAAGGTGATCGCCGAGCGTGGCGGCCGAAAGCACGAATGGTCCTATGCGCAGATTGAAGGCAAGGTGCAGTTGAGCGATGCGGTGCTGGCTAGCACGGGCATCAGGATCGAGACCGTCAGGCCAAGGACGATCACCACCTCGTTCGAGGTGCCCGGCCAGATCGTCGCGGACGACACGAAGGTGGCGCATGTGGTGCCCCGGTTATCGGGCGTGGCTGTCAGCGTCGCTCGCAAGGTGGGTGACGCGGTGAGGCGCGGCGAGGTGCTGGCCGTGGTCCACAGTCGGGAGCTGGCGGATGCGCGGAGCGCGTATCTGGTTGCCGCAAAACAGGTCGACTTCGCCAAGACCACGGCGATACGGGAAGAAGCCTTGTGGAAGAAGAAGATTTCGGCCGAGCAGGAGTACCTCGCGGCGAAACGGGATGTGGAGGCCGCAGAACTGGCACAGACGGTGGCTGGGCAGAAGTTGATGGCCCTGGGCGACACGGCTGCGTCCCTGAGCGGCCTCGCGGCCGCACCGGCCGATGCCCTGGCCCGCTACGAGATTCGCGCACCGCTGGACGGCCAGGTACTTGAACGCGACGTCACGCCCGGTGAGGCGGTCCCCACAGATCGGACGGTGTTTGTCATCGGCGACCTCTCATCAGTCTGGGTGGACGCCACGCTCAGCGCGGCCGACATCAGCCGGGTGCGTCTGGACCAGACGGCGACAATCCTGTCCGCAGATTTGGGCCGTGATGTGACGGGCCGCGTGACCTACCTGAGTCCGCGTGTGGACCCGGAGACGCGCAAGGGGACGGCGCGTTTCACCATTGCCAACAGGGACGGCACGTTGCGGCCCGGACTGTTCGTCACCGTGAAGCTAGTGCAGGCGTCTGCGGAGGTCGCGATGGCGATTCCCGTGTCGGCGATCCAGACGTTTCGCGACTGGCAGGTCGCGTTCTTCCGGTTCGGCGAGTGGTTTGAAGCGCGGCCACTCACACTCGGCCGGTCGGACGGTACGTGGGTCGAAGTGCTGTCGGGCTTGTCGCCCGGTGATCGCTACGCCGCCACGAACAGCTTCGCCATCAAGGCCGAGATCGGCAAACTCGGCGCCACCCACGACCACTAGGCGGGCCTTTCAGCCATGATTGAACGGATTCTGAACTTCTCGATCGCGCACCGCTGGCTCGTGCTGGTGGTGACGCTCGGCGCCGGAGTCTTTGGCGCGTACAACTATCAACGGCTGCCGATTGATGCCGTGCCGGACATCACCAACGTACAGGTGCAGGTCAACTCGGAGGCACCAGGATTCTCTCCGCTGGAAGCCGAGCAGCGCATCACCTTCCCCATCGAAACCGCACTGGCAGGACTGCCCCGCCTCGAAGAGACGCGCTCACTCTCGCGATACGGGCTCTCGCAGGTCACGGTGGTCTTTGAAGACGGCACGGACATCTATTTCGCCCGACAACTGGTCAACGAACGTGTGCAGGAGGCAGCGGCCGTGCTGCCGGCAGGGATCGTTCCGTCGCTGGGGCCGATCGCCACGGGCCTGGGCGAGATCTTCCTGTGGACGGTGGAACACGATCCGCCCATTGACGGCGACGCGGTCGAGCAGGGCATGAACCTGCGCACGATTCAGGACTGGATCGTGCGGCCGCAACTGCGCACGGTTCCGGGCGTGGCAGACGTCAACACCATCGGTGGATACACGCGCCAGTTTCACGTCACACCCGACCCTTCCAAGCTGGTCGCATACGGCCTGACGTTCCGTGACGTGCTCGCTGCGCTCGCTGCCAACAACGGCAACGTCGGCGCCGGATACATCGAGCGCAGCGGCGAGCAGTACCTCGTGCGGGCACCAGGCCAGGTGACCTCGCTTGATGACCTGCGGCAACTCGTCGTTGGCACCCGCCAGAGCACACCCGTGTATCTCACGGACATTGGCGAGGTGATCCTCGGCAAGGAGCTCCGGACGGGCGCCGCCACTGAAGATGGCCGCGAGGTCGTGCTGGGCACGGCCTTCATGCTGATGGGTGAAAACAGCCGCGTGGTCTCCCAGCGTGTGGCCGATCGTATGGCCGAGATCAACACGACGTTGCCGGAGGGCGTCAAGGCAAAGACGGTCTACGACCGGTCGACCCTCGTGGACGAGACGATCGCCACTGTGCGCCACAACCTCACCCTTGGTGCGCTCCTGGTCATCGTGGTCCTCTTCTTTTTCCTCGGCAACATTCGCGCCGCACTGATCACGGCGTGTGTGATTCCCCTGTCGATGTTGTTCGCAATCACGGGCATGGTCGAGTGGGGCGTCAGCGGCAACCTGCTCAGCCTGGGGGCCCTCGACTTCGGCATAATCGTGGACGGCGCCGTCATCATCGTCGAAAACTGCATCCGGCGCCTGACGATCCGGCAACAGGAACTCGGCCGGGTGCTCACTCGGGCGGAGCGGTTCGAGACCGTGTTCAGCGCCTCCCGTGAGGTGCGACGCGCCACGATGTTCGGCGAGATCATCATCATGATCGTCTACCTGCCGATCCTGACGCTCACGGGCATTGAGGGCAAGATGTTCTACCCGATGGCGTTCACCGTGCTGGCAGCACTCATCGGCGCGATGATCCTCTCCATCACGTTCGTGCCGGCCGCGGTCGCCGTGTTCGTCACAGGTCGCCTCTCCGAACGGGAGAATCCGCTGATCGTTGCGGCCACGCGCGCGTATGCCCCGTCGCTCCGGATGGCGTTGCGACATCGGACGGCCACCGCAGTCGGCGCGTTGGCCCTGCTCCTGGGCAGCGGCGTGATGACATCCAGACTCGGGAGCGAATTCCTGCCGAGCCTTGACGAAGGCGACGTGCTGCTGCACGCACTCCGTATTCCGGGGACAAGCTTGTCCACGGCTGTCGACATGCAGCACGCCCTCGAACGGAAGCTGAAGACCTACCCCGAGGTGGATTACGTGTTCTCGAAGCTGGGCACCGCCGAGATCGCCACCGATCCGATGCCCCCCAGCGTGGCCGATACCTACGTCATGCTCAAGCGTCCGGACGAGTGGCCTGATCCGGGCCGGTCGAAAGTCTCGCTGCTGCGTCAAATGGAGACCGAACTGCTGGCCCTGCCGGGGAACAACTACGAGTTCACGCAGCCAATCCAGATGCGGTTCAACGAATTGATTGCCGGCGTGCGGAGCGACGTGGCCGTCAAGATTCATGGCGATGACCTCGCGACCCTTGCCGACGTCGGCGCGAACATCGAAGCCGTCCTCGCCACGATCCCCGGAGCCTCGGACGTCACGCTCGAGCAGACGACGGGGCTTCCGGTGCTGACGATTCAGATCGATCGCGCCGCCATCGCGCGGCTGGGCCTGCCGATGACGGATGTTCAGGAGGTGGTCGAAGTCGCCATCGGCGGACGTACGGCTGGACAGATCTTCGAGGGTGACCGCCGCTTCGAGATCATCGTGCGACTCCCCGAGCATCT
This sequence comes from uncultured Solibacteraceae bacterium, assembly GCA_964423815.1. GTDB lineage: Bacteria > Acidobacteriota > Vicinamibacteria > Vicinamibacterales > SCN-69-37 > SYFT01. The sequence goes on along the minus strand of CAYRGW010000069.1, from coordinate 17,595 downwards.
GCGCACGGACATGGATGGACTGAAACGCCTGCCCGTCCCTCTGCCAGACGGACGCGGATTCATTCCGCTCGGTGACGTCGCGACATTCGAGGTCGCGCCTGGGCCGAACCAGATCAGTCGCGAAGACGGCAAACGCCGCGTCGTGGTCACGGCCAACGTCCGCGGGCGAGATATCGGATCGTTCGTGGCGGAAGCCGAACAACGCATCGCGGCGGATGTCGAGATCCCCACGGGGTACTGGACGACGTGGGGCGGTCAGTTTGAACAACTGCTGTCGGCCCGCCGGACGCTGATGGTGGTGGTGCCCCTGGCACTGGTCCTGATCTTCACGCTGCTTTTTGTAACCTTCGGCAACGTCCGTGACGCACTGTTGGTGTTCACCGGCATCCCCCTGGCGCTCACTGGCGGTGTGTTTTTCCTGTGGGTGCGCGACATTCCCTTCTCGATTTCCGCAGCCGTCGGGTTCATCGCCCTGTCAGGTGTGGCCGTCCTCAACGGCTTGGTGATGCTCAGCTTCATCAACGGGCTGCGCAAGGGAGGCAAGTCGCTCGATGCCGCCGTGTTTGATGGCGCCATCGCGCGGCTGCGTCCGGTGCTGATGACCGCGCTGGTCGCCTCACTCGGGTTCCTGCCGATGGCTCTGGCCACCGGCACCGGCGCTGAGGTACAGCGCCCACTCGCGACCGTCGTCTCCGGCGGCATCCTGTCGTCAACCTTCCTGACGTTGCTGGTGCTGCCCGTGTTGTACCGCATGACTGCGCGCGAGGAGGACGTATGAATCGCACCACCCGCCTGTGGATTGGCGTGGTGGTGACACTGGGGTTGGTCGCCCTGGTGATGCCCGAGACCCTGTGGGCGCACGGCGTCTCGAATCGTGACGCCGCGTTTGTGCGCACGGTCAAAGGCGCTGTGCCCGCGCCTTTCATGTACCTGGGTGCGAAACACATGGTCACCGGCTACGACCATCTGCTCTTCCTGGTCGGCGTAATCTTTTATCTGTACCGCACTGGTGACGTCATCAAATACGTCAGTCTGTTCACGCTTGGCCACAGCCTCACGCTGCTGCTGGGCGTGCTGGCGAACGTGCCGGCGAACGCGTACCTCATCGATGCGATCATCGGCCTCTCGGTGGTCTACAAGGGTTTCGAGAACATCGGAGGCTTTGATCGCACGCTCGGCTGGCGGCCCGATCCCCGGTGGGCGGTTTTCATCTTCGGGCTGTTTCATGGCTTCGGACTCGCAACCAAACTCCAGGAGCTCGCGTTGCCCGAGCAGGGGTTGCTCGCGAATCTGCTCTCGTTCAACGTCGGCGTGGAGATGGGCCAAATCCTCGCGCTCGGCGGCGTCGTGGTCGCCCTCACGTGGTGGCGCACACGTCCCGGCTATCTGCGTCACGCCTTCATCACGAACACGGCCCTGATGGCTGGTGGGTTTGCGTTGCTCGGTTATCAACTCGTCGGTTATCTGGTGAATCCGTCATGACCAATGCAGCTCTCCCTCCCGTCGTCTCCACGCGTCGCATCCTCACGGCGACCGCCATCGCGGCCGGTATCGCACTCGTCGTGCTGGTGACGACGGTGTTGCCGGCCGAATATGGCATTGACCCGCTGGGCACCGGACGGGCACTGGGCCTCAATGCCCTGGCGGAGGCCGGCGGCGAAGAGGACGCGGCGGCTGACGGCCCGGCGCTCGAAGCGGTGCGTGCAGGCGCACACACGCCCGCGACGGTGCCGCTCGCACAGGACGAGTTCACGGTCGAACTGCGCCCCTATGAGGGTGTCGAATACAAATACCGTGTCGAACAAGGGGCAAGTCTCGTGTACGCGTGGACCGCCACGGCTCCCGTGGAGTACGACTTTCATGGTGAACCCGATGGCGCGCCCGCTCGGTACTCCGAGAGTTACGGCAAGGGGACGGGCGCGACGGCCACAGGCACCTTCGTCGCCCCCACACCAGGCATACACGGCTGGTTTTGGGAGAACCCGGGCGCCTCGCGCATCACCATTACCCTGAGGACGTCAGGGTTCTACTCCGCATCAACGGAATATCGGGACGGGGAACGGATCGAACGGACGTTCGGCGGGAAGTAGCCTGGCCTAACTGCAGCAACCGCCGCTCTTCGGCGTCGGCGCCGATTGGCCGATGTATCGCGCCGGGTTGGCATCAAACGTCTCTTTGCATGAGGCACTGCAGAAGTAATAGGTCTCGCCCTGGTGCTCGCTTCGTGCCTCCGCAGAGGCCGGGTCGACGTCCATCCCGCACACGAGGTCTTTCACGGCCGTGCTGTTTGTCATCGTCATGTTGACAGCATGCGTCCACCGTCGTCGTGCGACTGTCTTGCATTGCACATCACCTGCCACCGTGTTTGCCGGCGCTGTCTCGCACCAAGTACAGACACCGCTCACGGCGGCACGCTCACGCCCTTGGTCGAAGCGTGGCCAGCCCCACTGACGCGGTTGCCGCCAACGCGGCCCCGGCGACAAAGGTGGCTGGGGCACCATAGGCGTTCCACAACACTCCGGCGATCAGACTCGCCAGCAACATGGCCACACCACTCACCAGATAAAAACGCCAAACCCCGTGCCGAGCAGATCCGCCGGTCCGGCATCGGCCACCAGCTTGGCGAGCAGTCCCTGCGTCGCCGCCATGTGCAGTCCCCACAGCGCGGCGCCGGCACACACCATCTCCGGGGAGGAGGCACCCAAGCGCTCCTTCGCCGCGTCGAGCACGGCCCCGGAGACGTCCAGCACAGCCACGCAGTCGAGACCATGGCCGACCAGGTAGTCCACCAACCGCGAGTCGCCGCCGCCAACATCCAGGACGCAGCTCTCGGCAGTGAGCCCCGCCGACTCCATCATTCGCACGGAAATCTAAGGCAGTGGCTCGAACCAGCTCACTTCCTGATCGGACTTCGTGCTGTAGATCCGGTTCCAGTGATCCTGCGTCGTCACCTGACCTCCTATTGACCGCCCGAATAGTGCACCGCGCAGCCGTACGGCACGGTCTTGGATGGGTTGGCTGAGCCACCCGCGAGCAGTGCGGTCAGTGCCGACTGCACATAGTTGGTGGCCGTGACGAGATCGGCGGCCATCTGGGTCGGCTTGTCATCGATCGCGCCGTTGTATGCGACCGTGCCCGTCGGGTCCACGATCACCATGTGGAGCGCGGTGGTCACGCCGTAGCGTCGGCCCATGACGCCCTTCACATCCAGCAGATGCGCGGTCGGCGTTGCGCCGATCTCCTTCATGTACGCCCGCGACTCATCCGCGGTCAGGTAACTGTGATTGCCTTCGGCCGACGACGTGACGAGCAGCCACTCGACACCACGCGCCATCCACGCCTGCTGGAGCTTCTGCATATGGCCGGTCTTGTAATGTTTCGACACGTACGGGCAGCCCTTCTCGTGCCATTCGATCACGAGATATTTGCCCTTGAACTCGTCGAGGGAGCGGGTCTGGTCGCGATCATCCAGCACCGAGAATGCGGGCGCCATCGCACCCACCGCGATCTGTGGCCCCGGCGCCTGCCCGTGGACGAATCCAGAGACCGCTATCACCACTGCCGCCACGATTCCGCTGATTCGCATGACCACTCCGGGCCCCATCATACCGGCAAGGTGATTTGCCGCCGCCGCAGGACGTACGCTAGGCTCCTTTTGTGCCGCGCCTCCGCTGGAACACCATCGTCCACTTCTGCGCCTGCCTGATCCTGGCGTGGACCGCAGTGGACTTGCTTGTGCCAGAGTTGTGTGCGGCAGAGGAAATCACAGTCTCCGGGGAGTCGTCGCACGAGTCTGACGAGTCGCCGGTACAGCCCGACTCCGACTGCTTCTGCTGCTCACACACGGTCTCACCGATGTCGTGTGACGCCATCTTCGCGGTCGTGACCTCCGCCGGTGTCGATCCCTTCCCCACGGCTGATCTGACCCTCGGCGTCTCTCCCCTGCTCTACCACCCCCCACTCCAGGCCTAAGGCCTCCCGCTCTCTCATCACTGTCATCCGGGGCTCTGCCCTGGGCGCGAGCGTTCGCATCGTTTCGAGGAAAACCTATGTGTGTCTTTACGCAATGTGCGTCAAAGGCGGCTGTCGGCCGCTTTGTCGCCGTCGCTGGTGTGTTAATCGCTGTGTGTGCGGTGCCAGCATGGGCACAGCCGACGCCGATTCCATCACGGCTCTCTCTGGCAGACGCCGTCTCGCTGGCCGTCCAACGCAATCCCTCGGTGCTTGAGGCGACTGCCGCCTCTGACGCCGCCGATGCTGACCGTATTGGCGCCGACCGGCGCCTGAATCCGGCATTCTCACTCGACTCTGTGGGCAGCCAGGAACTCACGGTCCGGGTCGACCAGGAGTTTGAGACCGCCGGCCGGCGCCGGTTGCGCACGGCCGTCGCGGAATCCGGTCGCGAGGTCGCGCAGGCAGGTGTGCGTGATACACGCCGGTTAGTCGAGCTCAATGTCAGGCGCGCCTACCTGACCACGGTGCTTGCGGAGGCGGACCGGACCGTGGCTCAGACCGCATTGGAGGAGATTGACAAGGTCATTGCCCTCAATCGAGCGCGGTTCAATCAGGGCGAAATTTCCGGGGCGGACATACGGCGTCTGCAGGTGGAGCGCCTGCGATTCGTCGAAGACGTGTTCGGTGCAGATCTGGCCGCCAGGAACGGCCGGAGCGCCCTATTGGCTATCCTGAACGCCCCCACACTCGACCAGCCTCTGGAGTTGACCGACGGATTGGCCGTCACGACCGGGGAACTCAGCCCCCTCCTCGCCGCAGCCGCCGCCGGGGCCAGCGGCCGAAGCACGTTGCTGGCGCAGGCACTGGCGGCGCGGCCGGACATGCTCGGCGCGCAGCAGGCAGAAGCCCTCGCAGAAACCACGACGCGGCTGCAGCGAGCGCTTCGCACGCCGAACCTCACGTTCGGGGCCGGATACCAGAGGAACTTTGGCGCGAACGTCGTCGTGTTTGGCGCCACTGTGCCACTGCCGTTCTTCAATCGCAACCAGGGTGGTGTGTTGCGGGCCGATGCTGAACGCCGCGCCGCAGCCGCGCGCTCAGCCCTCGTGGACACCGGCGTGCGCCTTGACGTGCAACGCACGCTCAATGCCGTCGAGGTCAACAGGGCCAGGGTGGGTTACATCGAGCGCGAGTACCTGACCAGTGCGCGCGAGTCACGCGACATCGTCCTCGAGTCCTATCGCCTGGGCGTGGCCAACCTGATCGACTACCTGGACGCGCAGCGCGCGTTCCGCGACACCCAACGTACCTACAACCGCGCGTTGTTCGACCAGCGGTTGAGCCTGTTTGAACTGGCCGCCGCCGTCGGATTCACCGACGTCCAGCGCTGAAGCTTTGTGAGCGTCTTGAGGAGATTGCGACGATGACCGCAGATACATACACGAACCCCACAGGCCCCGGCGTTTCCGGGCGCATGCTCGTTCTGGCGGTGGCCATCACGGCCGCGCTAACCGGCGGCGTCGCCTGGGCGCTGCTGCGCCAGCCAGCCGCCGCCACGGAGGAAGCGGACGAACACGCCAATGAACTGCCGCCAGGCGAAGTCGAGCTCACGGCAGAGGCACAGAAGAACGCGGCCCTGACCATCATCGATGTGGCCTCACAGCGCATTCCGACGATGATCGACATGACCGGCACGGTCACGCCTGACGAAGCCCGAGTGGCACACGTCCGGCCACTGGCACGCGGTGTGATCGAACAGGTATGGGTGCGCTTGGGCGCGCGCGTCACCAAGGGGCAGCCGCTGGCCACCTACGACAACATCCAGCTCGGCGAGTACGTCGGCGAATTTCTGAGCGCCAAGGCGATGTTGCGACAGGCGGAGGCCGACCTCGACACGAAGCGAAAGATCGCCGAGCGCGGCCGCGCCTTGATCGCGCTTGAAGCGATCGCCCGCCAGACGCTCGACCTTCGCGAAGCCGAGGTCAAGACGGCCGAAGCGACCGTCGCCAGCGTGCAAGCAACGGTCTCAAGAGTGGAGGAGCAGCTGCACCGCTTCGGACTCACCGACGATGACCTTGGCAAGTTGTCCACCGTCGAGGGCAAGGGGTTGCACCGAGAATCCTCACACGCCATTCTCCGCGCACCGTTTGGCGGCGTGATTACGCGCTATGACGTGGCCGAAGGTGAGCTCGTGGAGCCGGACCGCGAGCTCTTCACCGTCGTGGACCTCTCCACGGTCTGGGTCCTGGCCGACATCTACGAGAAGGATCTCACGAAGGTCAAGGTCGGCACCGACGCCACGGTGCGGCTCGACGCGTATCCGGATCGCGCGTTTACCGGCCGCGTCGCATTTATCGCGGACTCGATTGACCCTCAGACCCGGAGCGCCAAAGCGCGCGTCGTGGTCAACAACCCCGGTGCATTGCTCAAGCTCGATATGTTTGCGCGTATCTCGCTGCCCACCGCCGACCAGCGTGATGCCCTCGTGATCCCGCTCTCAGCGGTGCAACGCGTGGACAATCAGCCCCTCGTATTTGTGCAACTCGCAGCGAATCGGTTCGTGAGGCGAGAGGTGGAACTCGGCTCAGCCACCGGCGATGTCGTCGAGGTGCGCGCCGGGCTCGCGCCCGGCGAACGCATCGTTTCTGCCGGCAGTTTTTATCTCAAGACGGCGTTGTTGCGCGAGCGCATCGGCGACGTGCACTAAGGCCGGGGCCCCACCATGCACCGCATTATTGATTTCTCGCTCCGCAACAAATTCCTGATTCTCGTCATGACGTTGGTCATGGTGGGCTTCGGGGTCAGGTCCATGCTCCGGCTGCCGATTGACGCGGTACCGGACGTTACGCCGAACCAGGTACTTGTACTCACGCAAGCGCCGGGGCTGGGCCCCCTGGAGGTCGAACGGTTCATCACGTTTCCGGTCGAAACGGCGATGAGCGGTCTGCCCGGCATCACGGACATCCGGTCCGTATCCAGGTTCGGGCTGTCGGCGGTCTACATCTACTTCGAAGAAGACCTCGATCTGTACTTCGTCCGGCGTCTGGTGCTCGAACGATTACCGGACGCGCGAGAGGCGATTCCGGCGGGCCTCGGGACGCCGACGATGGGGCCTATCAGCAGCGGTCTTGGGGAGATCTATCAGTTCGAAGTCCGGGGTGATGGCCAGTCGCTAATGGAACTGCGCAGCATCCTCGAATGGGACATCGCGTTCAAACTCCGGTCAGTTCAAGGCGTCGTTGAGGTCAACTCGTACGGGGGTGAACTGAAGACCTACGAGGTCCAGATCGATCCAGACAAATTGGTGTCGTACAAAATCAGCCTCGATCAGGTGTTTGCGGCCATTGAGGGCAACAACGCCAATGCCGGAGGGGCGTATCTGGAACGCGCGCAGGAACAGTACGTCATCCGCGGCGAAGGCCTCGTCGAGAAGATCTCGGACATCGAGAACATCGTGGTCTCGGCGACGGGTGGCACTCCCATTTATATCCGGAATCTCGGCGAGACCGTACTGGCTCCGCAGGTGCGGCAAGGCGCCGTCACCCGCGATGGCCGCGGCGAGATCGTTACCGGCGTGGTGATGATGCTCATTGGCGAGAACGCACGCGTGGTGTCCGACCGCGTGAAGACCGAACTCGACGTGATCAAGACGAGCCTGCCAAAGGGCGTCACGGTGGAGACGTATTACGACCGCACGGATCTGGTCCGCAAGACGATCGGCACGGTCTCCAAGAATCTGGTCGAGGGCGGCATTCTTGTCGTCGCAGTGCTGCTCCTGATGCTCGGCAATATCCGGGGCGGCATCATCGTGGCGATGGCCATTCCGCTGTCCATGCTGTTTGCGTTTACGGGCATGGTGCAGGCAGGACTCTCCGGCAATCTCATGAGCCTGGGCGCAATTGACTTCGGTCTCATCGTGGACGGCTCGGTCGTCATGATCGAGAACATCGTGAGGCGGATGGGCGACGCCAGGCGTGCTGGTCAATCCAAAGACGAGGTCATCCGGGACGCCGGGCGCGAAGTGGCCAGACCGGTCTTCTTCGCCGTGCTGATCATCATGATCGTGTATCTGCCCCTGCTGACGCTTGAAGGCGTCGAGGGCAAGATGTTCCGGCCGATGGCGCTGACCGTCGTTTTTGCGCTCATCGGATCGCTGATTCTTGCGCTTACGCTGATGCCGGTGTTGGCGTCACTGGCGCTCAAGGACAAGGCCGAAGAACACGAGCCGAAGGTGATTCACTGGCTCAAGTCGAAGTATCGACCCCTGCTGGGCCGCACAATTGCCCGCCCGCGGTTCACAGGGGCCATCGCGATCATCGTCTTCGTCGCCTCGATGGGACTGGTGCCCTTCATGGGCGGCGAGTTCATCCCGAAACTCGACGAAGGCGCCGTCGCGCTGCAGGCGTGGCGACTGCCCAGCGTCTCGCTTGAGGAGTCGCTCAAGAGCACGACACTCATCGAGCGCACTCTGAAACAGTTCCCTGAGGTCGTGACTGTGGTCTCGCGCACCGGGCAGGCGGAGATCCCGACCGACCCCATGGGCGTTGAGACCAGTGACATCTACGTCATCCTCAAGGAGCCCGGCGAGTGGACAACCGCGTCGAGCAAGGAGGCGCTGGTGGCGGCCTTTAACGAGGCGCTGGAACGCGAAGTCCCGGGCAACGTGCTCAGTTATTCCCAGCCGATCGAACTGCGTGTGCAGGAGCTGATTGCCGGCGTGCGCTCCGATCTGGCAATCACGCTGTTTGGTGAAGACCTCGACGAGTTGCGGCGCGTGGGTGCGGACATCACACGGGTCGTCTCTGGGGTGGCCGGTGCCGCTGACGTCAAACTCGAACAGACCAGTGGTCTGCCGTTTCTGCGCATCAAGATCCGCCGCGACGAGATCGCCCGCTACGGCATCAACGCATCGCAGGTGCTCGATGTGGTCCAGACGATGGGCGGCCGCAATGTGGGTGAGGTCCTCGAGGGTCAGCGCCGGTTCGACATTCAGGTGCGCTTCAAGCCGGAGTCGCGCAGTGACGTGGAACAGATTCGCAACCTGAAGGTCGCTGACCCGCAGGGGCGGATGATTCCGCTCTCGCAACTCGCCGATGTCGAGGTCGAAGAGGGTCCCGCGCAGATCACGCGCGAGAACATCCATCGTCGAATCGCGGTGGAGGCCAATGTTCGTGGACGGGACCTCGCGGGGTTCGTGGCAGACGTGCAGGAGGCGGTTGGCGCACAGGTCACGCTGCCGACCGGCTACTACATTGAGTACGGTGGCCAGTTCGAGAATCTTGAACGTGCCTCTCAGCGGCTGCTGCTCGTGGTGCCGGTCGCGTTGTTCCTGATCTTCGTCTTGCTCTACACGACGTTCGGGGCCGTCAAGCCGGCGTTGTTGATCTATTTCAACATCCCGATCGCCGCCACCGGCGGAATCATCGCCTTGATGCTGCGCGGCATGCCGTTCAGTATCTCGGCGGCCGTCGGCTTCATCGCGCTCTTCGGCGTCGCGGTGCTCAATGGCGTCGTGATGGTCTCGTACTTCATCGAGCTCAGGAAGCAGGGCCGCTCGGTGAGTGAGGCCGTCACGTCCGGCGCTGAACTCAGACTGCGACCTGTACTGATGACCGCGCTGGTCGCCGGGCTCGGGTTTGTGCCGATGGCCATCTCGACCGGTGCCGGAGCTGAGGTCCAGCAACCACTGGCCACCGTCGTCATCGGTGGTCTGGTGACGTCCACGCTGCTCACGCTCTTTGTGCTGCCGGCCCTCTACAAGTGGTTCGAACGTGAGGACGGTCAAGCGCCGCCGCGGCCGACGGAGATCTGATGGCGGCTGCCACCTTCGTCTTGCGATTAGTACTCCCAGAGGTGCCGGATGCCCGCGACGGCTGTGTGGCCAAGCTGCGCGCACTGATTGACGCACACCCAGCGGTCACCCTCGTCCACGACAAACGGCAGGGGGATGTCATCTGCGTCCACTACGACCCGGCGCAGATGACACTCCGGGGTGTGCGACGACTGGTGGCGGCGGCGGGCGCGACCCTGTCGGCCGAGGTGGGCCACGTCACCGTCCCCTTCCGGGCCTCGCCCGGAGAGGACGCGGGACGTCGTCTGGAAGACATCCTGCGCCGCGTTGTCGGAGTGCTGGAAGTCTCCGTCAGCGTGGCGGCAGGACAGGTCCACCTCGAGTTCGATCGGGCGCGCACGGACGACGTCGCGCTCGCGCGTGTCGTAGACGAGGCCGGTTTTCCTGCCGTGGGACGCAGTGACGCGCCCGGGAAGAAGGCGATCGAACTGTCGTGGTTCAGCGCACACCGGGAACTGATCTGGAGCGTGTGTGCGGCCGGCTTGCTCCTGGCCGGCTGGATAGGGGAACGGTTCGCCGGCTGGCCGACGGCTCTGACACTGCCGCTATTTCTGGGCGCGTACGGGTTTGCGTCGTGGGACCTGTTGCGTCATACCGTCGCGGGTATCCGACGCGGCGTGTTTGCGCTCGACATCGACCTCCTGATGCTGGTGGCCGCCATTGGCGCGGCGGCGCTTGGCGAATGGGCCGAGGGCGCGTTCCTGCTGACGCTGTTCGCGCTGGCCCACGCGCTGGAGCACTACGCGCTTGGCCGCGCCAGGCGCGCGATCAGTGCACTCGCCGAACTGGCACCCGCCACGGCGCGCGTGCGCAGAGACGGCGCGGATGTGGAGGTGCCTGTCGAAACGGTCCGGGTCGACGAAATCGTGCTCATCCGGCCTGGAGAGCGTCTGCCCGTCGATGGTGTCGTATCCGCCGGCGCGTCTGCGATCAACCAGGCGCCAGTGACCGGCGAATCGGTGCCGGTCGACAAGGAGGCGGGCGACGAGGTTTTTGCCGGGACCATCAACGGCGAGGGCGCGCTCGAAGTCCGCACCACACGCGCCGTCGGCGACCGAACGCTTGATCGGGTCATTCGCCTGGTCGAAGACGCACAGACGGCCAAAGCGCCGACGCAACAATTCACCGAGCGTTTCGAGCGCGTCTTTGTCCCCGTGGTGCTCGTCAGCTCAGCACTGGTAATGATCGTCCCCCCGCTGGCCGGCTGGGCGACGTGGCCCGCATCAATTTATCGGGCGCTGGCGCTACTGGTCGCCGCGTCACCGTGCGCCCTCGCGCTGGGTACGCCGTCCGCTGTGCTGGCTGGCATTGCGCATGCTGCCCGCCGCGGTGTGCTCATCAAAGGGGGCGTCCATCTCGAGAATCTCGGCACGGTGCGCGCCATCGCGTTCGACAAGACCGGCACCCTCACGATCGGTCTTCCGGAAGTCACCGACGTCGAACCGGCGGATGAGGTCAGCGCCGACACCCTGCTGAGCGTCGCCGCCGGCGTCGAGCGCCAATCCCAGCACCCGCTCGCGCAGGCGGTGGTCCGCGCCGCCGTGGCGCGCCAACTCCAACCGGTCGAGGCCGGACCGCTCGAGAGCATCACCGCGCGTGGCGTTCGGGCGACCGTCGACGGCGCACTGGTGGAAATCGGCAACGCCCGGCTCTGGAACGAACAGCAGATCCCGATTCCGGTGAGCGTGCTGCAATCGGTCGATCGGCTGCAGGAGCGTGGCCGGAGCGTGATGATCGTCAAACACGGCCCCACCTGGCTTGGTGTGCTGGGATTGGCGGATCAACCGAGACCGGAGGCCAAGGCCGTGCTCACCCAGCTGCGAGCCACGTCCGTGCAGTCACTGGCCATGCTGACGGGTGACAACAATGGCGTCGCCCGGGCGGTCGCTGCGGATCTCGGCATCAATGATGTCCGTGCCGATTTGTTGCCTGAGGACAAAGTCACGGCGATCCAGGGACTCATGCGCGACTACGGAGCGCTGGCGATGGTGGGTGACGGCGTAAACGACGCCCCCGCTCTCGCACAGGCCACGGTGGGCATCGCGATGGGCGGCGCCGGCACGGGCGTGGCGCTCGAAACCGCCGATGTCGCGCTCATGGGAGACGATCTGACGACGCTGCCGTTTGCGATCGGACTGTCGCGTCAGGCCGCCCGGGTGATCCGCCAGAACCTCGCGATCTCAATGATCGTCATCGCCGTCCTGGTCGTCGCCACGCTGGCCGGATGGGCGGGCATCGGCATGGCGGTGCTGCTGCACGAGGGCAGCACAGTCGTCGTCCTCGCCAACTCGCTCAGGTTGCTGCTCTACAATGCCAGTCAGGAGCGCAGCTTCGCCAGCGCCTCGCGAATGACCTCGTGGGACGGAACTCCGCCCCGGTAGAACCGTCAGGTGCGCTGCGGCAAGGGCGGCTTCGGTACCGCCAGCCCGAACACGTCGCGATTGGCGAACAGCAAAGTGGGCGTCGGATACCCGCGCCGGATGTCGTCGGTCGGCAAGGTGTCGAGGTCAACGACCGTCAACGTGGCAGGGGGCGTCAACTCGCGCACGGCGATTTTCAGATTGGCCCGCATGGTCTCGGTATCCACGCAACCACCACGCGTCAGCAGCACAATCCCGTCGTCAGGCGTTGACGACCCCGAACAGGCAGACATCACCAACACCCCCACCATCAACAGTGACCTCATGTCCCACGATTCTAAGAGATGCCGGTCGCTTATGGTGGTTGTCCTTGTCATGACTAGCAGCATGCGACAGCGGACCTGATGTAGCTGTCTCCCCTTTGGACAGTGGACACTGGACACTAGTGCGCGCGGTCAGGGCCCGCACGTGAATCAAAAATTACGGGAACATCTGAGCGACTCCCAGCGCTTCGTTCGTTCGCTGAATGGACCGGTCGGCATTCCGCTCGGTCCCCGTCAGCGCGCGGATGGCATCGACGGTCTCCGGCACCACGATCGCCTGGTTGTCCACTTGGTAGGCATAAAGGAGCTCGCGGCCCTCCACGGCGAGGATGTCCTCCCAGATCGCGACTTCCCACATGTCCCCACGCGGGCGTCCGATCTCCTTCATGACCTCGGCGGTCACGTTGAGCGCTTCAATCCCGGCGTCGACGCGGATGAAGGCGATGCGGGGTACGGCTCGAAAGGCGTCGAGCACTTCGTCCCGGCTGGCTGTACGAGTCAGGTCGACGATCCAATGATGGAGGTGGGCGACGTTCTGCGGTGCCTTCGACGCCATCGTGATGACATCCAGGTCCGGGATGACGGTCTTTGCATCGGGCCCCTGGTGGCTGGGGATGCTGGGTTCCGGCACCATGGTGTTGAGGATGCCGCCCAAGTGACTCTCCCAGGGGTCGGTCGCCCTGCGCACCAGCACGCCACGCGCCCGGAGGAGGAGCCCCGCCCGCTTCAACGCCAGGAGCGTGCGCACCGTGGCCGTCGTGTTGCACGAGACCACGCGGGTCATTCGGCGATCGAGCGCGGATTCGTAGTTCGCGCTGGCCACAAAGCTGTGACCGGCCAACTCGTGCTTCGACCCACCCTGGAACACGGCCCGGATCCCCGCCTGTTCGTATCGCGCCCGGTTGCTGACATCGATGCCTTTCGGTGTGCAATCCACCACGATGTCCGCCTCTCGAAGCAATGCGTCGAGCTCTCCGCGGGGTTCGAGTCCCGCTGCGAGCATCGTCACGCGGGCGTCACTCGTGGCCGCGAACAAAGGAAACCCGCGTCGCACCGCGATCCGGATTCGCCAGTCCGCCGCCACATCGGCGACACCCACCAGCGCCATGTCGTCCTGCATTGCCACGGCGTCTGCCACGCGCCGCCCGATCACGCCGTACCCGTTGACGGCGACTCTAATCTTCGTCATAACTTCACCCGTTTTAGCAGCTGGGCGTTCACAGCCACGATCACTGTGCTCGCCGACATGAACACGGCTCCCAACGCCGGCGTGAGCAGAATGCCCCATGCGGCGAAGACGCCAGCCGCCATGGGTATGGCGACGATGTTGTAGCCTGCCGCCCACCAGAGGTTTTGAACCATCTTCCGATAGGTCGCGCGCGACAGTGTGATGATTCTGGGAATGTCGCGCGGGTCGGAGCGGACCAGCACGATGTGTCCTGCCTCCACCGCGACATCGGCCCCGGCGCCGATCGCGATCCCGATGTCGGCCGTGGCCAGCGCAGGAGCATCGTTCACGCCGTCGCCGACCATAGCCACCTTTTTCCCTTGCGCCTGCAGTTCCTTCACTTTGGACGCCTTTTCTTCAGGGAGGACCTGCGCAAACACCGTGTCGATCCCCAGCTCTTTCGCAACGGCATCGGCCACCGCCTGCGCATCGCCCGTCAGCATCGCGACCTCGATCCCGCGATCATGCAACGCCTTGATCGCCTCGCGGCTTTCTTCCCGGATGGCGTCAGCCACGGCGAACACCGCCATCGCCTTGCCGGCTCGCAGCAGGTAAATGGCCGCCTGGCCCCGACCGGCGGCAGCGTCGGCCGCTGCACGAAGCGCGTCCGGTACCTGTGCGTCTTCTTCCTTCAGCAGCGCCGGTCCGCCCACGTGATATTCGGTCCCGCCGACCGAGGCGGCGACACCCTTTCCAGTCAGAGCCCGGAACCCATCCGCTGCGGGGACGTCGATGTTCCGGTCCTCCGCCGTCTTGACGATCCCTCGTGCGATGGGATGTTGGGATTCAGACTCCACACCCGCCACAATGCGAAGGGCCTCGTCGTCTGACACACCGTCCGCCACAGCCATCTCGACGACGCGGAACTCTCCAAGGGTGAGCGTGCCCGTCTTGTCGAAGATCACGGTGTTCACGTTCCGTGCCTCTTCGAGCCCGCGTCGATCACGCACGAGCAGTCCGTTCCTCGCGCCCATCGTCGTGGAAATCGCCACCACCAGTGGCACGGCCAGCCCCAGTGCGTGCGGACAGGCGATGACCAGCACGGTCACGACCCGTACGATCGAGAAGTTGATGTCGGCACCCAGCCACTGCCAGGCCGCCAGCGTGATCACGCCGGACACAATGGCCACCACAGTCAGGATTTGTGCGGCACGATCGGCCAGGTGCTGCGCGCGTGATTTCGATTTTTGCGCGTCCGCCACGAGGCGCATGATGCCGGACAGCTTGGTCTTGTCGCCTGTGCCAGTGACCTCGACCCGCAGCGATCCTTCACCGTTGATGGTCGCAGCGATCACCTCGTCGCCTTCTTTTTTCTTCACCGGCCTGGACTCTCCGGTGATCGTGGCTTCGTTGAGATCGCTCTCGCCTTTTTGCACCACACCATCAGCAGGCACACTCTCGCCTGGGCGGACCAGGACGATGTCGCCGGTCCGGAGCGCGCTGACAGGCACCGTCTCCTCGGCGTCGTTCGTGATTCGAGTCGCGGTGTCCGGGAGCAGCTTCGCCAGTTCCTGGAGCGCGCCCTTGGCTTGCAGAATCGAGCGCATCTCAATCCAATGCCCAAGAAGCATGACGGTCACAAGCGTGGCGAGCTCCCACCAGAGGGCGTCTGCTTCAATGAATCCGAGCTGCACCACCCACGAGAAGATGAAGGCGACGGAGATGGCCAGGGAAATCAGCGTCATCATTCCAGGCAGCCGTGCCCTGAGCTCCCGCCAGGCTCCTGCCAGGAAGACCAGACCGCCGTAGAGGAAGATCGCTGTCGCCAGCACCGGAGGAATCCAGGACGAGCCCGTGAACTCAGGGGCTCGATAACCCAGGAGTTCCTCGATGTGTGCCGACCAGAACACCACCGGAACCGTGAGTGCCAGTGAGAGCCAGAACTTGTCGCGGAACATCTCAGGGCGGTGACCCGCGTGCTGATCGTGCCCCTTGTGGTCGGTGGCTGGCTTGCCGTGTTCAGGCGTCCCTGGGGCGGCGGGCGACGAAGAGCCGTGATCGTGTTCGTGGGATGTTGCGTGGCTCATGGTTGAGGTCCTCCAGTCAAAAGCCCCGCCACCACATACAGCCCGGCCGCGACTGCAGCGGCCGAGAAGTTGTAGGGGGCCGCGTAGCGCAAGTAAGAGGCGTGGTCCGCACGGGCGACATTGGACGCCATGTTCGTCATGCCCGCCACTGGGGACGTGACGTCGCCGAACGTGCCACCAGTAATGACCGCGGCCACGCAAAGGGGAACGCTGGCGCCACCAGCCACAGCCAGGGGAATGGCGAACGGCATGATGAGCGAGGCGGCGCCCCATCCTGAGCCAATGAAGTAAGTGACGGCACCCGAGGTGAGGAAAAGCGTGATTGCGACGGCCCAGGTGGGCAGGGAGTTCCCCACGGTCCCTTGAAGAAACACGTTCAACCCGAGCTCCTGCGACACGGCGGCCAGCGGCCACGCGACGGCCAGGATAGCCAGGGTCGGGATGATCTCGTTTCCGCCAGAGAGAATGTCGGAGACGACGTCCTTGACAGGGTATTTCTGGAATGCGAACAAGGCGGCCGTCACGAAGACCGAGATGAAGAGCGCGACGAGCATCGCCCTATTTGGGTCGCCAAGGTACCAGAAGAAGAAAATGCTCAATCCGACTACCGTCAACATGGGAACGACGAGATTCACTAGTCGCGGCGTGATGACTGGCGGCGCAGGAGCCATTGGCATCCGCCCCGTGGACTGCGTCGTACGGAGCGCAGGTGCGCCAGGACTTGGCGGCACCCTCCCTGGTGATCGAAACATCGAGAACACGGTGATCGCGATCACGACGAGACTGAAGAACTCAAGAGGAATGGCTCTGAGCCAGATTGTGTAGGCGCTGGCTTGGTCACTGATTCCGGCGTTCTCCAGACCAAGCGAGATGATCGCCACGTTGAAGCCGACATACGTGGTCGCTATCGGGATGAGCTCGACGACCGGGCTCGCGGTATTGTTCAGCATGAAGGCCAGTCGCTCACTGGCGATGCCGTGTTTCTCCGCAAGGGGTCTGGTGATCGACCCGGCGCCGACAATCCGGAAGCCGCAGTCGATAAAGGTCACAGGAATCAACCCCCACAGAACATAAAACACGCCCTTCTTGCTCGCCACCCGATTGTCGGACGCGTCGGAGAATGCCTGGATTCCTCCAGAATTTTTGACGATGCCTATCAAACCGCTGAACAAATAGAGAAAGAGAAGCACCTGCAGGCTCCCCTTGTCCGTGAGGGTGCTGACAATCTGATCCACCGCCGTCTCAAACCCGCCTGTGACCCGCGGGTCGATCAGATAGCCACCCAGCAGCAAGCCCGCCAGAAGCGACGGGATGATTCGCTTTGACCAGATCGCAAGGGCAATGGTGAGCAGCGGGGGGAGAACGGAGAGCCAAGTCATCGCGTCATGCCCCTGTGTTTCATCATCGGCGGAACTGCCAACACCAAACCCGCCGCCATATTCATCGTTCCGGCTGTTGTCGCACTCATGACATGCACTCCCTCAACGGTTGTGGACTGTGCCGCAAATGCTCTCGCGTTTGACGGTGACGGCACCTAGCGCGCCCTGCGCGCGTTGAACAGGTTGTACAACGGCACCCAGACCAGCGTCACATACCAGCCATAGCCGTAGTTCCCGACGGGGCCGAGCAGGAAGCTCTCCCAATTGAGCCAATTGAATCCTGGGAGCAAGGCCTGCCAACTGCGGCACATGGCCCTCCCAGGGAAGACGAGGTCGAAGAAATCGTGAGACCTATGTGTGCTCATGGCGAACTCCTTTTCTATTGTCGGCCGATCGGCGAATTCACTCGCTGCCAGATGGCGTCGAACATGCCAGGCGGCAGGCTGGTTTTCAGCTCGAACGTGAAAGAGCGC
>CAYRGW010000068.1:0-25114 GCA_964423815.1 uncultured Solibacteraceae bacterium | reverse complement strand
CGTCGCACAAGTTCCAGTACATGCTGACGACCGACAACAAGTACCGCAACGCGCGTGGTGCCAGCGCCAACACGGCGAAGGAAGCGACGTTCCAGCAGACCAGTGATGCGCCGTGGAAGCTGCCGCTGCAGACCCACCAGGGCACACACACCTGGATCGCCAGCGACCGTCTGGTGTTCAACTCGATGTACACCTACGTCAAGGGCGGCTTCTTCCTGGACTATCAGGACACCGACAAGTGTGGCCAGAGCCGCTACATGGGTTTCGACAAGATGAGCGACTACACCACGGGCAAACGTGCCGATGCCGGCTGTCTCTGGAACCAGCAGCAGCTGCAGAACCGCACGTCAGGTTTCCTGAGCCGGTCGGCAGGGTCGACGTATCACACGAACCGTCCGTCGCATGAAATCAAGACGGACGGCACGTACTTCCTCACCAACGTGCTGGGTGGCGATCACTCGCTGAAGTTCGGCGCGGGTTACCGCAAGAACCCGATCATGAGCTTCTCGCACTACTCGGGCGGCGGCCGCGCCACCTACCAGTGCCCGAGCAACAACTCGGCCAATTGTGGCAACAGCGCGATCATGCCGCAGGGCTCCACGACCGGTCTCGTACCCTACCAGGCCGTCCTCTGGCGCGACCAGCTCCGCAACAACAACTGGTGGGCGTACAACGGCTACATCCAGGATTCCTACTCCTACAAGCGCCTGCGCGTGAACGCCGGCCTGCGTTACGACTGGCAGCAGTCGGAGTACCTCGGTGGGTGTGTGCCGGAGAACCAGATCCGTCCGGATCTCCTGCCGTCGCAGTGTGAAGAAGCGACCTCGTCGGGCGTCGACCCGAACACGGGTCAGCTCGAAGAAATTCAGCCCTTCGGCAACTTCTCCCCCCGTATGTCGTTGACTTATGACCTGTCGGGCAACGGCAAGACGGTGATGCGCGCGAGCGGTTCGTACTACTATGCGACGCGCATCACGCTGGCCGACTCGCTGGGCGCGCTCTTCACCGTGACGAGCCTGACCTTTGGTCCCAACAGCGCGACCGGCAACTGCACCGGCAACTCCTGCTGGTCTGATGCCAACGGCGACACGATCATCCAGCCGAGCGAACTCTCCGGCATCCCCTCGTCGAGCAACGCCCGGTTTGACATCAACACCGGCATCATGCGCCCGGCGGGCAACGCCGTGGACGAGAGCACGAAGATCGCCCGGACGCGTGAAATGACCGTCGGTGCGTCACACGAACTGATGGCCAACCTCGCAGTGGGCGTCGACCTGATCTACCGCCGCTACGATCGCGGCACGATCAACTACACGGTCGGCTACCAGCCGGGAGCCGCGAACTACCCGATCTCGAACCTGTACACCGGACCGCTGCAGTACACCGACCCCATCAGCGGCAACACGGGCGACTACTACGTCATCTGCACGGGCTGCCGTCGGCCGTCGGGCCTCGGCTCGATCACGATGACCAACCCGAACTACCAGACGTACACGGGCGCGGACTTCACGATCAACAAGCGCTACAGCGACAAGTGGCAGCTCAATCTGGCCGTGACGGTGCAGAAGCGCAACGACTACACGGTCGAGGGCGGCTACGTGGATCCCCAGAACCTGAACTACGGGCAGGGCCTCAACACCCAGGCGCGGTACATCTTCAAGATGAACGGCAGCTACGACCTGCCGTGGGGTGTGACGGCGTCGATGAACCTCAACGTCAATGACGGTGCGGTCCGCACGATGATCATGAACGGTCCCGGCAACGTCTACGGTGGCGTCAACACGGCCGGTGCCAACACCACGATCAGCCGGGCGACGATCCAGTTCCAGCCGGCGAACACGACGCGGTTTGAACGCACGGAGTTGCTGGACCTGAGCCTGCAGAAGCAGTTCTCGTTCCGTGGGGGCCAGAACCGCATCAAGTTCATGCTGGACGGCTTCAACATCCTGAACACGGCGGCGGTGCAGGGCTACTCGAGCAACAACGTGAGCCTGACCACGTCCACCCGTGTCAGCAGCATCATCCCGCCGCGCGTCTTCCGCGTGGGCGCGCAGATCAACTTCTAGATCTGTAGCGGCGGACCTGACGGTCACGCCCTACGTCTACGAAGACCAACATGCCGGCCGCAGGGTTCGCCCCTGCGGCCGTTTTTTTTGTGGTCAGCGACCGGCGGCGGCCAGTGCTCGTGCGAGGTTGTCGCGCGCGGCCGTGTTGCCGGGCTCGGCGTCCACGACACGACGAAACAGCACCAGCGCATCGTCGTGCCGCCCCAGTGAAGACAAGGCAATCGCGAGGCCGGTCATTGCCCTGGTGTCTGACGGCGCCGACGTGAGGTACCGCTGATAGTGGGCCACCGCCTCCGCGTAGTCGCCGGTGCGGACGAGGGTGTTGGCAAAAACCGAGCGCAGTTCCAGGTCGTCAGGTGCGGCCGACACCATTGCCCTGTACTGGTCACGCGCCTCGGGCCAGGCCTGACGGCGGGAGTAGATGCGGGCCAGGTGTCCACGCGCCAGCAGCACCTGGTCGAGACCACCGGGCTGGTCGCCGACGAACTGCAGGTAGTGCGCGACCGCCTCGTCCTCCCGGCCCTGCGCTTCGAGCACCGTGCCGAGGAAATAACGCGCAGGCGGATGTTGATCCGCCGCCAGGCGCAACTGCGTCTCCGCCTCTGCCAGTCGGCCCGCACTGGCCAACTCCGTCCCGAGCATCGAACGCCCGCCCGGACTCGGCCACGCGTCGACGGTGGTCTGCGCCAGTGTGAGCGACGACGAGTAGTCCGTGTTTCTGTCGATTGTGCGCGCGCTCAGGGTAATGACACACACCAGGGCGAGAGCTGCGGCGACGAAGGGCCGTCGTCCTCCCCGTGTGTATGGACGAATGAGCATGACTGCACCGGCGACCAACGCCATCAGCGCCAGATACATCCGCCGGTCCGCACCAACCTCGGTGAGGATGGGGATGAGGCTTGATGTGGGTGCCAGCGTGAGCCAGACGACTGCGGCCAGCCACCCAGCCCTGGGCCAACGTGTCCAGGTCCACGCAGACGCACCGAGCAGGGCGACGATCAACAACGCCTGCGGCCAGACGTCAGCGAACGTCAGCGCGATCGGACCGCCGTAATACAGCGCCAAGGCATCCGGCCACACGGCCAGGCGGAAGTAGTGGGGAAGGATCGCCGCCTGGTTCAACAGGTACGTCCAGACGTCGGCGTCGTGGGCACCAAGCCCGGCCGAGACCGTGCGTGGAGCGGTGAGTTGCAGCGCGGCCAGGACGAGCCAGGTGGCAGCCAGGCCGAGATACAGAGCGCGGCGGGCACTCCACGCCCGGGCAAACGACGGATACAGGAACGCCCGGTCCATCAGCACCACCACTACCGGCGCCACCACCATCGTCTCCTTGCTCGCCATCCCAAGCGCGCAAGCCGCGATCGTCCCCCACACCCATTGGCGACGGTGTGGCGCATCGTGCGCCCGCACGGCAGCCCACAGGGTGGCCAGCAGAAAGAACGCCATCGTGGATTCGGTGCGCTGCGTGAGGTAGTTCACGACTTCGGTCGTGAGCGGATGGACTCCCCACAGGAGTGCGACGGCCAGCGCCGCCCACTCGTCGTTGGTCAAGCGCCGCGTCAAGGCAAACAGAAGCCACGCGCAGCCGAGGTGCAGCGCAAGGTTGACGAGGTGGTAGCCGACGACGTTTCGGCCGTCGACCGCGTAGTTGAGGGCGAACAGGACGTTGACGACGGGTCGTCCCGCCGTTGGTGTCTCAGTTGGGGCGCGCAGAACGGCCGCGTCGGTCAGGGACTCGATGGTGTGGTTGTCGACGACGGTGGCCCGGTCGTCAAAGACGAACGGGCCGTCGAGCGTGTTGGCATACACGCCCGCGATGATGACGACCAGAAGCAGGACAAAACCGGGGCGTCGGCGCACGCAGGGTTATTTCCAGCCGGCGCGCACCGGTTCCATGGGAGGAAGGGCGGTGGCCGCATAACCTTTTCGTGCACGCAGGTTCAACCCTGAGACGGACGACTTCACTTCAATCTTCCGAAACTTGCCGTCCATGACGGCGTTGTCGGGCTGGTAGCCGATGACGTAATACGTGCTGGTGTCGCGCACCACCATGTTGAAGGCGCGACCGATGTCATCGATGTTGCGCAGGCTGAGGCCACCCGTGGCGGACGTGAGAATGGCCGGCGCGGCTTCCCCTGTGTCAAACGCGAGTGAACGTCCGCGTGTCTCGCTGAGCACGTCGGGGACCGCGGACGGACTGCCGACCAGACCACGTCCGTCGATCGAATAGATGGTCGTGCCCCCGCGTGAGGCCTCGGCCGCGATCGCCTGCAGGTCGCTGCGTGATTCCTCGACGTAAAACCCTTCGGTGAGAAACACCACGGTCTTGCGTCCGGGGATTCGTGCGAGTCGGTTCACGACGTATCGCAGATTCTGCAGGGTGTTGGCCGTGAGGATGCGTGCCTGGCGCACATAGAGGCGGGCCTTCTGCTGGAGCAGGTTTTCGACCTGCAGCTCGCCGCCGTTCACCTGGCAGGAGATGGGATCTTCGCGGCACGCGACGCCGCCGAGATAGTCGACCAGTTCGCGGGCGCCGGAGGCGATACGGGCAGCCTCGACTTCGCCGGGGATGCGGGGAAATTCGCGGAACGGCGCCAGCAGCGATTGCCGCGTCTCAAAACCCACACGCACTTTGTTGATGCCTGCGACCAGTTCCGCCTGGCTCGTCGTCAATCGGCCGTTGGACATCTGGCCGTTGTAAAACACCCCGCCGAAGTCGCCCGGGCCGATGTTGGTGCGGATAAACGTTTCTGCGCCGGCTTTGGCGCGCAGGAGTGAATCGTGCGCGAGATGGGCTTCGTCGAACAAGACGATAAAAATGCGGCGGGCGCGATCTTCGGGGAGCACGTCCTGATCGCCCGTGATGGGGAACAGCTGGCCTCCTCGATCGTGCGACACCATGTAGAACTGTTCGATCGTCTGGCGCCGGCCGTCCTCGTAGAGTTCGAGGTCGTCCTTGGTGAGGCCCGCGACGAAGTTGCCCTGACGATCCAGCGCCGTGACGTCGACTTCGACGATCGCGGTGCGCGCTTTGAAGGTGACTTGTGGGGCCGGAGTCTGCTGGGGCGCCTGCCCGCGCACCGCCGGAACCAGCAGCAGCGATCCCGCGATAACGCCAGCGATCAGTCGTGCACTGCGCATCTGAATTCCTCCCCCGAAGGAGTCAGTATACCGGGCTTATCCACCAATGACCTGTCGGATCGTGGCGATGTCGTCTCTGAGGAAGGGTGGGGCCGCGCGCAGGTATTGCTCGCCGTATCGGCGGGCCTCCCCGATACGCCCGAGCCGTGCGAGGTTGATCGTGAGGTTGTAGAGGGCGTCGAGCGACTGCGGGTCGGCGGTGATGGCCTGTTGCCACGCGCTGAGGGCCTCGTCCTGGCGTCCGGTTGTGGACAGGAGCACGCCGAGCGCCGTCCACGCACCGCTGAGACCGGCATCCAGTGACACCGCCTTCCGCAGGGCCGCCTCTGCCGCGGGGACGTTCCCCCCGCGCAGGTGGGTGACGCCGATGTTTTCGTGCGCCAACGCGTGGTTGGGATCGATTGCAAGCAGACGTTCGAACGCGGCGATGGCCTCACGCGATTTCTTCGCAGCGAGGTAGGCGTTACCCAAACCGATCAGTGCGTCCGGATCGTCGCCGGTCATTTGTTCGAGCAGTTCGATTGCGCGTTGAGGCTGACCCGACTCAGCCAGGTACTGCGCGAGTTTGATGCGGACTTCACTCTGCGTGATGCCCTGCTTGAGTGCGGCTTCCAATGTGCTGATGGCCTGATCGGGCCGGCCACTTCGCCAGTGCACCAACGCGAGTTTGCGGTACGCGTCCTCGGTGTCGGGTCGTTTGGCGATGACCTGCTGATACAACATGACGGCGTCCTGCGGCCGGCCCTCACGTTGTGCCTGCGCGGCCTGCGTGAGCCACTGGTCCAGTTCGATGAGGCGTTTGGGGTCGTCTGCGTCCGTGTACGTTTCACGTGCGGCGGCCGCGCCACCGCCGATGTACCCGAGCGATCGCAGTCGATCAATCGTCTCCGCCGTTTCCTGACGTGGTCGACCAGGCGGCGCCGTGTTGAAGCCCCGCAGCGTGTTAAGCAGCACCTGCACGCGCGGAGGATTCACTGCGGCCGCATTGCGCGCTTCTTTTGGATCAGCACCGAGGTCGTACCACTCGGCGATGGGCAGATCGATGTATTTTTCGCCCTGCACGACAACGCCGCGCAGCGGAGCCCAGCCGCGTTGGATGGTGGCGGTCATGGCTTCGAAGTAGGACGGACGGTCGTCGCCTCCGCCCGCATTCACGACTGACCGCAGCGACGTACCGGATGCCGCGTTGGTGGCATCCACGCCGACACTCTCCAGCATCGTCGGCACCAGATCCACGTGGCGGGCCGGCGTCCTGATCACGCGACCCGCCTCTTCGGCGACGCCCGCGCCCAGCTCCGCGATGATCAGCGGCACACGCAACACGGGTTCGTAGGCGAACACGCCGTGTGTGAGTTCGCCGTGATCGCCGAGGCTTTCACCATGGTCGGCGGTGACGATCACAAGTGTGCGGCGGGGAAGACTGTTGACGCGATCAAGCAACACGCCGAGTGCGTGGTCGGTCCACGAGACTTCGCCCAGATAGGGATCGTTTGGAAAACGATCGCGCCATTCGGCCGGCGGGTCGTAGACCACGTGCGGGTCGTACACGTGGACGAATGAAAACCACCTTCCGGACTGTTGCCCGATCCAGTCGAGTGCCGACGATGCAACGACGTCCGCGCGGCGTTCGCGTTCGTCGGCGGCGCCCGAGCCCATCGTGTCGTCGTAGCGGTCAAAACCCTGGTCGAGGCCGAACTGGCTGTCGAGCGGGAAACCGCCGACAAAGGCGCCGGTCGCGAAGCCGGCGGCCTTGAGACGCGTCGCCAGGGTGTCGGTGCCGGGCTGCAGGCGGTAGCCCGTGTTGTCGCGGATGCCGTGTTCGTAGGGGTAACGACCCGTCAGCATCGAGGCGTGGGAGGGCAGCGTAACCACCGCGTGCGCGTGGGCAAAGTCGAAGCGGGCCCCGCGTGCGGCCAGGCGGTCGAGGTTCGGCGTGGCGGTGCGCCCCCCGTAGCTGCCCAGGGCGTCCGCCCGGAGCGTGTCGATGCTGATGAGCAGGACGTTCCGGTCCGCCTCGACGTCCAGGGTGAACGCCGGCGTCCTGAGCAGCCACCAGGTACCAACGGCCAACCCGGCCACCGCGACGGCCAGCAGAGCCTTCGATCTGAGGAAAATCACGGAGCCATTATCGCTAGATAATGGCTCCATGCGACCCTTAGGTCTCTTCCTCGCGTTGTTGTTTGTGCAGCAGCAGGCGCCGCCGACGTTCAAGAGCGGCGTGGCACTGGTGACCATGGACGTCAGTGTGCTGGACCGTGACGGTCGCCCGGTCGAGGGGTTGGGGGCCGAGGACTTCGAGATCAAGCTCGACGGGCGCGTCTATCCCGTCAAGGTCGCGTCGTTTGTGCAGATTGCAACGCGGCCCATCGCGACGGTCGGATCGACTGGGGGCAGCGCTGGTGCGGCGCCACCTGCGACGGCCGCCGTGCCCGCGCCTGCCACGGCCGAGCCAGGCGCCCCGCCTGACCCGCGTGTCTACGTGTTCCTGGTGGACGACCTCTCGTTTGCCCCGATGCGCGGCAAAAGTCTGTTCACAGCGGCCGACAAATTCATCCGGACCTTGCCGGCGCGTGACCTGGTGGGATTGACCACTACCAGTGGCGCGTTGACCGTGAATCCGTCCACCGACCGAACCGTCGTGCTCGAGTCGTTTCGCCGGGTGGTTGGTGTGTTCAGCGATCCCAAAACCGCACGTCCCACGCAGATGGGTGGCGGCCGGGGAGGCGGATTTTCCGACCAACCCGTCGGCATCATGCAGGCGCTGGCCATCGACAGGGGTGACATCGGCACGTTGAAGTCCGTCCTCGCGATGGAGTGTTTCGGCGGGGACATGAATGCCGTCAACGCACAGAGTCTTGCCGGCCTTGCGGTAGAGAACAACTGCGTGGCCCAGATCCAGCGCGAGGTGATGCGCACCGTTGCGCTGACCAAGTCGAATACGGCGCGGCAGGCGGAAGCGCTGGCGTCAATCATCGACGTGTTGCGACCCGTGCCTGGCTACAAACAGATGATCGTCCTCACCGACGGCCTCGCGGTGGGTTCCGACGTCGCGCTGCTCAAGCCCATCGCGGTGGCCGCCGCGCGTGCCGGCGTGCGTGTGAGTGTGCTGCTGGAAGATCAGGACCTGAACATTGCCGATGAAGGCCGGCGCGCAGATAACCTCCAGAATCAGACTGACATTGGCATGGCTGCTCGCCGACGCGAGGACGCCCGCCTGGTGTTGCAAGGCGCGCAGGAGGCCACGGCAATGGCCGGTGGACACTTCTTCCGGATCACTGGCGACCCCGATCCGTTCTTCGAGCGCGCCGCGATGGCGGGCTCCGCCGTGTATCGCATCGGAGTGGAGCCGCCGACGGGTAGCAACGCCGATCGGCAGTTTGAACTCGAGGCCCGTGTGAAGACACGCACCGGCCTCTCCGTGGCAGCCAGCCGCGTGGCCATGATCATCGAGCCCGCCGCGGCGCCGGTACCCGTTCCGGCCGCCACGTTGACCGTGGACGAACGCCTCAAGGCGGCGCTTGGTGCCGGCCGCGAACTGGGTACGGTCCCGATGACCGTCTCAACGGCCCTGCGTCGCGCCGCCAACGCGACGTCCAATACCGCGCTCGAACTCATGGTGGAGGTCGAGATCCCGGCCTCAATCACCGGGCCGCTGGTGACGATGTTCGGGATGGTGGACCGGCAGGGCGGCATGAACAGCGGTCGCCGAGAACTGCCGGCCACGACCGACGGTTCACCAATCTCCACGTCCTTCGTGTTGCCGATGACGCAGGGCCAGTACCGCTTCCGGCTGGCCGCTGTTGATACCGCCGGCACCCTGGGTTCAACCGAAGTGCCCATCAACGCCGCCCTCGCCCAGATGGGACCGTTTGTCGCCAGTGACCTCCTGACAGCCTGGGTGGACGACAAGGGGCAGGGGCACTTCTTTGTGTCCAACACGTTGCCCGCCGGCGCCACAAGCCTGCGCACCAGCCTCGAGCTGTACGCCACGTCCACCGCCCCAGTCGAGGGTGTGTCGGTACTGTGGGAGATCACCCGTGTGGGCGAGACCGAGCCGATGGAGGAACGTGACCTTGCGCCCCGAGCTGCAGGATCCGTCCTGCGTGCAGAAGCCGAGTTCGACAGCGCGCTGTTTACCGCTGGCGCGTACACCCTGCGCGCGACCGTCCGGCAGGGCGAGACCGTGATTGGGCGCAGCATCCGGAACATCACGATCGCAAGGTGATCGCCGATTAGAGCGTGTTCGGGGTGTGTAGCATGTAGGGCGAGACCTTCAGGTCCGCCGCTCTGGCGCGGCTAAAGCCGACGCCCTACGAAAACTTCCGACCGGCGGCTACACCCACCTCGAACACGCTCTAGCCGACGAACTGGCGGAGTTGGGCGATCGCGTCGCCGTAGAACGCGGGTGGGGCGGTGGTGACGAACTGGCGGGCGAAGGTGCGTGCTTCGTCGAGTCGGCCCGCTTCGACGAGCAGGATCACCAGGTTGTAGAGCGCGTCGAATTCGCCGGGATCAAGCTGCACCGCGCGGCGCCACTGGTCAATCGCGGCGGGCTTGCGCCCGGTCTGCGCGAGGATGACGCCAAGTGTGGTGAACCCTTTGGCGAGCGACGGGTCCACATCCACCGCCTTGCGCGCCCACGTTTCCGCCTCAGCAAACGCCGCCGCCTTCGCGGCCGGCGACGCCCCCGCCCCCTGCATCAGCATCGTCGCAATGTTCTGGTGCGCGAGGCCGTTGGTGGGGTCGAGCGTCAGGATCTTCTTGTAGGTTGCGATCGCGTCGGCGTACCGGCCGGCGCCGCCATAGGCGAGACCAAGACCGTTGAGGCCCTCGACGTCGGTGTCGGGGAGTGTTTCAAGAATCGTGATGGCCTTGGGGATATCGGTGCCACTCTCCGTGAGGTAGATGCCGAGACGAATGCGGATGTCGCGATCCGGGGCGCCGTTGGTGAGGCCACTCTCGAGTGTGGTGATCGCCTCGTTGATGCGACCGCCTTCCCAATAGGCGTGCGCCAATGAGATGTAGGCGTCGGCGGTGTCTTTGCGACGGTCAATGACAGATCGGAGCAGCATGATCGCGTCGATCTGTTTGCCTGCCTGAAACAGCTCGGACGCCCGGTGCAGGTCGGCGTCGATCGTGACGAGGTTCTTCAGGTCGTCAGCTTCCGTAAACACACGCCGCTCAGGCGCGCTGCCGGACACGTACCCGAGTGAACGCAACGCGGCCGAGACCTCGGCGGCCTCCTGGCCTGGGCGATCTGGTGGCGCGACGTTAAAGGTACGCAACAGGCTCGTCAGTAATTGCAGTTGTTCGGGCTGCGATGTTGCCAGGTTCCTGGATTCCCGAGGATCAGCCGCCAGGTCGTAGACCTCCGGGATCGGCTGGTCGATGTATTTGGTGCGCTCGCGCAACACGCCCCGCAACGGCGCCCACCCACGCACAAGGTTGTAGGTCATCGACTCGAAATAACTGGGGCGGTCGGCGCCAGAGCCGCTGTCGATCAGTGCCGCAAGCGAAGCGCCCAGCCAGGATGAGTCCACAGCCAGGCCGACCGACTCCATTACCGTCGGCGCAATGTCGATATGGCGCACCGGCGTATCAATCACCACACCCCGCTGACTTGCGCCGTCGTTTCCCGATCCCGGAATCGTCACAACGATGAGGGGCACGTGGAGGGTGGCCTCGTAGGCGAACATGCCGTGGGTGGCTTCGCCGTGTTCACCGAGGCTCTCGCCGTGATCGGAGGTGACGATGACCGTGGTCGGCCGAGGCAACATCGCGAGGCGGTCGAACAGTGGGCCGAGTGCGGCATCTGTCCAGGCGACCTCGCCGTCGTACGGGCGCTCACCCCGTGAGGCAAACTCCGGCGGCGCCGCGTACGGCGCGTGAGGATCAAACACATGCACCCACGCGAAAAATTTTCCTGACGTGCGGCCGATCCAGTCCACCGCGCGGCCGACCACCTCATTGGCGGGACGTTCAGGCATCGTGAACGTCACGTCGCTTTTCATCTCGCCGATCTGATCGTCGTATTCATCAAACCCCGGCGAGAGGCCAAATCGTTTCGTGAGCGGGAATCCGCCGACAAACGCGCCGGTGGCAAAACCTGCGGATTTGAGTCGTGTGGCGAGCGTCGCGGTCCCGTCCTTGACCCGGAAGCCGCTGTTGTCGCGCATGCCGTGTTCGTAGGGCAGCTGTCCGGTCAGGATCGACGTGTGTGACGGCAGGGTGACCACCGCGTGGGCGTGCGCAAACGAGAAGCGCGCGCCCTTTGCCGCGAGGCCGTCGAGCACGGGTGTGGGTGTGCGACTGCCCCACGCGCCGAGGGCATCCGCGCGCAGCGTGTCGATGGTGACGATGAGGATGTTCTGGTCGGTGAGGCGCGGCAGCGTGTAGGCAGGCCCGCGGGTGAACCACCATGCGGCCCCGGCCACACCGGCCAGGGCCACCACCGCCGCCGCGCTCAACCAGGTTCGACTATTTCGGGGCAATGATGTTCGCGAGCAGTTTCAGGTCGTTGCGCATCACGCCGACCTGGACCTGCCTGGCTTTGGTGCCCGCCGGCCGTCGATACGTCACCTCGTATTGCCCGAGCATGTTGGCGGCGTACTGTTTAAACAACGTTTCAAGCGCCTGCTGACCCGCAATCGACTCGCGTCGGCCACCGGTGTTTTTGGTCAGTGTGCCGAGCACCACGCCGCGGCTTTGGTGGGTGGCCTGCGTCTTCTGCAGCGAGACCGCCCAGAGCTGCGCGTGTGACTTTTCGAGTTCCGCGACCATCTTCGCGGGCGTCGGAATGCTGAGTTCGTTTGAGGGCTCGATGTTCAGCACCGTGATGACGGGGCGTGTGGCCTTTGCCTTCTCGAGTGTCTTGCTCGCGTCCATGATGGCTTCCAGGAGCACGGAGTCGGCGTTGGGTTTGGGAAACAGGCGGTTGATGCCCTTTTCGATGTCAGCCAGATTCGAGGTCAGCTTGGTGACCGGCACGGCGGCCTGGCCGAACTCCATGAGTTCGATCTTCGACTCCGGATTGGCCGCCAGGATGTCGCGCGAAAACGCGGTCAACGCCACACGAATGTCACGAATCAGCTCAGCCGCGCCCGCCACGGTGTCCTGGCGGGTCATCATGCCCGTGTCGCCGGCTTCTTTGGTCGTATCGGCCAACATGACGATCTGGAGTGGCTGGGTGGAGATCTTGACGTTCACCACCTCACGATCCTGACCGTCCTCCCGAATCAACACGTCGGCCGTCTTGAGGTCGGCAACGGAGTTGCCCTTCGCGTCGAGCGCAGTCAGGTAGAGAATTTTTTCGTCCTGTTCCCACCCGGTCAGGTCGGGTGAGGTCAACACGAGCGCCGCGGACACAACGACGAGGGCCGGAAGGGCCCGGAGATGGAACCAGCGTGCGTACATGAAAGCCTCCGCCGGGGAGAATAACACTTCTCATGGGGCATAATCCGCCTATGAGAACGCTCCTGCTGGCCGTCGCCATCGTCCTGTCCATTCCCGTGGCTGCGGATCTGAGTGCCCAGGGGGCCGTGGACCCGGCTCGTTTCGCGAAGATTGACGCCGTCATCAACGCCGATATCCAGGACAAGAAGCTCCCTGGTGCCGTGGTCGTCGTGGGGCAGGGCGACGCGATTCACTATCGCAAGGTCTACGGCAATCGCGCGCTTCTGCCGGCCGTGGAGCCGATGACGATGGATACGGTGTTCGACATGGCGTCGCTCACCAAGGTCGTGGCGACGACGTCGGCCGTCATGATGCTGGTCGAGGATGGCCGCATTCGGCTGAATGATCCCGTCGCGCAGTTCATTCCCGAGTTCGCAAAGTACGGCAAGAGCCGCGTGACCATCCGCCACCTGCTGACCCACATGTCCGGGCTGCGACCGGACGTGGATCTGGCTGATCCATGGGTGGGTCACGATGCGGCGATCCAACT
The DNA here is from genome assembly GCA_964423815.1 of uncultured Solibacteraceae bacterium. Taxonomy (GTDB): domain Bacteria; phylum Acidobacteriota; class Vicinamibacteria; order Vicinamibacterales; family SCN-69-37; genus SYFT01. Next base: position 11,965 of record CAYRGW010000068.1, on the reverse strand, counting down.
GGCCAACGAAGAAGTGCTGATGGCCCCGCCCGGGCAACGTTTTGTCTACAGCGACATCGGGTTCTTCCTCCTCGCCGACATCGTGTCGCGGGTGACTGGTCAGAAGTTCGAGACGTTTGTCGCCGAGCAGCTGTTCAAGCCACTCGGGATGACCGACACCGGGTTCCTGCCTGCCCCGGAACTGCGTGAGCGGATTGCCCCGACCGAAGTGTGCACGCCGTATGGCTGGCCGTGCGCCGGACCGGACGCGCAGATGTTGCGGGGCACGGTGCACGATCCGACCGCGCGCCGGATGGGCGGCGTCGCCGGGCACGCGGGCCTCTTCAGCACGGCCAGCGACATGACGCGCTTTGCGCGCATGTTGTTGCGCGGTGGCGAGCTGGACGGCGTGCGTGTGATGTCGCCACTCACAGTGGCGCGCATGACAAGTCCCTCCACGCCCGAGGGCGAGGCCAACGTGCGCGGCCTCGGGTGGGACATGGACTCGTCGTTCTCATCCAACCGCGGTGAACTGCTGCCACTCGGGTCGTTTGGTCACACTGGATTCACCGGGACGTCGATCTGGGTGGATCCCACCACCAAGGCGTTTGTCATTTTCCTGTCCAGCCGCCTGCACCCCGAGGGCAAGGGCGACGTGACGCCCACCCGCGCACGTGTCGCCACCATCGCGGCGTCGGCGTTCACCGCGCTGGATACGTCGGCCGTGACCGCCAGCCGCCAGACGTTTGCGTCGCAGACCCCCGCCGTGGCGCCGCCGCCGTACACGCCGGTGCTCAACGGCATCGACGTGTTGCGCGCCTCGGGTTTTGCCGCGCTCAAGGGAATGCGTGTCGGCCTGCTGACCAATCACACGGGACGTACGCGTGATGGTGCCGCCACGATCGATGTGATGGCTGACGCGCCCGGGGTGACACTTGCCGCGCTCTTCAGTCCTGAACACGGCATACGCGGGTTGCTTGATGCGACCGTGCCCTCGACAAAGGACGAACGTACCGGCCTGCCCATCCACTCCCTCTACGGCGAGACCCGTCGTCCCACCGACGAGATGCTCAAGGGACTTGATGCGATTGTCATTGACCTGCAGGATGTGGGGGCGCGGTTCTACACCTACATGACGTCGATGGCGTTTGTGATGGAGGAGGCCGCGTCGCGCAAGATCAAGGTGTTTGTGCTCGACCGCCCGAATCCCATCGGCGGCGTGTCCATCGAAGGGCCGACACTCGACCAGGACCTCGCGAGTTTTGTCGGCTACTTCCCGGCGATGCCGACACGTCCCGGGATGACGCTTGGTGAAATCGCGCGCCTCTTTAACGCCGAGAAAAAGATCGGCGCAGACCTGACGGTGATCGCGATGCGTGGGTGGCGTCGCGACGCCTGGTTCGACGAAACAGGGCTCACGTGGATCGGCCCGTCGCCCAACATGCGCAACCTCTACGCGGCCACGCTCTACACGGGCCTGGCATCGTTCGAGAGCACCAACCTCTCGGTCGGCCGCGGCACCGACACGCCGTTTGAACACGTCGGCGCGCCGTGGATCGACGGCATGCGCCTCTCCGAGGCCCTCAACGCCCGCGCGATTCCGGGCGTACGGTTTTACCCCGTGCAGTTCACTCCGACGTCGTCAAAATTCGCGAACGAAGTGTGCCAGGGGGTGTTTATCGTGATCACCGACCGCAACGCCGTGCGCCCCGTGCGTGTCGGCGTCGAAATCGCGTCGGCGCTGCACCGCTTGTTCCCCGGCAAGTTTGATATTGATCTGGCGAGCCGGCTGTTCGGCTCAGTGGCCGGCCTCACCCGCATCAAGAACGGTGACGACCCGGCGACGATCGCCGCTGCCTGGAACGCCGGCGAGGCGCGCTGGCGTCTGCTCCGCGCGAAGTATCTGCTGTACTAGGTTTATTGATTCACAACGAGACATGGAGGCATGGAGCGGAGCGACGGGGTTGAAGGCCCGGCTCCGCCGGGCCTCGCAAATGAAGAGAGACGCCGAATGAATACTCCTCGTGAATGCAGGGGGAGCATTCATTCGGCGTCTCTCTTCATTTGCAGATGCCGCCAAAGGCGGCATTCAACGCTTCAGCTACATGTCTACATGTCTACTGTGAAAAATCAGAGATACAACATCGCGTAGACGATCACGCCCGTCACGGAGACGAAGAGCCAGATGGGCAGCGTGATCTTGGCGATCTTGCGGTGTTTCACATCGTCGCGAATCAGGCCGCGGCGCAGGGTGACCAGCGCGAGGGGGACCACCGCGGCGGCGAGGATGATGTGCGGGATCAGGATGGCGAAATAGATCGTCCGCATGTGGCCCGTCCCCGGGTACGGCTTGGACCCGACATGGTAGTGGTAAACCAGATACGAGATCAGGAAGACCACCGACGTCGCAAACGCGGCGAGCATCGTCCGTCGATGTTGTTCGATGCGGCGAGCCCGGATGTGGCGATAGGCAATCAGGAGCAACAGCGTGCAGATGGCGTTGAGCGCCGCGTTGAGCGTGGGGAGTTGTTCGACAGGAATCATCGCGTGGCCGTCATCACAATCCAGAGGAGCGGCAGATAAATGATCGACGCGTAGAACACGAGCCGCGCGTGTTCACGAGTGCGGTTCAGGGCGAACTTCACCGTGAGGGCCAGCTGCGCCAGGCCCAGCACCAGCGCCCCGATGCTGTAGACGTGGCTGGCAATGCCGGCGATCGCCGGAAGCACACTGATTGGCACAAGCGTGGCGGACCAGAGCGCCGCCTGTCGTCCCGTCATGGCGCCGTGGACGTCCACCACCGGCAACACCGGGATGCCCGCCTTGCCGTATTCCTCGCGGTACATCCACGAAATCGCCAGCACGTGCGGCAACTGCCAGACGAACATGATCAAAAACAGCGACCAGCCGCCCAGGTCGGAGATGGACCCGCGGCTTGCCGCCCAGCCGATCATCGGCGGCAAGGCACCCGGCACGGCGCCCACCACGGCGGCAAACGACGTGTGGCGCTTGAGCGGGGTGTAGAAGAGGACGTAGCTGATGAGGGTGGCCAGTGCCACCAGCGTCGCCAGCCCGTTGACCGCCCACCAGAGGACCACCAGGCCGGCCGCCGACAACACGGCCCCGACGATGCGACCTTCGGTTGGCGAACGGCGGAGCGCCGCAATCGGACGCGACTTGGTGCGCTCCATGAGTGCGTCCGTGTCCCGTTCGGCCACCTGATTGAGGGCGGCCGCGCCGCCGGCCACCAGAGCCGTGCCCAAGCACGTGATCACCATGGCGGACCAGTCAAGCGGGTCTCGTGTCCCCATGTAGAAGCCACCCGCCGTGGTCGCGACCACCAGGGTGTTCACACGGACTTTGGCAAGGGTAATCCAGTCGGACAAGCGGGAAGGAGGCAAGCACTTCATTATCGCTGACTTGACCGCCTTCCCGGCACGATGCTACTTTCAGTGTTCCCGTAGCGGCCGTGGCGGTATCGTCTAGGGGTTAGGACACATGGTTCTCAACCATGGAACCGGGGTTCGAATCCCCGTACCGCTACCATTCACACGGCCGTAGACTTCCCCGCATGCGCAAACTGGCCGTCGGCATCGCCATCGGGGCCTCTGCCTTCCTCGCGACCCTGGCCCTGGTCTGGTTCGGCGTGTTTGACGACGTCGAGCTGGCCGCCTTTGACCGGCGCCTCATCGCGACCCACAGCCCCGCCGACGCCAGCAAAGACATCGTCATCATCGAGATCAACGAGTCGTCGCTGGACGCCCTGGAGCCGGTGTTTGGCCGATGGCCGTGGCCCCGGATGGTCCATGCGGGTGTGGTGGACTTCGTGGCCCGGGCGGGCGCGAGGGTCATCACCTACGACGTGTTGTTCCTTGATCAGGATCGCCGCGGCACCTTTCCGGTGGGCGATCGCCTGATGAGCGGCGCCGAGTCCGATGCGGTGTTTGTCGAGAGTGTCGGGCGCGCGGGCAATGTGATTCTGGCCTCGAACGTCACGTTTGAGGGCCTGGAGAGCGACACAGGTCCGATCCCGACCGCTCCTCCCATTCCTGGCATCACCTACGAACCCGGCCAGGGTTTTCCGCAGCGCCCGCACCTGGCACTGCCGATCGAGCCTCTGGCCAACGTCAGCGCCGGCGTCGGCCACACGCTCGTGCCCATTGATCCCGATGGCACGTCGCGTCGCATTTTTCCCTTTCTCGAGGCGCAGGGCCGGATGATTCCATGGCTGGGCATCTCGGCGGCGCTGTTTGCCTCGTCCCGCTCGCCGGAAGAAGTCGCGCTCGACGGCGAGTTTCTCCGCATTGGGGACAGCCGACTGGCGCTGCAGCCGTCACGCCAGATGATCCTGCGCCAGCATGGTCCGTACGCCACGCCTGACGGCACCCGCACGTACACGAGCGTGCCGTTTTTTGATGTGCTTCGCTCCGAGGAGCAATGGCACGCGGGGCAGACCACCACCGTTGACCCGGCGATCTTTCGCGACAAGATCGTGTTCATCGGTCTGACCGCGCTCACCGAAAACGACATCCGGGTCTCACCGTTTGGCGGGCCACAGATGCCCGGCGTGCAACTCCACGCGGCAGCCGCAGACGATGTGTTGTCGGGGAGGACAATGCGGCGCGCCAGTCCGCTCGTTGATGGGGCGGTGACGGCGGCGGCCAGCCTCGTGGCCGGCATTGTCGCCGTGGTGTGGCCCGTGGGTCTGGCGCTGGCGGTGCTGGCGCCCGCGGCTGTTGGTCTGGGGTGGGCGCTGACCGCCGCGGTGGGTGATGGTGTGTGGATCGCGATCGTGACCCCCGTGTTCAGCCTGACCCTGGCGACGTTTGGCGGCACAGTGTGGCAATACGTCGTGGAGGGGCGCCAGAAGCGTCAGGTGAAGGCGCTGTTTGGCCGCTACGTCTCTCCCGATGTCTACGCGCACCTGGTGGCCAACCCCGACGTCGCCCAGCTTGGAGGGCAGCGACGGGAGATGTCGGTCCTGTTTTCCGATATCCGGGGATTCACGTCCGCGGCTGAGAAGTTGTCGCCGGAAGAAGTGGTGGCCCAGTTAAACGAATATTTCTCGGCGATGGTCGAAGTACTGTTCCGCCACCAGGGCACCCTCGACAAATTTGTGGGCGACATGGTGATGGGCCTGTTTGGAGCGCCGGTGGCCGACCCTCGTCACGCCGACCACGCGGTGGCGGCAGCGGTGGACATGGTCGAGACGCTGGAACGCCTGAACAGGGGCTGGGAGGCCGGGGGACGGCCCCGCATGGAGATCGGCATCGGCATCAACTCCGGGGAGATGATTGCGGGTAACATCGGCTCGTCTTCGATCATGAGTTACACCGTGATTGGTGACGCCGTGAACCTTGGCGCGCGGTTGGAATCGCTCAACAAGGACTATGGGACCAGGATTTTGATCAGCGACGCGACGCGGAGCCGGTTGACCACGCCGGTGCCCACGCGTGAAATCGGTTCGGTCACGGTGAAGGGAAAAACCACGGCGGTGCTGGTGCATGCCGTGGAGGTCGGGCCCGGCAGGGCTGAGGAGATTCGATGAGGAAGATGTCCAATCGGATGATGCATGTCGCGCTTGTGGCCGTCGCCGCCGTCGTTGTTCCTGCGACGTTGGCAGAGGCGCAGTTGGGAAAACTGGCCGGTCGCGCGGCGCAAGCCAAGGACACGGTCGACCAGGCGCGCGACCTGATCATCACCGAGAAGGAGGAGATCGCCATGGGCGCCGCGATCTCCGAAAAGTTGCGTCAGAAATACGGCGTCGTGCAGAACCAGGCCGTGCACAAATACGTGACGCTGGTCGGGCGTGTCCTGGCGTCGTCGAGCGCCAAGCCCAATTTCACCTGGCACTTTGTGGTGCTCGACACCGACGGCGTCAACGCGTTTGCCGCGCCCGGCGGTTACGTGCACATCACCCGCGGCGCGTTGGCCCTGATTCGCAACGAGTCGGAACTGGCCGGGGTCCTCGGACACGAAATTGCACACGTCACCGAACAACACACCATCAAGGCGATCAAGAAGTCCAAGTGGGTGGATGCCGGCGCGGGCGCGTTGACGCAGAACCAGTTGCTCGATCGGTTCACGCAGGCCGCCTACGAAAACATCGTCGAGAACGGTTTTGATCGTGATGATGAAAATGCATCCGATGCGCTGGGGCTCAAGATGGCCAACGGCGCCGGGTACGCCCCCACGGGTCTTGGTGTGTTCCTGACGAAGCTGGCCGAGCGGAACAAGGACCTCAAGGAACGCAGCGGCGCGTTTGCGTCACACCCGGAGACGCGCAGTCGTCTTGACCGCCTCAAGAATCAGATCAACAAGGACAAACTGACCGGCGCTGCCACCGTGGCCGCGCGGTATACGTCCACGATTACCTACAAACCCATTCCCGTGTCGGCGGTCGCCACCGTCGCACCTGGTGCCGCGCCAAAAACAGCGGATGCGGCAGCCGAGAAGAAGTCGGGCGGAAGCCGGTTTGGTGTGGGCAGTCTGACGTCGAAACTCGGCGGAGAAAAAACCAGTGACGCGACCGTGGCTTCTGCAGGCTCGCGTGGCGTCAATCCCGATCGTGATGCCAAGGGTGGATCCAATCCGCGCGTGGTCAGTGTGACCGTGACGCCGGCCGAACTTGCGGCGTTCCGCAAGGGCATCACGGGCTGAGCGTGTTTCGGAACTCCTGGATTCGACGCCGCCTGCGGCTGACCGCGTTCCTTGCCGCGATTACGGTCGTGTTGCACCTGCTGGTCACGAACACCTCGTGGCTGGGGGCGTATGCGACGCAGATCACCGCGCTTAAACAACTGCTGCTTGCGCTCGTCATCATCCACGGCTTCGTCACGCTGCTCTTTAACCCGTGGTTCAAGGAGGGCGCACCCGAACGTGCGCCCGGGATTGTTCAGAACGCGCTGGTGCTCGGCGTGTTTGGTGTGTTCGCCACGATCGCGTTTCCCGGACAACTGCTGGCCACGTCTGCGGTCGGCGCCGTCATCATGGGATTTGCCGTCCAGGACACCTTGAGCAACTTCTTCGCCGGCCTGGCGCTCCAGATCGATCGGCCCTTCAAACCCGGGCACTGGATCGAGGTCGGCCCGTTTCAGGGGCGCGTCAAGGAGATCACCTGGCGCGCGACCAAGATTCAGACCAAGGCCGGCAACCTCATCATCGTCCCCAACAACATCGTCGGCAAGGAAGCCATCAACAACTACTCGGAGCCGGCGGCGCCGACGCGGTTGTTTGTGGAGGTGGGCACGGGTTATCAGCATCCGCCCAACGTGGTGCGTGATGCGGTGCTGGCCGCCATTCGGCGATGTCCACGGGTGCTGGCCGAGCCGCGTCCCGATGTCGTGATGACGGACTTCGGGGCGTCGGCGCTGATCTTTCAGGCGCGGTTCTGGGTCAACGATTTCTCGCAGGACACACGCGCCAAGGACGAAGTGCGGACGGCGATCTTCTACGAATTTGGCCGGCGTCAGATTGAGATTCCGTGGCCGATTCAGGTCGAGTACTCGCGCGACGAAACCCCGCGGGATACACCGGCGAGGCGTGACCAGTTTGCCCGGACCATCGCCGCGGTGCCCGTGTTTGCGTCCTTGCCCCCGGAGGGGCAACAGGCGATCGCACTCGCGGCGGTTGAGCGGCTGTTTGCCCGTGGGGAAGCCGTGGTGACTGAAGGCGAGCCCGGTGCGTCGATGTTTGTGGTGTTGGACGGATCGGTGGCGATCACCGTCGGCCCGGATCGTCGGGAAGTCGCGGTGACCGAGGCGGGTGGGTACTTCGGGGAGATGTCGCTGCTGACCGGCGAACAACGCACAGCGACCGTCACCGCGCGGGAGGACACCACCGTGCTCGAAATTCCGTCAGACGCGTTCGGGACCTACGTGCGGAGCAATCCCGCGTTGCTGGAGGGTATCGCCGAGGCGGCCACACAACGCCGGCGGGAGCTGGATGCCGTGAGGCAGGCGCCGGGTGCGGCTGCCGCGCCGGCCACCGCGAGCCTGCTCGATCGCATGAAGAAGTTTTTCAGGATCTACTGAGTCCAGACGAGCGCGCGGTCGCCGCTGGGGGCCTTCAAGTCGAGCACCAGGGCCGGGCCGATGCGCTCAAGGTCCTTGACGTCGATCTTCAGTCGGCGCATGTCGAAACTTTCGGCGCCGATGCCGAGGTCAATCTTGCGCTCGCCCATGCCGAGCACCCACAGCGGAATCTTGAAGTTCACGATGCGTTCGTCGGTGGGATCCCACGCCATCACGTTCAGCGTGGTGGCTTTGACGTCCGCGGTGGGGATGTCCGCGATCGTCCGCAACTGATTGACCTCTTCGTTCGAGTCAATTTCCAACAGGGGGCGCTCGTTCTTGAACTTCGCGCGTGCGTCGTCAAACTGTCGCAAGGCGTCGGGCGCGGAGACTGAGGCTGTGTTGACGTGTTGCGACACAAAATACACGCCCGCACCGGCAATTGCGCACATGCCAAGCATGCCCAGGGCAATCACCACCAGAATGATCTTGAGCCACGTCTTTCCGGCTGCCATCTTGCTTCAGTCTAATCCTGAAAACGGAAGGGCCGTTTGCGGAACTGGTCCGCCTGTTCGCGGCACCAGGGGTCCTGGTGGGTGGTGCAGAGGGTTCGTGCGCGTGTGTATTCCTCCACAGCCGTGGATCGTTGCCCGCGAAGGTCTGCGATTTTTCCCAGTTCCAGATGTACACGTCCCCGGACCCACCCGGCTGGTCCCTGGGTCAGTGCGAGTTGCAGGTCGGAGGTGGCATCCCCAAGACGGTTCAGTGACACACGTGCCATGCCACGTTTGTAGATCCACAACGCACGCTCGCCCGGGCCTTTCTGGCGCGGATCGCGGTCATGCCGAGCCAGTCCGCTCGTCAGCAGCTGTTCCGATTGGTCGGCGTGACCCGCGCGCCAGGCGGCCGATGCCGCTTCGAGCTGCAGCAACCGGTTCTCGGGATATTCCTTCATCAGTCCGGTCAGGAGTGTCAGGGCGTCATCCTGCCGCGCCTCACGGGAGTAGACCAGCACGAGGGCCATGCGCGCATCGGTGGCCGTCAGTGGGGCCTTCGTGGCGCCCACGAGCATCTCGATGCCGCGTTCCTTGCCGCCCCCGAACCCGGCGATGTACGCGAGCCATCGTTTCGGGAGGGACATGGCCGCCACGGCATAACGGTAGGTGCCCACGATGAGCCCGGCGTCGAGGCGGTTGGGATCACGGTTGAGGACCCATTCGTGCGCGTCGTAGGCCCGGCGGGCTGACCCGAAGGCCGACGCGATCTTGCCGTCGACCGTGCCGATGTACGAGGCGAGCAGTCCGTGGGCGACACCGAGGTCGTATCGCGCCTCGACGTCATTGGGCGCTCGGGCCAGTCGCGCGTCCGCGAGTGCGATCGCGCGATTCACATGCAGGCGAAACAGCTGCGCGCGCTCCGGCGGGGGTGGGGGCAGCAGGATGTTGGACTGGGTGACGCTGCCCAGATAGTGGTCGATGGTGAAGGCGCCCCGATCAAACAGCAGATGCATCCACACGACGGTGGCCAACGCGCGATGAGCCACCGACTCGTCCGGGTGTGCGGCCACCAGTTGCCGGCCGAGGCGCATCGCCTCGTCGTAGTTGAGGTTGTAGGCCGCGTCGAACGCCTTGTCCGCTGCCGCGCGCACAGCAGCGCCGCGTTGTTGGGGCGTCGTGGATGCGACCCCCGCCGGTGCCAGCACGAGTGCCGTCACCATCACCGCCAACAGACGAGTCATTACAACGTAAAACGTTGACCCAGTCCGGCGGCTTCGGCACGGTCCACGGCGAGCCGGGCCGCCACGATGTCTTCAACCGCCATACCCAGCGATTTGAACACAGTAATCTCGTCATCATGGCGTCGCCCGACACACTGACCAAGGACGACCTCGCCAAGTTCGCCGGCGATTTGGCGCTCCGTAAACGCGCCTTCGCCGATCGGAATGACCAGGTCTCCGGCTTCAAGCACAGCCGCGGCGCGTGAGTCGACGATGACCCTGGACGCCGTCACCAGGCTGGTGGTCATCTCCCGGTGGGTGGGGCGGCACGCCCCGACCGCACAGATGTGAGTGCCGGGCGCGATGTCCTGCCGTGTAATGACCGGCGTGGTGGACCCGGTGACGAGCACCACGATGTCGGCTTCACGAACGGCGCTCGACGCGGCGTCCGCGCTCCAGACCGGAATGCCACATTCGACCGTCATCTCCTTGGCGAACTGGGCGGAGTGCTCGGCGTTCGGGCTCCACACCCGGACGGCGGTCAGGTCGCGCACGTGGCGGATGGCGTCGAGATGGCTCCGGGCCTGGACGCCGCTGCCGATGATGGCCAGCACCTGGGCGTCAGGGCGGGCCATCCGATCGACCGAGACGGCCGAGACGGCGGCCGTCCGGCTTTCCGTGATGTAGCGGCCGTCGAGCAGCGCCGTGAGCGCGCCCGTCTCGGCGTCCATGAGGATGATTGTGGCCAGGTGTGAGGGGAGTCCACGCGCGTGGTTGCTCGCGTACACCGTGACGAGTTTGGCGCCCATGGTGCCTTGTCCGGCCTCGTCCACGCTGGCCGCCGGCATGACGCCGAAATACGAGTGGGCCGGGCCCACCTCGAGCACGGTGCGCACGGGTTGGACCACCCGCGCCGCGGAGTAGTCGGCCAGGGCGTCGGCCATCGCCTCGATGAGATCGGGCATGGGCAACACCCGTTTGATGTCGTGTTCCGTTAACAATAGGGGCATGACGCCACACATCTTACGCACGATTGACGCACACACGGCGGGAGAACCGCTCCGGTTGATTGTGGAGGGGTGGCCGGCTCCGGAAGGGGCAACCATGCTGGAGCGTCGGGCGTTTGCGCGGGAATCCCAGGACCATCTGCGGCGGATCCTGATGTTTGAACCCCGGGGGCACGCGGACATGTACGGCGCGTTGTTGACGTTGCCCGAACGCCCGGACTCCGACGTGGGGGTGTTGTTCATGCACAACGAGGGCTACAGCACGATGTGTGGACACGGCATCATCGCCGTCACGACCATTGCGTTTGAGCGCGAGCTGGTCACCCACGGCGACGGCCGGACCACGCTGGTGTTTGACGCACCGGCCGGCCAGATCCGTGCGCGGGCAACGGTCGAGGTGCGCAACGGCCGGCGTCGTGTCCGCGAGGTGTCGTTTATCAATGTCCCGTCGTTTGTGTATGCGGCAGGTCTCCCCGTGCAGGTCGCCGGTCGCGAACTTCTGGTGGACGTCGCGTTTGGCGGCGCGTTTTACGCGGTGCTGGACGCCGAGTCCGCGGGGCTCGCGGTGGTGCCCGGCCGTCTGGGGGAGCTGAAAACAATGGGGATGTTGATCGCGCGCGAAGTCGAGCGGTTGATTCCGGTGGTCCATCCCCTTGAGCCGGGCCTGACAGGGATCTACGGCACCATCTTCACCGGCCCGCCCTCGTCAGAGCGCGCGCACCTGCGCAATGTCACGATTTTTGCGGACCACGAAGTCGATCGTTCTCCATGTGGCACGGGCACGTGCGCCGTGCTGGCGGTGCTGGATGCGATGGGGCTGGTTGATGACGCGGTGCCGTTTGTGCACGAAAGCATCATCGACACCACCTTCAGCGCGCGCGTTGACTCACGCACCATGGTCGGTGACTTTCCCGCGATCGTCCCCGAACTGACAGGCTCAGCGTCGATCACCGGCGACCACTCGTTTATCGTCGACTCAGACGACCCGCTGGCGGAGGGGTTCAGACTCTGATGTTTTCAACATGGAGACCATGGGGATCCATGGAGGAGAGCAGATTTACAGGGAGACGCGGAGGCGCGGAGAACGCTGTCAAAGACGTCGGGTGTCTTTTTCTGCATTGCTGAGATCGGAAAAAGACACCCGACGTCCTAACGAGCGTCTCTCGTTTGTGACCTCTCTCCGATCGCCCATGCCGCCGAAGGCGGCACCCAGCCCTCAGCCCCATGGAACCCCATGTGCCCCATGTTGA
>CAYRGW010000067.1:0-25364 GCA_964423815.1 uncultured Solibacteraceae bacterium | reverse complement strand
ACGCCGGTGACTTCGCGGGCGACCCGGCGGGCTGACCGCCTCGCGCGCCCCTGCGGACGAGGCTGGGGCGCCGCCATCAAGCGGCCGTGCTCGTCGAGGGTGATTGCAATCGAGTGGGCGATGTCATCGAGAAACTGGGCTTCCATCGTCGCGGCGACTTCGACATCCTCGATCGCCACGTCGAGCTCCCAGTTGCCGAGCCAGCTGTTGATGTTGAGATTGGTCGATCCCACCCGCGCCCAGCGTGAGTCGGCCACGGCGGTCTTGGCGTGGAGCATCGAGCCGGTCCACTCGTACACCTTCACCCCGGATTCCAGCAGCGACCGGTACAACGTGCGCGACACCGGGACCGTCCATCCCAGGTCACTGCCGTGCGGCAGCAGCAATCGCACGTCCACCCCATCACGGGCCGCGCGTCTCAGCGCACTCGCAAACGGGCCGTGCCCCATGAAATACGCATCGGTAATCCACAGGCGTTTACGCGCCACCGCCGCCACAAACAAGTCCACGCGAAACATGCTCGCCATGAACGGCTCGGTGGGCACCACGCGCAGGCTGACGGTGCCTGGACCGGTCTCGGTCGGGGCAGCGACGGGTGCCCACGCAGCACCCCCCGTCCACTGCCAGCTCTCGGCGAACGCGTCCTCTGCGGAATGTACCGCGGGCCCACGAATCTCGACGGCGGTGTCGCGCCACGGGCCGAGCCCCTTGTTGGGAAACCCCTCCCACGCCTCGCCGATGCACAAGCCGCCGATGAAGGCGACCTCGCCGTCCACGACGAGCAGCTTGCGGTGGTTGCGGCGCAGCCAGCCGAACATCGCCTTGATCGACGGCGGATTAAAGACGCGCACTTCGCCGCCGGCCAGCTCGAGCGGCCGGAACAGTCCGCGCATGGGCGCAAAGCCGCACCCGAACCAGTCATAGACCACGCGTACTTTTACGCCGCTACGCGCCTTGGCCGCCAGCAGGTCGATGAACCGGCGTCCGACGCGGTCGAGATGGATGATGTACATCTCGAGGTGCACGGTGGAGCGTGCCCCGCGAATGGCGTCTTCCCACGCCGGATAATTTTCTTCCGCGTCCCGCAGCACGCGTACGGTGTTGCCCGGAATGAGCGGGGCACCTGCGGTGCGGCTGAATGCCTGATCAGCCAGCCCGCGCAGTTGCATCTGCCGTCGCATGTCAGGCGACCCGCAGCCAGACCCTGATGGTGGTGCCCTGTCCCTCAACGCTGTGCACGGCCAGCGCGCCATGATGCTGGCGCACGATGCCCTGCACCGACGCCAGCCCCAGGCCGCGTCCCGTCGTCTTGGTCGTGAAGAAGGGATCAAACATGCGCGCGACCGTTTCCGGCGGCATGCCCGCCCCGGTGTCCGTCACCTCGATGCACACATACCGGCCGGCCGGCAGCGGTCTGGACGGCGCGGGAGTCTCCCCCTGGGGCAGCGGCATCTGCACGACGCCCGTCCGCAACGTCACCTGCCCGGTGGGACCGTCGCCCCCGGGGGCATCCTCGATCGCTTCCGCCGCGTTGACGATCAGGTTGAGAAGGATCTGGCGGATCTGCGTGGCGTCGCCCATCACGCGCGGCAGCGGACCGCCGGACTCAAACACCAGGTGACAGTGCCGCGCCACTGACGCCCGCAGCAGGTCCACCATCTCGCGCGACAGGTTCTCGATGTCGACCGGCTCCGCCGGCCCCGCCCCTTCACCGGCATACGCCAGCATCTTGGCGACCAGATCTGCCGCCCGCTCGGCACCCACGGTGATGGAGTGGGCCATGTTGCGGAGTTCGCGCGCGTCGGGCGGCAACTTCATCGCGAGCATGTCCGCGTTGCCCATGATGCCGGCCAACAGGTTGTTGAAGTCGTGGGCCAGGCCCCCCGCCAGCAACGTGAGACTTTCGACGTGTTGCTGCTCCTGCAGGCGCCGGTCGAGCGCGAGACGTTCCTCTTCGGCGCGCAGGCGATCGGTGATGTCGCGCACCACCACGAGCCATCCCGCCAGTTGGCCATCGTGATCGGTGATGGGGGTCACGGCCACGTCCATGACACGGTCCCCATCACGAATCACCGACGGGCCATCGGCCTGCCGTGTGTCGCCGCCGACCAGACGTGTCCACCACGGCAACGCGTCCGCGACCTGTCCACCGGGCGTCAGTGTGCCCACCATTTCACGGGCCGCTTCGTTGAAGTCGAGCACGCGGTAGTCCGCGTCGAGCACAAACACCCCGTCCACGAACCGGTCGAACAACATGCCGCGGGCCACCGGCATCAGGTTGAGCAGATACCGGCGAAAGAGACTCCAGCCGAAGATGCCCCCGGATAAGGCAAACGCCATCGGGGTGTAGTCGGGCGTGAGCCGGGCGAGATACGCCGCGTTGGCCGCCAGCGGAACCACTGATGCCACCGCCATCGCAAACACCTGCCCGCGATATTGCGGCGGACTCTCCCGCAGGGACTGCAACACCAGCAACGTCCCGGTGAGGATCAGGACATACGACGTGATCACCGATGCCCAGAAGAGCGGGCCGTAAAAATATTCGACGCCGTCGGCCGGGTCGTCCGTCAGTTGCTGCAGATCGGTCCAGTACCATCCGTGCGCGCCCTGAACAAACACCGCGATGACGACGATGATGGGCAGGATCCAGACGGCCGCTTCCCAGACGGGCGAATATCTGGGCTTGCGCGCATAGCGGAGTCCAAACAGGAACCAGAGCGGCGCCACCGCGACGATGCCCGGTACCTGGAACTGGGCGATCAGCAGCCTGGCGTCCAGCGACAGCGGCAGCCGGTGCACCGCGCTCAACCCGGTCCACACGACGAGCGCCAACATGAGCAGGGTGAACGTGCCGGCACCGCTCACTCGCCGCCGCGTCGCGCCGACGAACGCCAGCCACAGGCTGAAGACGGCGGTCGCAGCCAGCAGCGCGACATCAAACGACACGGGCCAAAGCGGGGGAGTCACCGGGGACAGGATAACGCGTCAGCCCCGTCGACTTTTACTGAAGACGACGACCATGACGGCCGCCAGGACCATCGCGGCGCCCGTGCTGAACGGCGACCCAGGCCCGACATGCACAAACATCAGACCGGCCCAGGCCGGGCCAATCACCTGGCCCAACGCACCGGCCGCCTGCGCCGAACCCAGCATCGCCCCCTGTTTGTCAGAGGCCGACCGCTGCGACACCAGCGACGCCATCGTTGGTGTGGCCAGCCCCACGCCCAACGCGAGGATGGCCACCATCAGGTAGACCAGCGTCGTCCCGGTGACGATTGAGAGTCCGAAAAATCCGACGGCGGACAGGGTCATTCCCGTCAGCAGCGTCCCGAAATCCCCCCAGCGGTCCACGGCCCGGCGGACCAGTCCTCCCTGGGCGACCACCATCATCACGCCCAGAAATCCCATCACGCCGTAGACCTGGCTGGTGTTGAAGCCCAGGTGCGCCCCGGCAAAAAACGCGAAGTGGGAGCGGAGGCCCGCCATCGCAAAGTTGGTGAGGAACGCCGCGACGACCAGCGCCCGCAAGGGCCCACGGGCGACCGCCAGCCGCAACGGGGAGAACGGATTGAGGTCCGACAGACGGATGGGGGCGGTCACACGCCGCTCGACCGCGAGCGATTCGGGCAGGCCCCGCCACGCCAGTGCGACGCTGAACACCGCGAGTCCTGCCGCCAGGAACACCGGCACCGACGGTGGAAACCCGGCGCGTGCGAGCAGGTATCCGGCCAGGGGCCCCGTGGCAAACCCGAGCCCGAGTGCGGCGCCGGCCAGGCCCATGACGCGCGACCGTTGCTGAGGTGTGGTGATGTCGGCGACGTACGCCTGCGACGTGCCGATGCTGGCCCCCGTCAGGCCATCCACCAACCGGCCGGCAAACAGCACCCACAACGCGGGGGCCCATCCAAAGGCGAGGTACGTCAATGCCGATCCGGCAAAACTCGCCAGCAGGATCGGCTTGCGGCCCCATCGGTCCGACAACGCGCCCAGCAGAGGATTGGAAAAAAACTGCGCCGACGAATACATCGTCGCCAGCCACGCCACCAGCAGCGCGACACGGTTGGTGTCACCGTCAAACGCCCCGACGATGTCGGGGATGACCGGGCTCAGGAGCATGAGCCCGGCCGCGTCGAGGAAGACAATCAGGAGAATCCAGCGTAGAGCCCGAGGCGGACTGCCCGGCTGCGCCAGGCCACGCTGCGTCGAAGACAGCATCAGCTACAGTCTAGTCGCTCCCCATGCGTGCCGCCCTGGTTGTCTCATCGTTGCTGGTCGCCGGCGCTCCCTTTCTCGGGGAGGGCCGACGTCTCCTGGCCACCACGCTGCCCGGGCAGTATCTCTGGATCGTGAATGGTGTGGTGGCGCTGGCCGGTGTGTTGGTCCTGGTGGCGGCCATCCGCCGGATTCGGGTGGGGTGGCCGTGGCGCGTGGCGCTCATCGGGGCCGCCGCCATCATCGCTGTGGTCTTCACGCGGCTCACGGGCAACCCCGTTCCGTCCGTGGCGGCCGTTGAACACTTCCACTTTGTGCAGTACGGCGTCATCACAGGCCTGTTTTATCGCGCGTGGCGCTTGCGCGGTGACATGACCAGCCTGCTCTGGCCCGTGGCGGCCGCGATGGTGTGTGGCACGGCTGAGGAGTGGTGGCAGTGGTTCCTGCCGGGGCGTGTGGGTGAACTCGCCGACGTCCTCCTCAACGTCGTCGCGATCGTGTGCGGCCTGCTGGTGAGTGTGGCGCTGGCGCCGTTGTCGGTGTCACCGCGCGACGTGGTCGGCCGAGGATGGATACGCGCGTGTGGCGCGCTCGCCGGCGCAGCCATGGTGGTGGCCGCCTTCACGTGGACGGTGCACGTGGGTCACGAGATCAGCGATGACCGGTTCGGACAATTTGTGTCGCGTTATTCGGCGGCGCAGCTTGATGTGCTGGCAGCGGAGAGGACCACGCGTTGGGCCGCCGATCCTCCTCTCACGCGCCAGAGACTCACTCGCGAAGATCAGTATCGTTCGGAGGGTGAAGCCCATGTGCGGGCGAGGAATGCGGCGTGGGACTCGGGCGATGTCGCCACTGCCTGGCGGGAAAATCTGATCCTGGAACGGTATTACGCGCCCGTGCTCGACACGCCGTCGTTTATTGCCCCGACCGGTCACCGCTGGCACCCAGACCATCGCGCGGATGCCGAGCACCGGTTCCTGACAATGTCCCCACCGCCCGGCCCCTTCCGGAGCCAGGCGGCGGTGGATACGAAGTGGACTATTTGATCAGGTTCGCGAGGATGCGATACGCGCCGGGCACACCGGCGGGCAACTGACGCCAGAGGCCGAGGCCCACATAGGTCCAGGTGCCTTTGCCGAGCTGGGCCACGGTGAGCATGCCCTTCTTTTCGCCGGGGTTGTACGCCCACGGGTCGGTGGCCGCGAGGATGTCCGTGTAGCGCGGGTCGTTGGCCCCGAAGAAGTAGAGACCACGTTCCTGCACCCAGCCTTCAAAGTCCGCGGCGGTGATGCGGTTCGGGCTGGTCATCTCGGTCGTGCCATCTTCGAGCACACGAATGGCCGCCTCTTCCACCGTCACACGATTGCTCGTGATGCCGCCGGGGTACGGCACGTACGGACTCGAGGGGGGCGCCGATCCACGGCCACCGCGGCCGCCGCCACCGGTGAACGCCCCGGGAGGCGGACCGGCCTGACCACCACCGAGCTGGTTCATCGCGGTCTTGTTGTACTGCACCACGAGGTGGCCGCCGTTGCGCGCAAAGTCAAAGAGCCGCTGGTTGTACGCGCGCACGTCCGGACGTTTTTCATACGCGCGGATGCCAAGCACGATGGTCGAATACTTCGAGAGGTCGCCAAACGCCACCTCTTCCGGCGACAACATGGTCACCGTCGCGCCGAGCTGCCGGATCGCGTCGGCCACCTCGTCGCCTGAACCCATCACGTAACCCACCTGACGATTGGCCGGGACGGCGACCTCAATCATCTTCACCTTCGACAACGCGGGGTGGAAGAGGTGGCGCGTCTGGATGTGGTTGTAGGCGATGACCTGATACCCCTCGCGGAACGTCTCGGTGCCACGCACGGCGACGGCGCGGATCTCGGCTTCACCGGGAGTGACACGCGCGGGTGGGGTCACAAAAAACTGCGCCGACATCTCCTCTTCTTCCACCGAGAAGTTCAACGTGGTCGACGCCGGTTCGACGCGCCAGCCCGTTGGCACATCCAGCGACACACGCACTTCCGACGCTGATGGCGCGTTGTTGAGCACCGACACGCGGAATTCCTTCTTCTGTCCACCCGCCGCGATCGGCACGACGGCGATCGAGGGCGTCAGCTTCACCGAGACGTTGGGGACGATGTTGACGACCTTCTGTTTTTCGCCGCCCACCCAGGGACCGTCGTAGCGGTAATACGCAGGCGAGGTCAGCGTCGCGGTGGCGCCACCGGCCGTGTACCTGACCGTCGCCGTCACGTCCGGCGGGCTCCACGGCAGCAGGTGATGTTCGGGAATTTCGATCTCGTACCGATCCGAGCCGGGGCCCTTGGCGCCGGTGCGTTTCCAGTACGGCTGCGAATAACGCGCGTTGGCGCCCACCGTGACGCTGTAGATGAGGGTGGCCGCCTGGTTGTAGTCAATGGCGACCGGCTGTCCCTGCTTGAGCGTCGCGGTCCAGCCCTGCGGCACCTGCAACGTGACGTCGTTGACCGTCATCGGCTCGGGGCCGGTGTTGAACACCTGTGCCGTGACCTCAAACGTCTGCCCGCGCACCACGTTGCCATCACCCACGTTGACGTGGACGACGAGGCCCTGCGCAAACTGGAGGGCCTTCATGAAGTCCTGTTCCTTGCGGTCGAGACGCCACAGCAGTTCCTGCCGCGCGTCGGCCGACAACGTGCTGCTCGCGACGGCGGCCCGCAGTGCGCGGACCTGGCCGAGTCCCTTCGCCAACGCCGGCAGGGTCTTGTGCGGGGCGCGTGTGTCGAAGGCGTCCATGGCCTCACGCGAGGTGGCATAGATGGCGTCGAGGTCTTTCGCAAGTGTCGGCACAGCCGATTCCTGACCCGCCGCAAACCGCGCCATCCGGCGGACGGTCGTGTCCACGTCGGCGAGGATGTCCTCTTCGGTGCCGGTCACGCGGGGTTCGCTGTCATACAGCGAGAACGACCCGCCGGCTTCACCGGGACGTGTCTCCATCTGTCCCATGCCCTGGCACAAGTGGTTCGCGCGCGCGCGCTGGCCAAACTGCGCCCACGACATGCCGAGGAGGGAATCAAAGTCACCGGTCGGTACACGCACCGGCGTCTGTGGGGGGGCCGCACCGCCGGCGGCCGAGAGGGCCGCGCCGCCCCCGGGATTGCCGCCACCGGCCTGATAAATCTTGCGCGCCTGCCACGGACGCAGGCCCGCCTGCAGCTGCTCGGGGAACCGTGTGGGATCGGCCGCGACTCTGAACGCTTCGTGCGCGAGCCGCGCCGACCCCATGTGGTGCTGGCCGCCGGCCTGTCCGTCACGATTCATCGTGAGGATGACGTCGGGGCGCACGGTGCGGATGACCTTGACGACATCGCGGAGGATTTCCTCCTTGCCCCACTTTTCAAACGTCTCTTCCACGCTGAAGGAGTAGCCGAATTCAAAGGCGCGGGTGAAGTACTGATCGGCGCCATCGTACCGATGGACCGCCGCCAGTTCCTCTGAACGGAGAATACCGATCGCCTGGAACAGCTCGGAGCCGATTTCGTTCTGACCGCCGTCACCGCGGGTGACGGTGAGCAACGACGTCTTGAGTCCCCGTCCACGATTGAGGGCGACCAGCACACCGTTGTTCTCATCGTCGGGGTGCGCGGTGACGTACAGGACGGCGCCATCGTTGGGCAGTTGGCGCAACGCCAGGCCGAGTCCGGTGGCACCCGTGTCGTGCGGCAGGGCCGTCACCTGCGTGGAGACCGTCGGCGTGAACCAGAACAACGTGGCGGCCAGTGCTGCCGCCGTGAACGCGGATCGAATCAATCGTCGGGACATCGTCTTCTCCTATCGGGACTTCGGAACTTCGGGACCTCGGGACTTCGGGACCTCGTCAAGTGTCGCGAGTGCCCACGGCACTCCGAATGCGGTGGTCCATCCAAACACGCGCAGGCCGTTGGTGAAGGACCAGATGGCGCGGCGTGGTGGTGGGGCGGCCGTGTATTCGTTGTTGGCGTTGGGCCGCAGACGGTTCGGGTCGGCGGGCAGCTTGCTGCCTTTCTCCAACGCCGCAAACAGGTCGCTGCGGGTCCAGGTGTCGTCGATGGGACGCGGCAGCGCCTCGGTGCGCAGCGGCTCCAGGCGGCGCTGCATCTCTTCGAGAAACGAGGTCTCGCCGGTCAGGCGGTAGCCGAGGCTCAGACCGTGAATGGTCGCGAGATACGACTCCATCAGATGGTTGAGCGGCGGAATGTCCCGCACGGCGCGGGCGTTGCGAATCAGCGCCGCGCGAACGGCGGGGCTCTCGGTCATCGTGTAGTACTTCCACAAGCCGTGTGTGGCGTATACATTGGCGTAGCCGTACCGCTCGATCGCAAGCTGGTCGGCCTGCTCGCGCTGCAACTGCAGCATTCTGGCGACGCGGAATTCGAGCTCCTTGCCGTACCGTTCGTCCTTGGTTGCGTCAAAGACTTCCGCGAGATTCCAGATGGAGAGATACAACCGGCGCCCGGTGAGTTCGTGGTCGCCCCACAACCGGCGCAGGTGCATGTCGGCGGTGAGTCTGGCGACATCAAGCGCGCGCTGGTCGGCGGTCAGATAGTAGGACGCCATCCATCCCTGCACCCAGACGTGCGCGCTCAGGATGTGCATCCAGTGCTGCTCGGCATGCCGGCGACCGACGCCGAGATATTTGGTCGCCGGTGGTGCGGCGAGGGTGTTCCACCAGTCCAGCGGGTAGTTGGTGTCGCCGTAATACGTCGGGCCGGCGGGCCAATGGGTATTGTCCACGTCCATCAGGTGCCGGCTGAACGCCTGCGCGGTGTCATACACCGTTGCGTCGCCCGTGCGCATGAACTGCAGCCACCACATGAAATCCTGCGCCGGTTCCCCGTGGCCGTACACACTCCACCGGTTCCCGTCGAAGGTATTCATCATGTCGCCGTAGTTGAACGCGCCGTACCACGGCTCGCGACGCTGATTAAACTGCATCCACTCGTACTTGTAATCGAGTGCTCGCTGCAGATCGGGCTGGGCGGTCGTGCGCGGCGCGAAGTTGCCGTACACACCAGACGCGCCGTACCACGCCGGGTCCACATGCGCGACCGGCGGCGCCAGCACCAGGTCCATCGTCCGACGCACCTCATCGGTGGTGGTGCCGCTGCCGTGGAAGAACCACAACGCTTCACTTGTTTTGGCGAGACCGGTTGCCCAGTTCTCGACGGCACTTTCGTTGGCCGGTGTGTTCGAGGAACGCGCAAAACTCATGGGGCCACCCTTGGGTGACCAGAAATACGACGTCAGTTCGCCGGTGGCGGGGTCGTAGGCGAGCTCCTTCGGGTATTCCTCGACGAAGTTGCGAAGGCCCACCGCCACACCACGTTGTCCGTCCGTGATGTGTACAAACCCCGGAGCGCCAGGTGTCGCGTTGACCTGCGCGCGTGACACGGCGCCCAGGCCGGTGCGGTTGAGCCGCAACGCCAGCGACAGCCCAAGGCCCTGGAGCTGATCCTTCGGCGTCACCCATCCGGTGTCGGTGGGGTCGGTCTTGATCAACCGTTCGGTCTGCGTCGCCACGTGGGGATAGTCCCCCTCCTGCGGACGATGCTGATCGGGTGTGCCGGTGTAGACCCACGTGTGCAGGACGCGGATGTAGGACCGCCCGGCATACGCGTGAATGCGGGTGACAAACGGCGACGCCTGATTGTCCTCGCGGCCGTAGCGGTATTCACCGTCCACGCGCAGCACCACGTGCAGCGGCCCCGAGCCGCGCTCAAGCGTGGTGCGGATGACGGTGGCCTTTGAGCTGTCCACACCGGCCTCGTCGAGCACGTCGGCAAACGAACCACGCGCCGCCGGACCAGACGCGATCTCATCGGCGTTGTCGAACCCGTTATTGTCCAGATCCAGCTGGACGGACGTCAGAAACCCTGTCGCGCCCTGACGCACCACCACGCGCATCGGCCCGGTCGTGAGTTCGGCGAGGCCTGCGGCACGCGGATTGTTCAGGGCCTCAATGGGCGCAGCGGCACGTGTACGGCGAATCGCCGGACCGTACTCGAGCGAATACTGACGGTTCTCCGTGGCGAAAAAAAACACCCAGATCCACTTCAGGCTGGGATCGGCCGGCTCCCAGGTGGTGACTTCGGTGATCTGTGATGGGACTTCCTGACCGGCGGCGTCGAGGACTCGCACATGGTCAGGGGAGGAGAGGGCGCCCTTGGGGAAGGGAACGCCGAGCGTGACTGGGGCGCCGGTCTGATGGCGCTGCACGGTCAAGGCCACGCGGCCGGTCTGAGCGACGGTAGTTTGTGACGAGGAAGAGGAAGACGAGAGGACCGTGGGAACGGTCAGGGCGAGGGTCGCGAGCAGAGCGGGAAGGACACGAGGCACGGGGAACTCGCGGAAGCTTCAAGGTCGAAGGCCGCAGGCCACAGGTACGGACAGTCCGTACCTGTAGCCTTTGGCCTTTTCCCTCTAGCCTTTAGAAAAAGAGTTTGAAACCCAGCTGGAACTTGCGCTGTTCGTAGCCGCTTGTCGGGACCAGTGCGTTTCCGTTCGCGGGCAGGGTGGCCGTCGGCACACCCGTCGTGGCGTTCACGGCGTACGTCGTCTGCACACCGCTGATCTGCTCCGTGTTGAACAGGTTCTTGAACTCGGCCTGCACTTCAAGGCGTGTCTGCTTGTAGCCGAGTTTGAAGAACCGCGAGAACCGCGCGTCCACGTTGTAGCGCGACGGACGGTAGAGCCCGTTGCGCGTCACGAAGAGCGGACGGTCGCCGCCGTTGCCATCGGCGTTCAGATCGGCGTTGCCGGCAACCTGCACCGGCAGGCCGCTGTTCAACTGCAGGAACAACGACACCTGGTTGTTGTTCACGATGTGGTGCAACACGCGGTTGGCGATGTTGAAGTTCGACAGCGCCACGATGGAACCGTTGAGTGTGTGGCGCACATCGAGTGAGTTCGGGCCCTTGTCTCGCGCCAGGTCGGCGGAGTCGGACCGCACGGCATCACCCTGCACCGCCAACACACCACCACCGAGAGGCGCCGTGTCGATGCCTTCGGCCAGCGTGTAGTTCAGATCGAACTGCAGGCTGCCGTTCCAGCGTTTGCCGAACTGCAGCGTCATCGCCTTGTACCAGGATTCGCCGATGGACTCGACCATGCGCACGCGGTTGAAGCGGGGATCGCGCCGGGTGGTCGCGTTGACCGCCGTGCTGTAGACGCCACGACCGTCCTCCAGGTACCGCACCGGCGTGACACCAAACAGGTTGGACTCGCTGATGACGGGCATCGAATCACCCTTGGCATACATGAACCCGATCGAGCTCGTGTAGTTGGTGCCGAGTGCGCGCTCGTAGGTGATGTTGCTCTGCCAGGTGCGGCCCGACACAAAATCCGGCGACATCGCAAAGATCGTGCTCTGCGTACCCGATGCCGTCTGGAGCACATTCGGGAAACTCGGCGCATTCGCCGCCGTGGGCTGCAGCGTGACCGACACCCGGCGGGGGTTGCCGCTGTTGGTGTACGACTGCTCGATGATGGCGAGCAGCATCTGGTCATACATCACGACCGAGCTGCCGCGAAGGACCGACTTGCCCTGTTCGTCGAGTGTCCACGCAAACCCCGCGCGCGGCGCGAAGTTGTTGGCGTCCTTGTTGAACGTTTCCGAGTACGCCGACCCCGCGATGCCCTCGTTGTACAGGTTCAGGTCGTACCGCACGCCGTACAGGAACTTGAACGTCGGCGTGACCTTCCAGTCGTCCTGGATGAAGGCCGAGAAGCCACCGTTGGTCATGTCGAAGCCGTCCTCAATGGCGACGGTCTGAGCAAACGACGTGTAACCCTTGGGGTTGGCGCCGCTCTTGGCGGCCAGGTAGGCCGCCACCGTCGGGAACGTGTACGTCGCGGGCAGCGGCACTTCGCGGGTGTCGTCGATGAACGAGTAGTCGATGCCGACCTTGAAGTTGTGGTTGCCGCGCAACATCGTGAAGTTGTTCACGACCTGGTAAATCCGCTGCTGGAACAGTTCACCGTCGCCCGTGGGCATCCCGAACTGGATGTTGTTGTTGATGCCGCCCACGGTGCCGCCGTTGATGTTGACCGACACCCCCGTGCCCGCGCCCTCGGAGGAATCGCGCCGCGACGTGCGCTGCATCACCTGCAGTCGCAGTTCGTTGAGGTTCGACGCGCCGAGTGTCGACACCGCCTGCACCGCGTGTGACCACATCTGGTCGCGGAAGTCGACGGAGCGCTCGATGGCCGTGTTGCCGCCGCCACCGCCGTTGAGCGGGTTGTCGTTGCGGAAGAAGTTGGTGCGCGCGGTCAGGCGCTGGCTCGGCGTGGCCTGCCAGTCCACCTTGCCGATAAGGAAGAGCACTTCCTGATAGGCATCAATCGCGCCGGGCTGCTGCGCCACGCCGACCTGCGCCGCAATGCCCGGATCAATGTTGATGATGCGCGGCATCTCGCGGTACGTGCGCTCGGTGCCGCCATAAAAGTGCAGCGAGTTCTTGACGATGGGACCACCGATGGTGCCGGTGAAGATGTTCAGCGAGTTGTCGGGGCGTGTGGCGTCGGTGCGGGGACCCTGGAAGAAGAAGGGGAACGCCGACCATTCCTTGCGACGGAAGCGGTAGCCCACGTCGCCGCGGAAGGTGTTGGTGCCCGAGGGGGTGACCGCGTTGTAGACCAGGCCCGTGGTGTTGCCGAACTCGGGCGCAAAACCCGACGTCACGACCTGCACTTCACGCACCATGACTTCCGACATCGGCATCATGCGCAGCCCGGCGCGGTCGCGCTGGGTGTTCGTGTTGCCGTCCACCTGGTAGTTCACGCGCAGGGCCTGGCCGTTGACGCTGAAACGCGGCACGCCGAATTCGCTGTTCTCCGTGCCGGTCACGCCGGGCTGGAGGAGCGCGAAGTTGTAGGGGTTACGGGAGACGTTCGGCAGGTTCGCGATTTCGCGCGACGTGATGTTGCGACCGACGTCGGTCTTGCCCAGGTCCACCACCGCCGCGTCGGCGCTGACGGTGACCGTTTCGGTCATGCCGCCGACCTTCAGAGCGATGTTGAGCACGACGCTCTGGCCGGCCACCAGGCCGATGCCCGTCTGCTCGTATTTCGAGAATCCGGAGAGCTCAGCCGTGACCGTGAAACGGCCCAACTGCAGGAGCGGCGCGCGGAACAGGCCGGACTCGTTGGTCACGACCACGCGCTGCGTGCCCGTGTCGGTGTTGAGCACTGTGACGGTGACGCCTGGCAACACTGCGCCAGACGCGTCCTTGACCGTACCTTCAATCGTGCCGTTGATTGCCTGTGACTGGGCGAACGCCTGTCCCGTCAGGGCACAGAACGCGACCAGCGCCAGCGCGCAGAGACGCCGAAATTGCATCACTCTTCCTCCTGGATCTGACTTCCTAAAGCCAGTTAACTAAGTCTGTCGAAAGAAGTAGATGCGTTCGCAGCGCGGCTGTCAAGAGGCTGTGCTAGGTGGGGTTCAAGGTTCGGGGTGCAGGGTTCAGGGTGCTGTTCTGGCTTCTGGGTTCAGGGTTGGAAGGCATCTGCTTGGATGTACGCGTCAATTACGGCCCGTTCGCCGTCTTTGCCCCGGACCGCATTGCCGTGTTCCATGCCCACGATGCCCGTAAAACCCTTCCGGTGGATATGGCGGAACACGTTCCGGTAGTTGATTTCCCCGGTTCCCGGCTCATTTCGACCCGGATTGTCGCCGACCTGGAGGTACGCAATCTCGTCCCAGGCGGTATCAATATTCGGGATCAGGTTCCCCTCGGTGATTTGCTGGTGGTAGATGTCGTACAGGATTTTGCAGGCCGGACTCGCGACGGCCTTGCAGACCAGGTAGGCCTGGGGGGTGGACGTCAGGAACATCCCGGGGTGGTTCCGGAGGGTATTGAGCGGCTCCAGCACCATCACGAGACCGTGCGGCTCGAGAATGGCGGCGGCCCGCTTGAGCGTGTCGACGACCCGCGCCGTCTGGTAGTCGATGTGGGGCCGGCGGTCGACGTGCCCCGGGACCACGGTCATCCATGTGGCCCCGACCCGTTTGGCGACCTCGACTGATTCCTGGACTTCCTTCAGGAAGGTGTCGCGCGGGGCGTCCGCCATGCTCGTGAGCGTCGGCTCGTTCCAGTTGATGGTGTGGGCGACAAACACCCCCATCTTCATCTTGAGGCGACGCAGGGCCTCACCAATACGTTCCTGATCGGCCACGGTCCGCCCACGCATGCCGTTGTCTTCGAGCGCGGTGAACCCTTCGGCGGCCATGAACTCCAGCTGCGCGACCAGGTCGGTGCCGCTGTGCTCGCGGAACATCCCGAAGTGCGGCGCATAGTGGAGTTTGAACGTGCGCGCGGGTTTGGCCTGCCACGCAAACACCTCCCGCCCGGCGAGTGCCATCCCCGCGCCAGCCATCGCCGTTGTCTTGAGCCACTGTCGTCGGTTCATTGATGGTTCCCTTAATTCAGCAATAGAGCTGTTCAACATGGATCTCCATGATCCCCATGTTGAAAAAGCTCTTGATGACGAGCGCGTGTGTCAGCCGTTCCAGGCGCGATCGAGCTTTGTCGTGCCGGGCATCGGCACGGGCGGCACGTCCAATGGGCCGTAGTCGGAGTGGCCGACGGGCGGCGTCAGGTCCAGCGGCGCGTTGAGTGCCTCGTCCCACGTGATTTCCTTGCCGGTGTACGCCGACTCGCGACCCATGATCGCGGCGAGCGTGCTTTCGGCGATGCCCTTGAGTTCGTTGTAGGGTTTGCCCGACCGGATGCTCGCGATCAGGTCGGTGTGTTCCTGCTGGAAGCCGTTGAGGCCGGGCGCGCCGTCCACACGTGTGAACGTCCATGGGTTGGCACCGGTGATACGGCTCGATGCGTTGGACTGGCCCTTCGTGCCGATGAAATTTTCGCCCACACGACCGGTCGAGCCGGGAATCTGGCGGCACATGCTCATCACCCGCACGCCGTTGGGATATTCAAAGTCCACGGCGAAGTGATCGTAGATGTGACCGTATTTCGCATCCGTGCGGAACTGCCGGCCGCCCATGCCGATGGCCTTGATCGGTGTCGCGCCCAGCACCCAGTTGGCGACGTCGATGTTGTGGACGTGTTGTTCAACGATGTGATCGCCCGAGAGCCAGGTGAAGTAGAGCCAGTTGCGAAGCTGCCACTCCGCGTCGGTCCACGACGCCTGACGCGGGCGATCCCACAAGCCGCCCTGATTCCAGAACACC
Organism: uncultured Solibacteraceae bacterium; assembly: GCA_964423815.1. Classification (GTDB taxonomy): domain Bacteria; phylum Acidobacteriota; class Vicinamibacteria; order Vicinamibacterales; family SCN-69-37; genus SYFT01. The sequence goes on along the minus strand of CAYRGW010000067.1, from coordinate 9,940 downwards.
TGGCCCGACAGCACCTCGCCGATCGCGCCGTCCTTGATACGTTTGATCGTGTCCTGATAGTCGGCCTGATGGCGGCGCTGGGTACCGACGCCAATCGCGAGCCCCTTCTTGAGTGCGAGTTCGTAGGTGGCGAGCACCGAGCGGATGCCGGCCGGGTCCACGGCCACCGGCTTCTCCGCAAAGATGTGTTTGCCCGCTTCGGCCGCTGCCGCCAGATGGGTGGGGCGGAAGTGGGGAGGTGTCGCGAGGATCACCAGATGGACGTCGGTCGCGAGCACCTTCTTGTAGGCGTCGAAACCGGTGAAACACTTGTCGTCGGTCACCTTGTATTTGGCGGCAAGTGCCGGGTTGGCCGCCGTGAGTTTCGTCAACTCGGCGCGACTGCTCTCGAGGCGGTCCGGCGCCAGGTCGCCCATGGCGACCAGTTCCACACCCTCGGCGCCGCGCAGACAATCGCGCGCCGCGCCGGTGCCCCGACCGCCGCAGCCGATCAGGCCGACACGGATGATGTCTGACCCCTGCCGCATACCGACGAGGGGGATGCTGCCGGGGAACGCCATCAGTCCGGCGGTAGCTGCTGCGGTCGTCTGGATGAAGCTGCGTCGATCGATCTGCGTCATAAAGGAACCCTCTGAATCAGAACCTTGGACCCTGGACTCGTGTCGAACCCTGGACCAGTCGAAACCCAACAAACGGCCCATCCGACAACCACCAGACACTCTTGGGCAGTTGTGGGTCACGTTCATTCCACGTCTCGTCCTGCACAGCCCGTGCGGCCGGTCCAATCGTGTCGGGCCCACTGCGGAACGACCCGCCGCGAATCACCAGCGCCTCATCGGGTGTCGTGACCCATTCACCGGCGTTGCCAAACAGGTCGAACAATCCCAGCGCGTCCGGTGCCTTCTTCGCGACCGGGTGCGCCATCATGCCCGCGTTGCCCGCATGCCACGCGACGTCGCTCGCGGTTGTTGCCGTCGTGCCATTCCAGGCGAGGTCGGCCGCGTGTTGCCACTCCGCCTCGGTGGGGAGACGATACTCCCGGCCCGTCTTTTGTGAAAGCCATTTCGTGAACGAGACGGCCGCGTGGCGTGTGACGCTGATCGCGGCGTATCCGGTGTGCCCCCACCCGTAGTCGGGCGCGCCGTACGGCGCGGAGGGGCGGGCGATGGCGTCGACGCCTGTTGGCAGCGGGGCGGCCGCATCAAGGCTGAGCGCGTACACGTCGTACATGTCCCACGTCACTTCGGTCCTGCCCCAATACAAGGTGGGGATCGCACCGGCGCCTGGCACCTGCACCATCTCAAAGCTGACGAGTGTACCGGGAATCGTTTCGCGATAGGTTGTCGGCTGTGACTGGGCGAACACAAGCGAGACTGCGATCACCACAAGGACCACGGACCAATAAGGAACCGTGGACCGTGGACCCGGTCGGACCCTGGACCGCTGTGCTGTGGTGCGTGTTTTTGTCAGGCTGTGCATCGTTACCGGCATCGCGAACATCCTACGTCTATCGCCAGGTCCATATGGGGATGGAAGTGCGGATGGTGATGGAGGCGCCTGACGAGGCCACGGCGCGCCGGGCCGGGACGGCGGCGTTTGCCACGATCGCCGGATTGGACGCGCGGCTCAGCGACTACCGCGACAGCAGTGACCTGCGGGCCATCGAACGCGCGGCACCACGCGCGATTGAGGTGCATCCCGACGTGTTCGTCGTGTTGTCCAGGGCGGTGGAGGTCGCTCGTGCCAGTGATGGCGCGTTTGACCCGACCATCGCGCCGCTGGTCGCGCTCTGGCGCCAGTCGCGCGCCTCAGGTCGTCTGCCGTCTGAGGTCGAGCTCGCGGCTGCGCGCGCGCTCGTGGGTTGGGTCCGCCTTGAGCTCGATCCCCATTCGAGTGTGGTGCGCCTGCCGCTGGCCGGGATGCGCCTCGACCTGGGCGGCATCGCGAAGGGTTACATCCTGCAGCGGGCGCTCGACACCCTCCGCGAGCACGGCGTCACGGTCGCCATGATTAACGCCGGTGGTGACATTGTCGCCGGCGATCCCCCGCGCCGTTCAGGCGGCTGGCGGATTGTGCTGGAGGTCCCGTGCAGCACGGGGGCCGCATTCCCGGATATTCGCAACGCGGCGTTCGCCACGTCCGGGGCGACGAAGCAGTTTGTGGAGATTGATGGCGTCCGGTATTCGCACGTGGTGGATCCACGCACCGGACTTGGCCTGACGACCCATCAAACGGTGCACGTGCGCGCGCCCGACGGCGCGACTGCCGATGCCTGGGCCACCGCGCTCAGCGTGATCGGACCCGCGCGCGCCCAGCGCGTGCGCGTTCCTGCGGACGTGACCTTCTGCTTTGTGAGTTCTTCGTAGGGCGTGGCCTTCAGGCCCGCCACTGAGGCGCGGCTAAAGCCGCCGCCCTACGAAGAAAATTCTCAACCCTTTTCTTCGAGTTCGGTCCAGCGATGGAGGAGCGCGTCGAGGTCGGTCTTGGCCTTCTCAAGGGCGGCGAGGGTGTCGGCGATGGCCGCCTTGCCCGATCGATAAAACTCCGGCGCCGCGATCGCCGCTTCCAGCTCGCGCTGCTTGGTTTCGTTCGCTTCGATCTTCGCCGGCAGCCCCTCGAGTTCCTTCTGTTCTTTGAAGGAGAGCTTTCGGCGGGTCGGCGCAGGTGGCGTGGGTGGCGTAGGTGGCGTAGGACCCGAACCCTGGACCCTGGACCTTGTCGAACCCTGGACGACAGGACTCCGTGATTGCCGAAGCCAATCGTCGTATCCGCCAACGTATTCCCGCACGACCCCGTCGCCCTCAAACGCAATCGTGGACGTCACCACGCGGTTGAGGAATTCCCGGTCGTGGCTCACGAGCAGGACCGTGCCGGGGAAGTCGACCAGTTGCGCTTCAAGCAACTCGAGCGTTTCCATGTCGAGGTCGTTGGTCGGTTCGTCGAGCACGAGGACGTTCGCAGGTTTGGTGAAGAGTCGCGCCAGCAGCAGGCGATTCCGTTCACCGCCCGAGAGCGCCTTCACCGGTGACTTGGCCCGTTCAGGCGGAAAGAGGAAGTCCTCGAGATAACTGAACACGTGCCGCTTCTGTTCGTTGACGACGACCCAGTCGTTGCCGTCCGCGATCGTGTCGACGACGGTGCGTTCCGGATCGAGTTGTTCACGCTGCTGGTCGTAATACGCGATCTGCACGTTGGTGCCGCGGTCCACTTCACCGGTATCCGGCTCCAACTCCCCAATCAACATTTTGAGGAGCGTGGTCTTGCCTGCGCCGTTGGGACCGAGGAGCCCGATGCGATCCTTCCGCATGATGCGTGTGGAGAAGTCGCGGACCACGGGGCGTTCGCCAAACGTTTTGGAGATCCCTTTCGCGTGAAAGACCGCCTGCCCCGTGCGTCCCGATGACTCAATCGTGAGCCGGACCTGGCCGGGGACATCGCGTCGCGCAGCGCGTTCGGTGCGCATGGCCAGCAAGGCCTTCACGCGACCTTCGTCACGCGTGCGGCGCGCCTTGATGCCGCGGCGCAGCCACGCCTCTTCCTGCGCGAGTTTTTTGTCGAATTTCTCGTGGGCCGTCTCCGCGATCGCGAGGTCTTCTTCCTTGCGGCGCAGGTATTCGTCATAGACCGGCAGGACGGGCTGGCCCTTGACCGGGACCGCGCGACCGTAGGACGTCAGCACGCCGCGGTCGAGTTCCACCAGACGTGTGGCGACCTTCTGCAGGAACGCGCGGTCGTGGGTGACAAACACGACGGCACCGGCAAACGACGTCAGCATGGATTCGAGCCAGGTGATCGTGTCGATGTCGAGGTGGTTGGTCGGTTCGTCGAGGAGCAACACATCCGGCTGGACGACCAACGCGCGCGCGAGTGTCACGCGCCGTTTCCATCCGCCCGACAGCGTCTCGATGCGCGCATCGGGGTCAAGCTCGAGGCGTTTCATCACCTGCTCGACCTGTTGTTCCTGTTCCCAGTCTTCGAGATGGTGCAGCACCGCGAGTTCGTGCAGACCCTCAGCGACAACTTCCTGCACGGTCGGTTTGGTCGCGCCGGCGTCGATGATGTCCTGCGTGAGCCGCGCCACCTTGACGCCCGGGCCGGTCCACACCGTGCCGTCATCGGGGCCAATGTCACCCGACAGAATCTTCAGCAGTGTGGACTTGCCGGTGCCGTTGCGGCCGACGATGGCGATGCGTTCGCCCGCGTCGATTTGCAGGGACGCATTCACGAGCAACGGCAGGTGGCCGAAGGCGTGGGATAACTTGTCGGCGATTAAAAGAGGCATGTTTCGAAGTCCCGAGGTCCCGAAGTTCTCGAGGTTCCGAGGTCGTCGGGGTTCCTGAGTTCTCGATGCTTGCCCGCCTACGCCAAACGCTCACTTCGTGAGCGGCTTCGGCGCCCGAGGCGATTGACGTTGGCCTGCCAACCGAAGCTACGAGCGAAGCGAGTGCTAAGCGTAGGTTGGTGCGGAAGGGGGGACTCGAACCCCCACGCCCTTGCGGGCGCCAGCCCCTCAAGCTGGTGCGTCTGCCAATTCCGCCACTTCCGCGTGGGTATTTCGATGGCGCCTGAGTTGACAACACTTGACAACAGGCGCGTCGTCGGCTGAGTCTCTAAGTATATGGCAAACGGGCAGGTCCGCCAACAGAAGACCGAGACCCTCGCAAAATTGTATGAGGGAAAACTCCGGCTGGAACGCCGCAACGGCTCACCGAAGATCTCCGCCCGGACCTACATCCAGGGCAAGAACGTCGTGCGCAGCACCGGGGAGATCACCCTTCAGGCGGCGACCCGCGTCGCCACCGACTGGTATCTGGAGTTGCGAGACCGAGTTCGGAAGGGTGAGCACCTCCACGGCCGTTCCTTCGGCGAGATCGCCGAGGCCTTCATTACCCATGCGAATCTCATCCGCGAGGTGTCGGAGGGGCAGCGGCGCAACTACCAGGAAAAATGGAATCTCCTCAAGACCCACTTCGAGGGCGTGAAGATCACCGACGTCGACACCAAGTTCCTGCTCACGCTGCGTGAAACGCGCTCGCACGCCCAGACGCGCAACGGCTCTGCGGTCAAACCTGCGACCCTCAAAAAAGACATGGACTTCGTTCGGTTGGTCCTCCGGCACGCGAAGCACATTGAAAAATGCCTCGACGAATTGCCGGAGTTTCCGTCCTTCAGGGGCGAGGCGTGGGAAGTCGTGCCGTCACCACGCCCGTTCCTCGACTACCAGCAATGGGTCAAGGTTCGTGATCTCGCCAAAGCCCGCATGAGCGAACAGGACCTCAACCCTCGAACGAAGCGGCAGCGCCAGGAGCTTTATTGGTTCTTGCTGATGTGCGTGGGCGCGGCCCTCCGCGTGGGCGAGGCCTACAGCCTCCGGTGGCGCGACTGCGAACTCATCCGCCTCAACGATGAAGATCGGACCGAAGCCATTCACATGTGGGTGCTTGGAAAACATTCCCGGGGCGGCAAGCGCGAAGAGGCCTACGGCATGTTCGGCGCCGTCAACGCTTTCAAGAACATGCGCACCGCCCGGCCGGACGCCAAGCCGGACGACCGGTTGTTTACGGAAAACCATCGTGAGGGTATCAAAGAACTCCTGATCCAAGCCGGCCTCCGGGCCGACGCCAGCGGCCAAACACGGGACGCCAAGAGCCTGCGACAGACGGGTATTTCCCTCCGGCTCGACCTCGGGCCGAACCCCGACTATCGCGACATCGCCAAGTGGGCTCGGACCAGCCCGGCGATGATCGCCGCCTTCTACGACCAGACCCACCCTCAACAGAGTGTGGAGCGCATTGTGGGATTCCGAAAGAGACCGGACGCCTCCCAGAAGAACGCCGGCGCCAGACGCTCCTCGCAGAGTGCTGGACAAATCTGACCGTTGCTACGACGTGCCGAGTCGCGGCCGGACTCGCCACAAACTCGCCACAGATTCAAACGGACTGCTACGGAAAGGCGCGGATTCCTGCGGTTTCCAGCGGGCCGCCGAATTGTGGCGAGAACGGCAAATTCAGCGAGTTTCTTCGGAGCGATGCCTGCTAAGTCTTTGAAATTCAACGTGGAGCGGGTGAAGGGAATCGAACCCTCGTGGCCAGCTTGGAAGGCTGTTTTCTCCACAACAAGATCAATGCTTTACCCGCGATCTGCCACAAACTCGCCACACGTTTGCGGCTTCGCCAACAAGTTGCCGATGATCGATCGCGTCGCTGCAGCGCGCGAGTCATCGACCGGGCTCAGCAGGTGGCCATAGGTGTCCAGGGTGAGGACCGCTTTCGCGTGACCCATTTGGGCTTGGACGTACTTGATATCGCTGTTCGCCTGTAGCAAGCGCGAGGCGAAATAGTGCCTCAGCGCATACGGGGTGTACTTGGGTTTAGGGGCCGCGTCGCCCTCGTCCTCGATGACGAGCCCGGCTTGCAACATCAGGGGATTCCACGCGCTGGCGCGAAACGGCGCAAGCCGGAGCGGCAGGCCGCTCGACGTGCCGAAGACCAAGTCATCGTCGCCGCCCGCCCGTTCCCGCATGAACTCCCTGATCATCTCGATCGTCTCCACCCCAACATCAATCACCCGTCTGCCGGCCCGGCTTTTTGGCGGGCCGATATCACCCGAACGGGTCATCGCCTGGCTCACCCGGATGCCGTGGTCTAGGACATCACGCCTCGGCAAGGCCACATATTCCTGGGGACGCATGCCCGAGGCTACAGCGAGATAGATCATGGGGCGATATCGTCGCCACGCCGCACTGATTTGTGAGTGCCGATGGTCCGCCAGCTCGTCCGCCGCTTTGAGCATGCGCGCGACCTCGGTGTGGTCCGGAATCTCAATCGAAGGCGTCTCACCCTGAATACGTACGCCCATGGCAGGGTCATGCCCAATGTGCCCGCGGTTCATCATCTCGATAAGAACCGAATGGAACGAGCTCAGGACTTTGCGCGCTTGGTCCCGGCTTCGTTCCCGGAGAAGCCAACTGCGGAAATTCACCACATCGGGCTTGCCCAGATCTTGAAGCGATCGGTGCCAGTCATACCTCTTGATAATCGCCGCCCGCTGTCGATACAGCTTCTGTACCGCGGGGGACACCGGCTTGCGACCGTCCCGTCCTTCATGGGCACAGACAGCGAGCCACATGTCCACCGCGTCACGGACGGAGGTGACGCCGGTGTTCAGATGCTTGCGAACCGAGAGGCTCTCGACGAACTCGGTGGCATCCCGGCGGCGCTGGAACGACTTGAAGCCATAGCTCCCGTCCGGTTTCGAGTACCGGACCTGATAGCTGTCGCCCCGCGAGCCCTTTCTCTTTCGAATGTCTGCCATGCTAGGAGTAAGCACACCTTTTGCGCTGCGGGCAAGTCCGAAAGCCCCTACGGCGCCGGTGGCCGACAATTCCTCTCTGCGTCCAGTTGGCGCCTGACATACGAATTGACCAGCAGTTGCCGCTCGATCTTGAGCGTGCCTTCAATGGGATCAACAAAGAACGGCAGTTTGCGGCGCCCGTCGCCGTCCTTGTCGGCCGCTCGCTTCATCTGCCGAGGCGTCAGCACCACGCCCATCTCGGCAAGGACCAGCCTTGCCTCCTCCAGGCCGATAAATTGGGGTGGGGTGTTTGCCATCCCTCGCGAATCTCCCTTGAGTCCGATTATGGAAAATCATCCTTAAGAAACCGTTAACGAGCCCTTCCGACTACACTCTCTGTGCGACCGGGGTCTCGCGCTCCGGCGACACGGGTGTACGCGGCTCTGTGACCCACCATGTCACGCTGCCGGGGCACGCTGATGACTAGCTCCGTTCGCGTGTGCCGGAACAAAAGGGGTAGAACCGTCCCGCCAGCCGTGCCATATTTTCGTCCGAACCCAGAATTCAAGAGACAGTCAAGCAACGCATGAAGCTCGAAGAAATCAGGATAGGCGCCAACCTCGCAGGCATCGAGCCGACGCAGATTGTGACCGTTGTGGCAACGGTCCCATTGGCGGAGGGCTCTGTCCAATTGGTCTACCGCACGCCCGACGGCGTGATGAAGGAGCGCCTCCTATCCCGAACCGACGAGCCAGCGATTGAGGTTGCGACTTTCCAGCGTCCATTTTCCTTTGACGGGAATGGTGCAGACTTCCAGCTCGCGTGCGAGGCCAAACGAATTGACCTGGCTTTTCTGTTCGACCCGATGATGGCTGTGCACACATCGAACGTCGAACCGCTGCCCCACCAAATCACGGCCGTGTACGAGTCGATGCTCCCGCGTCAGCCGCTGCGGTTTATCCTTGCCGATGACCCAGGCGCAGGCAAGACCATCATGGCCGGCCTCTACATCCGCGAACTCATCATGCGAGCGGACTCGCACCGCATCCTGATCGTGGCGCCAGGCAGCCTCGTCGAACAGTGGCGCGACGAACTCTTCGAGAAATTCGGTCTCGAATTTCACGTCTATTCCACGCAATTGGAGCAAACGTCTCCCAGTGGAAATCCCTTCGACGACTACGCGCGGCTGATTGTCCGTCTCGACCAGCTCTCGCGCAACGAGGAACTTCAGGACAAACTGTGCGCGCCCGGCTGGGACCTCGCCGTCTTCGACGAAGCGCACAAGCTCTCCGCGCACTACTTCGGATCGAAGCTCGAAAAGACTGGACGCTTCCGATTCGCTGAGAAGCTGGGCGCTCATGTGCGCCACCTGCTGCTGATGACAGCGACGCCGCACAACGGCAAGGAAGCCGACTACCAGCTGTTTCTGTCCCTGCTCGACTCTGACCGCTTTTACGGGAAGTTTCGCGATGGCGTACACAAGGTCGATGCCTCTGACCTCATGCGCCGCATGGTGAAGGAAGAACTCGTCAAGTTCGACGGCACGCCGTTGTTTCCCGAGCGCCGCGCTTACACCGTCAACTACACACTCTCCGACATCGAAGCCGCGCTCTATGAGTCAGTCACTGATTACGTGAAGACGGAAATGGGGAAGGCCGACCAGCTCGAAGGCGCTCGCAAGGGATCGGTCGGCTTTGCGTTGACGGCGTTGCAGCGGCGCCTCGCCTCCAGCCCGGAAGCAATCTATCAGTCGCTCAAGCGTCGGAAGGAAAGGCTTGAGGGGCGGCTTCGTGACGAGAAACTCGGCATCCGCGGTCGCGCGGTGCTCGCTGAAACCCTGGCGTACGTCCCTGAAGACGACGACGATCTCAATGCGGACGAGCAAGAGAATCTTGAGGAGAATCTCATTGACGACGCGACAGCCGCGAAGTCGATGGCGGAGCTTGACGCTGAAATCACCATCCTGCAGGGACTTGAGAAGCAGGCCAAGGCCGTCGTCGCCTCGGGCCAGGACCGCAAGTGGGATGAGCTCTCAAAGATTCTCCAGAACAACCCCGAGATGCGCGACGCTTCCGGTCGCCAGCGCAAGATGATTATCTTCTCTGAACATCGGGACACGCTGAACTACCTCTACGACAAAATTTCGGGCGTGCTCGGAAATCCCGAGGCCATTATTACGATCCACGGCGGCACCCACCGCGATGAGCGCCGCCGGCTTCAGGCCCTCTTCCGGTCCGATCCGGACGTTCGCGTCCTCGTGGCCACCGACGCCGCAGGCGAAGGCGTCAACCTCCAGAACGCAAACCTCATGGTCAACTATGACCTGCCTTGGAACCCCAACCGGCTGGAGCAGCGCTTCGGCCGCATTCACCGCATCGGGCAGACCGAGGTGTGCCATCTCTGGAATCTTGTCGCCAAGGAAACGCGTGAAGGCGATGTCTATCACCGGCTCCTGAAGAAGCTTGAAGTCGAGAGCGAGGCCCTCAAGGGGCGCGTATTCGACATTCTGGGCGAGGTCTTTGAGGAAACGAGCCTCAAAGACCTGCTCATGGAGGCCATTCGCTACGGCGACCGCCCAGATGTGCGCGCGCGCCTGACCATGAAGATTGATCAGGCCCTGGACCATGACCATCTAAAGTCCCTTTTG
>CAYRGW010000066.1:0-25656 GCA_964423815.1 uncultured Solibacteraceae bacterium | reverse complement strand
GGCCCGAGCATCAACGCGTTCACGAGTTTTGATGAAACCGTGTACATGCTGCAGGTGCCGACCGAGAAGCCCGAAGTGCTCGCCAAGGCGATGCTCATCCTTGAGGACTGGGCACACAACGTCAGCTTTGAACCCGCTGAGATCGACAAGGAACGTGGTGTCATCATCGAGGAATGGCGCCTGCGTCGTGGGGCCAGCGCCCGCATGATGGACCAGCAACTGCCGACCCTGCTCAAGGGGTCGCAGTATGCCGAGCGCCTCCCGATCGGCACCATCGAGAACCTGCAGACGTTTAAACACGACAGCCTGACGCGGTTCTACCGTGATTGGTATCGCCCCGACCTGATGTCGGTGGTGGCCGTCGGTGATTTCGACAAAACCGCCGTGCAGCAGCTCATCACCAAACACTTCGCCGGCTTGCCCAAGCCCGCCACGGCGCGCCCACGGCCGGACGTGGCGGTGCCGCCACACCCGGGCACGTTGTACGCGATTGCCTCCGACGAAGAGGCGACCAACACGACCGTGAGCGTCTACGGCAAGATGGCCGTGCGAGAGCAGGGGACCGTTGGGTCGTACCGCCGGTCGCTGGTCGAGGGCATTTTTGCCGGCATGCTCAACGCGCGCTTCGGCGAGATGGCGCAGAAACCGGATGCACCGTTCATGGGCGCGTCGGCGGGCCGTGGCCTCTTTGTGAAGACCGCCGAGGCATCGATGCTCAACGCGCTGGTCAAGGACGACGGCATCGAGCGCGGGTTAACGGCGTTGTACGCCGAGGCCGAACGTGTGGCGAAGTTCGGGTTCACGACCACCGAGTTCGAGCGGCAGAAGACCAACATGTTGCGCGGCATCGAGCAGATGATGGCCGAGAAGGACAAACGCCAGTCGGCCACGTTTGCCGACGAATACGTGCGTGTGGTGACGCAGGGCGAATCGATGCCCGGTCTCGACTACGAGGCCACCATCACGCGACAGTTGGTGCCCACCATCACTCTGGCCGAAGTGAACGCACTGGCCGCCGAATGGGTGCCCGAAGGCAACCGTGTCGTGATGATCAGCGCGCCGAAAAAGGCCGGGGTCACATTGCCGGACGAAGCCAGGTTGGGCGCGGCCATCGACGCCGCCAAGACCGCCTCGTTGACCGCGTATGTGGACGCGGTGACGGGGACGACGTTGATGGAGTCCGTGCCGATGCCAGGAAAAGTGACAAACACCGTCACGCGCGCGTGGGGAGTCACCGAGTGGACCCTGTCCAACGGCGTGAAGGTGGTCGTCAAACCCACCGACTTCAAGCAGGACGAAATCCTCGTGCGTGGTTTCAGCCCGGGCGGGTCTTCGCTTGCGGCCAACACCGACTTCATGTCGCAGGAAGCGTCGGCGCAGCTGATCGGCCTGGGAGGCCTCGGCAAGTACAGCAACCTCGAACTGGGCAAGGTCATGACCGGCAAGGTCGCGGCGGCGTCCGCGACGCTGGGTGAATATGACGAGGGCATCTCCGGCCGCGCGTCCATCAAGGACCTGGAGTCGATGTTTCAGCTGATTCACATGCGGTTCACCGCGCCGCGCGCGGATCCGGTGATCTTCGGCGTCTTCATGAGCCAGATGAAGTCGATCCTGGCCAACCAGCGCTCCACCCCGGAGTTTGTCTACACCGAGGCGCAGACCGAGACGATGTTCCAGGGGCATCCGCGGCGGAAGATTCCGTCGTCCGAACAGCTCAGCGAGCTCAATCTCGACAAGGCGCTCGCGTTTTACAAGGACCGGTTTGCCGACGCGAGTGACTTCACGTTTGTGTTTGTCGGCACGGTAAATCTCGACACGCTCAAGCCGCTCGTTGAGCAGTATCTCGGAAGCCTGCCCTCGACGGGTCGCAAGGAAACCTTCCGCGACATGGGTGTGACCCGCGTGAAGGGTGTGGTCGAGAAGGTCGTGGAAAAAGGCATCGAACCCAAGAGTGAGACCTCGATCACCTTCCACGGTCCCTTTGCGTACAACCAGGACGAACGTGTCGCCATTCGTGCGATGGCTGAGGTCTTCCAGACGCGGTTGCGTGAGACCCTGCGCGAGGAGCTCGGCGGCACCTACAGCGTCGGCGTGTCCGCCGGTTACGAACGGGTGCCCAGCCCTGAGTTCACCGTGGACATCGGTTTTGGCAGCGACCCCGGCCGGGCCGACGCGCTGTCGAAACGTGTGTTCGAGGAAATCGCGTCGTTCAAGGCGCAGGGGCCGACCGAGAAGCAGGTCAACGACGTGAAGGCCGCGCTCAGCCGCGCCTTCGAGACCCAGGTCAAGCAGAACGCCTACGTGCTCAGCCAGCTCGCGTTTAAGTACGAAGTGGGAGACGCGCCGGAGACGCTGCTCGACATCCCGTCGTATTACGAAAAGATCAGCGTCGCGAGCATCCAGGCCGCCGCGAAGAAGTACCTCGACACGACCAACTACGTGAAGGTCGTGCTGATGCCTGAAAAGAAGTGACTGTTGGTTAACAGTAGGCATGTAGGCATGTAGTTTTTCTTCAAAAAAGGAATCTACATGTCTGCATGTCTACTGTAAAAACTCACATCGTCTAACCGAGCAGGAATTCCAGCTCGCCCGCACTGAGGTCCGCCAGCCCGACAGGGTTGGCGGACAACACGGCGTCGGCCAGCGCACGTTTGGTGGCCTGCAGGGCGAGCACCTTCTCTTCGACGGTGTCCTCCGCAATCAGCCGATACGCAAACACTTCTTTCGTCTGCCCGATGCGATGTGTGCGGTCGATGGCCTGCGCTTCCACGGCGGGGTTCCACCACGGGTCAAGCAGGAACACGTAGTCGGCCGCGGTGAGGTTGAGGCCGACACCGCCGGCCTTGAGGCTTACGAGGAACACCGGGCAATTCGGGTCGGTCTGGAACCGTTCGATGCGCGGCGCGCGATCCCGCGTGCGCCCATCGAGGTATTCGTACGGAATCTTGGCCGCGTCGAGCACCGGCTTGACCAGCGCCAACAGGCTCGTGAACTGCGAGAACACCAGCGCCTTGTGTCCCTCTTCCACGATCTCCTGCAACAACTCCAGCAGCAGTTCGATCTTTGATGACGGCTCGTGTTGCCGCGCGGGGGCGATCAATCCGGGATGGCAGGCGGCCTGGCGGAGGCGCAACAGCGCTTCAAGCACCTGCAGGCCCGAGCGACCCACGCCGACCTTCGAGACGTGCGCGAGCAGCGACGACCGGTAGTGCCGACGGAGGGCGTCGTAAAAACTGCGCTCGCGCGGCGACAGCACACACGTGAGCGTCTGTTCCGTGCGGGCCGGGAGTTCCGTGGCGACCTGCGCCTTGGTGCGTCGCAGCAGGAACGGACGCAGGCCACGCGCGATGAGTGACACCGTCTCGTCCTTGGCGTGCCCACGTGTCGCCTTGCGGAACGTGGACGCACGTCCCAGCAGGCCCGGGTTGAGAAACTCGAAGAGGCTCCACAATTCGCCCAGATGGTTTTCAATCGGGGTGCCCGAGAGCGCGAGCCGATATCGGCTGTTGAGCAGACGCACGGCCTTGGCCGCTTCGGTCGCGGCGTTCTTGATCGTCTGCGCTTCGTCGAGAATCACGTACTCAAACTCGACATTCCGCAACTGATCGATGTCCCGGCGGACCGTGCCGTAAGTCACGATGACCAGGTCCACCTCAGACAACTGGTCGTCGGCCTGGCGCCGGTCGAGTGAGGAATAGTCGAGCACGTGCAACGTCGGGGTGAAACGTGCGGCTTCCGCCTTCCAGTTGTGGACCACTGATCGGGGGACGACCACCAGCGACGGCCGTGGGGAGGTCTCCGCCACACGCGCCAGTTCGGCGAGCACCGTGACGGTTTTGCCCAGACCCATGTCGTCGGCGAGGCAACCCCCAAACGTGAAGTGCCGGAGGAATTGAATCCAGCCCAGTGCCTCACGCTGATAACTGCGGAGTTCACCTTTGAACGACTCGGGCGGATCGTGGGCGATCGGGTGCGACGCCGAGGCCAGACGCTGACGCAGTTGATCAAACGCTTCGTCCACCTGCACTTCAGCGGACGTCTGGGCGTCGAGCAGCGCATCGAGCAGTGCCGCCTGATGTGGTTTGTAACGGATCGAGCCGTCAGGCTGCGTGGTGCCCACCGCCGTTAATGGCGTGTACCGGCGCAGCCATTCTTCCGGCAGCACGCCCAGTGAGCCGTCACCGAGGCGCACGGTCTTTTCGCCGCGGTCGAGCGCGGCCAGCAACTCCGGCAACGTCGCCGACATGTCGCCAAACGCGACCACCGCGTTGAGGTCGAACCAGTCGATGCCGGACGTGACCGACAGTCGCAAGGGACCGGCCGCACGATACGGCACACCGTTGGCTTCAACCGTCCACCCGAGACCCGTGAGATCGCGCACCGCATTGGGGAGCGACCGTACGGCCAATCGCCACGCGCCCGAATCAGTCGTGAGTCCGCTGGTGATCAATTGCGCTTCGGCCGCCTGCTCCTCATCGTCATTACGATGAATAAAACGCTGGCGGGCCTCATCAAAGTAGGGCGAGGGTTCAAGCGCCGGGACGACCGTGCCGTCGTAGGAAAAGGACAACGTGGCGTCGAGCCACTCTGCGGTGATCGCAGGGGCGAGGCGAAGGTGCGGCACGGGCGACGTGTTGACCGGCTCAATGCGCAGACGAGCGGGCAACGACTCGGGGGCCACCCCGTAACGGCTGAACCACTGGGCGAGTCGGGCGGTGGCTCCAGCGGGCGCCACAAACGTGCCTGCCGAGCGCAGCACGGAGACCACACCGGGCGAGGCACCGGGATCAAACCGTGCGGCACGTTCGTGGGTGATGAAGAGGCCGACATCAAGCACCACCACCGGACCGGTCACCGGCAACGTGTCGTGCGCGCGTGTAAAAACCCCCCGGACAATATGGTCGTCGTCGTCTTCTGTGGCCTCGATCACAAAGGCCCACTCAGGGCCGTCGTCCCACTGCAGCGGACGTGTGGAGGTCGAATCGGCGTTGTCGCGCAGGATGAGGCGGCCCGCGCGCGCGGCCAGCGGCACCCAGTCGAGTGCCAGGGCATCAGGGAGCGTCACCACGAGGGCCACGGTGCTGGAGAAGTCGGCGACGGGCGCGGCGCCCACGCGGCGGGCCCCCAGGAGTGAGCCCAGGAGCCGGCGGTCGGTGGCCGAGGTCTGGAGCGCGGCTTCTTCGGTAATCACGGCGGGAACCGGGCGATCCCAGGTGCCGTCAGGACGTCGCGGACGGGCCAGCAGACGCACCGTCAGGGCCCGCGCCTGCGCGCTGGCCTGGGCGTCAATCGCGTACAGGTACTCGACGCGGTGACCCGCGGGGGCGTCAGTGATCGCCTGATCGGTGCGCAATCGGGCATCGAGGGCGGTCAGAATTTCATCAATCGTCAATCAGCGTGCCTCATGCGGATCCGTCGAGAAGGAACCCACCATGATACTGTGCTTGGAGCAAGGATCATGTCTGACCGTTTACGTCTCGCCGTATTTATTGACTTCGACAACATCGAAATTGGCGTCAAGAACACCCTGAACGCCGCGTTTGACGCCGGCCTCGTCCTGGAAGCGCTCAAGGAGCGTGGGGAAGTGGTGTCGAAGATGGCTTATAGCGACTGGCAACGCGCCGGTGGGTATTCGCGTGCCCTGACCCAACACGCCATCCGGATGGTGCAGCGCAATCTGACCCCCGGCGGCGACAAAAACGGGGCGGACATCAATCTCGCGCTTGACGCGCTGGAGATGGCGTTCACCCACCCGCACATCAACGCTTTTGTCATCGTGGGCGGCGACTCCGACTTCATCAGCCTCGTCGAGAAGCTGAAGCAGTACGACAAGAAGGTTTTTGTGGTCGGCGGCCAGCAGTTCACCAGCGGCATCATGCAGCGGAACTGCCACGAGTTCATCGCCTACGAAAATCTCATTGGTGTCGGTGCCGGCCGACGTGGCGGCAGCGCGCGTGGCCCGAAGGCCGATCGCGCCGACCTGGCCGTCGTGATTCCGCTCGTGAAACGAGCGCTCAAGGTCATGCTGGAGCGTGATGTGGATCCGCAGCTGGGACTCTTCAAGAGCACACTGTTGCAGCTGGACTCCACGTTCAACGAACGCACATTTGGTGCGGGCACGTTCCGCGACTTCGCGCAGAAGCTTGAAAAAGCCGGCGTGCTCCGTGTTCATCAGGGCAAAGGTGGCTGGTTGGTCGCTCCCGCAGAGGGCGTGTCCCTCGAGGTGACGCAGGGCGAGGCGGATGCGGCGGCAGCCGCGCCGGTGTCCGAGACACCCACGAACCGCCCCGAACAGTCGCAGCAGCCGCAGCAACAGCAGCAGCGTCAGCCGCGAGAACCACAGCAGCACCAGCAGCAACAGCAGCAATCACAGGCGCCACTGGCACCGGTCGATGTGATTGGCGGCGCTGCCGACGGCATCAGCGAACTGCATCGCATCATTGCGGGCACCGAGATTCGCAAGTGGCCGTTGTATCTGCGTCAGGTCAAACAGATCGTGCGCGCGCAGGCACCGCCGTTTGATGAACGGGCGTACGGCTTTGCGTCGCTGGTGGACCTGCTCCGCGCGGCGCACAAAGAGGGCGCGTTCCGCGTCGAGCGTGATCGCCAGGGTGTGATTCGTGTGTTCCAGGCGGGGTCGGCCGGACTTGTGCCGGCGACCACCGCGGCTCACACCGACGAGCCGTCGGTGCAGGTGGAACCCGAGGCTCCGGCACTTCCTGCAGCCGTTGAGGCTCCGGCGGAAGTGAATGCACCGGACGCACCCGCTCCCGCAGCGAAAAAGCCGGCGCGCAAGCGTGCGGTGAAGTCGGACAAGCCCAAGGCGGCAAAGGCCGTCGCGAAGAAGGCCGTCAAAAAATCAAAGTCCTGACCAGTGTCATGTCACATGTAGACATGTAGACGTGTAGACGCAGGGCTGGTGGCCCGGCGTTCCGCCGGGCCAGGCGATCGGAGAGAGGTCATAAACGAGAAGCCCTCAGGGATGTACTGGGCCTCTCGTTTGTGACCTCTCTCCGATCGCCCAGCCGCCGAAGGCGGCACCAGCCCTCTCTCTCCATGGATCTCCATGATCCCCATGTTGAAAAACATCACAGCCCTTGATGTCTTCACGCGTTCATGTGAGAGCGTTATCGGTCTGTCGTAAAATGCCGTCCACCGGAGGACAGTTTTTATGAGTCAGTGGAAGTTCGTATCGGGGCGGCGTGTATGGTCGGCAGTAGTACTGCTGGCGCTCGCAGTGGCGACGCCCGTTCACACACAGCAGAATCTTCGTACGCAGGCGGAAGAGTCCAACTGGACTGCCTACACCCGTCACGACAACATGATCACGTACATGCGCGCGCTGCAGGCGACCACGCGCGAGATGCGGACCATGTCCTATGGCAAGTCACGTGAAGGGCGCGACCTGCCGCTGGCCGTGTTTGCGCGACCGATGGTGCACACGCCGGAGGAAGCGCTCATCAGCGGCAAGCCGATCCTGATGTTCCAGACCAACGTGCACGGAGGCGAGCGCACCCAGCGCGAGTCGATTCTGCAGTTGATGCGTGAGTTGGTGACCCCCGGTTCCGAGCCGAACAAGGCGCTCGACCAGGTCATCCTGCTCATCGCGCCGCAGATTAATCCCGACGGGTTCGAAGCGAGCCAGAACGGGCAGCGCGGCAACCTGTGGGGCATCGACCTCAACCGCGACTACATCAAACTTGAGCAGCCCGAGATCGCGAACGTCGTGACCAACGTGTATCACCGCTGGTATCCACACATGATCATCGATGGCCACAACGGCGGCGCGCGGCCCTACAACATCAACTACGTGACCACAGCCAACGCGTCGGTGGATCAGGCGTTGGTGAGTCTGTCCAACAACGAGATCTTCCAGCACGTGCGCAAGCGGAACGAAGAAGCCGGCTTGAAGGCGTTCTTTTATCCGGGCGGCAATGCCGAGTTCTGGCAGGGTGTGCCGCACTATCCGCGCATTGGCATGACGTACGCGACGTTCATGAACAGTCTCGGCATCACGTTTGAATCACCGGGGCAGACGATGGAGACCGGGGTGAAGTCGGGGCTGATCAGCTACAAGGCGGTCCTCGAATGGTCGGTCGCCAACAAACAGAAGATGCTCGACACGGTGGCGAACGCGCGGCGCACGACGGTCGAAATGGGGTTGCTGCAGGACCAGCAGGTGATGGTGGACATGGAACAGGTGGACCACGACTTCACCGTGAGCTACGAAATTCCCGATCCGAACAATCAGGGCCAGTTCATCACGGTGCCCAATGGCAAACTGCGCACCAAGCCCAGTGTGCTCGCCTCGCGCCCGCGGCCGTATGCCTACATCCTGCCGCGCGAAGCCGTGCAGGCCGTGGCGCTGCTGCGGCAGCACAACATCACCGTCGAGGTGCTGCAGGAACCCGCCACCCTGACCGTGCAGGCGTATGAACTAAAAGACGTGTACTCCAGCGCCGAGTACGACCACCAGGGCGCGACGGTGGTCACCGTGGCCGGCATCCACACCGTGGAGCGTGTATTCCCGAAGGGCACCCACGTCGTGTCCACCGCGCAGATGCTCGGTCGGCTCGTGGCGCACCTGCTCGAACCCGAAAGCGACGACAACGTGATTCTCTGGAACCGCATGGACGCGTGGCTGCCGACGTCACGCATTCGTCCGACGCCCACTGACATGGTGCGAGAAGCGTGGCCCGGTCGTGGCGCGGGCCCTGGTCCCGGTGCGGCGGCTGCGCCACCCGCTGGCCGAGCTGGTGCGGCAGGTGACGCTCCGCAAGCGGGTGCACGTGGCGGTGGTCGCGGTGGCCGCGGCGGCGCGGCCCCCCAGCCGCCGTTGATTCCGATCTTCAAGCTGATGAACCGGACTGCGCTGCCGACGGTCATTTTGCAGTAGGTGGAAATGGGCCAATGGGGCAGTGAGCCAGTGGGGCAATGAAGAGCGTTACGTCAAGCTACATTCATTGCCTCATTGCCTCATTGCCTCATTTAATCCGCACATCCTGCCTGGTCACCGCGCCCGCCGAGACCGTCACCGAAATCGCCGACTCGTAGATCGATTCAAGAAACTCCGCGCGGCGGTGTTCGTCGTCTTCCACATCGTGGAGCGCGGCAAGGCGATAGGTGCCTGGCGGAAGGTCGCGGGTCGAGAACAAGCCATCAGCAGCAGGGCGCATCACGCGCACGCGGGGGGAGGCCGGGTGCCAGAGCGCACGATCGGCGGGGAAGGCCACCACGTAGTAGTCGGTGGCGGGCGCGCCCGATTCCGAGGTGAAGCGGCCCGAGAGCTCAGTTGGCTGCGACGTCAGGACGATCTCCGCGCCAGTGACCGAGCCGCTCTGGAAGGTGATCGGGGCATCGCGCAGATCACGGCCTCCGTGTTGAATCGAGGCCAGGCCCCAGCGACCCGAGATGCCGGGCGAGAGGGTGAGGCGGACTTCGTAGTCGCCGGGCTCAAGCCCCTCGACCACAAACGTGCCGTCTTCGGCCACGGTCGCGCTGCGCGATGAGGATCCCGGGAGGCCGAGGCCGTTCAGGACCGTGCTCTGACCCGTCACAGGCTGGACCGTGACGGACGACCCCTTCCAGCTGGTCGGTGCGTCAGGCGCACCTGTGGTCGTCATGCGGCCGCTGAAGGTGAGCCCGGGCTGCAAAGTGAGACGGAAGCCGTCGACATCGGCGCCCGTCACCGTCAACTCTGCATACGCCCAGTTCAACTGCGCCGCGTTGGAGATCGACAGCGACCCTCCCGTGCCCATCGTCACACCACCGGCTCTCGCGCGGATGTGGTACCGCCCCGGCGCGGCATTGGAGATGGTGAATTCCCCGCGGGCGTTTGGACGATTCGCGCGCGCGGACATCCCCGCGGCAATCGGCAGGGCCGGGCCCACCATGTCGACCGATATTGTGGCGGCCTGAACGGGCGTGCCATCAGCGTCGACCAGAGTGCCGCGAATCGTGGCGATCGGCACGGTCGACACCGTGAAGTCGAGCCCGTCCTTGACGTCGCCGGGTGCCACTGTCAGCCACATTGCCTCGTTCTGTGTGGTGGTGCCGGGAAAGTAGACCGGTGCGAATCCCACGGCGCGTTCCGCCGGGCGCGGCTCAGCCGGCGAGGTGGTGGCGGCCCCAGGGGCTGCGACCGCAGGCTGCCGGAGTTTCCGGATCGCCTCCTCGTATTCAGCGTCGGAGCGCTGCGCGATTTCGCCGCGACCAAACGCGGGAACGACCATCAGCAGGTACCGGTCCGCCTGGAGGCCATAGATGCGGAAGGCTCCGCGGTCATCCGTCTGAAACAACACCTCGCTCGACGAGAGCACCCCACCGGTGGAGGTCAGGTGTTGCGGGATGGCCATGACGGTCGTGTTTGGCACCGGCTCCCCGTTGGGCATCGTGATTCGCCCGGCGAGAACTCCGCCTCTCGGCAATGTCCACTCCAACTGATCGAGGTGCTGGCCCGCGGCCACCACCAGCGTGGTCCCTGCGCGGCCGGGACGACGAGCCCCGTATGCCGAGGTGAGATGCGCGGGTTTTTTCGCCGTGAGGGTGTAACGTCCCTCTGGCAGCCCCGCGACGGTGAACCGCCCCTCATTGTCGGTGAGCGCGCTGCGCGGGTCGACTCCGGTGGTCGACAGCAGCGTCACCACGGCTCGTCGGACGGGGGTGCCGGCGGTGTCACCCAGGAGCACCCGGCCACTGACACTCGCGCTCCCGATGGGCGTCGGCACAACTGGAGTGTCGCGTCGAGGCTGCTGCGCCAGCGAAGTCATAAGCAAGGCAAGGACCCACATGGTTTTGGTCATCGCGCACCTCCCACCAGTCGCAGGTCCTGCGTGGACGTGGCGCTTGGCTTGACGCTCACACGAGTGGCCTGGGCGGCCAGTGTGGCCAGGTACGCCGGATCGAGCCAGCGCGTGCGATCGGCGAGGGGAATCGCCGTGACGTAGTAGTCGCCAGGCAGGACACCAAGCAGTCGATAGGAGCCGTCGGTGGCGACAGCCGCGCTTCGGAATCGCTGTGCACTGATGCCCTGCAACGCCCACTCTGCGGGGGCGACGGGAAACGACACCGCAAGTGCGTCGGCGGCTGGTTCACCGGCGCTGCCTTTCACGTGACCGCTGATCCCGCTGCGTTGTCCCATCATCTTGATGACCAGGCCGGTGATGTTGCGGTCGCCTGTGACCTCAAGCCCGCTCGCCATCACATCGCGACCGTTCCATTCGGCCCCGGCCAGCGCCCATGAGGAGGCCAGGACGTCGCCAACCAGATAACGGCCGGGCAACACGTTCGGAAGCGTGAACTCGATCCGCGAGGGATTGTCGCCCTTTGGAGGAGGGCCGAGTCCGCCAAAGTAGCTGCCCAGCGCCGGGTTCGCGTCAGCGGGTTCAAGCCGGACGGCGGGAGAGTTGGAGAGTCCGAACGGGGGAGTCTCTGAGCCGTTCCACTCAAAATATCCGGACACCGTCACCGTGGGCGTGAGAGGGATGGTGATGTCGGTGATTGCGCGATTGCCCACAGAGACCTGCACGGTGCCGGTGGCATCAACACCCTGCGCGCCACGCGTGTGAAACATCACGCCTGGGGCGCCGGCAAACTGGGTGTTGCTCATGCGCCCGACAAATGGATCCGCAGCGCGTGGTGTGAGTCGGCCCCCTGAGAGGCTCGCGCCCTGCAACTGGAAGCCTGATTGTGATCGACTCGCGATCACCGAATAGTCGCCGACGGGCACACGACTGAACGTGAACGCACCAGACGCGTCCGTCCGGGTCAGGCCCGCTTCGCCGACAGGTCCCAGTGACTCGTGGCCGCTCGGCACAAGCCTGACCGGAAGGCCGGCGATCGCGTCGACAGGTCCGACCACACGGCCTGACACGGTCACGGTGGGACCAGGCCGGACGGCCACGTCCACGTCCGTGCGTTGGTCGCCGTAGCCGACGGTGATCACTTCAGCCGTCGTCACCGTATCTGCGGCGGGGTGGAAGGCCATTCGGTACGCCGAGCCCTTGTCGTCAGGCACCGCCGTGGCGTAATGGCCGACGAGCAGACCCAGCCCGTCAGGTCCGCGCAGAATGTCTGCAGGCTGCACCGTTGGTGCGGGCGGCGGAGCGCCTGCGACCGTTGGCCGCGGTGGAGTTGAATACAGCGCAATGTCTCCGCTGGGCAGGGTGACCTGGATGTTGGGTACATGCACCACGTAGGCTCCGGGCTGGAGGCCACTGATGCGATAGGCGCCCAGATCATCGGTGGAGACAACAGGGCCGGCTGCCCAGCGATCTTCGGCTGCGGCTCGGACGCGCAGCAATACACGCACAGGGATGCCCACCAGTGGTTCGCCGCGTTCATCTCGCACCACGCCACTGATCGAGGCGGGTTTCCACATTGCGATGTCTCCGCCGGTGAACCATTGGGCCTCGGCCAGGCCGATACGCGTCTGTGTGGTCGTGCCCGGCAGGCGTTTGTAGCCGCCGTCGAGGTATCCCGGCCGTGAGGCCACCAGGAAATAATTCTGCGAGGCCGGCAGGTGGGTGAACACGTAACGTCCGCGGCTGTCGGTCGTCTGTCTGGGGCGCGGAGCCCCGACCCCCGTGCCGCTCTGGTTGGTGAGCAGCACGTACGCGCCGGCCAGCGGCAGTCCGGTCGCACCATCAATGACCACGCCGCTGATCGCCCCGGTGCCCGTCGTTGGGCTGTCAGGTTCCTGGATGTCACCCATGGGGTTGGCCGGAGGTGGCGGCGGGGGCGGAGGCGGCTGCGCCACGGCCACGTTCACGACGGCCAGCAGGCCGAGACACACGAGGACAACAGCTCTGACCATCTGAAACGCTCCGGGGATTGGGTGCCCGCCGACATTAGACACCGCGCTTGGGTTCTTGGTTCTGGGTTCCGGGTTCGGGGTGCTGTTCAGGGTTCTGGGTTCTAGAATGGGCGCATGATGCGAAGGGTTCACGTGTTTGGTGCCACGCTTGTGATGGTTCTCACGGTTCCGGTGCTGGCGCAACGGCCGCCGGTGATGGGGCGCAATGCGGGCGTGTCGGCGGGGCATCCGCTGGTCACCTCCGCGGCCATGGAAATCCTGCAGCAGGGCGGCAACGCGTTTGACGCCGGGGTCGCCGCGCTGCTGGTGGGAGGAGTGGTCGAGCAGGACCTCTATAGCCTCGGGGGTGAAGCGTTGGTGCTCGTTTACCCGCAGTCGGAGAAGACGGTCACGTCCGTTGTCGGACAGGGCTGGGCCGCGCGAGGCGCCACCATCGACTGGTACACGTCGCGCAACCGGACACTCGCGGGCTCCGGACTCGACCCGGTGGTGGTGCCCGGCGCCATTCATGGTGCGCTGACCGTACTTGAGAAGTGGGGCACGATGTCACTCGCGCAGGTGTCCGTGCGCGCCATCGAGTACGCGCGCGACGGGTTTGCGCTGCGGCCGCGCACCGCGCGTTCGATCGCCGGGCAACGGCGATTCATCGACCAATGGCCGTCCAATCAGAAAACGTGGCTCAAGTCGGACGGCAACCCCTATGAAGCCGGCGACACGATCACGTTGCCCGACCTGGCCGCCACACTGCAGAAGCTGGTTGACGCGGAACGCGGCGCGCTTGGGAGCGGCCGGGCTGCGGCGATCGTGGCCGCGCGTGATCGCTTCTACAAAGGCGACATCGCGCGTGAGATTGTCGCCTTCCTGAAACAACACGGCATGCCGTGGGACGACAGTGACTTCGCCGAATTTTACGCGCGCGTCGAACCTGCCACGTCGGTCACCTATCGCGGTTATCAGGTCTACAAACAAGGCTTCAACAGCCAGGGCCCGTCCATGTTGCAGTCCCTCAATATCCTCGAGACGTTTGATCTGCAGAAGATGGGCCACAACTCGGCCGACTATCTGCACGTCGTGACCGAAGCGATGAAGATGGGCTACGCCGACCGCGACACGTATTACGCCGACCCGGCATTTGTCGACATTCCACAGACCGGTTTGCTCTCAAAGGCGTATGCAAAGCAGCGCGCCGCGCAGATCGACATGGCGAAAGCGCAGCCGGACCAAATCGCCGGCGACCCGTTGCCGTTTGACGACAAGGTCAAGGAGTGGAAGTTTTGGAGAGCTGGGATGGGGTCTGCCCTGAGCGAGCCGAAGCGAAGCCATGAGCGAGTCGAAGGGGGCTCCTTCCTGCCCGGCGACGAAGATCACTCGTTGAAAGACACCACACACATCGCGATCATCGACAAGGCCGGCAACGTGTTTGACTCCACGCCGTCGGGCGGCTGGATCACCGGTGGGGTCATTGCCGGCAACACCGGCATCGGACTGTCGATCCGTGGTGAGCAGTTCTGGCTCGATCGCGACCGGGCGTCGCAGCTGCGTCCGCGATCACGTCCGCGTTACACGCTGACCCCCAGCCTCGTGCTCAAAAACGGCGAGCCGTTCCTCGCGATTGGCACGCCCGGCGGCGACAACCAGGAACAGACGATCCTGCAGGCATTGCTCAACGTGATCGAATTCCAGGACAAGTGGTATCCGAACCTGCACACCGCCTTTGAATTGCCGCGGCTGCAGACCTTCCACTTTTTCGGATCGTTCTGGCCGCACCGCATCGACGCCAATCGTCTCGACCTGGAAACCGGCATCGCGCCAGAGGTCTTCGAGTCACTCAAGACGCGTGGTCACGACGTGCGTATGGTCGCGCCGTTCTCCATCAGCGGCTGTGCGACTGCTGTGATGATCGACCTACGCACCGGGACGCGTATCGCAGGAGCCGACCCGAGACGCGACTGCTACGCTTCCGCGTACTGAGACAGCGGCGTTCCGGGTTTTTACAGTAGACATGCAGGCATGTAGTTTTTTATTAAAAACCTGCATGTCTACATGCCTACTGTTAATTACTCGCGCCCAAATGATGTCCCGCCCGCGCGTCAGCGCCCGCGATACTGCCAGACCCCTTCTTTGAGCATGCGCAGCACCTCGTCCACCGCGGCCTGGAGTTCGCGGTCGAAGCCCTTGATCTCGTCCTCCGGTGTGTTCTCGACCCACACGTCGGGAGCGACGCCGAAGTTTTCGAGGTTGATGCCGTAGTTGTTGGCGCGCTCCGGGTCGTAGGTCACGACCAGTGATCCTGGCGTGCGCACCGAGCCGCCATTGATCAGCGCATACGATCCGGTCGCGATGACCGCCGCCGAGGTCGGGTTGCCCACGATCCGACCGAGGCCGAGGTCGCGGAAGGCCTGCGGCGTCACCTCCGAGTCGGAGGCCGATCGCCAGTTGATCATCATGACCTTTGGTCCGGCGATCGCCTGGCGGGGACGCCGGCCCCATTCGGGCGCGCCCCAGCGGTTGTTCCAATATTCGTAGGGACGACGCTCGAGGATGTCGATGATCTCCTGGTCGGTGTTGCCGCCACCGTTGTAGCGGATGTCCACGATGATGCCCTTGGCGTTCCAGAACTGATTGATCTCGTTCTGGAACTTCACGAGCGACGGCTGATTCATGGACTGGATGTGCACATACGCGATCTCGCCGTTGGTCGCCTTGCTCACGAACTCGCGGTTCTTCTCGACCCAGGCGTCGTATTTCAGCGAGTTCAGCGACGCCACCGACTGGATGCGGAGGTCGCGGGGATTGGCCCCTGTCGCAGCCGAGGACACGGTGAGTTGCACGTATTCGTTGAGCGGGCTGTTGAGCAGCGGCCAGTAGTTGTCACCGGCCCGCACCTGCACACCATCGATGGCCAGCACATAGTCGCCGACCTTGATGTCGAGCCATTCCTTGTCCGCAGGACCCTTGTCGTAAATATGCGTCACCTTGTAGCGACCGGCGTCGGGGGCGAGCTCCACGCCGAGGTATCGCGTCTGGTATTCGGTCGGCTGCGGGTCGCTGTCCGGACCGCTCACACCCGTGTGTGACGCATTCAACTCGCCGATCATTTCGTTGGCGAGGTCGTACACGTCCTCGTTGGCGCCGACATATTTAAGCAGCGGCTCGTATTTGGCCCGCAGCGCGTTCCAGTCCTTGCCATGCATCTTTTCGTCGTAGAAGCGGTACTTCATCACCCGCCACGACTCGTCGAGGATCTGTGCCCACTCCTGCCGCTGGTCCACACGCACGTTCACCGTGAACGTCACGCGGGTCCGACGACGCGCGCCGGTCATCTCCATGCCCCAGAGTTCGTTGTTCTCGGTGAAGAACACTCGACGACGATCGGCCGTCGGCGTCAGGCCCGCATACGCGCCTGCGACAAGACGCTGACGGTCACGGCCATCGATGCCCACCGAGAAGAGGGCCGGTCCCTGGTCATCACGCGAGCGGAAATACACCGTGCGACCATCCGTCGAGAGGAAAAAGCCCTGCACGGGGTTCGCGCCGGATGTGATCGCCACAGCGCGACGGTCGATACGTGTCACATCAGGCGTCGTGAGGGCGGCCGGCTGCGCCGCACCTGGGGTAGCCCCGGCACCCGTACCAGCTCCGGCACCGCGTCCACCTTGGCCAGCGGCCGGCGTCGCGCGTCGAATCCGTTCCTTCACCACAGGGTCGTTCGGGTCTTCGGTGAGCCGCGCGAGCGGGACGACGAAGATGTGGGACTGGTCCCCGTTCCGGTTGCTGATGAACACCACTTTGGTGCCGTCTGGCGTGATGGTGCCCTGCGTGTCCGTCCACGGATTTTGTGTGACGTTCACCTCACGGCGAGACGCGATCTCCATCAGGAAGACATCGGCGTTCTGATCGCGGTCACGCTTGGTGTACACGAGCCACTGGCCATCAGGCGACCAGCCGCTCACTGTGTACCCGCCCGCCTGGTTAAAGCCCAGCTCGGTCGTGGCCCCACCTTCCACCGTCGTCACGAACAGCCGGTTGTTGGCCACCCACGCGAGTTTTGACGAGTCCGGTGAAAAGCCGGCGATGGTCTTGAACGATTCGTGCGCGGTGAGCTTGCGATTGGCACGTGTGTCACGGTCATAAATCCAGATCTCTTCTTCCTTCGTTTCGTCCGAGGTGTAGGCGAGCCAGCGTCCATTGGGCGCAAACGTCTGGTTGCGCTGGCGCCAGGAATTGCCGGTGACCTGCTGCTTTTCGCCAAACTCCGGGTCCGTGGGCACGACGAAGATCTCACCGCGTGCGTCGATGGCCGCGTAGTCGCCGTCAGGCGTGATTGAAAATCCGTCCGGGCGGTTCTGCACCTGCACCGTGCGGGTGAGGTTGCGCTGGCGATCAAACGCCATGTCGATGACCACCCGCGTCGGGTTCCGTCGACCGACCTTCAACGTCCAGATCTCGAAGTCGTTTTCGTACGCGATGGTTGTTCCATCAGGACTCATTGACGGAAACTGCACCCCGTCATCGTCATGCCGGGTGACCTGCGCGGGCGCGCCCCCAGTGGCCGCGATGCTCCAGATGTTGAAATGTCCGCTGCGCTCGGACGCGAAGTAGATCCGGCCGTCCGTTCCCCACATGGGATACACGTCCTGGGTGAAGTCCTTGTAGTCGCGAAGGTTGGTGTCGGTGAGGCGCGTGATGGCCTGCGTCTTCAGGTTCTGCACCCAGATGTCGTCGGAGCGGTTGCCGCGGTATCCCTTGCGCCAGTAACTGCCGCCCATGCGGTTGAACGCGAGCACGGTGCCGTCACGGTTGAGCATGCCCTGCACCCCGCCGTCGATGGGGAGGGGTGTGGGAATGGTGCCGTCGATGGGCACGATGAACAGGGGAGAGCGCCACGGGCTGACCGCGCGGCTCGTGGCGACAAGCACCCCTTTGCCGTCGGGCGTCCAGTTGAGGACCGTCTCGGGTGTGGTCGCAAACGTGAGCTGTTTGGGTTCGCCCCCGGCGGCGGGCACGATGAACACATCGTTGTTGCCGAAGCGGTCGGACGAAAAGGCGACCCAGCGTCCGTCAGGCGACAATCGCGGGAAGACATCGCGGGCGACATGGGCGGTCAACCGCTGCGGGTTGGATCCGTTCTCGTTCGCGATCCAGATGTCTCCGTGATAACTGAAGACCAGTTTGCCCTGGCTCACATGGGGATACCGCGCGAACTTGATCGGTTCGGCGGACGCGACTGTGGCGGACAGCAGGCAGACAGCAATAAACGCGACAAGGCGATTCATGACGAGGGCTCCTTTACGGTTGCAGCAAGAGTCCGGCACCGGGGCCAAGCGGCAGTCCGAACGTAAACCAGATGGCGAGCATGACGCTCCAGATGGTGAGGAACAGCAACGAGTACGGCAACATCGTGGCGATGACCGTGCCAATGCCGGCCTTCGGGTCGTACTTCTCGAAGAAGGCCACGATCAACGCGAAGTAGGACATCATCGGCGAGATGATGTTGGTCGTGCTGTCGCCCACGCGGAAGGCCGCCTGCGTCAGCTCCGGTGTGTAGCCGAGCAGCATGAACATCGGGACAAACACCGGTGCCATGATCGCCCACTTGGCCGAGGCGCTGCCCATGAACAAATTGATGAACGCCGTGAGGATGATGAACGCAATCATCAGCGGCGCGCCACCAAGAGCGGCGTCGCGCAAGACGTCGGCGCCCTTGACCGCGAAGATGAGCCCAAGATTGGACCAGTTGAAAAATGCGACGAACTGCGCGGCAAAGAACACAAGCACCAGATAGCTGCCCAGCGTCGAGATCGATTTGCCCATCCCGCTCATGACGTCGGCGTCGTTCTTGAACGTGCCCGCCCCAAAGCCGTACGCGCCGCCGATGAAGATGCCGGCCAGGAAGATGAAGGCGACGATGCCGGACATGAACGGCGATCGCAGCAGATCACCTGTCTGCGGGTCACGCAGGAAGCCGTTGCCCGGCACGGTGCCCCAGAGGATTACGGCCGTGAAGATGACGGTCGCCACGAGCGCCCACCGAAGTCCGCGGCGTTCCGTATCCGAAAGACCCGTCAGGGCGTCCTGTTTGACCGAGCCGGCATACGGGCCCAGGCGCGGCACGACGATGCGTTCGGTCACCCACGTGCCGGCGAGTGTGAGGATGGGCGTCGAGACGGCCATGAAGTAATAGTTGGCGGCCGCGTTCACGACGTAGTCGGGGCGCACGATGCGCGCGGCTTCTTCGGACAACCCCGCGAGCAACGGATCGACCGTGCCGAGCAGGAGGTTGGCGCTGTAGCCACCGGAGACGCCCGCAAAGGCGGCGGCCATGCCGGCAATCGGGTGGCGCCCCGCGCCGAGGAAGATCATGCCCGCCAGTGGCACCAGCAGGACGTAGCCGAGTTCACTCGCCATGTTCGACATCACGCCGGCAAACACCAGCACGGCCGTCAACAACCGCGGCGGCGCGGAGAGCACAAGCTTGCGGAGGCTCGCACTCATCAGGCCGGAACTTTCCATGACGCCGATGCCGAGCATGGCCACCAGCACCGTGCCCAGCGGCGCAAAACCGGTGAAGTTGGTGACCATGTTGGCGAGGATGCGGTGCAACCCGGGGAGGCTGAACAGATTCACCGGCGCGATGGTCGCACCGGTCGCGGGGTGGACCGCGGACAGGCCCGACGCGGCGGCAATCGCCGAGACCACCAGGATCAGGAACGCAAAGATGGCGAACAGACTGGCCGGATGCGGAAGGGCGTTGCCGCCTCGCTCCACAGTGTTGAGGAACACGGACATCCAGCTCTTGCGGGCATTCACTTCGGACATGGGGAGACTCTAGCCGAAAGTGTAAAGACGTCGGGTGTCTTTTTCTGCATCGCTTAGAGCGGAAAAAGACACCCGACGTCCTTATTCCCGATAGTGGTTGAAGAAGGTTTCCTCGCCGCGGTGGTCGCCGATGAGGATGAGGTCGCTGCCGGCTTCGAGGACCTTGTGCGCGCCCGGGCTCGCGATGGTCTGGCCATCCCGCACGATGGCCAGGACGTTGCAGCGGGACGTTTCCCGGATGCCGGCTTGTGCCAGTGTCTTGCCGACGAGAGACTGCGGAATCGGCACCTGGAAAACGTCCAGCCCTTCGCCCAGCAGCAGCAAATCGCGGTGCCGCAGGAGGTTGAAGATGGCGTTGGCACCCATGGACGCGTAGGAGAGGACGATGTCCGCGCCGGCACGATAGAGGGTCGAGACGTTGCGGTCCAAAGTGGCGCGACTCAGGATCTGCAGCCCGGGTTTGAGCCTGCGGCAGTACAACGTCAGATACACGTTCATGTCATCGTCATGCGTGGTCACGGCCACGGTGGTGGCGCGATCGAGACCCGCGGCTTTGAGCACCTCGATCTCGGCGGCGTCACCGACGACCGTGTGCGGCAGTTTCGACGCCCGGTCGGGAAGTTTTTCGACGAGCCGGTAGTTGATGCCGGTGGCCGCCAGATGTTCCGCCGTCGCGCGGCCCACCCGGCCGCCGCCGAGGATCAGCACAAACGCTTTCTCCGCATCAACGGCGCCGAACTCGGCATCGTAGGCCGCGAGTGATTCGCGGGGGCCCGCCAGAAACAGCACACTTGTCTCCGTCAGCCTGGTCTCGGGCAATCCGACGTGGAAGGCGCCTCGTTCCCACACACCGGCGACGTTGAGGTGAAACCGATCGCGCAGTTGTGCTTCGCGCAGGGTCTGGCCCGCCAGCAGCGTGCCCCCCACGGACGCTTCGGCGATACACATCGTGCCGAGTTCGCCGACGATGTGTGCGCGCCGGTCGCGACCCGTCACACGCCGGGCGAGAAAACGGCCGAGCAGATTGCCGAGCTGCAGCACCTGCTGACAACCGGCCAGCTCAAGGTTGTCGACCGAGGCCGGTGATGACGCGGTGGCCACGATGGGTACGTCCGGCGCAATCTCCCTGACCGTGAACGCGATGTTGGTGTTGCTGATGTCCGAACGCGTGGTCGCGACGAGCGCCGCCTGATGGGCGCGTGCGGACCTGTAGGTTTCCGGGTCGTCCAGGTCACCGACCATCACGGTGACCCCCTGGTCGTGGAGGGCCAGCGCCTCGGTGACGTCCGGCACGATCACGGCGTACGGCGTATCAAACTGCGCGAGGCGCCGGATGAGGGCGGCATCAATTGGTCCGTACTGCGTCAACAACACATGCCCGCGGGTGTCTGCGGGGAGTTTTTTGGGTGCGCGGGCGGCGTTGCGCGCTTCCAGCCACGGCGCATAAAAAAACTGAATGAACGTGAACGGCAGGAGGATCAGCATGAACACCGTGCCGGAGAGCACCACGATGACCGAAAACATCCGTCCCAGGTCCGAGTGAAACGACAGGTCGCCGTACCCCAACGTCGACATCGTGACCATCGTCCAGTAGAACCCGGAGAGCCAGGAGTGGTCCTGTCCCTCCCGCGCCATGATCAGGTGGAACGCGATGGTGTACACGGCGACGATCACCGTGAGGGTGATCAGAAGGTTCACCAGCACGCGCAGGTTGGTCCGCTGCTGCCGGCTATGGAGGGAGGAGCTGACTAAGGCGCCTAACGTCTTCACACGGGAAGATTACGCTACGAAGTCCCGAAGTCCCGAGGTCCCGAGGTCCCGAAGTCCCGGAGTTCACTCCGCGCGCATGGTGGTTTGGGGGGAAACCCTGGAGGCTCGCAGTGCGGGGGCCCAGCTGGCCAGGAGGGTGACCGCCAATTGCAGCGAGGCGGCTGCGAGATACACGCGTGGATCGAGGGCGGACACACCAACAAGCAGGCTGCCGACCGCCGACGCGGCGGCGACGGCGACCATCAGCCCGAGGACCAATCCCGGGGCGACAAGGCGCAGGGATTCGCCGAAGACCATGCGTCGCAGATCCTGCGCGGTGGCGCCCAGGGCGAGCCGCACGCCGAACTCCCGCGTGCGCTGACTCACCACGTGGTAGGTGACACCAAACAGTCCGACGGTCACGAGGATGACGGCGACGATGCCGCACGTGGCAAAAAAGGCGGCACTCACACGACTGGGCCAGAGGGGCAGTGCCATGCGCTCCTGCATGGTGTGCACGGTCGCGGGTGTCGCGGTGCTGACGTTGTGATCGGCGGTGCGCCAGGTGTCCCGCAGGGCGGACGCGGCGGCCTGTCCATCAGTGCGTGATCGCGCGACCATCGTCAGCGTGTCCGCAGACCGCGTGGGCGTCCACGGTCGGTAGATGTAGGGCTGCGGTTTCTCCGACATCATGCCGATGATGACCGTTCTGACGACACCGACGACCTGCAGTGGCCGACGATCCTCGGCGTCGCTGAGCCAGCGTCCCAGTGGATTCTGATCGGGCCACAGCAGCGCGGCGGCTGCGTCGTTGACGATCACGGTCCCGGTATCCGCACTGGTAAACGAGCGCCCTGACGTGATGGGAATTTCCATCACGTCAAAAAAGGCCGGCGTGACCGCTGTCATGGGCATCGTGGGGCACGCGTCGCCTTCACACGGGTGAGCATCCGATGACACCGGCCGACGTCCGTGATCACCCACGTGGAAGGAGATGCGCTCGGCTGCGGCGACGGCCGCAATCTCCGGGCGTGCGGCGAGACGTTCCAGCAGGAGGGGGACTTGTGCTGCCGGGACCTGCATCGCCGCTGTCTGTGTGGTGTTGAATCCCGTGTCGGTGCGAAGGGCGGCCACAAAGCTGGCCACAAACATCATCGCGAGGGTCAGGAATGCTGTCGACCCGACGACCTGCAGGACCACAAACGCCCGTCGGGCTCGTGCGGGAGCGAGTCCACCGACCGCGCCGGTGCTGCCGGCCTTGAGCCACCGGATGGGATCCACACGGACGATCCGCCAGAGCGGCGTCAGGGTCGGAACAATGGCCGCCACCATGACCAGCACAAGTGTGAAGGCCACCATACGCCAGTCGGTCGTGAAGTGCAGCCGCTGTGGGATCGGGGCGGGAAGACTCAGGCCGCCCAACAGCGCTTCGCTCCAACTGGCGAGCAACAGTGCCGCCGCTCCAGCGAGCGTCGCGACGATGAGGCCCTCGGCGAAGAGCAGGCGCGTGAGCCGGCCACGACCGGCACCGAGCGCGGCGCGCAGACCGAGTTCCTGTTGTCGTTCGACAGACCGCGCGAGGATCAGCCCCGCGACGTTGAAGCAGGCAATGAGGAGCACCAGTCCGACGACGGCCATGGCGACGGCTGCGGCGGCGCCGAGTTGTCGTGCCTCGGGATGTCCCTCCGCCACCGGCACATACAGCGCTCGCACGTCGTCACGCGAGGTCGGTGGGGCCAAGGCACGCGCGAGCGCACTGACTTCGGCCGTCACCTGGGCAGCCGGGATGCCGGCTTTGGGGCGCGCCATCAGTGTGAGCCACGTGGCATCGGTCCCGCCGCCCGGGTTCAGCTGCAATGCCGGCAAGGCGTCAAACGCGAGCCAGACGTGTGGTTCGAAGATGCCGCCCGGTCCCTGGTGGTCGTCGCGCACCACTCCCAGCACCCGGGCGATCTGGCCATTCAGCACGGGGCGAATGGAGGAGAGATCGTCGGTCGCATTCCAGCGCGTTTTCCAGTAGCGCTCACTGATGACCACCGGCACGGCGTCGGCCGTCACATCGGTTTCCGACAAGACGCGGCCCGCGCGCATCGGTGCCTGCACGACCGAAAAGTAGTTGGGGGAGACCACAAGGGCCCAGATTTGTTCGGGACCCGCGGCGCTCTGTGCGGAGAGCGGGAGGCGTCCCTCGGCGACGACCGTGTCCAGCGTGGTCGCCGACCTCCGAATGGTGTCGTAGGTCTCGCGACTGGCGTTGGCGTAGGGATTGGCACCCTCGCTGACAAAGATCCAGCCGAACGAGTCCGCGTGCGGGATGGTGAACGGCCGGAAGACCAGGGCATTCACACTTGAGAAGGCGACCGTGTTGATGCCCAATCCCAGGGCCAACGTGAAGACGACCAGCAACGTGTGGCCGGGGCGGCGGAGGATGCCACGAAGGGCGTACTTCAGGTCGGAGAGCATGGCGACAGAGACGGGGTTGGCTCCGTAAGGTTCAAGGTTCGGGGTTCTGGGTGCACGAAGTCCCGAAGTCCCGAAGTCAGCGGAAGGCTGTGCCGACGCCACCGGGGATTGTCCAGAGGGCGAAGTCAGGACTGGCGGTCACACGAGGCAGCTGCAGCTGCCAGTCGGGCGGGGTGAGGATGTCAGTCACGCCGAACTCGGCGCGAATGGCCTGCCACTCAGGCAACAGACGCCGCTGCCACACTGCGGCGACGAGGTCGTTGGGGTCGATGTCATCCTCCCGCGGCGGCCCGTGCGCCAGCACACTCCGGCCGTACACGTGGCGCAGGACCTTCTCTGCGGCGTTAGCCGCCTCGGGCACGTAGATCAAGAAATTGTTGGCCTGATAGTCGAGCAAGATCGGCCGGCGCGTCTGTGCCTGAATCAGGTGCATGTCGAGGGATGTCAGCAACTTGCCTGGCCGGTGGCTGGCGCGGGCGAGGACGTGGTCAATCTCGTCAGTGATGGTGGTGCGGACGTTGTCCGGTCCTTCCACCAGCGCCCTGCCTGCAACCACCACCGACAGGACCAGCAGAAGTACCGTCAAGGCAGACACGGCCTTGGTCGCGAGCAGGGCGGCGCGCGCCTGCCACCGGGTTGGGCACGCGCTGCCAAGCCACACTGCGGTCAAGGCCATCGTCAGGAGCGCAATCGCCATGCGTGGAGGGGAAATCTCCCATGGCGTCCGGATTCGCCAGTTCGGCTCCCCGAACGCGTCCGGGCCAACGGCTGCCACCAGTGCCCATCCAGTCGCAAGCACAAACAGCACCGTGCCCGAGAGGCGTGCCGTCGGCGTGGTCGCGGGCGCGGTGGCCAACCCGATCAGCCACGCCCCCATGCCGATGCTGGCGAGCGACATCAGGCGACTAGGCATTGGCCGACTGATCCAGGTCCCGACGAATTCAGGTATCACGCGCACCAGCAGGTCGGTCGTCAACCAGATCGCCGCCGCTGCGACAAAAGCCACCGCGATGATTCGTGCGTGACGAGGTATCGACGGGCTGCGTTGCTGCAGCAGCAGCAGGATCGGAGGCAGGGCGAGCAGGGCCATGTACCGGACACCGCCCCAGACAATCGGAAAGCGGTGACCATCCTCGGTACGGACGTGACGCAGGACCGCCTCTGCCTCGGCGGTGACGTCGGGAGGCGGCCCAACGAACCAACCAACGTGCACGACTGCACTCGTGATCGTGATGGCCAGCCCCAGACCGAACCATGGCACGGCCGCTCGCACCCGCCCGCGCCACACCGGCGGGTCGGCGGCAACCACCAATGTGAGCAGGAGCCAGGACCAGCCCCCCATCACGACGTGGATCCCGGGAAACAGGCCAAGCGCGACGGCAGCCGCCCGGTCGCGTCGTGCCGCCAGCAGGGCCACGGTCATCAGGAGGAAGGGGTGCCCCACCTGTCCATAGGTGCCTCGCCAGCCGAGCAGCGGTGATTCGTAGTGTGTGGCCAGCAACGTCATGCCGGTGATCCAGATGGGCACCGCACACAGCGCGGCCACACGCGCGGGCGCGCCCGTCACAAGCGCGGTCAGGGCCACCGCTTGAAACGACAGGGCACCGACAGCGGCGCTCCATGCCACGGTCATGCACCACTCGGGAATTCCGATCGCGAGGCACAGGGCCGTGAGCTGGTGCAGCAGGGTCCAGGTTCGCGTCGAATACAGATAGACCGGATCGAAGCTGTCGTACCGCACAACTCCGGCAAGGACTTGCGCGGGCTCGATGACGTCCTGCCACGTGGGCTGGAGCCACCCGCCGCATAAC
>CAYRGW010000065.1:0-26028 GCA_964423815.1 uncultured Solibacteraceae bacterium | reverse complement strand
CCGGCGGTGGTTTTGGCGGCGGCGCGTATCGGCCCGGCACGGGCGCCGAGGATCCGGTGCTGATTCGTCAGGTGGATCCGAAATACACCCCCGAAGCGATGCGCGCCAAGATTCAGGGCGTCGTCGAGCTGGAGGCCGTCGTTGGCGCCAACGGCGTCATCACCGAGGTGCGTGTCCACAAGTCGCTCGACCGCGCCTTTGGTCTCGATGAGGAGGCGATTCGTGTCTCGCGCCTCTGGGTGTTCCGGCCCGCGCGGTTCCAGGGCAAGGCCGTGCCGATGGTCGTCATCATCCAGATGGAGTTCCGACTGCACTGATGAAGCGACGTGAGTTCTTAGGTGGCGCCGTGGTTGGCGCCGTCACGGCCGTCTCTGGCAGAGCAGCTTGGGCACACCTCAATCCTCCACCACCGCCACCACCGCCTCCCCCGGTTGAACCGTGTCCACCGGGCGTGCCTGAACACGCCCGGATGAGTTTTTCCCAGCAGGGCGAAGACATCGTGCTGTATCACGCGATGACGGAAGTGCTGAAGATCCCGGACCCGGTCTACATGGACGTGGGCGCGGCGTACCCGGTGCGGGGCAACAACACCTATCTGCTCTACACGACCGGGGCGCATGGTGTGCTCGTCGAGCCGAATCCCGCGCTGGTGACGATGCTCCGGGCCGAGCGGCCTCGCGACATCGTGGTGGCGGCCGGCATCGGGGTCACCGAGCAGGCTGAGGCCGACTATTACGAGATCAAGGGCAACGCGATGCTCAACACGTTTTCACCCGAGCAGGTCGCGGTGCTGCAGCAGGAGCAGACCGACTCGGCCGAGAGCGTCGTGGCTCGTGTGGTGAAGATGCCGCTGCTCAACATCAATCGTGTCATCGAGGAACATCTCGGTCGGGCCCCGGACATCCTGTCGACGGACGTCGAGGGGCTGGACCTGGCGATTCTCCGGACGCTGGACCTGACCCGGTTCCGCCCGGCCGTGATTTGCGCCGAGACGGTGCACACGCTGACCACCGGACGGCTTGCGCCGATTACCCGTTTCCTGACGGCGCGCGGCTACGTCCCCAGAGGGGGATCGCTCTACAACACCATCTTTATCGACGCCCGCCGAATGCCGCCTGACCGCCCCTGATCGCGCGCGACCCGACCCAGCCAATTCCCTGTAAATTCGGCTACCATGTGCATGGTTTCCCGGGGGACATATGCAGAAGGTCGGGTTTGGTCTTGTGGCAGGGCTCTTTTTCCCCGCGCTGGCGTTGCGCGCCGGTGTGCTGGCCGAGCCGGTTCCCGCGCCCACGGCGCCGCCCGCTGCCATGTCCTACGAGGATCAGGACAAGGTCATCGAGCAATATTGCGGCAGCTGCCACAACAATGACGACCTGAAGGGCGACCTCTCGCTCGACAACTTCAAGGCGGCGACGGCCGGCGACCACGCGGAGATTGCCGAAAAGGTCGTGCGCAAGCTGCGCACGGGCATGATGCCGCCGGCCGGGTTTGACCAGCCCGACGAGGCGACACGGACGGCGCTGTTTACGGCCCTGGAGGCCACGCTCGACAAGGCCGCGGCTGTGCCGCCGCCGGGACGTCGATCGTTTCAGCGGTTGAACCGCGCCGAGTACGGCGCCGCGATTCGCACACTGTTTGGCGTCACCATCGATGTTGACGCGTTCCTGCCGGCCGACACCATCAGCGCCAGCTTCGACAACATCGCCGACGTGCAGATGCCCTCCACCACGGTGATGCAGGGGTACCTGCGCGCGGCGGCCCATGTGAGCCGTGTGGTGATGGGCGACCCGGCGGCGGACCCGGGCTCCACGATCTACGACGTGCCGCGCACGCGGTCGCAGAAGGACCGGGTGGAGGGTGCACCGTTCGGGACGCGCGGCGGCACGGCGGTCGTGCACCACTTTCCGGCAGACGGCGACTACAAGTTCCAGATGTTGCTGCACGGCGCGCCGGAAGGCGAGTTGTTCGGCCGCACGGTGGGGCCGATTCATATTGAGGTCGCGATTGACGGCGCGCGTGTGGCGCTCCTGAAGGTGGATCGCTGGATCTCGGAATCCTCGCCGATGGGCTTGTCGGTGGTGACCGACCCGATTCCCGTCACGGCGGGTGCCCGCCGGGTGTCGGCGGCCTTCCTGCGTGAGTTTGAGGGGATCGAAGACGACCTGATCAAGCCGGTCGAACACACGCTGGCCGACACCCAGATCGGCCTCGGGTACGGCGTGACGTCGTTGCCGCACCTGCGCAATTTCGCCATCACCGGTCCCTTCGCGGTGCGTGGTGTGTCCGACAACCCCGTGCGGAGTGCGGTGGTCACGTGTCGCCCCACGACCGCGGCGGAAGAAGCCCCGTGTGCGCGCCGGATTCTCGAGCGGGTCGCCGCCGCGGCGTATCGTCGGCCGGTGTCGGCCGCAGACATCAACGAGCTGATGCCGTTTTACGCCCAGGGGGCAAAGGACGGCGGCTTTGACGGCGGGATGCGCACAGCGCTGCAGGCGCTGATGTCCAGTCTGCACTTCATCTTTCGCCTCGAAGAAGCGCCGGCCAACGTGGCGCGCGGCGGTGTGTATCGTGTGAACGATGTGGACCTCGCGTCGCGGTTGTCGTTTTTCCTGTGGGGGACCATTCCCGACCAGGAATTGATCGACGTGGCCGCCAGGGGCCAGTTGTCGAAGCCCGACGTGTTCGATCGTCAGGTGCGGCGCATGCTGGCCGATGCGCGGTCGGAGGCCCTCGCCACACGGTTTGCCTCGCAGTGGATGCGTCTGCAGGATCTGCACAAGGTCGAGCCGGACGCGCTGGACTATCCGTACTTCGACGAGACCCTCGCCGAGGCCATGACCCGCGAGACCGAGGTGTTTTTTGATCATCTCGTGCGGACAGACCGGCCGGTCACCGAGTTGCTGACGGCCGACTACACGTTTGTGAACGAACGACTCGCGCGGCACTACGGCATGGCCGGGGTGACGGGCCCGACGTTCCGCCGCGTGGTGTATCCCGACAGCAACCGCCGCGGTGTGCTGGGGCACGGCAGCATTCTCACGCTGACCTCGCATGGCAACCGCACCTCGCCGGTGCTGCGCGGCAGGTGGGTGCTCGAGGTGTTGCTGGGCAGCCCGCCCCCGCCCCCGCCGCCCAACGTCCCGGATCTCGAAGAAGCCGGCGAGGCCAAGAACGGCCGTCTGCTCTCGGTGTCCGAACAACTCGCGGCACATCGCGCGAACCCGGCGTGCAGCTCGTGCCACAACGTGATCGATCCGATCGGGTTGTCGCTCGACAACTTCGACGTCGACGGGTCCTGGCGGATCAAGGACCGGGGGGTCGCCGTCGAGACCACGAGTGTGATGTACGACGGCACGCCGCTGTCGGGGATCGGGGACCTGCGGGCCGCCCTCCTCAAACGCACCGATGTGATCACCACCCACTTCACGGAATCGCTGATGGCGTATGCGCTGGGGCGCCGCGTTGAAGCGCGTGACATGCCGACCATTCGCCGCATCGTGAATGAGGCGCGTCAGCAGAATTACCGGATGTCGTCACTGATTCTCGGGATCACCCGGAGTCAGGCGTTCAGCACCGCGTTGGCTGAGGGATCTCCCTCAAAGTGACCGTACGGAGAACGATATGTTTCTGACTGGCAAACACCTCTCTCGGCGAACCGTCCTGCGTGGCCTTGGCGCCTCGGTCGCGCTGCCCCTGCTGGACTCGATGATTCCGGCGCGCACGTTGTTTGCCACCACGGCGGCGGGCAAGGCGGCCGAGGTCACCCGTCTGGTGTGCATCGAACAGGTCCACGGCGCCGCCGGGTGCAGTCCGTACGGCGCGTCCCAGTTCCTCTGGAACCCCGAGAAGGTCGGCCGTGATTTTGACCTGAGCAAGGGCAGCCTCAGCCCGCTTGAACCCTTCCGCGACTACCTCACCATCGTCTCCAACACCGACGCCAGGATGGCCGAGGCGCAGTCGCCTGCCGAAGTCGGCGGCGACCACTTCCGATCCAGCGCGGTCATGTACACCCACGCGCATCCGAAGCTGACCGAAGGGTCGGATGTGCGCGTCGGAACGTCGCTCGACCAGTTGTATGTGCAGCGGTTCGGCAAGGACACGCCGGTGCCGTCGATGCAGATCAGCATTGAGCCGGTGGATCAGTCGGGCGGGTGTGCCTACGGGTACGCGTGTGTGTATACCGACACGATCAGCTGGGCGTCAGAGGACACCCCGCTGCCGATGGTGCGTGATCCCCGCGTGTTGTTTGAACAGTTGTTTGGTGCGGGCGGGACGGCGGAGCAGCGCGCACAACGCCGCGCGACCGACCGCAGCATTCTCGACATGCTGCTCGGGCAGATGAACGGGCTGCGCACGGAACTGGGCGCCGCCGACCGGCAGCGCCTCGACCAGTACGCGACCAACCTCCGGGAGATCGAACAGCGCATCCAGCGCATCGAGGCGCGCAACACCAGCGGCGAGGAGCGCGCGTTGCCCGGCGCCCCGGCCGGTGTGCCCGATTCGTGGGAGGAACACGTCAAGCTGATGTTTGACCTGCAGCTGCAGGCGTTTGTTTCGGACACCACGCGTGTGTTTTCGTTCAAGTTCGGCCGCGACGGCTCCGGCCGCGTGTATCCGGCCAGCGGGATCGACACGGGCTTCCACAACGCGTCCCATCACGGCGCGACCGAAGCCAGGATTCGCGAGTTCGGCGAGGTCAACAAGTTCCATGTGTCGGTGTTGCCGTATTTCCTCGAGAAGCTGAAGACCACGATGGAAGGGGAGGCGAGTCTCCTCGACAAGACGTTGATCATGTACGGCTCGCCCATGGCCAACGGCAACGTCCACAACCACCGCAATTGCCCGTTCATCATGCTCGGCAAGGGCAATGGCGCGCTCACCGGGGGTGTACACATCAAGGCCGCGGACAACACGCCCATGGCCAACGTGATGCTCAGCATGATGCACAAACTCGGCATGGACGACATGAAGAGTTTCGGCGACAGCACGGGAGCCTTTGCGCTGTGACCCGTCTGGCGACCCTCGCAGCTGTTCTGCTGGCGGTCTCGCTCTCCGCCGCACAGTCCACCACGCCGGTGGCTGACGCGGCGATGCGCGGGGACGCTGCGGCCGTGCAGGCACTCATCAAGGCCGGCACTGATGTGAAGGCCGCGCAGGGTGATGGCATGACTGCGCTCCACTGGACCGCGCTCAACGGCGACGCTGCCACATCCGGCCTGCTCCTGACCGCAGGCGCGAGTGTCGATGCGGTCACCCGCCTGGGCAATTACACGCCGCTCCATCTGGCGAGTTCGCGCGGCCATGCCGCCGTCGTCGCAACGTTGCTCGACGCGGGCTCGGCCGCCGCGGCCGTCACCGACACCGGCGTGCAGTCGCTGCACCTGGCCGCACAGGCCGGCAGTGTCGAGGCCGTCACGTTGCTGCTCGCGCGGGGGGCGGATATCAACGCGCAGGACCGCACACATGGACGGTCGCCGCTGGTGTTTGCCGCGTCGCAGAATCGTGTGGAGGTGATGAAGCTCCTCATCACACGTGGGGCGGACATCAATCGTCCGACCAAAGTGATTGACTACGTCGAACGCGCCCGGCTCGACGCGGGCGAACGCGCCGAGCGTAATCGTGCGATGACCGCGGCCACTGGTCGCGCGGTCGCAGAGATTCCGTCCATTGATCCCGGCGCGCC
This sequence comes from uncultured Solibacteraceae bacterium, assembly GCA_964423815.1. GTDB lineage: Bacteria > Acidobacteriota > Vicinamibacteria > Vicinamibacterales > SCN-69-37 > SYFT01. Next base: position 20,342 of record CAYRGW010000065.1, on the reverse strand, counting down.
CACACAGGCGACAGCTGGGGCCCCCGCTGCCGCGCGAGGCGCAGCTGCGGGTGGGAGAGCCGGTGGTGGGGCCGCCGGCCGGGCCGGTGGCGGGCGTGCTGGTGGTGGCGCCCGCGGACCGTCTGACACCGAAAACATCGGCAAACAGGGCGGCATGACTGCGCTGCACTACGCCGCCCGCGACGGCTTCGCCGGCGTCGTGGAATTGCTGCTGGAGTCGGGCATGAGCGTGAACACGCCGACGGCCGGCGACAAGTCGAGTCCGTTGCTCGTGGCCATCGTGAACGGGCAGTACGACATCGCGGCCACATTGCTTGAACGCGGCGCTGATCCCAATCACACCAACGATGACCTGATGGCGCCGATGTTTGCGGTCGTCAACAATGAGTGGGCGCTGCGCACCTGGTATCCGCAGCCCACGGCCGGTCACCAGCAGAAGACCTCGTACCTCACCCTGCTCAAACAGTTGGCGGCGGCCGGCGCCGATCCGAACGCCCGCGTGAAGTCGCACGTCTGGCATGCGGCCTACAACGCCGGTCGTATGGGCGTGGAGTTCACCGGCGCCACGGCATTCTGGCGTGCGGCCTACGCCCTCGATGTCGAGGCCATGAAACTCCTGGTGTCGCTTGGCGCCGATCCGCATGTGCCGACGATGACGTTTGGCAGCGCGGTGCGGGCCAACGATCAGTCGGGTGTGCCGGCCGTGCCCGCGGGTGGTGCGCACATTCCGCCGTTCCACGCCGCGAGTGGCGTCGGATACGGCACGTCGCGTGTGGCACAACAGCATCGGTACGTGCACGACGGCTGGATGCCCGCCGCGAAGTATTTCCTGGAAGAACTTGGCGTCGACGTCAACATCCGGGATGCCGACGGGTTCACCGCGTTGCACCATGCCGCCGCGCGTGGCGACAACGACATGATTCTGTATCTGGTGAAGAAGGGCGCCAATGTCATGGCCGTCAATCGTGCCGGCCAGACCACGGTCGACATGGCCAACAGCCCTGAGCAGCGCACACAACCGTTCCCCGACACCATCAAACTCCTCGAAGGCATGGGCGCCAAGAACAACAACAACTGCCAGGCGTGTAAGTAACGGCGTCTCGTGCGTCGCCTCGATCAGCGGACCATCCGCTACGTCATCATCGCCGCGCTCGTGGTGTGTGTGGTGGCGATGTATCACCCCGTGCTGTCGTACGGCATCTGGTGGGATGACTACATGGACCTGCGTCCGTCCTCCGTCGACGAGGTGTGGAAGTCTCTCACGGGCCACTGGAGTGTGGCCGGGTGGCAGGACAACTATCACCGGCCGCTGGCGGCGATCCACACGGCTCTGCTGTTTCAGGTCTTTGGACTCAATACCGTCGCGCTGCACGCGGTCTCACTGGTGATCGTGACGCTCATCGTGCTCGTCGTGTTCTCGTGGACGCGACGCGAGGTCGGGTGGCCACTGGGGGCGGCAATTGCGCTGGTCTACCTGGCGCATCCGGTGCTGCCCAATTCAACCGTGGCCTGGGTGTTCAGCCAGAAAAGCGCCCTGGCCATGTTGCTCGTGGCCGTCGCTCTTCGGCTGTGGGTCATGCGCCGGGCGTCGGTGCGCTGGCGGGCTTGGTGGCCCGTGGCGGCGTGTGCCGTGGTGGGGTTCTTCTACAAGGAGGACACGATCATGGTCCTGCCGGCACTGGCCGTCCTGCAGGCCGTGCGCGCCAGAGTCTGGCGAGACGTGCCGCCGCCGTCGCGCGCGTTGGTGGTGGGGATCGGCGGCATCCTGCTCGCGCTGGTGCTGATCCGCCTGATGCTGTTTCCGTATGCGGAGGCACTCGATCTTGTGCTCGCGGAGGAGGACATCGAGTGGACCGGCCGTGTCGAGTTGGCGGTGTACCCGGCCCTGCGTGCCCTGCTCATGATCCGGTACAACGGCGAACTCATGGTCACGGCCACCGCCTTCACCGCGATGTTGCTCGTCGCAGGCACCTGGACCGCGCTGCGGCGCCCGCAGTCGCCCGCAGGGTGGCTCTGGACGCAGGGCGCCGTGCTGACTGCGGTGTTGTCTCTTCCGCTCATCGTGGCACCGGATTTCACGACGATGCGGGCGCATCTGCTCGTGTTGCCTGGGTCATTGATGTGGGTGGCAGGCGGTGTGGCCACCTGGGACATGGTCGCACGCAGTCGTGCGCGCCAGATCGCCACCGCCGCGGTTCTCGCCGTCGGTGTCGTCCTGGTGGCGTCCGTGACGTGGATGCAGATGCTGCATCGGTACGGCCCGTGCGGCTTTGACGCCGAACAGTTCAGCACCATGACCGAAACCTGGCCGGAGGAGGTCATTCAGGCGGATACCAAGCAGTGGCTCGCCAGGCGTCGGCAGGCCTGCGCCGAGGGGCGCACCCCCGCGTTGTGGGAAGAGATGGACTATGTGCGCTGGCGCACGAAGGATGGCCGCACGGTGCTTGTGACCGATCGCGCGGCGCACGTCTCTGTGAGGGTCCATGCGTCAGGTGGATCCGGGAATGTATCCGTCCAGCTTGAAGGGCAGGAGATCGCGCGGGGACGGGTGAGATTCGATATGGCCGTCGAGATTCCGCTCTCGCGGACGTGGCGATCGTGGCTGCGGTCGGCGCACCGCATCGATGTGGTGGCGGATGTGCCGGTGACCCTCACCGTCACCACGCGGTAGACTCTGCGCCATGCGCATTCAGATGGCCGAGACCGATGCAGAGGTGGCAGCATGCCATCCGGTGATGTTCCAGCTGCGGCCGCACATTCAGGCGGACATGTTTGTCGCACGCGTGCGGGTGCAGCAGCAGAACGGGTATCTCCTCGCGTTCCTTGAAGACGAGGGAGTCGTTCGCGCCGTTGCGGGATTCCGGTTCGTCGAGAACCTGTATTCGGGGCGCAACCTCTACGTGGACGATCTGGTGACCGATCAGCAGAACCGATCGAGTGGCCATGGCAAGGCCCTGTTCGACTGGCTGGTGGCGAGGGCCCGGTCGGAAGGGTGCCAGACGCTGGAACTGGATTCGGGTGTCCAGCGATTTGACGCCCACCGGTTCTACCTCGTCCAGAGGATGGTGATCGCCGCGCACCATTTCCGACTCACGCTGTAGGGACCTCAGGACTCCGGCTATCATCTGAGGCCATGACTGCAATCGGACGATTCCTCACGGTGGCGGCGGTGGTGACGGCGGCCTCGGTCCAGGCTCAACGCGCCGACGACCCCATCTCCAGAATTCGGGAGGCGGACATCAAGGCCGACCTCTTCACGCTGGCCGGTGATGAGATGCGCGGCCGTGAGGGTGGCACACTCGACGAAATGGACGCGTCGGTGTGGATCGCCGAGCGCGCGCGGGAGGCCGGCCTCTTGCCGGCAGGCGACAACGGCACGTACTTTCAGTGGTTTCCACTCGAACGATTCCGCACATCCCCTGGCAGCACGCTGACGATCGGCAGTGCCGCATTGCGCATGGGGCGCGACGCCGTGACGGATGCCCCCGTGCTCGCGATGGTGGATGCGCCGATCGTCGTCACGACGATCGAGGCGGCGGCGACAGCGGACGTCAAAGGTCGCGCGGTGGTTGTGCGGTTTGTTCCACCGGTGGTCGACCCTGCCGCACCGGCCGAACCGGCCCGACCGGGCATTGCCGCCAATGTCCTTCGCAACTGGGCGCGTGCGCTTCAACGTAACGTCACTCCCCTGGAGCCGGCCGCGGTGATTGTGCTGGTGGGTGACGCACACATCGACCATTGGAATCGTGTGGCGTTTCCGTTTTCACGGGGGACCTATGCCCTGGATATCGACGGCACGACGGCACCGCGCACGCCAACCAGGGGGATCCCGCTGCTGTACGTCCGGGAGGCTGCGGTGGGACCGATGGCTGCCGATGCTCGTGTGGAGGCGGCGATCTTCACCGATACCTTCACCTATCCTTCTGTGAACATCGTCGCCAGGCTGCCCGGTCGTGATCCCGTGCTCGCCAATGAATACGTGCTGTTCAGCGCGCATCAGGACCACGACGGCGAGCGGTACCCGGTCGACGGGGATGCCATCTGGAACGGCGCCGACGACAATGCGACGACGGCGGTGGCGCTGCTGGCGATCGGCCGCGCCTTCGCGGCGGCGCCTGGGCGGCGGTCGGCCTTGTTTGTGTGGCATGGGGCGGAGGAGCGTGGGCTCATGGGCTCACGCTGGTATGCAAAAAAACCCACGGTCCCCATCACGTCAATCGTGGCGGTGCTCAACGGCGACATGATGGGGCGCAACGACCCGCAAACGGCCGCACTCCTCGGCGCGTTGCCGCCCCATCGCAATTCCCCTGATCTGGTCGAGATGGCGCATCAGGCCAACCAGGCCGTCACCCAGTTTGAGGTCGATTCGTCCTGGGATGAACCAACACATCGGGAAGGCTGGTATTACCGCAGCGATCATCTGCCGTATGCACGCGTCGGCATTCCGGCGATCTTCTTCTCGACGCTGTTGCACCCGGACTATCACACGCCGTTCGACAACCCGGATCGCATCGACATCGAAAAACTGACAAAGATGACGAAGTGGATGTACGCGACCGGCCGCGCGGTCGCCGAACGCGACACGCGACCCGCTCTCGATCCCGAGTTCAAACTGGAACGCTGCCGCGACTTCACAGGCAACTACTGCGGCTGACCGGCGCTGACGGTCGCGATCCAGCGGTCGACACGTTTTTCGAGAATGGTCAGCGGCAACGCGCCGCCGCCGAGTACGGTGTCGTGGAAGGCGCGGATGTCGAACTTCGCGCCGAGCGCGGTTTCCGCCTTGCGACGCAGTTCCTGCATCTTCAGCATGCCGATTTTGTAGCTGGTCGCCTGGCCCGGCAGCACCATGTAGCGACGGATTTCCGACCGTGCCTGCGCTTCAGTGGTGGCGGAGTTCGCGAGGAAATATTGCACTGCCTGCTCCTCGGACCAGCCCTTGGCGTGCAGGCCCGTGTCCACCACGAGTCGAATCGCGCGCCAGATCTCCGAGCCAAGACGTCCGAAGCGTGAGTAGGGATCCTGATAGGTGCCCGGCATCTCGCGCGCCAGCCACTCCGAGTAGAGTCCCCACCCTTCCGAATACGCCGTGAACCCCGCTTGCCGGCGGAACGTGGGCACCGTCGTCAACTCCTGCGCGATCGCGATCTGCATGTGATGGCCCGGCAGGCCCTCGTGATACGCGATGACTTCGAGCTCGGCCTTGGGCATGGCCCTCATGTCGGAAAGGTGTGCGTAGTACACGCCGGGCCTGGAGCCGTCGGGTGTGCCTGGAAAATAGTGCTGCGCGGCGCCCGGTTGTTCACGGAACGCTTCGACCCGTTTCACCACGAGGTCGGCCTTCGGCAGGATGCCGAAGTATTTGGGCAGCACCGCCTTGATCTTGTTGATCGCCGCGGTGGAGTCGTCAAGATAGGCCTGACGACCTGCGTCGGTGTCGGGGTAGTAATAGACCGGGTTGTCCTTCTTGTCGCGGAGCTCGGCGAAGAAGGCGGGGAGGTCGCCCTTGAAGTTCACCTCGTCCTTGATCGCCAGCATCTCGGCGCGCAGACGCGCGACCTCGGCCAGGCCGATGGCGTGAATCTCGTCGGCCGTCAACGTGGTCGTCGTCTGATTGGCGAGTCGTTCGTTGTAATACGCCCGTCCATTGGGCAACACACTCACACCAGCCGTCGCCTCGGACGTCTTGGCGCGATCGAGTGTCTGCCACGCGATGAGCTCGGTATAGGCCGCCTTGAACGGGCCGGTCAGCGCCGCACGTGCCTCCGCGAGCATGGTGTCTGCGCGCTTCTGGTCAATCGTGCCTTTTTTCTGCAGGTCGGCAATCTTCGTCTTCACGTCGGCCCAGACCGCACTGTCGGTGCCGCTCTCGTCAAACGGCGCACCCGTAATGAGTTTGGTCGATTCCTCGATCACAATGTCGAACGCAAAACGCGGCGGTCGCACGCCTTCGATCGCGTTGATCTTTGACACCTCGATCAACTGACGCAGCGCCCGGCCGGATTCTCTGATGCGGTTGATGTAGCCGTCCATGTCGGCGGGCCCTTCGACCGCATGGAATGCAATCAGCAGTTGCGGCAGGAAGGCATGGATGGCATTCATCTGCTCAAAGATGTACGCGTTGGTCCGGAAGGGAAGCGCGGCTTCGGTCTGCTCCAACTGGTAGATCCAGGTGTCGTAGGACGTCTGCGCTTCCGGCGTCAGTTTCGTGTAGTCAAACGACTTGCGCATCTCGGCGACCGACGCCCGCTGCCAGGCGATTTGTCTGTCCTGGGCGGCGATCGACATGTCGTCGATGGCATTCGACTTTCGGCCGAGAAACGTCTGCTGAATGGGACTGAAGGCGAGCTGCTCTTCGAACTTCTGTTCAAACCACGCGTTCAGGCGCGCCGTCTCGTCGGTCTGCGCGGACGGGACGATGGTGGTGAGGAGCAGGAGGCAGGCGGTCAGGACAAGGAAGGCACGCTTCATGTCCTGAGCATACCGTCAGTCGCCGAGGGTTGTCCGTATCACGTCGAGCAACCCGGCCCTGGTGAAGGGTTTGTCCAGGCGCGGGAATTCCTGGCGCGCCCCAGGCTCGGGTTCGTGGTACCCGGACATCAACACGACCCGGAGGTCCGGACGCTGCACGCGCAGGCTCCGCGCGAGTTCCGGGCCGCGCATGCCGGCCATGACCACGTCGGTCAGCAGCAAATCAATCCGCTGTCGCGCAAAAATGATCTGCGCCTCGGCCGGCGACGCGGCTTCCAGCACGGTGTACCCGGCGTTGGCCAGGGTACGCACGGCGACCCGACGCACGGGCTCCTCATCTTCAACCACGAGAATGGTGGCCTCGGCGGTTGGTGAGGAGAGGGCCACTGGCGGCGGTGCCGACGGGGGGGGCGCCGACGGCACCGCCGGGGCCTCGACCCGAGGCAGATGGATGGCGACCGTCGTGCCCTCGTCGGGTTGGCTCGTGATGGTGATGAAGCCATGGGCGCTCTGCACCACACCGTTCGTGAACGCGAGGCCGAGTCCGGTGCCCTTGTCCACATCCTTCGTCGTAAAAAACGGTTCAAACAGATGACTCAGGACATCCGGCGTCATGCCCACGCCATCGTCTCGCACCACGACGCGGACGTAGTCACCGGGTGTGGCGGAGAAGGCCGGCGGGATGTCTGCCTGGGTGACGCTGACGGCAGCAATCTCGATACGAATGCTGCCGCCGTCAGGCATGGCATCACGCGCGTTCACCACGAGGTTCAGGACCACCTGCGCGAGATCCTGCGGATCGATCAGGGTCACGACTGGCGTGGCCGACGAGTGAATCGCCAGCTCGATGTCCTCGCGAATGAGCGGCATCAGCAGGGACTCCAGCTCGTGCACGGCGGTGTTGACATCCACGTGGGTGCGCCCGATGTCCCGCTTTCTGGTGATCCCGAGCAACTGGCGCGTCAGTTTGGCCCCGCGATCGGTGGCGTGCCGAATCTCGTCAAGGTGCCCGCGCCCGTCGGCAGACACATAGTCTGTGAGGAGATCCGCGTAGCCCATCGTGATGGTGAGCAGGTTGTTGAAATTGTGGGCGACACCGGCGACGAGTTGGCCCACCGCCTCCATTTTTTGCGCCTGTCGCAATTTGGCCTCGGCGGCCGTCGTTTCCTCGAGCGCGCGGATGGCGCGCGCCTCGCTCGCCTGTCTGGCCTCCAACGCCTCGGTGCGCCCGGAGATGAGGTGGGTCGCCAGGAGCCCGATGGTGGCAAAGATGCTCGACGGGGCCAGATTAAACTGCACCACATCAGGTGGCGAGAACCACAGCGCCCACGCGTAGGCCGCCGCGGTGGCGAGCAGACCGGAGCTGCGCGTGCCCCATCTGACGGACACGTAGACCGCGAGAAACATCAGCACAAATGGTGCCGGTGTAAAAAAGGGCCACGTTGCGCGGGTGATGACGCCGGCCACGGCGGTCGCCACGATGGCCAGGGCCCAGGCGCGCCCGCCGGTCAGGCGGTTGGGCATGTGAAGCGGGGAAGAAGACAACGCTTTCAGTATGGCTCAACGCCGCGCGCGGATCGTCACCTTGTAGTGGTTCTCGGCGTTGAGATTGACGAAGGCGACAAACGTCCGGCCCTCGCGGGTCCGGCCGACCGTGCCCGACTGCGACACGCCCGACACGGCCCATCCCGCCGGCAGAATCACGGTGTTGCGCAGACCATGCAGCTCACGCTCGAACACCAACTCGCCGTTGACCAGGCGGTAACCATCGCGGCCCACGCCGGTCACCTTCAGGTGTGCACTCTGTTTGTCGTTGGTGATGGGCACTCCCAGGGCCACGGTTGTCACCGTGCCGTTGCGGACCGGCGTCAGCGGTCGGGCGGTATCAAGGTCGACCACCTTCAAATCCGACAACGCGAGGTAGTTCAGCACGTCGAGGGTGGCCGTGGCGCCTTTGCGCGGGTCGCTGTAGATCTGCTCCACGCTGAACGTGCCGGTCTCCGGTGCGCCCAGGTCGTACAACGTCTTGATGTCGTCGAAGAACACGTCCCTGAATGGGCTTGGCGTGAACGTCGTCGCTGTTTTTGTGGCGTGTACGGTGAGGTTGTTGGCCTGGCCACTGGGATTGGCAAAGGCGAGTTTGAGCCGGCCATCGGGCAGCGTGGCCATCTGCGCCGCGACGTTCGACGACTGCAGGGCATACCCTTTCGGCAACACGACGCCGAGACGGTAGCCGCTCAGGCTGCGGACCCACACGATGTTGTCGCCGTTGACCTGATAGGTGCGCGCGTCGGTGTAGGTCTTGTAGATGAGGACCCGGCCGATGCCGCCGTCCGGGATCGGGGAGGGGAGTGTTGCGCGTATCGCGTATTGGCCGTTGGCCCCGAGATCGTAGGTGAACTTCACCGGAAGTCCCGTGCGCGGATCAAACACCGAGATGTTGGTGCCCATACTGCCGGCACGTGTGGCATTGGTGATCTCGGTCGCGCCCGCCCGCGCGCTCTCCAGCAGATACGTGATCGCAAACGCGTCGGAGCCGGGCTCGAGAATTTCGTACTGGGTGTAGGCCTCCTGGGTGAACAACGCTGATGACGGTGCTGCGGGCATCAGCGATCCATCGTCGTTCATCCGCCCGCCTGGAAACGATGTGCCGCCGGCGTTGCCGCGGCCCTGTCCCTGCCCCTGAGCCACCAACCATGTTGAGCAGAGAACCACGAGGGCGACGGCAGCGAGGGGGCGGAGGGGTTTTGGCATGACGCGGATTCTACACCCCGAAATAAAGCGAAGTGCCAATCCGGGATTCACTAGGACAGGATGGTCGATCGAAGGACTTCAAAAAAAGCGGCCATTTTCAGCTCTGGTATATTCCGCCGACCCCAGCCGTGAACCCAGACGAGACCAGCCCCTTCGGTTGTCCGCACTGCCATTCGTTCGCGATCTACCGGTCCCGGCCGCGGTGGATTATCGAGCGGATCCGCAAACACTTCACCGCACTGCGACCCTACCGGTGTCATGGCTGTGGCTGGCGCGGCTGGCTGCTGTGTGTCCGCTACGTGAAGTATCCGATCCTGACCGATCAGAGGCGGCCGCCCCTTCCGCCCGACTCGCCGCGCCGGTGATCACTTCAGCCAGGCCAGGACCTCGCGTTCGAGCAGGTCAAGCGGCAGCGGGCCCTGCCGAAGAATGGCCTCATGGAAGTCCCTGATGTCGAAGCGGGGGCCCAGCTGGGTTTCGGCCCTCGCGCGCAGGTCGAGAATTTTCAGCATGCCGAACGTATACGCGAGTCCCTGTCCCGCCTCGGTGATGTGGCGGTCGGTCTCGGCCGTGGCCGGCCCTCGTTGAAAGCCGGTGTTGTCCGCCATGTAGGCGATGGCCTGCTCACGTGTCCAGCCGAACGCGTGTACGCCGCTGTCCACGACCAGTCGTACGGCGCGCCAGATTTCATAAGTGAGCCGGCCGAAGTCGCTGTACGGGTCGGTGTAGAAACCGACGTCCTTCCCGAGGCGTTCGGCATACAGGCCCCACCCTTCGGTGAAGACCGTAATGGCCAGGCCACGGCGGAAGCCACTGAGCGCCGTGTTTTCCTGGGTGCGCATGATCTGCAGATGATGGCCGGGCACGCCTTCGTGGAAGGCGAGCGCCTCGGCGACGTAGAGTGGGCGCGCGCGCAGGTCCGACGTGTTGATGTTGACCCAGCCGGCGCGTGAGCCGTCGGCGGCGCCTGAGTCGTAATACCCTGCAGACTGCCGCAACGCAATCCGTTCGGGAATCGCCCGGATGCCGTACGGCGCACGGGGCAACTGGCGAAACAGACGGGGCAGCTCGCCATCCATCCGTTTGGCCGCGTACGAAACCGCCTTGAGGTAGTCCTCCTCGGTACGCACGGTGAAACGGGGATCGGTCTGCAGGAAGGTCATGAACTCTGCGAGGCTGCCGGTGAACCCCGCCCGTGTCTTGACCTGTTCCATCTCGGCGCGCAGGCGGGCCACCTCGCGCAGGCCCGTGTCGTGCACCTCGCGGGGTGACAACTCCAGTGTCGTGTGCATCCGGATGCGGTGCTGGTAAAACGCCTCGCCCTCAGGCATGGCGCTCAGCCCGAGTGTGGTCCGTGCGCCCGGACGATACTCGCGCTGGAGAAAGTCGAGGAACTCACGGAGGCCGGGCATGACGGAGTCGCGCAGGGCCGCTGTGCCATCCCGGAGGATGCGCGTGCGGTCTTCGTCCGAAAACGTGGCCGGGATTCGCGAGAACGGCGCAAACAGCGGACTCGTGGTGACGTCCTCCACGAGTTGTTCCGCGACGGGGGCGTCGTAGCCCTCAAGCAGTTGGCGGGGCATGGTCCGGCCTGCCGCCAATCCGCGCCGCATCGCGCCAATCCGTTGACGGGTATGTTCCTGCCAGGACTGCAGCTGGGCGATGTAGTTGTCGAAGTGGGCCACGGCCGTGAAGGGGAAACGATCGGGCAGCGCCGGCAGGTTGAAGTGAAACCCCTCCCGGCTGCCAATCGGAATCTCGAACGCGCGGAACCGCAGTTCATTCAGCCGGTCGCGCAGCTGGCGGTGCAGGATCTCGGCGTCGACCTGGACCGCCGGGGCCAACGCTGTGCGATCGATCGCCGCAAGGCGCGCCGCGAAGGCCGCCAGCGCCGTCGCCTCCGCCTGGAATCGTGTCTCCGAGACGTCTTCCATCCGTCTGGCATACCGGGCAGGGACGCCCTCGGGGAGCGGGAGGGTGAAGCCCCGGCCGCGGAACGACGAGACCTCCTGCAGCAGTCGCGTGAAGTCATCCTGGGCCGCAACGGGCTGCGCCACAAACAGCGCGGTCGTCGCGACCAGTGTGATCAGGGAGGCCACGGCATGGCGATATGTCATGCCGTGATTCTACTCACGGTCTGACCGTGGACGTCGTACAGACCGTGCCCGAGCCGTTGAGACGCTGCGCGGTGGCGGCGAAGGCACTGTTAAAGGTCGTCGTCCCGTAGGTCTGCGGGCAGTAGGAGAGGGTGGGCGACGGATCGAAGCGGTTGACCTGCAGCTCCGTGCGCCCGCGGCCATTGTTGAGCACACCCACGGTGCCGAGTTGGGTCCCGGCACTCACGGTCTGTCCCACCGAGACCCGGACGTTATTGACGTGGTCGTAGATGACCGACCAGACCGAGGCATCGGAGGGGACGACTGTGACCGCGCGGTCAATGCCGTTTTGTGAGGTGGTGATGTTCACGACTTTGCCGGCAGACGAGGCAAAGACCGCGGCCGACTGGTCCCCGGTCTCGATCTCGTAGGTCGGATTCTGCACGTTGGATGGCAGCAGGGCGCCGAAGACAAAAAACGCGACTGCCTGATCCGTCGGGACAAACGCCACGGAGAGAACCGGGGGTGTCTCGTCCTTCGATGAGGTGCCCGTGGTGGAGGGTGCCGTCGGGGAGCTACCGGCACCACCACCACAGGCCGCCGGCAGGAGCCCCGCCACCACCACAAGGATCCGCGCCAGCATTTCCAGTCTCATGGCCGGACTATAAATACGGGCGCAGACAAAAGTCCTTCACAGATCCTCAGGAGTTCTAAGAAGATATGAAACAGTGTTTGAGTTCCACGATTTCAGGCTTGATCCCGCCAAACGGCTGCTGTTTCGGTCGACCGAGCCGGTGGCGATCGCCCCGAAGGCCTTCGAACTCCTGCTGTATCTCATCGAGCACCGCGACCGCGTGGTGACCAAGAGCGAACTCCTGACGGCCGTCTGGCCCGACACGTTTGTTGAGGAGGCCAACCTCGCGCAGAACGTCTCGGTGATTCGGCGGGCGCTTGGCGAAGCGCCGCGTGACCATCGGTCGATCCTGACCCTGCCAGGGCGCGGGTACCGGTTCGCGGCCGAGGTGCGGGAGTTGTCCACGTCGCGTCCTGAGCCGACACGCGCCTATGAGCTTTTCCTGAAGGGGCGCCACTTCCTCAACAAACGCCTGACCGAGACCTTGCGCGACGCGATCTCGCTCTTTCTGCAGTCCACCGACGAAGACCCCACGTATGCGCCGGCGTGGGTCGGTCTGGCAGACGCCTACGCGTTGTTGAGCCTGTATGGCGCGTCCATGCCGGGCGATGTGTTTCCGAAGTCGAAGGCGGCCGCCATGACGGCGCTGCGCCTGGATCCCGGGTTGGCCGAGGCACACACGTCACTGGGCGTCGTGGAGCTGTTCTACGAATGGCACTGGGCGGAGGCCGAGCGGGCCTTCCATCGGGCCATCGAGCTCAATCCCGACTATGGCGATGCGCACCAGCGGTATGGCCTGTACCTGACGGCGATGGGACGGTTCGACGAAGCCCAGGTGGCCCTCGACCGGGCGCAGACGCTGGATCCGCTGTCGCGCATACACGCGACGATTGCCGGCTACCCGGCCTACTACTCGCGCAATTTTGAGGGGGCGGTCCGCCAGTTCCGGCATGTGCTGGAACTCGACCCCGGATTTTCGATGGCGCACTTTCGTCTGGGATTGGCGCTGGCGCATCTGGGCCGCTTCGACGCCGCGCTCGAGTCGCTCCACACTTCCAAGGGGTTGTCGAACGACCGCGACGTGGTCGCGGCGTTGGGACTTGTGTATGCGATGAACGGAGACCGCGTCCGCGCAGAGGCCGCGATGGCGGAGTTACACGAGCGCTCGCAGGATACCTTCGTGTCGCCCTACGCCGTGGCGGCGATCTACGCCGCGTTGGGCGACGTGGACCCCGCCTTGGACTGGCTCGACCGCGCCATCACCCAGCGGTCGTACTGGGTGATCTATCTCAACGTGGATCCCGCGCTCGACAACCTGCGCGGCCATCCACGTTTTGACGGCTTGCGCGCCCGCGCCCGGTTGGCCTGACCTATCGAAGTTTGCCGAAGGCGGCGGCCATCGCCGTGGACGCGGCGGCAGGTGCCGGGCGGGCCGTCGGCGGCATCTTGCGACGTTCCGCCCCCTGCGGCTGCGGCGTCGCCGTGCCCTCCGGCGCCTCACGTTTCATCGTGAGCGCGATACGCCGGCGTTTGGCATCCACCTCCACCACACGCACGGTGACAACGTCGCCGGCTTTGACCACCTCTCGCGGGTCCTTCACGAACTTGTCCGCCAGTTGCGAGATGTGCACCAGGCCGTCCTGATGGACGCCGATGTCGACAAAAGCTCCGAAGTTGGCGACGTTGGTCACGACACCCTCGAGTTGCATGCCCGGCGTGAGCTGGGACATGTCGTCCACGCCCTCCTTGAATCTGGCCGCCTTGAAGACGGGGCGCGGATCACGGCCGGGTTTCTCAAGCTCAAGCAGGATGTCTTTGACCGTCGGCACGCCAAACTGCGCGTCGGCAAAGTCGGCGGGTTTGAGGGTGCGCAGCACGTCGGTCTTGCCAATAAGATCCCGCACAGCGACGCCGGTCTTCACGACGATACGTTCCACGACGGGGTAGGCCTCGGGGTGGACCGCTGATCGATCGAGCGGGTTGCGGCCATCGGCAATACGGAGGAAGCCGGCCGCCTGCTGAAACGTGCGCGCGCCGATGCGCGGCACCTCCAACAGCTGCTGTCGATCCTGAAAGGCCCCATGCGTCTCGCGGAAGGAGACGATGTTCTGGGCGATGGACTCGGACAGGCCGGAGATGCGCGAGAGCAGGGGCGCCGACGCGGTATTGATGTCGGCCCCCACGGCATTCACGCAGTCTTCCACGACGGCATCCAGCGTGCGCGCGAGTTGATGCTGGCTGACGTCGTGCTGGTATTGGCCGACGCCGATGGACTTTGGATCAATCCGCACAAGTTCGGCGAGCGGGTCCTGCAGCCGTCGCGCGATCGACACGGCGCCCCGCAGCGTCACGTCGAGGTCGGGCAGTTCCTTTGACGCGAGTTCGGAGGCCGAGTAGACCGAGGCGCCGGCTTCCGAGACCACGACCTTGTGCATCTGCAGCGTGGCGTTGCGCGTGATGAGCTCCGCTGTCAGGGCATCGGTTTCGCGCGAGGCGGTGCCGTTGCCGATCGCAATCAGCTCCACCTTGTGCGCCACGCACAACGCGGACAACGTCTTGAGTGTGCCCTCGCGATCGTTGCGCGGCTGAAACGGGTACACGGTGGAGGTGCCGAGCACCTTGCCGGTGGCGTCAATCACGGCCACCTTGACGCCGGTCCGTATCCCCGGGTCCAGTCCCATCGTCACCCGCGCGCCTGCAGGAGCGGCGAGCAGCAGGTCGCGCACGTTGCGGCCGAATACACGGATGGCTTCGGCTTCGGCCTGTTCCCGGAGTTTGCTCTCGGCTTCGAGCTCGAGATGAATGTGGATCTTGAACTTCCAGGTCCAGCGCACCGTGTCGGCCATCCAGGCGTCACCTGCCCGACCACGGGATTCGATTTTGAAGCGGCCGGCGATCCGGCGTTCGGGTTCGGTCGGCCCCGTGGCCCCTTCCGGTTCCGGCAACACCACACTCAGGCGCAGAAACCCTTCCGTGCGTCCGCGAAACAACGCAAGCGCGCGATGGGACGGCATCGTCTTGAGTCCTTCCGACGCGTTGAAGTAGTCGGAGAACTTGATGCCTTCCTCCTCCTTGCCGGCCACGACCGATGACACGACCTGCCCCTGGTTCCACAGCAGCTCACGGATGGCGCCGATGAGTTCGGCATCTTCGGCAAACCGTTCCATCAGGATCCAGCGCGCGCCCTCAAGCGCGGCGGCCACGTCGCCGACGCCCTTGTCGGCGTCGACGAATCCGGCGGCAAACACCTCCGGCGTGAGGGTGGGATCGTCGAGCAGGCCCTGTGCGAGTGGTTCCAGGCCGGCCTCACGCGCGATCTGTGCCTTGGTGCGGCGTTTGACCTTGTAGGGCAGATACAAATCTTCGAGACGGGCCTTGGTCTCGGCCTCGGCGATGGCCTTGGCCAACTCGGGGGTCATCTTGCCCTGTTCGTTGATGCTCTTCACGATCGCCTCGCGGCGCTCGTCGAGTTCGCGCAGATAGGTCAGGCGTTCCGACAGGAGCCGGAGCTGGGCGTCGTCGAGTCCCCCCGTGGCTTCCTTGCGGTACCGCGCGATGAAGGGCACGGTGGCGCCTTCATTCAGCAGTGCGACCGTGGCGTTGACCTGGGCGAGTTGGACGTTGAGTTCGTTGGCGAGGCGTTGACTGATCGAAACCATGTGGCCACGCCATTCTACGTGGGTTGTTTTTTCACATGCAGACATGTAGGCATGGAGGACACTCGACGAACGGGCCTGGTGATAATCTGCGTCTGTTGTCATGACCCCGACTGCCCGCACATGGCGTGTGCTCAATATTGAGATGCGCCTCGATGAACCGGAGAGCCAGCTGCGCGATCGCGCGGCTCGTGCGGCCGGTATCGATCCCGGTCGCGTGCGTGGGTGCCGTATCGCGCGGCGGTCGGTCGACGCTCGGCGACACGGCAAAGAGCGGCGTCTGCGGTTCATCGTCCACGCCGATCTGGTGATCGACGACACCTATCGCGGCGAACGGTTTGAGGCGGCACTGCGGTCGGGCAAGGTCGTCGAGGCCCCACAGGCGGGCAGTTTTGACGTTGCCGGCTCGCCCCGTAAAGGCACACGTGCGGTCGTGGTGGGCTCCGGTCCCGCCGGGTTGTACGCCGCCCTCGTGTTGGGACTCAACGGTGTGGCCGTCGATCTGATTGATCGTGGTGCCGAGCTGAAGGCCCGCGGCAAGGACGTGGTGCGGTTTCACCGCACACGGGTCCCCAACACCGAGTCCAACCTGCTGTTTGGCGAGGGCGGGGCCGGCACCTATTCCGACGGCAAGTTGTATACACGCGTCGATGATCCGCTCGAGGTCCCGTGCCTTGAGATGCTGGTTGCGTGCGGCGCGCCGCCCGACATTTTGTACGATTCGCGCGCGCACATCGGCACCGACAAACTCCACAAGATCCTGCCGGTGTTGCGTGGTCGCATGGAGGCGCTCGGCGTCCGGTTTCACTGGAACACGCGGTTGGATGGCCTGATGCTCGATGCAGGTGTGCCGCAACGGGTGACGGCGGTGCGGACATCCGAGGGCGAGATCCCGTGTGATGCGGTGTTCCTCGCGGTGGGGCACAGCGCGAGGGATACCATCAAGGCGCTCCACGCCCAGGGTGTGCGCGTGGAGGCGAAGCCCTTTCAGCTGGGTGTCCGCATTGAACATCCGCAGGAGCTGATCACGCGCGGTCGTTACGGTACCGGCCCCGAGGCCACGATGCTCGGACCCGCGTCCTACAATCTGATCTGCAAGGCGGAAGGGCGGGTGCCGGCGAGTTTTTCGTTCTGCATGTGTCCGGGCGGCACGATCGTGTCGAGCACCAACATTCCCGGCCTGTTGTGCACCAACGGCATGAGCAACTCAACCCATTCGTCGCCGTGGGCCAATGCGGCACTCGTCACCACGTTCGGCCCGGCCGAATACGGCCCCGGTCCGTTTGCGGGCGTCGAGTTTCAGGAATCACTCGAGCGGAAATTTTTCGACGCCGGGGGCGCCGACTACACGGCACCCGCGCAAGGCGCGGATGACTTCGTCGCGGGACGACTGACGCCGGTCACGCGCCATTCCAGCTACACGTTCGGCACCACGCCCGGACGTCTCGACACCTTGTTGCCCCCGCTCGCGCGCACAGCCATCGCCCGCGCGCTTCTTAAATACGACCAGCAGATTCCCGGCTTCAAGTCCGCCGACGGATTACTCGTCGGTCTCGAGTCACGCAGCTCCGGCCCCATCCGGCTGCCTCGTGATCGTGAGACGTCGGTGGCGGATGGATTCGAGAACCTGTATCCCATGGGCGAGGGGGCCGGCAGTGCCGGCGGCATCATGAGTGCCGCCATTGACGGCGCGCACTGCGCGTTGCGGTATCTGCGTGTCCCATAACGTGTCGGACCGGGACGCGTACAACGCCTGGCATCGCCACTACGGCGTTGATCTGGACGCCCGGACGCCCTGGCATCAGTTGGTCTTGGCGCATCTCGATCCGGCACAGGACCTTAATGGCAAACGGGTGCTCGAGATCGCCAGCGGCCGCGGTGGGTTTGTGATGGCGTTGGCGGGCCTGGCCACTCAGGCGCCGCAGTTGGTGGCGGCGGATTTTTCGTCGACCGCCGTGGGGATGGGGAAGGCCTTTGCGGACATCCATCATCCGGGGGCGGTCCAGTGGGAGGTCGCCGATGCTCAGGCCTTGTGCCATCCCGACGCGTCGTTCGACACGGTCATCTCCTGCGAAACGGTGGAACACCTGCCGAGACCGGCGGTGGCAATCGCGGAGTTTGCCCGCGTCCTTCGTCCCGGAGGACGCCTCCTGTTGACCACACCGAACTACCTGGGCCCGATGGGACTCTACCGCGGCTATTTGAGGATGACGGGACGCGTGTTCCGCGAAGAGGGGCAGCCGATCAACCGGTTCACCACCCTGCCCAGGACACTGGCCTGGGTACGTACGGCGGGACTGGTCCCAACGACGGTCGATGCACGTGGGCACCATTTTCCCTGGCCAGGGCGGCACCCTGTCGAGTTCACCACCTTGGATCGTCTGTCTGTGCTCAAGTGGCTCGCGCTGCACTCACTGGTGGTTGCCCGCAAACCCTGACCGGTGCGCACGAATCGTCAGTGCAGCCATCACCAGGAATGGCACCGTGGAGAGCAGCACCCGCATGTTCGTGCCGATGACGCCAATCACGAACATCAACACCAGGAGCAGTCCGACGCCGCCAATACCGGCGTAGGTCGCGGCCTTTCCCGGCGTCTTCTGGAACAACGTGAACACCAGGAGCAGCTGGCCCAGCACGGGGAGCACGGTGAACGGATGGATCACCGCCGCGGGGTCGCCCAACGCTTTTGCGAACAACTCGGCCTCGGCCTGGAACAGGAACACCGAGTGGCCCCCGCCCCATTCGAGATACCCCACAAGTGAGGCCAGCACGACTGACAAGTTCAGCACCTTGAGGCGCATATGGACGTATACGCAGCCGACAATCCTGCCGTTCACGGCTGGTGGCGTGGGCCTGGGCCTGTTGCCCCCGCTGCCCAATTGATCATGACCACATCTATCAGGGGAAATCTGTCAGAGAGGGCAAGGGGTATTGCCAATTGTTCTCGACGATGGCATCGTCGTCTCCAGCGGGTTGTTGTCAAATTCTGCATTCTTCGGAGGCGCCTGCGCTGGCAAAAGCTGCCACGCATTTCGTCAGGTCGTCGTACTTCGGCCAGATTCTCGAGAATGAGCCATGGCACGTGGCGTGCTCTTGTCTCTGGCTGGAGGCAGATATGTCAACGATCGAAGAACGCCTGGTTGCGGTCGAGGTCCGAGCAAACGTGCTGGAGGGGCATATGACGAATACCAATCGAACGGTCATGGCGATCGATGCGGATCTGAAGACGATGATCGCGGCGTTGGACGCCCGGATGGAGCGCCGGTTCGACGCCCTTGACCGCCGGTTCATGGCGCTGTTGGCGGTGCAGTTCGCCACGCTGCTGGCGATTATCGGGGCTGCGGTCGGGGCGGTGACGCGGCTGCTGTAGCGATGCGCGTGTGGCCGGACGAACGCGGCGGCGAATTCGGTTTAAAATCGACCCCGCATGAAGACGATTGAGGAAACATTCGCGAAACTCGGCACCGACCACGCGCCTGGACAGGAGGTCCGACAGGGCAGTGGTGTGCCTGACACCGAGCTGCGCGGGGACGTGCTGCCCGGCACACCGGTGGATTTTTCGCATGGTGATGTGAACGAGAACGCGTTTGGCCCCACGCCCGGTGCACTCGACGAGTTTGTCTCGGGCGTACACCGCGGCGGTTCGCAGGCCTACACGGAATACCGCGGGGGCGCGGACCTGCGGGATCGTCTTGCCGAAAGACTGGCCGCGTTCACCGGTCGCCCCGTGTCCGGCGCGCGTGAACTGATCATCACCCCGGGGACACAAGGTGCGTTGTTCCTCGCCATCGGGGCGACGGTCACCGCGGGCGACCGGGTGGCCATCGTCCGGCCCGACTACTTCGCGAATCGCAAGCTTGTGGAGTTCCTTGGCGCCGAGGTGGTGCCGGTGCGGATGGACTACCTGTCCCAGACCGAAGGGGCCGGACTCGATCTGCAACAGCTTGAGGACGCCTTCAAGTCCGGCGTCAGAACGTTCCTGTTCTCCAATCCCAACAACCCGGCCGGCGTGATCTATTCTCCGGCGGAGATTGCGGGCATCGCGGAACTGGCCAACCGGTACGGCGCCACCGTCATCGCCGATCAGCTGTATTCACGTTTGCTGTACAGCGGCCACAACTACACCCACCTGCGCGCCTCGTCGATCGATGCGGAGCGTGTCGTCACGATCATGGGGCCGTCAAAAACGGAGTCGCTGAGCGGTTATCGCCTCGGCGTGGCCTTTGGCGCGTCCCGGTTGATCGATCGCATGGAGAAGTTGCAGGCGATCGTGTCGCTGCGCGCCCCCGGGTATTCCCAGGCCGTGTTGCGCACCTGGTTTGATGAACCCGCCGGCTGGATGCAGGACCGCATCGCGAAACATCAGGCCATCCGCGATGCGCTGATCACGAGTTTCCGCACGGTCGACGGACTCGCGGTGCGCGCGCCTGAAGCCGGCAGTTACCTGTTTCCGCGCCTGCCGAAGCTGGCCATTCCGCTGCACACGTTTGTGCGCGCGCTGCGCGTGCAGGCCAGTGTCACCGTGACACCCGGCACGGAATTCAGTCCGGAGGCGACCGACAGCATCCGTCTGAATTTTTCGCAAAATCACGAGGCCGCCGTGCAGGCCGTGCACCGAGTGGTGCAACTCATCGGGCGGTATCGCGCCTGAGTCCGCGGCACACAGGACGTCGGGTGTCTTTTTCCGCTCGACACGATGCGGAAAAAGACACCCGACGTCTTTAAAGACGG
>CAYRGW010000064.1:6705-27046 GCA_964423815.1 uncultured Solibacteraceae bacterium | reverse complement strand
GTCCGCGTGCGGTACGCCGAGACCGATCAGATGGGCGTCGTGTATCACGCGAACTACCTGGTGTGGTTTGAGGTCGGGCGAACAGACCTGCTGCGATCCTCGGGGTGGACCTACCGCGAGATGGAAGCCACGGGCATCCGCCTGCCGGTGCTGGAAGCCCACTGCGAGTATCGGCGTCCGGCGCGTTACGATGATGAGCTGGAAATCCACACGCAGGGCCGACTGCTGTCCCCCGTGCGGCTGGAGTTTTCCTACGAGGTTCGGCTGAAGGCCGACCAGACGGTGGTGGCCTCCGGCTACACGCGGCATGCGGGTGTGGACCTGCAGGGACGCCCGTGCCGCCTGCCGGCCAGAGTCAGGGATGTGTTTGTATGAGCGTGCTTGTCACCGGCGCGGCCGGGTTTATCGGATCGTCCCTCGCGGACGCCCTCACGTTGCGGGGCGACGAGGTTGTGGGACTGGACTGTTTTACCGACTACTACGGCCGTGACATCAAGGAAGCCAACCTGGCGCCGCTGCGCGCGCGCCCGAACTTCAGATTTGTGGAAGACACCATCCAGTCCGTGCCGCTCGACGCGCTGCTTGATGGCGTGACCCACATCTACCATCTGGCGGCCCAGGCCGGCGTGCGCAAAAGCTGGGGCCAGGACTTCCTGACCTACACCACCCACAACGTGGATGCGACGCAGCGGTTGCTGGAGGCGGTCAAGACGCGACCGATCACACGCTTTGTGTACGCGTCCAGTTCCTCGGTCTACGGAGACGATGTCCCGATTCCGATGCGGGAGGACGTCAGGGTCCAGCCGCTCTCGCCGTACGGCGTCACCAAACTGGCGGCCGAGCACCTGTGCCTGCTCTACACGGCCAACTACGGCGTCCCGACCGTGTCCCTGCGGTTTTTTACGGTCTACGGACCCAAACAGCGGCCCGACATGGGGTTCCACCGGTTCATGCGGGCGGCCCTGACGGGGGCACCAATCACCCTGTATGGGGATGGCGAACAGACCCGGGATTTTACGTTTATCGATGACATCGTGGCGGCCCTCATGGCTGCCGGCGACCGGGGACCGGCGGGCGCCGTCTATAACATCGGCGGCGGCAGCCGGGTCTCGATCAACGAGGTGCTGGCCAGGATCGAGGAGATCGCCGGTCACCCGCTCGACATCCGGCGCGAGGCGGCCCAGATGGGCGACATGCGGGATACGTTTGCGGATACGAGCCGGGCGCGCGCGGATCTGGGTTTTGTGCCCCGGACCAGCCTGGCCGATGGCCTGCGGGCCGAGTTTGAGTGGCTGAAGGGCCTGGGGCTGTGAGACTACAATGGTGAGGATGTGCATGCGGCGAGTTCGAGTCCTCTTGACCCTGGTGGCCCTGATGGCCGCCGCGTCCGCGTGTGGCGGTGGTGCGACGCGCCTGCCCCCCGCCGGCATGATGGACCCCGACCAGTGGCTTTTTGAGCGGGCCACCGAGGCGTTGGCCGACAAAAAGTGGTTTACGTCGCGGGAATATTTCCGAC
The DNA here is from genome assembly GCA_964423815.1 of uncultured Solibacteraceae bacterium. Classification (GTDB taxonomy): domain Bacteria; phylum Acidobacteriota; class Vicinamibacteria; order Vicinamibacterales; family SCN-69-37; genus SYFT01. The sequence continues at coordinate 25,530 of CAYRGW010000064.1, read as the reverse complement.
GACTGGTGGACGGGTATCCGCAGAGTCAGCATCGGGAAAACGCCAAACTCGGCATCGGCGACAGCTACATCGGTGAAAACTCGATCGAATCCAACATCCTGGCGATCAACGAGTTCCGCGAGTTCCTGACGTTTTTCCCGGTCTCGCCCCGCGCCGACTACGCGCAATACAAGATCGCGCTCGCCTACTCGCGTCAGATGTTGAATCCGCAGCGCGACCAGACCGCCACCCACGACACCATCCGCGAGGTCGAGTTGTTCCTGCAGCGGTATCCGTCCAGCCCCCTGCTGCCGGAAGCGCAGGCGCTTGAACGCGTCGCGCGTGATCGACTGTCACAGTCGGAATACGAAATCGGGTACTTCTACGCGCGCTTCAACGTGTGCCTGGGGGCGATTGATCGGTTCCGCGGGCTGCTCATCAAGGACCCCGCGTTCACCAACCGTGACGCCGTCTACTTCCACATGGCCGAATGTCTGGTGAAGATGGGTAATGTGGCCGAGGCCCTGCCCTGGTTCGAGCGCATCCTGGTGGAGTTCGAACAGAGCGAATATCTGGAGCGCGCGAAACGCCGTATCGCCGAGATTAAGGCCGTGCCGCCCGGTCGTCCGGGCGTGGCTGGGGGAAGCGGCGGTAATAGTCCACGGCCGACACCAGCGCGGTAATCGTCGCGATCCACAACGCGACCTGACCAATTACAAAAAATCCCTGCATATGCCCCTGGCCCAGAATGAGGACCAGGATGGCCACGACCTGTGCCACCAGCTTGATTTTGCCCAGCGGTGAGGCGGGCAGCGCCTGCCCTCGCGCGTGGGCCACGCTGCGCAGGACGGTCACGGCAAACTCGCGTCCAAGAATGATGGCGACCATCCAGGCAGGCGCCAGGTCCATCTGGACCAGCGAAATCAGCGCGGCGGTGACCAGCAGCTTGTCGGCGAGCGGGTCCATCCATTGGCCAAATCCCGTGACCTGGCCGCGGCGACGCGCCAGAAACCCGTCCGCCCAGTCGGTCAGCGACGCGATCCCGAAGATCGCGGCCCCGATGATCTCCTTGCTGACGCCGTACAGCTCCCAGCCGTCGAACTTGGTCAACAGGACGACCACCAGGATCGGCACCAGAAAGATCCGGCCGACGGTCAATGCATTCGGAAGATTCACGCCGCAGTTATTCTACAATCGAAGGCTGACATGAAAGCCATCCTGCTCGCCGGGGGACAGGGGTCGCGCCTGCGTCCTCTCACCATCACCACACCCAAACCCATTGTGCCGATTTTTGATCGGCCGTTTCTCCGGTATCAGATTGAACTGCTCAAGCAGGTCCCCGAGATCGACGAAATTGTCCTCAGCCTGAACTATCAGCCGCGCCGGATCGAAGAAGTGTTTGGCGACGGCACGGACCTCGGTGTGTCGATTCGGTACGTGGTCGAACCCCAGCCGCTCGGCACGGGTGGCGCGATCAAGTTTGCTGCCGGCGATCATCCATCCGGCCCCATCGTCGTCTTTAACGGCGACGTGTTGACGTCGGTCGACCTCCCCGCCGTGATTGCGCTGCATCGCAGCCGCAAGGCCAAGGCGACGATCGTGCTGACCCCGGTGGAGAATCCGTCGGCCTACGGCCTGGTGCAGTGTGATGAAGACCAGAGCGTCCGGGCGTTTCTCGAGAAACCCACCGCAGAACAGTTGGCGGAAACGCGCTGCGACACGATCAACGCGGGCATCTACGTGATTGAAGGCGACACCCTCGACCGCATTCCCGCCGACACCGTGTATTCCATCGAACGCGGCTATTTCCCGTCCCTGGTCGCGCAGAACGAAACGTTTATTGCCTACACCTATCGCGGGTACTGGATCGACATCGGCACGCGCGAGAAATACCAGCAGGTGCATCACGACATCATGACGGGACGGTTCACCGCGCCGCCGTTTGAAGGGCTGGCCGGGCAGGCCGTGGTCTCGCCCGAGGCGCGCATCGAGCCCAACGTGACCATCGAAGGCCCCTGCTTCATCGACGCCGGCGTCGTGATCAAGTCCGGCGCGCGGATTGGCGCGCACAGCGTCATCGGCGCACATTGCCACATCGGTGAAGACGCCGTCGTCTCGGGCGCCATTCTCTGGCCGCACACCTGGGTCGATCGCGCCGCGCACCTCGGCCCGCTCGTCGCAGGTCGGCACTGCCAGTTCGGTCGTAATGTTGAGGTGGGCGGCCATGCCCTCCTCGGTGACAAATCCATCATCACGGACTATTCACGCCTATGACTATTTCCCCCGACATCTTCAAAGCGTACGACGTGCGTGCGCTGTACCCGTCCGAACTCAACGAGACGGCCGCGCGGCTGATTGGGCGCGCGTATGTGGCCTACCTCGAATCGGCCGAACCCGGCCGCACCGAACCGCTGCGGATCGCCCTCACACGCGACATGCGCACGTCCTCACCGTCGCTCGCGAAGGCGTTTGTCGAGGGCGCCCGTGAACAGGGTGCCAATATCGTGGACTTCGGCATGGCCGCGACCGACATGCTCTACTTCGCGGTGGCCGAGCACAACTTTGATGGAGGTGTGCAGGTCACGGCCTCACACAACCCGGGTCACTACAACGGCATGAAGATGGTGCGCCGTGGGGCGTTCCCGCTCTCGGGCGACGCCGGCATCGGTGAGATTCGCGAGATGGTTGTGGGCGGCACCATTCCCGCGCCCACGCGGCCCCAGGGAACCTACCAGACGCAGGAGATGCTCGACGCGTATGTGGCACGGGTCATGAGTTTTATTGATCCGTCGGTGATCCGGCCGTTCAACGTCGTGCTCGACGCCGGGTCCGGCATGGCCGGTCTCGTCGCGCCGCGCCTGTTTGATCAACTCCCCTGCAAAACGACCAGACTCTGCTTTGATATTGACGGTACCTTCCCGAACCACGAGGCCAATCCCCTCATCGAAGAAAACCGTCAGGACATCGTCGACCGGGTGATCGCCGACAAGGCCGACATCGGGATCGCGTGGGACGGGGACGCCGACCGCTGCTTCTTCATCGACGGCACGGGTGAGTTCATTGCCGGCGACTTCATCACGGCACTGCTGGCGGAAGCGGCGTTGGCCAAGTCCCCCGGTGAGAAGATCATCTACGACCTGCGCGCCAGTTACGCGGTCAAGGACACCGTCGAGCGCCTCGGCGGCACGGCGCTGATGCACCGCGTGGGGCACGCGTTCATCAAACGCCGGATGCGCGACGAAAACGCGATCTTCGGCGGCGAGGTGACCGGTCACTACTACTTCCGCGACTTCTACTTCGCGGACAACGGTTTTATTCCCGCGCTGCAGATTCTGGAACTGATGTCACGCAAGGGGCAGACGCTGCGGGAACTGCTCGCTCCCCTGCGCGCCAGATATTTCATGTCCGGCGAGATCAACACCAAGGTCGCAAGCATGGACCTGATCCCCGCCCGCATTGCCGCCCTCGCCGAGAAATACAAGGACGCGCACACCTATACGATTGACGGCTTCTCGGCGGAATACCCCGACTGGCACTTCAACGTGCGCGCGTCGAACACCGAGCCGCTCCTGCGCCTCAACCTCGAAGCGTTGACGCCTGAGCTGATGGCGCAGCGCCGCGACGAGGTGTTGGCGCTGATACGATGAGGGGAATCGGCAATCTGAAATCTGAGATTGCCAATCGGTTGTCGATAATCGTAGATTGGTAATCCCGAATCGGAATCGGGGAATCGTGCGGGCTTAGCATAGTGGTAATGTCCTGGCTTCCCAAGCCAGTCAGACGGGTTCGATTCCCGTAGCCCGCTCCACGTTTTTCGGTCCGCGGAGTAAAAGCACGGAGTAAAGTTGCAGCACTGGCCGCGCTTGCGTGCGCCACCAACAGCCCCTGCCGGGATGTGCTCGCCGAGCGAGCTTGCCGTGATGGTCGCTTCCCGCCCCCGAGCGCAATGCAGGCCGCCCCTCGGTTCTTCGAAGTCAGATATGGCGACTGGGGCACCTTCTGATCCCGCTCCGGCCGAAGAGTAGACTTACAGTGGGCTTCAACTGGTGGCAATCTCAGACTTAGAGCTAGAGCGAATCGTCCTGCGGCTGCGTCCGTTGATGTGTGGTGTCGTGGCGTTCTTCGAAGACGGCACAACCCGCGCGCTCGGGTCCGGTCTGATGTACATGCCGTTTTCGTTCATCACTGCGCGCCATGTGATTCGCGACGGGTTCAAGATCGACGAGCAACAAAAGCAGCGCCTCGCGAATCGCAAATCCGGGTATGAATACATGCGTTTCGGCACGGCCCTTTTTCAGCTAACGAACGCCGGCAAGTCCGTCTTCTGGGGTGTCAATCGAACGTGGGATCCCACCCACTTCGACCTCGCCATCTGCGAAGCCGCACGCGATGATGCCGCGTCGAGTGCGAAGGACGTGCCATACCCCACAGCCTTCCTCGAATGGTCTCTTGAGGCGCCCCCAGAGGGGTCAGAAGTCACTATGCTCGGTTACCCCGACATTCATGTCCGAGCGGACGGGACCCACTGGAACACTGAATTCAAGCTCGCCGCGCAAACCGGCAAGGTCATCAACGTGTACCCGGAAGGGCGCGACCGCGGAATGTATCCTTGGCCATGTTTTGAGGTCGACAAGCCGGTGCTCGCAGGCATGAGCGGAGGACCGGTGATTTGCGACGGTCGCCTTTGTGGGGTCGTGTGCGGGGATTCATTCGGAGGGAGCGGCGCGATCGTTACAACACTCTGGCCGATCACGCTAATGGAGTACAAGTATCCCGATTTCGGTGAGACGCTGGGGCAGACTGAACATTTCTCCTCGAAACTTAATTCTGGTCTGGTGAAAGCCATCGACTGGTCGTCCGTTCGCCCCCGCCGATCGCAGACGACCGACGCCGACGGGAAAGTCCGATTTCGACTTATTGATGATGGCGCAGTCGAGTAATCGTCGACGAAGAAGCGACAGGGCGACGAAATCAAACTGGAAACGCACTGAAGCCGGAAGCCGACAGGCGGAACCAAGGGTCGAGCGCCTGATCCTCCTGGCCAATGTCTCAGGTAGACAATCTCGAAATGCTCGTTGTGCCAGCGGACCGCCAAGCGAGGTCGTCGGTTCGTAACAGCAGGTCATCCGTTGACACGACGCCAACGCCTGTTGCCAGACAGTCAGACGGGTTCGATTCCCGTGGCCCGTTCCACGTTTTTCGCTGCTGAACGAGTGGCCGTTCTGGTCGCCTAAACCAGGAGCAGCGGACTCGGATTCTCGCGCGAGACGACGAGCATCAGGCGTTTCTTGGCCCGGCTGAGTGCGACATAGAGCAAACACCTTGCCTCTGCCTTATTGGGAAATGTCTTCGAATCGCAAGGCATCACGACAACGCTATCGCACTCTAGCCCCTTCGCTTTATGAATCGTGCTAATCGCCTTGAGCGGCGGCTTGGGCCGTAAGTAAGTGCGGTGGTGCATAATTTCCGCAAGGCCTACGTCAGGGTTCTCGAATTTGCCAAGCTGGATCGCTTCGTAGAACTCCTTGTAGTGGTCCACCTCGATGTCCGCAAAAGCAGCGTCGACTTTACGTAACTCGGACAAGCACCCGAGCATGCGCGCGACTCCCCGGTGGCTGGGGTCGTCCACGATGCAACGTGCCAGTTGTTGGATCGCCGCAGGTTTTCCTCTGGCATTCCTGGTGCAGCCTTCGCGTACCTCCTGCAGTAGCCTGTTTCCGAATGCCGAGGGACTGAACCCCTTCCCCACATCGGCCAGGAACTTGACGACTGCGGCGGCGGTCGCCGAACTGTCTCCGTGATCCGCAGGCACGGCACGCACGAGCGTCTCCAATGCACTGCGCGTGTGCCCTTCCCAAAGCAGAATGCGGCGACTGAAGAATCCTCGAAAGGATCTGGCGGTCTGGTTGTGCCTGGTCAGAATGAGCAGCGACGTTTGCCCCTTCTCGAACGCGTCGACAGGCTTGCGGTCCGCGCTTGAGAGCCGGTATTCGAGATTCTCTAGTGCCTGGTTCTCGGCAAAGACAACGTCGAGCCCTTCGGGACGGCCGGTGCGGAGGTCGAGGGGACTGCCGCTCATCAGCGCTTTGCGCGCTGCGAGCGTCCAGGTCCCGAGCGCGGGGCACCCGTCCTTCCAGCGGTGTGGGAAATCCAGTTCCTCGTATGCGTGCGCCTTCGTCTTCAGCACGTTCCAGTCGCAAGGCAGACAGGAGCCGTCGAGGGTCTTGTCGCCGAAAATCTTCTGCATCGGATCGGCAAAGACACGAATCTTCGCTCCTTGCTCCAGCAATGCCATGACAACGGAGTGCTGATCGCCACTCGAATCCTGGTGCTCGTCACAGACGACAATTGGATGCCGCCGCGCCAATACCGATGCGATCATCGGATGACGCTTCAGGAGTGTCGAGACCATGAGCGCCAACTCTGCGTAGCCTTGGTCGCCTCGCTGTCGGACCCATGCGGCCGTGTCGGCTGGGAGACCGAGACCGGAGTGGTATGCGGAAGCGATGCGCGCGATGACGCTATCGATGGTACGGATTTCGATCTTGGCGCCAGCGCCCTTAGTGCGGTCCGAGAAGACAGAACACGCGGCGTGAGTATGCGTGAGGATGAGTGGTCTTCCGTTTCCGGCTAACTGAAGGAGTTCGCGCGCATAGTCCGCACCTTGGTAGGTCTTGCCGCAGCCGGCAGGCGCTTCGACCAGCACCAGCGGATGGTCGGATCGCAATGCGGCGTGGACGCTGCCGTCGCTCACGACGGCAGGTCCGCCAAGTCAGGGAGGTCGACCGCTTTGCGGACGGCGTTGCAGAACGGTAGAAGCTGGGCGCGACATATCGCCCAGGGCCCCAGAGTCAGGGCCTTGGCCGCGAGTTCATGGCCCCCCTGCAACGTCTTAAACCACGCCTGTGCGTGTGACTTGTACTCGTTCGCCTCGATGGCTTTACCTGCGGGGACGACACCTGTCGCCGCTTCGATGATGAGCGTCTTTAGGCCCGTTCCAGCCTCGGCGCTAACAATCGAGAAATCTTTTTCGCTGATACCGAGGCGATCGGCGAGAGTCCGCAGGCGCTGGCCGGTCTTTCTACCGGTCGGATCGGTCAGGAGTGCCTCAAGTTTGTCGTCGGCTACGGCGCTTATGATGTTCTGCTCGATGCAGCCGGAGGCCCATCGAAAGACGAGCGGCCCCTGCGCTTGGGTGATCTTGCCCCATCGCGTCGGGTGCGTTCCTTCATCATCGGCAAAACAGCCGAACAACAGACCGCCGTCGGACAGCGCCTCGAGCAAGAGAATCGTGTTGTCGTTTCCGTTCCCGTCGCTGATGTGAATACCATGAAACTGAAGCGGAGAGCCACAGGCGCGCTCAAGCAGAGCCGTGACAAACCCCACTTCGGTCACACCCTCGCAGATGATGGCTAGGCGGGATAGGAAGGTGTCGGGATCGTCTTTACGGTGTCTCGCGATCTTGGTGGCGTCAAGGGCGCCGATCTTGCCGCTGTGATCAACGTACCAGATGGAAGCAACCGCCGCGGCAGAGATGGCGGCGGGACTGTGCGTGGTGATGAAGACTTGCGACTTCCCCGCCTGCAATTTGTCGAGGAGTAGGCGCTGGCGATAGGGTTCAAGTCCCCGCTCGATCTCGTCGACGAGCGTGAGCGGGTGTTCGCCTTGGTTTTGCTCTGCGATGGCAAGGGCGGACAACCGGCGGGTTCCAGCGCCCCAGTTCGCGAGGGGCAGTTGCACTCCGCCGCGGGCGGCCGTCAGGCCGATGAGCGAGGCGATCGATGCGCCCGGCCCACCGGTGATGGACAACTGAAGACTATTCGGCAGGCGCTGCTTCGAGAAGGCGGCGTCGAGGTCGGCGAGCGCCTGCCTGCCGCTGTCCAAGAGTTGGTTTTCGACATCGGTTTTGGCGAGCTCGCTCGCGATCCGCGAGCGGAGGGCCTTGTCTGAGAGCAAGCGGTCGAGCGCCGATCCTTGGACAAGTCGGAGGTCGCGGTCGCTCCGGTCGTCACCGCTCAGGCGAACGAGGCCGATGGACCGGCGGAGGCCGACTGGCAAGGTGTCAGCGTTTCCGTCGGGCTGCAGGATTTCGTACGCGAGTTCAAGGTCTGCCGTCCCGCGTACGCGAAGACGATAGACGGGTTCGCTCAGCTCTTCCGCGTCAGCACTGGGAACGACGGCTTGAGTGCCGCTCCAGTTCCACGGCCACGCCGGCTTGAGCTGGTCATGGATGCCGGTGTCGAAGGGCAGGGACACAGTCGCCTCAATCACAAACTCCTCGTCGATGTTCCGGCGGTAGTAGTCGGTGTCGGAAATACTCGAACCGTTGGTAGGACTGAAGAGAAGTCCGACGGCGTCGAGAATGGTGGTCTTGCCGACGTCCCCCCCGCCCAAGATGATGTTGACGCCCCTGCCGGGATGCCACACCAACTCCTGAATGCCGCGGAACCGCGTAATCGTCAAGCAGTAGATTGTGGGCACGGTCGGTATGGCGTCGGCAGCCGACGGCGGGGCGGGGGCTGTTTCCTGATGCTTCATAATTCAATCACGGTGGCTGAGACGGGTAATATCGGCGGTGGCTATCAGATGCGCAAGCTCGCGGTGGGTATATTCATTGGAGTTTATGGTTATTTCTCGATTCCGAGGCCCGCGGGACGCTTTTCGGTCGGCCGGACCAAATCGACGGCGTAAGTCTAAGCCGCTGTCCGCGAGTCACAGCGCCCCCCTGGACACTCGGATTCGCGACATGATTGCGTGGTCATGAAAGCGAGTGATTTTAGGGGCTGGCTTGACTACGACCGCGACAAGTTGCACCTGCTTCAGCCAAGCGAGCGCATCGCGTACTTCGAGAAACGCGTGCGGCTCGTCGCGCTGAGTCCGCTGCGCCGCATCCTCGACAGAGAAATAGTTGTTCCCGGTGAGGAATCCTCGGCACTCTTGATCTTTGGCGTCTCGCTCTGCTGTGCCATTGAAGCGTGCGGAAAGTTTCTCATGGGTCGAAGAGCCACTGGCTTTGGACGGAACGCAATGCGGTTCCACGGATTCGTCGACCGATACATGTCCCCGGAGTTCCGCCGTTCCGATATCGGCACGATGACGAACGCTCAAGTGCTCTGGGAGCATTTCAGAAACGGATTGGCCCATGGATTTGCCGTGCGGCACGGCGGCTTTGAGGGCAATGCGAGCGAGCCGTATTTTCAGGCGCGACACATCGCCGGCCACCTCAGTCTGGAGGTGAACCCGACGCTTCTCCTCAATGACTTTGAGAAGGCCCTGGAGTTGTACGTTTCTGATGTGCGCCGGGCGGCAGGAGGCGACCCGATCTCCCGGGAGTTCGAGTTTGTCTTTCAGGACGTTTTCGTGGACGGCAACTAGACCAGCCGAGGCGGCCCAGTTGACTCCGAGGGGTGAACTGAACAATCATTGACGTCAATGACGTCATTAACTATCCTTCCGCTCGGCCCAATGGTGGAGGAGTTTCCCGCGCTGGCCGGTGTTTCGCGTGCGCGCCACCTTTTCGCCAAATTCGTGGTCTGGTCGGCCGACGCCTCGGCGACGGGCGTCCTGGTTCTCGACTTTGCCGGCGTGTCTGACGCGAGCGGTAGCTTCCTGCGCGAGTCTGTCCTGGCCTTCCGCGACTACGTTCGTGCGTATCAGCCAGAGCTGTACCCAGTGCTCGCGAACCTCAGCGCCACTGTGCGGGAGGAGTTCCACAACCTCATGCGCGACCGACGCGAGGCGATATTGGTCTGTCAACTGCACGGAACCGCTGTGAGTTCGCCCGAGGTACTCGGCACGCTGGAGCCCGGCGCCGCGAAGACTCTGGACCTCGTGCGACAGCACCCGCAAGTAACCCTCGCTGACCTGCGCAATGCGGATTCCAAAATCCTCGGCCCCGTCTGGAGCAACCGTCTCGCAAGCCTAATCCGCCAGGGCTTCGTGATGCCGAGCGCCGATCCGAGGGGGCGGGTGTACCGGTTTGTATTAACAGACGAGGGAGGGCCGAGTGGGTCTTGATTTCATCACACAGAAGACGAAAGCGTTTAAGAAACTCTGGAATGGCGGGCGGCAGGCACTAGCAGGGCCGGACCTGATGCCCATCGACGAGGAATGGGAAGAACAGCATGTCCTTTTCGAAGTCCGCGATGGCTCCGTTCTTGCCGAAGGCGAAGAACTGTTGATTCAGACTGGCGGCGACAGTCTGATCGCCCTCAGGGGGTACGAAACGGTCGCGACGGCGTTGAATCCTCCGGCCGCACTGATGACCGCTATCGCAAAAGCTGGCGGCTACGTGCTCGCCCGGATTGCCCGGTACTCCGAAATCAGCCACACAGCCGATCTCGCGTTCAGGATTCGGTAACAGGTGATGCAAGCGCGCGCCATCGGCCCGCGTCTCACCCACGATCCCCCGCTGTGGTCGGATGACTGGCTGCCCCGTCAGCTCGGATGCGGTGTATGCGCTGACCTGGGAATCTGCGGCGGGATCAGTATCCGCGCAGCCGTGCTCGACTGCGAAGGACTCTGTGCTTGCGCCCAGGGTCGGCCGTGTTCCGGCGTATGCCGCAGCGATATGCGCACCTTCGTTGCGCGGGCCCGCGAGGTCGGCGGGTTCGGCTTCGAGAATATCCGGCACTTCGACGCGCTGCCGACGCCGCCTCTGCCCGATCTGGTGCCGCTGCTGTACAACGGCACGGACCGCCTGTCCGCTCTCGAAGTACCCGTCGTGGCGCTACCGCTGCTCGCTCTCTTCAACCGCACGAGCGGCACGTTGCGATTCGAGACGCGGGAGACGTTGGCGCGGGCCTTCCGAATCGGCCGACGCACGCGCATTGTGCTGACTGGTGTAGCAACGGACCGCGCGATCGAGGCTTGGTGGTCGTTTCGCGACCGCTTCGAGTTGATCCGGAAGCTGCGTCGCCTCGGCGTCATCATGGTCACCACGCCCAACTACTCGCTGTTCACGGACGTCTCGCGCTATGACAACCTGCACAACATGAAACGCATCGCCCTGACCTGGGCGGACTTCATGGAGGCCGGCATCCCATGCGCGCTCCATATCAACGGACGAACGCAGAGGGACTACGAACGCTGGGGGGAGTTTATTGAGGCTCATCCTGAAGTCGACACGCTCGCGTTCGAATTTACGACAGGGACAGCGAGCAGCATCCGCGGCCTCTTTCACCGCGACCGTCTCGTAGAACTTGCCCGCCGGATTGGTCGCCCGCTGCGGATGATCTTGCGGGGTGGCCGTCGTCACATGCAAGACCTTGTGCTGGCCTTCGAGCACGTGACTGTGCTTGACCCGGAGCCCTACGTGAAGGCTAAGTTCCGGCGACGCGCTCGACCGTCGATGGGCGCTGACGTCGATTGGATCTTCTCGCGGACGGAATCGGGCGCACCGCTGGATGAGATGCTGCGCCACAACATCGACGTTGTGACCTATACAGCCGGTCTACGCGCTGCGCGGGTTCGTGCAGACTACGGTCACGGAAAACCCCGCAATCCTGGACCGCTGCTGGAGCTTGGCGCGGCTGAGCGTCGGTGACACACCGGTCATCGTGAGAACGTGATCGTCACTCCTGAACCTGAGCGTTCCACGACGCGTGCTGAGCGCCTTGAATAAGTGCCTAAAGCCATAGCCGCGGCCCTTCACCGGAAGGCGAGAATACCCATCGGTCAAAGCCAGCCGCAGCGCCTCGCCGCCGTCCTTAACGGATGGAAATTGCCCGTGCTGCAGCCCCGTCATAATGCCGACGCCTCGGTCGGATACGCTCCACTCCACGCGTCCCGGTGTCACCCGGTACGCGATTATTCCACTCTCTGGGGCAGCGCTGTGATCATGGATATTGTTCTGCATCTCGTCGAGCGCGCCAACCAAGCCCGCGCTGAAGCTGGCCGGAAAACCGTTCGCCACAATCACCTTGTGTAAGGCAAAGAGGAACTGATCCCAATAGGTGTCCGCTCCATTGACGGCCACCCGGCGGGCTGGAGATATGCCGACCGATTGCGACGACAGATAGACGGGCTTACGCGCAGCCAGCGCCTGCCGCATCGCCTCTATTTCAGCGGAAGGTTCGTGATCAAAGGCCGTTGGCGAAGCGTGAAGATGACTGAAGAGTTCGACTGTGGAACCGAGACACACACCGGGAGCTAGGCGGAGGTCGATGCGTCTGCCGCGCTCGCGCGCGAGGAGCAGATCATCCAGAAGATCGAACGTCAGCGGCTCTGTCGCGACCAAAGCCAATTGTTTCCCCCATTGCGACAGCTCACCTGATAGGAACTGCGAACCTCACCCCACGGCCTGAATTGTCTTCGCCGTGAAAGTCCCATCCGACTCACTTGGATCCCGGATCTAACTGCTGCCCTCAACGTCATCAGATCTCCCCCTCCGCCCAGCGTCGCGACAGCTTCAAGTGGACGTCGCGGCTCACGAGCGGCCGGTCCAGACCTCCCAGAAATCGGGAACATCTGATTGCTGCCGTTGCGTCTCCGCAGATCGGTGATCCGCACAAAATTGGCAGACTCAGAATTGGACGATCCCAGAAGCCGTTGGTCATTTGATGGGGTGGGCCATTCTATCGGACAAAAGGAATCACCGACCGTTCCCTCGCGCTTCTGCCGACCGCGACGGCACCATCAGCGCCGACAGCGTCGACTTGCCACATCGGCCAAATGAACGGCCAGCTAGCCACAACGCACCTATGAACTGCCTGCATGCGCCTCGGCGGCGGCCACAAGGAGTTCATCGACAAGCGAGACGGCGGCAGCGAATCCAGCCGGCGAGAAGTCGGCGGCATCCAAGCTTCCAAACAGGTACGGCCTGGCGGCCTTCAGACGCTCATCGAGAACGGCGTCAAGTTTGTCCTGGTCACGAGCAGCGCTCCAAACCACAGCAGCCGATGGCTGCGCGCCCATGGGGAGCGAGACGCCTCGCCTTGCGCCAAGTGCCTCCCACGCCGACTTGTGGGCACTAGCGAGCTTCTTCAGCGAGTCGACATGCATTCCGTGGGCTGCGAGCTTCGAGGCCTCCGCAAGATCGATCGCAGCCAGATCTGACGGCCGCAGCATCATCTCGCCGAAGAACTCCTGCTTTCGAGGCAGTGTGTCGGCCAGGAACGTGGCCAGATCGCTGACTGTCTTGATGGCTTCTCCAACCTCCGCCGACAGAGTGTCCTCGTCCTCGATGTCGAAATGGGCCTCGCGGTTCAGAACAAAGGCGGTGGCCTCCCGCACTTGCGATATGAGCCGGATTGCATTGTCGCGTGTAGCTCCATCTGCAAGTTGACCGAGCCGCCCTTCGATCGCTTGGATGTAGTGGTCCAACTTCCGATGCTTCTGATTCTCTACGCAGAGGATCCGGAGGTGGGACTTCGCGCACTCGGTATGGCAGACCGTCTCCAACGCCGTTCGAACATATATCGCAGCAGCTGTGAAGTCCTTCCGTGCCAAGTGGCGGCGAGCCGTTTCGAAGGGATCTCCGCAATCGTCAGCGACTACTCGAGGAGACGCCTCGCCGCCAGCCCACTCCTCTCGGAAGACGACCGCCTTCCATGGCGCCACCCAAGGCAGAGGCTTTACGCGTTGCTTAAGCCGCTCGAACCAGGACTTGCTGTAAGTGAATATAAAAATCTGCCAATTTGCGAATTCGCGGTGGACCAGGTCAAGGACCTTGACCCTATTCGCCATGTCGAGGCCGATCAAGATGTCGTCGAGCACGAGTAGCCGCGCTTCGCCAGCCGCCGACACGTGCAGGCCGGCCAGATAGAGAGCTACCGCGAGGGCCGAGAGCCGAGCCTCATTCAGGACATGGTAGTAATCAGCTTGTTCCAATCGACGGAAGACCGGCTTCGCTATGATCTTGGGGGGACTCAGAATCTTGCCCGGCCACCGATAGGAGGCCGGAGTGAACTCGACCTCAATCGCGAGCTCGGCGTCAAAGCCCGTTAGAAACTCCGAGGCTTTGGCGACGGTGTCCTTGACGACTCTCTCGAAGCCGGCGTTGAATTGATTAATCCAATCGTCGAGTCTGGCCGGTTTCCGGTTGTACGGATAGAACGGCGTCTTGATCCGGTTCCACTCCTCAAGAAACGGAAGGCTCGGCGCGCTGGCTGGGTTTCTGCAGTGCGCAAGAATCGGTTTCAGAAAAATATCGAAGAGGTCGATCTCTCTCCGGCCGGTTGGAACGAGGTGTATCTTCAGCAGCGAACGGTAGTCGAGGCAGCCCTTGCCACGGTCAACGGTCCGCATATCAGCAGTCGCCGGGTCGCTCTTGGAAGTTGACCACTCGTAGGTCTTCGCCGCGGCGCCGGTAGCGCCTTGAGGTGCCCTAGTGAACGTAAGCCTAACGCTGGCAGGCTGAGTGCTAAAACGATGGCGATTGTCTTCGGGCCTCAGCGTGCGGTACGCCTTGGTCCTTGCGTCAAGGACAAGGGTGTCAGGGCTCTCAAGGAAGTCCGTGAGAGCCCTAAACAGGGATGACTTCCCAGCGCCGTTCTCACCGTATAGGAGGAGATTCTGCCCGTCAGCGAGTTCGAGTTCAAAGTGTCCCCGGAAAGCGCGATAGTCGTCGATCTCAATCTTCGTCAGCCGCCCGACAGAGCCAAGGGCTATTGGAGTGGCGGCAGGGATCCCAGCCGGCCCCGGGTGGGGCGCCTCGACGGCCGCAATGTCGGCTTGCGGCACTGTTGGATCAGTCACCCCCGGCCCTCAACAACCCGAATGTCGTCGAGGCTCTCTAATGCGAACAGCGCCTTCCGAAGCGGGCTCCGTTCTGAATAGACCCGCTCGAACTCAGCGCGGAGTCGATCCCAATCGGCGGCTTCGAGTTCGGCCGGCAGCTGAAACAGGTGCGCCTCGTCGGCGAGGCGAAAAAAGTCCAGGTCAGCCGCCTGCAATTCCGCCGAAAAGAAAAGCTGATACACAAGCGCATTGACCCATTGTTCGAAGAAGCCTGCCATAAGCGCTGCGGTGGAATTGTCCAGCGCGGGACTTTCAATTTCGCCCTTCCGCAAGTGCAGGAGGTAGCCCACAAGGCACTCGAGCACTTGCTTCTGGTGATCGTCGGCGTCGGGAATGGGCAGATTGCGAATGTAACGGGACTCGTAGCTGAACCAGCCCCCACGCATCGGTGCGGCCTGCTGGTGATGGAACCAATCGAGGACAGGGCTATTCAATAAGGCAAGAAGAAACGAAACGCTCTCGCCCTCGTTAGGGAGTATCCCGTAGCCACCGGCAGCACCGCCCGTAAAGAAACACTCGCCGGTCGGGTCGAATGCGTAAGAAGCCCGAGGTGCCAAGTCCGGTGTGAATATTTTTGGGAGCGACATGACATCGAAGGCCTGCGACCGACCGTAGCCGTACCAGCCCTCGTGATTCATCTTTCCACCTTCCCGCGCTCGCAAGTAATCCTGATGCGCGGCAAGGTACTTCCACGTAAGACCATACCGTGAACGCAGCTCCGCTGCCGAAAGAAGCACCATCGCGCCGTTTGTGTCACGCGCGTATGGAAACATAATGAGGCGGTCCGTCCTCTCCAGAGCGTACGCTCTACTGTCCCCGCCCTTGATGAGTGGGTGGAGCAAGCCTGGGTCAAGAACGTACTCGCGCTCGTCTTGTCGGCAATAGACCCGAACGTTGGGTCCATCGCTGCCGCGCCGTTCCACAATGTAGATCTTATCGGCGCTAGTCTTGAGGCCCTGGAAGATCCTGCGCGTAACGTCACCGAGAGTTCTCGGCATCGCGGAAAGCCGTGCGTGCAATCCCTCGCCCCTCCCTACAACAATGCTCCAATTCGCGTCGGTGAGCTTCGTCGCGGGAAACCTCTTCTCGCGCCCTTCAGTAGTCGCATACCATTTCTCTAGGTCTTCGACCTTGACGTAGCGGAAGAACGCATTCGGTTGTTTCGTGAGAAACAGCAGGCAGACGTAGTTGGTTGCTCCTTCGAACACTTGTTGATCGCCGAAGTAGACAATCTGCTCAACATGTTGGCCCGATGACAGTTCCCGCCTGAGTCCTTGCCCGTACTTAGCGTTGAAGAACTTGTGGGGCTGAATAAGCGCCGCGGTTCCGTGCTCGGCAAGCAGCCTCAGAGCCAACTCCGTGAAGACGACGTAAACGTCGTAATTCCCGGAAGCCGCACTCTTGTAGAGGACCTTGAGCCTGGCGGCAATCGCTGGATTCTCCTGCGTCAATTCCTGGACCCGAACGTAAGGTGGATTCGCAATTACGATGTCGAAGCCGCCGCGTTGCCGAAAGACATCGCCGAACTGAAGCCGCCACAGGAAAAACGGCTTGCGGTGCGTAGCACTTGCCCGTTCAAGCTCAACTAACGCCTGCTCGCGCCCCTGCTCGCGAAGAGTGGCCCTCATGAATTCCCACTCAAGCGCTTCCAACTCAGAGCGGATGGCTTCTTTCCTGACGCGCGACGATTCGTCGAAGAAGGACGCGTGCAGTTGCTGGATCCGCTTCAGGCTCTCAAGTGCTCCAAAAGGGAGGGCGGGATTGGGGTGCTCCTCCCTTACCTTTGGGTTCTGAAGTGCAGCGTGCTCTCGGGTTAACCGAGCGGCCTCCTCTTTGAAGTCAGCCGCCATCTTCCGCGTAAGTAGGCCGGCGCTCTGAAGTCGCGCGACTTCCGCCTGTACCCAATTGCGTCGCTCCAACAGGTCAGCGAGTCTGGGATCCGGCCGGAGCTGCCCCGCCTGCTCAAAGAGGCGCTCATCGAACAAATGGACGCCGTCGAATTCTTCCAGTAAGGAATTGCCCTGCATGATCTTGTAGTCCAAGTTGGGCAGCGGCTGAATGTCACGGATCTCCTCTTCGTCGACAACCATGGACAACCACAGCCGAAGCTTAGCGATCTCGACTGCCCCAGGGTCCACATCAACACCGTACAGGGAGCACTGGATTGCATGCCGCTTGAGCGCATACGCTGACCGAGGATCCTCACGGGTCGTAACTGCCGGTCGCGCCGTTTTGTCCAGAGCAGGCGTCAACGCCCGACGGGCCCGGACGATTTCATGCATCATCCCGACTGGGAATGCGCCTGAGCCAATGGCGGGGTCACATACAGTCACTCCGGCGAGGAGGTCGTCGAGGTGCTTTGCGTTGGCGCTAATCGCCTCGGGGAGACGCTTGTCCGAATGGGCCTTCGTGTCCGTCGCCTCAAAATCGGCGAACCGCTCGGCAGCGTGCAAGAACGCCGTGATCTGCTCCGGCGGAACTGCTGGCGCCTGAGCGGACAGACAGTGCAACAGCGCCTGCCGACACATGTACTGCACGATGGCGCGAGGCGTGTAATATGTCCCGCTCGCATGCCGCAGGTTCTCAGGCAACAGATTCTCAAACACCTTGCCGAGCATCTCGGGATCAACCGCGACCTCTCGCTCGAGAGGCTCGGACTCGTTGACCGTGAAGTTATAGCGGTCGAAAACGTCAAGGATCCCAGTGCCCACATCCCCTTCCCGGGTGGGCAGATCATTCGAAAAAAGAGAATCGGGGAGCAGAACATCTGTTTCGACCCACTTGTAGCCGTACAGCGGCTCGAACAGACCGCCGTTCAGGAACGGTATGCGACAATCGAAATGTGAGTAGTAGTGGTCATCGTCCAACCTCGGGGAAGCCAGCGCTTCATAGAAGAGTGGCTCAAGAATATCGTTGAAAAAATTCGCCGGACGCCCTTGAGTGACTGCCGACCGCCCGTACCGCTCTCGGTGCTTGAACAAGTGGCGCATGAAGTTCCGCTGTCCGGCCCCCCATGGCTTACCGCGCTCGACACCGAACCACCCCTTCTTCTGAAGGAAATACAAGAAGACCACTTGACCGAGGAGCTTCTTGGCGAAGTCATCAGCCGTGACGCCCAGTTTTTCGAACGTCTCTTGGACGGACGGAGCTCCTCGTAGGAACTCCGTCAAGGCGTCTCGGCTTCTCTCGAAGAGCTGGTGGTATTGCTCGAAAAACTCTGTCGTGACCCTTTCGACCCCAAACGCGGCCTCCAGGGTCTCGATTGCAGGATCCGCGAGGTCATTCTCAAGCAAGCTGATGAACTGCTTCTGCGCCGTATGGCAGTTCTCGTTCGCGCCCACCAGGTAGCTGTATCGCAACGCTGGCGTGAGCTGCGGCCTCTCGACGACAAAGCCGAGCGGCGTGGTCTCAATCGAATAGTCCAGCTTGACGAATGACAGGCGCCAGTCGTCCTCTGTAGGCGACACGAAGGCCGCGATCACTGCCGCCTTTCCCTTTCCGTGGCCTGTTGCGAGGTAATCCGCGACGAAGTTGCGGAGCGTGACGCGTCCCCGCGCTAGCGTCGTGTCCTTTCGGAGGTGTATCACCAACACGTCGACGCGCTCACCGCGCGGATCCGTATAAGTACCGAGGCGACCAAAATGATTGACGTAATCCTGAAAGGCAGCTTTCCGTAGCGTCCAGAGCTGTTTCTTGGATTCGTCGAGGTGATTCACAACATTCCGGATGAACACGGCGAATCGCGCCTCTTCGAAGGGCTGCGTAAAGGTTGCGCGGACGAGGTTGAACGCCTGAGTGCGCTCCACGCTTACGGCGTCCCCAGAAATGCGGAGAGAATCACCTCTCTCGGGTTTACATTCTGGCGTGCCACGTCCGCTCTGGTGCCCTGAAAGAACTGAGCGGGAATGTCCCGTTTCATGATCCCGAGCAGCTTAATCGGATGCGCCTCTGTGCTAAATCCCTGCGCAAGCTTCTTGAGCGTCGGTCGTGGCAGTGCCCCATCTTCAAGAAGACGGATGACCTGTCTGATGTACTGCTCATCGTCCCCAGTGTAGCCAGGAAAACTCTTGATCTCGCGCGCGCGCAGCCGATTCAAGACCCTCGTTG
>CAYRGW010000064.1:0-6688 GCA_964423815.1 uncultured Solibacteraceae bacterium | reverse complement strand
CCGCCAGCCTGAGGCAAGTCAGCATCCTCCGTCGTTGAGGCGTCAAAAAGTGCCTTATTTTGTTCAAGGAGTGCGTAAAACTCGGCTCCCACGCTTACGGACGGCGTGTCGGGCTCACACGCCAAGATCCGCGCGGCACCAAAGAAGTCGATTTCCCTAGAGCCATGCCCCGGGCTAGCGATGGCAAACTTCTCCAAGCGGCCTTTCCGGAAGTAGGTAAGTAGACCCGGAAGTTCTTCAGCAGGCGGACCGGCGCGACCGGCTCTTGCCTTCTTCGGCAGTCGCTTCACCCGATCGAAAAGAGCTGGCTGTTCATCCCTGACTGCCCTGATCACCGCCAGGTAATCGAGCTCACTCTCCTGCTCCTCGTTCTCGCCCGTCAGTGTGCTCTTCGCGAACAACTGTTGAAACAGATCATGGCTCTTGATCTCCTCACCATCAGTTAGCAGTTGGGCGTCGGCACCTAGCATCTCGATAAACGCGTGAATCTTGGCCTCCGCGGCCTCGCGCAGCTTGATCATGTCGTTGCCTTGCTCGGTCGGGAAAAAGTTGAAGGTGTAGATGCACTTGTGAACGGTGTCAACGCGATTGACGCGCCCGACGCGCTGAATCAGACGAGTCGGATTCCATGGGATATCGTAGTTGATAACCACGTTGGCCCGATGGAGGGACACACCCTCTGCCAAGACCTCAGTCGTAACGAGAATTCGGTACTGCTGGGCGTCTCCATCTGCACGGGCGTCGAAGTTCTTTATGACCGCCTCGCGCACAGACGCGTCCGAATCTCCAGTGAATACAATCACCTTCTCTTCGAGATCGGTTCGAATTCGATCGGCCAAGTACACAGCCGTCTCCCGGGACTCCGTGAAGAGAACAATCGGCCCTTGGAGAATCTCGCGCCCGAGGAGCGCCGCAGCCAACTTATCCCATTTCGGATCCCGACTAATCCCAGACCAATCTGCGCGGACTTCTTTGAGAATTGCCAAATCGTTTATCAAATCGCGCCCAAAATCAGGCGCGAAGGAGGCGGACGGCAAATCGTCGGCGAGGTCGGCTTCGAGCAGGTCTTGAACGCCTTCGATGTCGTCGCCATCAAGGAGCTCGAAGATCTTGCCCATGTGCTTCTTACTGAGATAGACAGAGCCACGCTCGAAGGCAGCAATGAAGTGCTCGTAGGTGCGAATAAATCTCGCGAGCGTTAGGCGAAACGCGTAGAACGAACTCTCCAGCCTCTTAACGAGCAGGATCTTCATGAACCGGGCTAGATTGGTCTGCGCGGTGACTTCGCCCTCGAGTCCCTCTCCCTGATAGTAGGTCAAGGGACGATAGCGGGCGTATCTGAAGTCTTGCGTGAGACGCTCAATCGTCCGTGTGAACACCTCATTCTCGTGCGCATTCAGCTCATAGAAGAGCGGCTCTGGGGCGACAACTTCGGGGAATCTCAGGTCCTGGGCAGCAAGGTCATCTGCATAGTGGCGCCCGATCTCAGTGCGCGTGCGCCGGATCATCAGGTACTTGAGCACCCTCTCGCGAATCTCCCGTGCGTTCTCCCGCACCGTGGCGAAGTACTGCTCCCGGTCGCGCTGACGATCCAGGCCCTTCAGGCGCTTTACGAGCCCCCCAAAGAATGATTCGAGATCTCGGACATTGGGAATGGTGCTTGCTTTGCCATTCTGAAAGAGCTTCACCTGACTGAGGATGTCGTGAGGATGGTTGTTTAACGGAGTGGCAGACACGAGGATCACCCGCTTCCCCCGACAAATTTGGGCCAACCTTTCGTATGTCTGGTTGGTTTCCGTCCGGAACCGATGACTCTCGTCGATGAAGACGTTGTCGTAGATGTCGACGCCCTGCCTAATCAGTTCGTCGAGCTTGCCACCGGATTGAAATCTAGCCTGCCGGACCTGAAAATCCCGAAACACGTTCGGCCATGACCCGGGGTTGTTTTCGTCGAGCAGGGATGGGGGAGCGATGACGAGCGTGCGTCCCGGTAGCTGCTGCGCAAGCATCGCGGCCATGTAGGTCTTCCCAAGGCCAACTACGTCAGACAGGAACACGCCACCATACTCATCGAGCGCACGTCGAGCCGCCGTGACGGCATCTTCCTGATACTTCAGCTTCTTGAAAAGCGCCGGAACATAAGTTGAATCGCCATCTCCCCGGTTCAACTCGGCCCTGAAGTACTCATACAAGAACTTCAGGAACAGCTCGTAGGGGGTAAAGTATGCAAACGGCGAGCGCAACTCAACAGTCTGTACATACGCCTCGGACACTTCGACGGCCTGTGCCCACAACTCGTTAAACTTTGTGATCGCAAACTCGTAATCGGAACGGTTTTTGAGTTCAACGTTGAACTCCAAGTTCGCGACGAGGCCCGATTCCGACAGATTACTCGAACCAGTAACAACGCGCCCCTTGTCGATGTGCCCATCGACGAAACTCATGATGTAAAGCTTGGCGTGAAGTTTGGCCGATGGGAAAACTCTGACTTCGAGTTTGCCGGTTTTGATCCACTCGACGAACTTTAGGACCCCGGCTTCGATTGCTGCTCCATCTTCCGATCGTTCCAGCTCAGCCAAGATCGCGTCAGGAAGGCGCTCTTTGGCTTCCGCATGCGAGCTCAGCTCGAGCGCCCCCTGTTGTTTCGCCAGCGAGAGGAGATCAAAGGTCGGTCGGTCCGTTTCTAGGCCGATCAGGATGCGGATCTTTTCTGTTGGCTCAAGGGCGCCCACTAGCCGCCTAAAGCCGCTGAGGAAGAAATAGCCGACGAGACAGTCGAAGGCCTTCGTATTACTACCCAAAAGCGTGGCGAAGCGATCCGCCAGGCTTCGCCCCACCTCGTTTGTTATGAACGTCAGGTCGGAGGACATCGCTCTTTATCACCCTCTAAAGCGGCAGGCTGAGTCCGCCCCAGGCCGCGCTGCATTGTATCGCGCGATCATCCGCGGCCCGTCTCTGGCCGATGTCGCGCGCGGGCGATCTTGCGCGTCCCACCCCCCGGCCCGCAGGGACGGACAGCGGCACCCTCAGCGGATGGCATGACGCAACGCCAATGGCAGCTTCGCGCAGCATCAGGGAGCACCGCTCCACCCCGGCGCCTGTGCGTCGAGAGTGACTTCAAGCGGTGCGACGCCGCCGCCTCATGAGATCCGTAAACTCGCCTGCTGCGAACCGCTCGACCAGCGGTCGGGCGTAACGGGGATGGCGGTCCAGCTTGGGCAGTCTGGGGATCGGAAACGCGCCGCGGTGCTCAAGGCGCCGGATCTGTTTGGGCGTGATCTTAAGCGCCTCGGCCACCTCCTCGATCAGCATGACGTCGACTGGACGCTGTTCCCGGCTCATGGCTGACGTCCGGTTGTCTGCGACCGTTGTGCGACAGCGAATAGCGGCTCGTGATCGTACCCATCGCGCTGGACGTCGTAGCGGCCAATACGGATCAGTTCCCTAACCACGCGAGTGCCGTCGAGCCGGCTAAGATGAAGGACAAGGTCGATCGCATCGGCGATCTGATATCGAACGGCTTCGTAGGGTAGCTCGACGCCGCTTTGGACGACGCATGACGAGAAGCGCGCGAGTGCTTGTTCGGCCGAATTCGCATGGATTGTAGAGAGCGTGCCGGAATGGCCCGTGTTCAGGGCCTGCAGCAGGTCGAACGCTTCCCCGCCTCGGACCTCGCCCAGGATGATGCGATCGGGTCGATGTCGGAGCGTCGCGCGGAGCAGGTCGCGGATTGTGACCGCCGGTACGCCGGCCTGTTCCCGCCTGGCTTCGAACCGGACGAGGTTCGGTCTATCAATCTGCAGCTCCGCCGTGTCCTCGATGAGGACAACGCGATCGCCTGTCGGCAGGAACGCCGCAAGCGCGTTCAGGAGCGTCGTTTTGCCCGTGCTCGTGCCGCCGCTGATAAGGATGTTTTCGTTTCCTGCAATCGCCGCCTTCACCTGACCAAGCACGTCCGGTGTCATCGTGCCGATCCGAACCAGCTCCTCTGCCGTGAAGAACTTCGTTTGAAACTTGCGAATCGTGAGTGTCGTGCCGCCGACACTGCAAGGCGGGAATACCGCCGCCACCCTGGAGCCATCCGGCAGACGCGAGTCGAGGATCGGCTTCTCTTCCGAGACGTCGTCTCCGAGTGCGCGGGCTATATTCTTGACCGCCACCTTGAGATTGCGTTCGTCCACATGGACGTTCGGCGCCTCTTCGAGCAGTCCGGCCCGCTCGATGAAGACACGGCGCGACCCATTGACCATGATCTCGGTGATGTCGGGGTCGAGGATCAGATGCTCGATTGGCCGGAGAAACGGCAGGATGAGTTCGAAGCTCATCAGAGGGCTCCTTTCGCCACGTGATCGAAGTAGCTCGTCTGTACGTCCAGGTAGTACGGCTTGAGATAGCAGTAGGTCGGCGGCATTGGATTGAGGCCGTCATACGGCAGGACAATCGATTGGGCGTTCTGCAGTTCCGCGAACACCTTCGGCTGGAACACATAATCGAGCAGCAGGCTGTACGTCTTTGCGGCGCTGACCGTGGTCTTGTGCGCGGCCGGGCGGCCGGTCAGCAGGCTGACCCGGGCGTCCTGCCCCGCTTCCGTGATCGAGTAGCTCGGCTTGAGGCGTTCTGCCTTCCCGCAGAGGTCCGCGGCCATGCGCGCGCTGAAGTCGTCCGACAGGGCAAGGAAGATCTTCGTGCGAAGTCCCTGGAGCAGCGTGCGCCACGACTCGCCCGTGAGCGCCGACCGGAGCGAGCTGATGCTCTGGGTCGCGACAATCGGAATGCACTTGGCTTGTCGCGCGAGAGAGAAGAACTTCTCGTCGCCCGACGGCTCGTTCTCGCCAGTCGTGGCGAACGCCTGATATTCATCGCACACGAACATCACCGGTCGCCGGCTGGCGGTCGGGTCGCTGTTCATCCTCTGTATCCGGTTGAGCACCGCCCGCTGAAAGTCCTGTTTCAGCATCGTGCCAAGCGCCCGAGCCAGCCCTGGGTTCATGGCGACCGGGAAATTGAGCGCGATGACCTTCCCCTGCTCAATCAGCTCCACGAGCGGTGGCAGCGGCGTGCCGTGGACGCCGCCTGGATTGAGCGCGGGATCGTATGTCTCCTTCGGCGGGCAGAACGTGTGCTTCACCTTGACGTTGTCGTCGAACAGCGACAAGAACACGCTGATGCCTTCGACGATGGAGGTGCGCAACTTTGGCTCGATGCGCATCCAGTCATCGTCAAACCACCGCTTGACCGCCTCGAACCTGGCGGTCCGGTCGGCCTCGTCCTGGGTGCGTGCTGGCTCCTCAGCGCGAAACGCGATGTTCATGGCCGCCAGCTGACGCTCGGCATCCTCCGACCAGTACGTCCACGTCCTGCCGGCGGCCGTGGCGTCGTGCCAACGCCAGGCTTGAAGAGCGGGCGCCAGGAAGAGGTCGGCGCTGTCGATGACCAGCCGCCGATCTCCGGACTTGAACCGCACGTCCCCCTCCGCGATCTTGGCGCGGAGCTTGTCCGGGTTGATGACGTGCTCGTACACCTGAAAAAGGGTGACGTAGTCGTCGAGCGTCTGGTGCAGCAGGATCACGAACTTGACGAGGTTCGTGCTCGCCTGCTGCCAGAAGGGCTCCTTGCCGCGACCAAACAGGTTGGTCATGAGGGTGGCAATCCCGTACGCCAATGCGTAAGCGTCAAGATCGTTGTGCAGCGGGTTGTAGCGATACGGCGAATCGAGACCGACTTCGATGTAGTCGTCACCTCGACCGTGCCGTTCCAGGACGCTGCGGACCTGCTGACAGAAGTCCCCTTTCACTTCCAGGACAAGACCGCCCACCTTGCGGTCGGCGTTACCGGCTTGGTACGCCAGGAGTTGCTCGACGTACGGATACATGCAGGCCGAGGTCTTGCCCGTGCCGATGGCGCCGACGATGGCGATACCGGTGTAGAGGCCGCGCTCCGGTATCGTGAGCCATTGGGGTTCCCCAGCGCGCTCGGGGGATGTCCGGCGATGCTGTTCGCCGAGGATCAGAAACAGATCTTCGCGTTGCGCCGCGTCCGGATACGTCGGCAACGCACGCGCGGTCACGGGCCGACCAAACCGCCCGACAAAGATGTAGAGGAACGAGCACGCCATACTGAACGCGAAATATGGCGTGCTGAACCACAACACCGCATACGTGTACGTGAAGCCCGCGTATATCGCCGGCCGCTCCAATGCGATCAACCCGAGGATCGGATTGTCGGCCGGCCATGGCCAGGCACGGAGGCCGGCCACGCCCGCGACGGCACTCAACGCGAGACTCACAACGAACCGGAACTCGATCAGGCGGTGCATCGGAACCTCAGCGCGGGCTGCCCTCGATCGGAGCCGCCGGAGTGGCTCGTTTTACTCGTCCGTTTGGCTTGAAGATGGGCTCGTCCGGATGCTCGGCTCGCCACGCGATGAACTCGCGGTCCTTGCCGATCGTGGTGTCGATCAATTGATTGAGGACGTAGTCGGCGGTGTCGCCGATGAAGCGCGCGTACAGCACGAGGGCGTCACGATTCGGTTCCTGCAGCCGGCAGATGTGCCGCACGGTTCTGACACGGTTGGTTCGCGGTTTGATGAGTGGCATGGCGTCAGTCCTTTCGTCTGGGTTGAGTCACATTCGTCGCTTCGATGTTGGGCAGGGGGGAGGGGGGAGCGACCCGTTCGATCAGGGTCGCT
>CAYRGW010000063.1:7752-27557 GCA_964423815.1 uncultured Solibacteraceae bacterium | reverse complement strand
AACTGTTACCCATGTCCCCGGAATAGGGTGTTACCCATGTCTCCGGAATGGACCTTGCGGAAATTGGCTCCTCGGGCTGGATTCGAACCAGCAACCCTCCGGTTAACAGCCGGATGCTCTACCGTTGAGCTACCGAGGAACAAGCAGAACCCCAATTCTAGAACGTGGGTTCAAAGCGACGCAAGCACCGAAACGGTATCGCAGGGATTTCAACCGCTCTGGCGCGGCTAAAGCCGGCGCCCTACGAAGAGAAACCGACTACTTCCAAGGACCGCGAGGCCCCCGGAACCCCGACGACTTCGGGACTCCGGGAACCTCGGGACCTCTGGACCCCGGGACTTCGGGACCCCGGGACCTCGGTTCTAGATCACTTTGACGTCGAGCGTGATCTTCATCGACCCGGCGTAGGCCTTGGAGACCGGGCAGCCGTTCTTGGCCGCTTCAGCGACTTCGGGGAACGCGGACGCTTCAATGCCGGTCAGCCCTTCCACCGTCAGCGACAACGCGGAGGTCGTGATGGTGATGCCCGCATCACCCTTGTCCGCCGTCACCTTGCACGTGATCGTCGTTTTGGCAATCGCGCCGCCCTTTTTGCCGACCGTGGCGTTGAGCGCCATGGCGTAACACGCGGCGTGCGCCGCGGCCATCAGCTCTTCCGGGCTGGTCACACCCTCCGGCTCGCCGATGCGGCGCGGGAAGGTGACGGGCAGATCAAACGCGCTCGAGCCGGCCTTGACCGTGCCCGTGCCTTCCATGATCGATCCCGCCCAGTTGATGGTTGCCTGTCGTGAAAACTCCATTAGTTAATCTCCAATCTGAAATCTTGAATTGACAATCTGCGTCGTAAATCGGGAATCGGAATCGGGAATCTAGCGTTTTTTGGGCTTGCCTGTCTTGCCTGTGGTCGCCGTCTGGACCATGGCGCCAATGAGCGCCAGTGCGATCCAGGACCCGGTAACCCACCAGTTGCTCGGCCACGGGCCCATCGCATACACGACCCAGATGTTGTCGGGGGTGACCGAAAGCACGTTGAACCGTTCACCGCCCAGCGCCAGCGCGCCGACAATCAACGTCCAGGACCCGGCCAGCGCGGTGCCGATGATCACCACATGGCGCGAGACCGATAACGCGCCAAGCGCCCCCAGCACCGCCGCAATCACGATCACCGCCGTGGGCGGATCGCCACCAATCACCCGCCAGGCCACATGCAGCGCGAGCGCGGCGAGCCCGGCGCCAATCAAACCCACACCGATAAAATACGCGGCAATCATCAGGCCGGCGCCAATGAGACCCCCGACCGCCGCCGCCAGCACCAGGGCCCACACGTTTTCCGTGCCCATGACCGACGAGGTGACCAACGCGCCAAGGATGAACCCGTACACACCCAGCACAATGCGGAACAGCCGGTATCCCGCAAAACAGGCGACCGCGCCACTCACCGCCAGAAGGGCGGCCACTGGAATCGCGTACGAGGCGGGAAGCATCACCCGATTATAGTGTGTGACGTGTCCTGGACTTCGCGGCTGATTCCTGTCGGTGTGGCGCTTGCGGGCATCGCATTGGTCGTCTGGCAGGTGCAGTCGGTCGGCCTTGATGCGGTTGTCCAGGGCTTCAAGGAGGTCGGTCCCACCGGATTTGCCCTGGTACTGGGCCTCTCCTTCCTGCGCTACACGGTGCGGGCGATCGCCTGGATCACCCTGATCGAACCGCCACCGGGCCACCCGCCGGTGCCCCTCCGGAGTGCCATCGCCGCCACGATTGGGGGGGACGCTCTGGGCAACCTCTCCTTCCTCTCGTTGCTCGTCTCGGAACCCGCCAAAGCCCTCTACCTCACCCGGTATGTCCCGGCCGAAGAGGCGCTCGGGGCGCTGGCCGCCGAAAACTTCTTCTACAGCGTCTCGGTCGCGCTGGTCATCCTTGCGGGCACGTTGACGCTGCTCGCGACGTCTGTACTGCCTGAGGCATGGCTCACCGCCTCGTGGCTGGCCCTCGGGCTGATGGGCTTCATCCTCGCGGCCGCCGTGTGGCTGGCCTGGAAACGTCCGGAGCTTGCCGCGCGGTTTGGGGCCAACGATGCGCACCTGCTCGGACGTGTCATCGGACGTGTGGGCGCCCTCGAACGTATTGCCTATCGCGGCCTGCGGGTGTCTTCATCCCGCATGGTGATGGTGATCGGATGCCAGGTCGTGTTCCATGCGCTGAGCATTCTCGAGTCATGGCTGACGCTCTACTATCTGACCGGGCAGTCGTTGTGGCTCAACGCCTTCCTGTTCGACACCGTCAACCGCGTCATCAACGTTGTCTTTCGCGCGGTCCCACTCAGGGTCGGGATCGACGAATACAGCGCATCGGGCCTGGCCGAACTGATCGGCCTGACCACAGCCAACGGCCTGACGATGGCGCTGGTGCGCCGGGTGCGCGTGCTCACCTGGGTGGCGGTCGGGCTGGCAATCACGGGGCGGCGGGTGTTGCGAAGGGCGTAGTGTTATCCTTCGCACATGGCCACCATTCTGGTTGTAGACGATGAGCCGCCAATCCGGCAGCTGGTCGCACGCATTCTGGAGCGCAAGGGACATCGTGTGATTCAGTGCGGCGATGCGACGACGGCGCTGGCCGTGACTGACACGATCGACCTGCTGCTGGTGGACTTTGTGTTGCCAGACATGAACGGCCGTGACCTGACCGCGAAGCTGCGCGAAGCCCGTCCCACACTGCCCGTGATTCTGATGTCCGGGTTTTTACCCGATCCGGAACTGGCCCCGCCCGCCCCATCCACCTTCATGCAGAAACCGATGACCCCGCAGGTCGTGGTGGACACGGTCGACCAGATGCTCGCGTCGTCGTAACGGCGGACCTGAAGGTCACGCCCTACTCAATCAGTTTTAATTCGCGCAGCATCTCGGCGGTCGCCTTCGCCGTTGCCGGCGCACGACGCACGCGATCGGCCAGCTCACGCACATCCTCGGGTGTGTCCACATCATGCCAGTCCATCGTGCGTCCCACGGTCAACCCGTGCGCCACAGCAGCGGCCTCGACGTCCTCGAGCATATGGGGCGTGCCCCACCGGGCCTTGTCGAACAACTCGGGGACGACGTGATTGTGGACGGTCAGTCCGAGGAGATAAAAACTTCCATCACCGGAGGGGCCGGTCACCACGGCGTGTGGATCGGCTGCCAGTCGCCGGACGGCATCGTCGAGCGCGGCGGCCGGAAGGTCCGGCACGTCCGCCCCGAGCAGAATGATGCGGGTAAACCCTGCGGCCGCCAGATCCACAAACACATTGCGGAGGCGATCGCCGAACTGGGTGCCTCGCTGCACGAGCAGCTGGTCCCAGCGAATCCATGGCCGAGCCAGACGCAGCCCCTCCAGCGGTGGTGTCACGGCGACCTTCAGTGCCACCCCGTCCATCGCTCCGACACGTTCGACCAGATCATCAAGAAACGCCAGCACCAGATCGAGGCGCTGCTGACTGTTCGACACCACAGGCGCGATGCGCGCCTTGAGGCGAGGATCCGAGGGAGAACGCGTCAGAATGGCGATGACGTCCGACATGGTGTTGGGAAATCTCCCCGGGATTCTACGCTACATCTCCCTGCGGCCTTCCATCGCCTTCGACATCGTGAACTCATCGGTGTAATCCAGATCAGATCCGACAGGCACACCCATCGCAATACGACTTACACGCACACCAAGCGGCTTAAGCAACCGCGCGATGTAGAGGGCGGTCGCCTCACCTTCCACCGTGGGATTGGTGGCGACGATGATTTCCTCGACGGAGCCGTCGGCCACACGCGCGAGGAGTCCCTTGATCTTGAGGTCGTCGGGGCCGATGCCCTGCAGCGGCGCGATTGCTCCCATCAGCACGTGATACCGGCCGCGGAATCCGCGCGTGCGTTCGACCGCCCACACATTTTCCGGTTGCTCGACGACACAGATGACACGTCCGTCCCGCCCGCTGTCGGTGCAGTACCCACACGGATCCACGTCCGTGATGTTGCTGCACACCGAACAGTAGGTGACACGATCCTTCACCGACAACATGGCCGCACACAACGCGTCCACGTCTTCGCGCGGTGTCTTCAGCAGGTGGAAGGCCAGGCGTTGCGCACTCTTGGCGCCGATACCAGGCAGGCGTTGCAGTGCGGTCACCAGCCCCGCCAGCGGATCGGCGAAGGCCATCAGCCGAGTCCCGGCAGGCCGAGGCCGCCCATCATGCCCTGCATCTGACCGGCGAGTGCTTCATCCACCTTGCGATGGGCGTCGTTCATCGCCGCCACGATCAAATCCTGCAGCATCCCGACGTCGTCTTTTGACACGACCTCGGGGTCAAGCGTCAGCGACAACAATTGTTTGTGACCACTCACCACCACGGTCACCATGCCGCCGCCGGCCGTGGCCTCAACTTTCATCTCGGCCATCTGGCGCTGCAGACGCTCCTGCATCTGCTGCGCCTGTTTCATCATGTTCTGGATGTTCACGTGATTTCCTCCACGTCCTCGATTTCGCCGCCAAGAATGTCCAGCACGTTTTGAATGGCGGGCTCCGCCTTCGCGCGATCGCGCAACTCCGCCTGTTTGCCTGGCGACGTGGCACTGGCGGTCGCACCGGGATGCTCGGCCGGGGTGGGCATCGCCACGCCCTCACGCACCTCCACAGTCATCTTGCGACCGGTCTGGTGTTGCGCGAGGGATTCGATCCACGCCTTTTTGCCCTCGAGCTGGCCCTTCAGATTTTTGTGTGCCGGCGCAAAGGTGAACACGATGCGATCGCCTTCGATGTCCACGGTCTGCACCTGCGCGATGACCATGCCGTAGAAGATCTTGTTCTGTTCGCGGATGGTCGCCAGGAGTGCCTGTTTGGAGGTTCCGGGTTCAGCGTTCTGGGTTCTGGGTGCTGTTCTGGGTTCGGGGGTTCTGGGTTCGGGGGTTCTGGGTTCGGGGGTTCTGGGTTCTGCGGTTCTGGGTGCTGAGGTTCTGGGTGCTGGGTTCTGGACCGGGGCAGGTCGTGCCGGTGGTGCTGGACGCGCAGGAGTAGCCGGCCGCGACGGGGCGGCCTGGGCTGCACGTGGCGCGGGTGCACTCATGCCGCCGGCGAGCAGTTCCTCAATCGGCGTGAGTTTGCGCAGGTGAATCCACTTGAGCAGCGCCATCTCAAACGTGTGGCGCGGCTGGGACGAGGTGCGGAGGTCCCGTTCGGTCGTCGACAACAAATCAAACGACCGGAGGAGATCCTCACGGGAATATTGCTGGGTCAGGGCCAGCATGCGGTCGCGTTCATGTTCGGACGCAATGTCAGGATCACTCACACGGGTCCCGTCGATCCGCACCACCATGAGGTCGCGCATCAGGCGCGCGAGTTCGCGGCACACGGCGCGCAGGTCGAATCCGTTGTCCACCACGTTGCCCGCGTGCGCCAGCGCGCCGACGGCATCCTCGCGCGACACGGTCTCGGCGATATCAAACTGCACGTCGCGGCCGATGAGCCCCAACACCTTGCTCACATCGTCGGCCGTGACCCGCTCACCGCTGAAGGCGAGGACCTGGTCGAGGGCGCTGAGGCCGTCGCGCATGCTGCCTTCGGCGGCGCGCGCGAGCAGCGCCACGGCGGCGTCGTCCATCACCACGTGTTCGCGCGCGGCGACGTCGGCCAGCTGCTGACGGATGGAGGTGAACGGCAGGGCCTTGAGTTCAAAGACCTGCGAGCGGGATTGAATGGTGGCGGGCACGGAATCAAGTTCCGTGGTCGCCATCATGAACTTCACGTACGGCGGCGGCTCTTCGATCGATTTCAGCAACGCGTCGAAGGCATTCTTCGAGAGGCGATGGACTTCGTCGATGATGAAGACCTTGTAGCGATCCCGCATCGGCGCGATCGAGAGCGGTTCCACGATGACTTCGCGGACGGCGTCCACACCGGTGTAGGTGGCGCCGTCAATTTCCATGACGTCGACGTCACGGCCTTCGGAAATCTCGACACACGCGTCACAGGTGCCGCAGGGATCCCCGGTGGGACCATTGATGCAGTTGAGCGCGCGCGCCAGGATGCGGGCGGTGGTGGTTTTGCCGACGCCACGCGGGCCGGCAAAAATGAAGGACTGCGCCAGACGTCCCGAGGTGATGGCATTCCGCAGCGTGTCCACGACGCCGCGCTGGCCGATCACGTCCTCGAACCGCTGAGGCCGCCATTTTCGAGCGAGTGCGATGTGTGTCATGGAGGTTCAGGCGCACGCCCGACCGCGGCCCGGATGACCTACGCACAGCCCAGGATCGACTGAGCGCTGCTGCCTTCCGGCCCTGACGCGATTCGCCGACTGAACTTGCACAGGGTCCGAACCGCGGTCCGGCGTGCGAATCTACAGTTTACTTCGAAGTCCCGGGGTCCCGGGGTCCCGAAGTCCCGAAGTCCGCTACAATGGGGAGCCTCACTCGTGCGGAGAGATGTCCGAGTGGTTGAAGGAGCACGCTTGGAAAGCGTGTGTAGGGGAAACTCTACCGAGGGTTCGAATCCCTCTCTCTCCGCCATCCCCTACCGAATTATCCCCTTCCGAACCGCATAAAGCACGATTTCGGCCGTGTTGTGGAGATTGAGCTTCTGCATCAGGTTGGCGCGGTGGGTTTCAACCGTCGACAGCCCCACCTCCAGGAGCGAGGCGACCTCCTTGTTCGAGCGGCCTTCGGCCAGCAGTTGCAGGACCTCGCGCTCACGGGCGGTCAGGAGGTGGAACGTGTCGGTCAGCCCACGCGACTGCAGGTGCCGGACGTAGTCCTCCACCAGCACCGCCGAGACCGCCGCACTGACAAACGGTTTACCTGAGGCCACCGCACGGAGGGCCGGCAGCAGTTCCTCGTCGGTGGAGTCCTTGAGCAGATACGCCTGCGCACCCGCGGCCAGGGCTCGCAGGATGTACGACTCGTCGGTGTGCATGCTCAGGACCACCACACGCGGCGGCTGGTCCATCGCCCGCAGCCGGGCGGCCACCTCGATGCCGTTCATGAGCGGCATGCCGATATCGAGAATCGCCACGTCCGGGTGGTGTTCCTCGGCCAGGCGGACCGCTTCATGGCCGTCGCCCGCCTCGGCCACCACCGACATGTTCGGTTCGGTCTCAAGCAGGCTGCGCAGGCCACGGCGCACAATCGCATGATCATCAGCCAGCAAGACGCGCATGACGGACCTCCTCTTCCAGGGGCAGTTGTGCCACCACCGTGGTGCCCATTCCCGGCACCGTCATGACCTGCAGCGATCCAGCCAACTCTTTCACCCGTTCCTCCAACCCGCGTAATCCGAGTCCATCCGATGTCAGCGCGGCGCTGAACCCCTGGCCGTTGTCGCGGCACGACACGGTCAGGGAAAACTTCAGTCGCCGCACCACAACCTCCGCCCGATCGGCTTTGGCGTGTTTCACCACGTTGGTCAACGCCTCCTGCACCACCCGGTAGGCACAGGTCCGATAGGCATCGGGCAGGTCGTCGAGCCCACCGTCCACCGCCACACTGACCGTCACCCCTGACCGGCGCGACACATCACGGCCCAGCCATTCCAGCGCGGGCTGCAGCCCCAGGTCGTCGAGCATGCTGGGACGCAACCCCGACGACAGGTCGCGGACGATACGTGTGAGGTCGTCCACAATGGCGCGTGAGTCCGAGGTGGAATGTCCCGCCCGTTCGATGCGTCCGAGCGACAGTCGCAGCCCCGTCAGCAACTGCCCGACGTGATCGTGCAGTTCGCGGGACAACTTGCGGCGCTCCTCTTCCTGCGTCGCCACGATCTGCTGCGACAAGGCGCGCATCCGGCGTTCGGCTTCCTCGGCAAACACCCGCTGTTCGTCCGCGCGATGCTCCAGGCTTCGCAGCCGGATGACCGCCACCACGGTGACGATCAGTCCAAGCACAAGGCTCTGCCACAACAGGGTCCACAACCCCCGCTGAAACGCCGTCCGCCCTCTCACAATTTCTGCGCGTTGTGCCTCGTAGGTGGCGTCATTAAGCGCCTCGATCTCGCGCGCCAGCGCCAGCACCTCTTCTCGACGGTGCAACACTTCGGTTCGCACGAAGGCCCCACTCCGCGTCAACTTCTCCGCGGGCGTCCAGTAGAACAAGGGCTCGAAGAGGCTCCAGTACGTCTCAACGGAGGCGCGCAGTTTGTTGATCGTATCGGTGTCGTCGCCTGGCGGGGGCAACAGCACGGCCAAGTCGTTGAGCGCCACTCGGGTGGAGGCTCTGAAGGTCGCCAGCTGTTCACGGTACTCAGGATCACGGGCCCGCTCGTTGTCGAGCAGGTAATCGCGCACGTAGATGGCGGATAGATAGACGTCCGACCGGACCTGCCGAAGTTTGGCGAAGATCTCACGGTGCCGGGTGTTGACCTCCTCAAGCTGACCGGAGATCCCCATGGCCCGCCCGTAGGCGGTGTAGAGGGACACCACAATGAGGGCGAGCAGCCCTATCAGGCCCAGCGCGGCAACGGGCCACGTGCGTCGGAATCGCATGAAGGGGCCAGAGTATCCCGTCTTGGCTGGACGAGCCATCCCGTCTTTACCGGATGGTCACCGTCACCTCAACCCGCTAACGTCTACAGCCTTGGAGGACAACATGGATATGCCCTGGAACGAATCCTGGACGGAAGTCTGGTCAGCGGGTCATGGACGGAGCCGTTCGTATTGCGGAATCGCGCGCACCGAAGAGGGCTTTGCGGTCGACGTCTTCCACGGGGACACCTGCGTGGCCAGCGAGGTCTTTGACAGCCAGGACGAGGCTGAGCAGGCGGCGCACGAGATGCGCGGGCGCTACCTCCGTACGGCCCCCCTGCCGCAGGTTACGTCGTTTCCTGAATTGGGTACACCAGCAACAGCGTGAATCCAGTCGGCTGGGTCAGCGTGCCAAGGTCGTAGACCTGTACGCAATAACTGCCGGCATCCACGCTCAACTCCAGCTGCGCGGTGGTGCCCGCAGTGGTCTCCACCGACCGGCTGAGCACACACCCGGTCCCATCACCGAGCGGAATTCCCACACCCAAACCGACCGCCTGAGTGGTCGCGCCACCCACACTCTGCAAGGTGATACTCACCGTCCCGTTCCTCGTTGTCTTGAACGAGCGTGAGGTCGCGCCGCCGGTCGCAAGACTGGTGGACCAGGTGACCTGCTCCACGTTGCGGGTCGCCGGGGTCGTCGGGGTTTCCTCGTCGCTGCATCCGGCAACGGTAACCGTCGTCAGAAGCGCCAGCGCGAGCACGAGGGACTTGAGGTGAAGGGCTGATCTCATCATTTAGGGGTACGTAATGCGCATCGCGAAATTCGCGGCGCTGGACAAGTTGCCGACGTCATACACGGCCGCACAGTAGGTGCCGGGATTCAACGTCACGGTGAGCTGCGCGGCCAACCCGGGTGGTGTCACGACTGACGATGTCCGCGGGCAGCCGGTGCCTTTGGGAATGCCGATGCCGATACCGATGGGCGTGGTCAGGGCGCCGCCACCGGGCGTCTGCACGGCGGCGAGCGTCAGGCTGACGGGGCCACGCTGGGTGACCACAATCGAATAAAACAGCGACCCGCTCGAGGTCAGGGAGCCGGCAAAGGTCTGCGTGGTGAACACGGCCGGTGTGATCTGGCTGTCGGCCAGTTCCGGTGCCGTGGTCGAATTGCAGGACTGGGCGACCACAGCGGCCACCAGCAGGGCGACCCGGGCGACGGGGGTGAATCGGGAACGCATCATTTGGGCCGGGTGATGTTCAAGTGAAAGGTCGCCTCACTCGTGAGGTTCCCCGGATCAAAAACCAGCGCGCAGTGCACGCCGCGGTTGGTGGTGCCGCTGATTTGGGGCCGCCCGCCGGATTTCACGGACAGGACGTTGGTGGCGACACACTGCGTGCCGCGGGGTGCGCCCAACCCGATGGTAATCAGCGCCTCGGTGGTCACCCCGTTTTCCTTGGCGTCCACCAGCGTCAGAAACGTCTGCTGCCCGTTCGATTCCACGGAAAACGAATAAAACATCACCCCCTTGAGGGGCAATGTTCCCTTGAACTCTTCGACCGAGATCGGCGAGCCGTCTCCGGGTCCCTGAGACGCGGTCGGGCCCAGCTCCGAACAGCCGGACAGGGTCACCATGGCCAGGAGGCCAGCAATTGAACACACTCTCTTTAACACGTCACCTACCACCGAATATCCCCTGTGATGCTGTCAACGCCCCCAAGGGATGTCAAGTTTGACGCCGGAGCCGGCCACTTTGGCGAGTCTTCTTTTGTCTTTTGTCGGGTTACCATGCGACACAATCCATGTCCCTGCTCCGACAGGCCTTCCGGGCTCTGGGCCGCGCCCCGGGACTCACGCTGGCGGCCGTGGTGTCCCTGGCGCTGGGCATCGGGGCCAACACCGCCATCTTCAGCGTGACCAGCGCCCTGTTGCTGCGTCCGCTCCCGTACGCCAACCCGGACCGCCTGGTGATTCTGTGGAACCGGTCGCCGGGACTCAACATCGCCGAGGACTGGTTCTCCACAGCGCAGTTTTTCGACATCCGGACACGGCACACAGGATTTGCCCACCTCGCCATCGCGGTCGGGGCCAACGCCAACCTGACCGGCGATGGGGAGCCCGAACGGGTGGGCACCATCCGCGTGTCGTCAAATTTGTTGCCGATGCTGGGTGCCGAACCGGTGCTTGGACGTCTGTTCGAGCCGGCGGAGGATGTGCCCGGCACGACGCCCTCAGCCATTCTCAGTCACCGGCTCTGGACGCGCCGATACTCGCAGGCGGAGGACATCGTAAATCGGGTCCTGACGATTAACGGCCAGCCGTACACGGTGGCCGGTGTGTTGCCGGACGCATTCCGCCTGCCGCGCGAGGTGCTCCCCACCCTGGGTGTGGTCGCCGATGGCGATATCTTTCTCCCCCTCCCGTTGGGCGCCGACGCGGCCACCACACGAACACGCGAGGACTACAACCTCATCGGCCTGCTGAAGCCGGGCGTCAGTGTGG
Organism: uncultured Solibacteraceae bacterium; assembly: GCA_964423815.1. GTDB lineage: Bacteria > Acidobacteriota > Vicinamibacteria > Vicinamibacterales > SCN-69-37 > SYFT01. Next base: position 16,587 of record CAYRGW010000063.1, on the reverse strand, counting down.
CGGCCGCGCAAGCCGAGATGGACACACTCACCGCACAGCTGCGCACGGAACATCCCGAGATCTATCCCGCCAACGGTGGCCTGACGTTCAGCGTCGTGCCCCTGCTCGAGCAGGTGGTGGGTGATGTCCGCCCGATCCTCTGGACATTGCTCGCCGCGGTGGCGTGTGTGCTCCTCATCGCGTGCGCCAACGTCGCAAATCTCCTGCTGGCCCGCGCGCTCGATCGACGCAGGGAAATTGCGTTGCGCGTGGCCCTGGGCGCCAGCCGCACCCACATCGTCCGGCAACTGCTCGCCGAGAGTGTCCTGCTCTCGCTGGCCGGCGGCGTGGGGGGCGTGGTGCTCGCCTACGCGGGCATCCAGTGGATTCACGCGCTGCAACCGGCCAACGTGCCGCGGCTGACGGCGATCACGATTGACGGCTGGGTGCTCTTTTTTACGATGGCGATTTCCATCGGTGCGGGTCTGCTGTTCGGGCTCGCACCAATTCTCAATACCCGGTCCGACCCGCGTGCCCTCGCCGATGGCGCGCGCGGAGCGTCTGGCGCCGGGTCGTTGTGGGGGCGTGGTCATCACCTGCGGCGTGCGCTGGTGGTCGCTGAACTGGCGCTCGCCGTGTTGCTCCTGATCGGCGCCGGGCTGCTGATTCGCAGCTTTGTCCACCTGCAGCGGGTGTCACCGGGGTTTTCTGCCGAACGTGTCCTCACGATGGAACTCACGCTGACCGGCGCGAAATATCCCGACGCCGTCGCCGTGCGCGACACCTATCGGCAACTCTTCGAGCGGCTTGATGCGGTGCCGGGTGTCGAGGCGTCTGGCGGCGTGACGGCCCTGCCGCTCAGCAACTTTTTTGCGTGGGGACCGATCACGATCGAGGGCCGCATCCCGCCGTCAGGCGAAGTGTTCATCAACGCGGACATGCGCACGGTGGCGGGCCGGTATTTCGAAACGATGCAGATTCCCCTGCTGCGGGGGCGACTCTTCACCGCAGCCGATACCGCCGACGTGCCGCGCGTCGTCATCATCGACGCACGCCTCGCCCGCGATCTCTTCCCGGGCGAAGATCCCATTGGCCGTCGTCTCAAATTTGGTGACGCGCGATCCCCATCCCCCTGGGAAACCATCGTCGGTGTGGTGGGCCAGGTGAAACAGTACGCACTCGATGCTGACTCGCGCATCGCCTTGTATCGTCCGATCACCCAGGGCGGCGCGCGATCGTTGTTTGTGGTCGCGCGGACCGAAGGCGACCCGCGCCGTGCCATGTCCACCGCCACCACCATCGTGCAGGACCTGGACGCCGGGGTGCCGATCCATCGCATGATGACGATGCAGGATCGGGTCGACGACTCGCTGGTGCGCCGTCGATTCTCGATGGTGCTGCTCAGCCTCTTTGCCGGTGTTGCGCTTGTGCTGGCCGTGGTCGGCATCGGCGGGGTCATGGCCTATGTGGTCACTCAGGGCAGGCGGGACATTGGCATCCGGCTCGCGCTTGGCGCCACACCGGCGTCCGTCCTTGCGCTGGTCATGCGGCAGGGTGTGCTCGTGGCCGCCGTGGGCGTGGCGCTGGGCCTTGGCACCGCGGTGTTTGCGACGCGGCTCGTGGAAGGGCTGTTGTTCGAGATTCCCCGCACGGACGTGCTCACGTTTGTCGCCACCGCCGGCGGACTGCTGCTGGTGGCCGTGCTCGCGGTCCTGGTGCCGGCGTTTCGCGCCTCGCGCATCGATCCACTGGTATCGTTGCGGCACGAATAGACGACAATCCCATGAGCGATGTCTGAGCCCATCGATCTGCCACACCTGATCATCGAGGTGATCGCCGAGGTCCAACCGGCGGCCGACGCCAAAGGTGTGCACGTGGCGGCCACCAATCTGGCGGCCATGCCTCGCTGGGTGGAGGCCGATGAGGCCGCGCTGCGGCGGATCCTGCTCAACACCCTCGACCTCGTGGTGGGCGCCGCCACCGACGGCACGGTCGTGCTCCGCCTCGACGAACACGACGCCGACCGGGACCGGTGGATCTGCGTCATCGCCTGGCGTGGCGACGAGGATGCGGTCATCGAGGAAGTGAAGTCCGCGTTTGTGATGACCCTGCCGCGCGGGCCTGGGGCGGAATCCGACCGCCCACTCGACGTCCTGGTGGTGGATGACTCGGCGCAACATCGATCTGTGGTCGCGGCGTACCTCTCCAATTCCCCCCACACCGTGGTCGAGTGTGCGGATGGCGCGGAGGCTGTGGCGCAGGTGCGGTCACACATTTTTGACGTGGTGCTGATGGACCTGCAGATGCCCGGCATGAACGGCCTGGACGCGATTCAGGCTATTCGGGAATTTGAGACCGCCCACTACCGTCTGCCGACCCACATCATCGCGCTCACCGCCATGGGGGCCACTGACGATGTGTCGGAGGCGGAAGGTGCGGGCGCAAACGACTGTCTCGCCAAACCACTCAGTCGAAACACGCTCTTCAAGGCGCTCGCGGCGATACCACACGCACCCGCGCCTGAGCCCGTCGCGGACGCCGACCCCGTCGTCGAGACTGAACCGGTATCAGATTTGTCGCCGAGTCAGTTGCTCGCAGTGACGCGCCACCAACTGGGGACGATTCTCGCCACGGCTCCAGGCACGCAGGTCGAGCGACTGCGCCTCCTGGGCCAACACCTGAAGTCGACCGCTGCGGACGCCGGGCTTGCCGACATTGCCCACCTCGCCAGCGCGCTTGAAGATGCGGGCGCGCGCGGGTCGCTCAAGGACACACAGACGGCGGCGCGCACCCTTCAGGCGTGGATCACGATGACGCAGGGGTAACAAGCACGCGCTCAAGAAACGCCCAGACGTCGGCTTTTTCCTCGATGAGTTTGGCCGTGGGTTTGCCCGCGCCGTGTCCGGCTTTGACGTCGATGCGCGTCAGGATCGGAGCCGCACCTGCCTGTGCCTGCTGCAGCGTGGCCGTAAATTTGTGACTGTGCGCCGGTGCCACACGATCGTCGTGATCCGCCGTGATGACCAGCGTCGCGGGATACGACGTGCCCGACCGAATGTTGTGCAGGGGTGAATACCGCAGCAGCACTTCGCGGTCGGCCGGATCGTCGGGATTGCCGTAGTCGGACGTCCACGCCCACCCGATCGTGAACAGATGAAAGCGCAGCATGTCGAGCACCCCGACTGCCGGCACGGCCGCACCAAACAGATCCGGTCGCTGGGTGAGGCAGGCTCCCACGAGCAGGCCCCCATTGCTGCCGCCGCCAATCGCGAGGCACGGCGTCGAGGTGTACTGCTCACGAATGAGGAACTCGGCGGCCGCGATGAAGTCGTCAAACACGTTCTGTTTGTTCCGGAGACGGCCGGCGTCGTGCCAGGCCTGCCCGTATTCCCCGCCGCCGCGCAGGTTCGCCTGCACAAACACGCCGCCGCGCTCCATCCACGCGATCAGGGCGGGTGAAAATGCCGGAGTCAGTGAAATGTCAAAGCCGCCGTACCCATAGAGATACGTCCGGTGACTGCCGTCCTTCACCAGCCCGCGGCGATGCACGATAAACGCGGGAATCCGGGTGCCATCCTTCGAGGGATAAAAGACCTGCGTCGTCTCAAATCCCTGCGGGTCAAACGCCACACTGGGCTGGCGCCAGGTGGTGGTGACACCGGTCTCGAGCACGTGGCGAAGAATGGTGGTCGGGTACGTAAACGACGAAAACGCGAGAAACACGTCCGGCTGTGTGCGGCGCGCGGACCACGACACAATCGCCCCCAGTGCCGGCAGCGGCACCTCGTGCGCGACCTGTCCGGTCAGTGTGTGGACGCGCACACGTTCATGGGCATCCGTGCGCCAGATGGCCACCCACTGGTCCCCCACACGGGAGACCGAGGCCAACACGTCTGTGCCCGACGCCTCGGCAATGAGGTCGGTCCAGTCGGCCACGTCCGGTGCGTCACGGCGAATCGCCACCAGGCGGCTGCGTGGCGCGGCCTTGTCGGTCAGGACGTAGAACACATCCTCGTCATTGGCGACAACACTGTAGGACGCGTCAAAGAGATCGAGCCATGGCAGGATCGGCGCGTCAGGCACACGCAGGTCCCGAAGGAACACCCGACTCTCGCGGTTGGTGCCCTGACTCTGTGTGATCACCAGATACCGGCCATCCTCGGTGACATCGGCTGAGAAGAGCCAGTCGTCGTGCTCGGGGGTTTCAAACACGACGCGTTCTTCACTCGAAGACAAGGTGTGAAACAGCACGCGGTGGTGGCGATTCTCCGCGGTGTAGAGGTTGCCGTCGGCGGGTGGGGTGTAGCCGCTGTAGTAGAAGCCGCTGTTGTCGGGCGCCCAGGCGGCGGACGAAAACTTCGACCAGTGCACCTCGTCCGGCAGATCGATTCCGGTGGCGACCTCGCGGACGCGCCACGTCATCCAGTCCGACCCGCTCTGTGAGCGGGCATAGGCGAGATACCGGCCGTCCTCCGAGATGCTCATGGCCGCCAGCGCAGCCGTGCCGTCGGTGGACCAGGTATTGGGATCGAGCAGGACCTCTGGTGGTGCCTCGAGGCCACGCGCCTTGTACACAACCGCCTGATTCTGGAGGCCGTCGTTGCGGGAAAAGATGCACCACTCCCCGTAGCGGGACGGTGCGCCGTACCGCTCGTAGTTCCACAACTCGGTGAGGCGGGTCTTGATGTCGGCGCGCTGGGGGATCGCCGAAAAAAACGCGTCCGACCTGGCGTTTTGCGCGGCGACCCAGGCGATGGTGTCAGGACTGTCGGGATCTTCCAGCCAGCGGAACGGATCGGACATCAGGGGTGTGAGCTCTTCCTCAGAATGATTCCCGAGAGTGGGGGAAGCGTCAGTGACAGGGATTGCGCGTGGCCGTGGGCGGGCACGTCCTCCGCGTGGCGACCGCCTTCGTTGCCGACGTTGCTCCCGCCGTAGGCCGTGGCATCACTGTTGATGAGTTCGGTGTAGTACCCGGGTTCCGGCACACCGACCCGGTAGCCGTGGCGGGCAATCGGCGTCCAGTTCAGGACGGCGATCACAAAGTCGCTGTGGTCGGTGGCGCGACGGATGAGCGAGATCACACTCGATTCATGATCGTTGCAGTCAATCCATTCAAACCCGGCGGCCGCAAAGTCCTGCTCATGGAGCGAGGGCTCCTGGCGATAGTGCCGGTTGAGGTCTTCCATGTAGCGTTGGAGTCCGGCATGCAGCGGGCCCTCGAGCAGGTGCCAGTCGAGCGACTGTTCATGGCTCCACTCGCGCCACTGCCCGAATTCCTGCCCCATGAAGAGCAGCTTCTTGCCGGGGTGCACGTACATGTACGCGTAGAGCGCGCGCAACGTGGCGGCCTTCTGCCATTCGTCGCCGGGCATCTTCGAGATGAGCGACCCTTTGCCGTGCACCACCTCGTCGTGTGACAGCGGCAGCACGAAGTTTTCGTTCCAGGCGTACAACATCGAAAACGTCAGATGCTGATGTTCCCACCGACGAAACAGCGGGTCCTTGCTCGCGTAGGTGAGGATGTCGTGCATCCAGCCCATGTTCCACTTGTAGGTGAATCCGAGCCCGCCCACCCACGTCGGTCGGCTGACGGCTGGAAACGCGGTGGATTCCTCGGCGATGACGACCGTGCCTGGGTGTTCCTGATGGGTGAGCGTGTTCAGCTCCCGCAGGAAGTCGATGGCCTCGAGGTTTTCGCGGCCGCCGAATCGATTGGGCACCCACTGCCCCTGCTCGCGTGAATAGTCGCGGTACAACATCGACGCCACCGCATCCACACGCAGGCCGTCGATGTGGAACGACTCCATCCAGTACAGCGCATTGCTCAGGAGGAAGTTGCGCACCTCATGGCGGCCATAGTTGAAGATGAGGGTGCCCCAGTCCTGGTGTTCACCCTCGCGGGGATCCTCGTGTTCATACAGCGCGCTGCCGTCGAATCTGGCCAGACCATGCGCGTCCTTCGGAAAGTGCCCGGGCACCCAGTCCAGCAACACGCCGATCCCGGCACGGTGACAGGCGTCCACAAAGGCGCGGAAGTCATCCGGCGATCCAAAACGGCTGGTCGGGGCGAAGTAGCCGGTGACCTGGTACCCCCACGAGGGGTCGTACGGATGCTCCATCACGGGCATCAGTTCGATGTGGGTGAACCCCAGCCGCGTGACGTAGGGAATCAGTTCGTCGGTGAGTTCACCCCAGGTCAGCGGGCGATCGCCCTCTTCGGGCTTGCGGCGCCAGGAGCCCGGATGCACCTCGTAGATCGACATCGGCGCGTCCAGCGCGACGCCCCGCTGGGTTCGCGCATCGATCCACGCGCGATCGGTCCACTGGTGCTGGCCGAGGTCTGATGTCAACGAGGCGGTCTTGGGGGGATGTTCGGCGCGCAGCGCAAACGGATCGGCTTTGGTGAAGGACGGCCCGCCCAGCGACGACTCAATCTCGAATTTGTAGGGTTGCCCGGCGGTGACACCAGGCACAAAGGTTTCCCACAGGCCGCTCGCGCCAAGACTCTGCATCGGGTGCGTGCGCCCGTCCCAGGCGTTGAAGTCCCCTACTACCGACACACGTTGAGCGGTTGGCGCCCACACGACGAAGGAATAACCGGCCTGCCCGTCCTGGTTGGCGGGGCGAGCCCCCAGCTTCTCCCATGCGCGCAGCCAGGTGCCTTCCCCGAACAAGTAGGCTTCGTAGTCGGATACGACGCGGGTCATGCGCCCAGTCTAATGCTTTCGGCACTTCAGGATTCACATGGAGACACAGAGCCACGGAGCAGTTCTCAACATGGGGAGCATGGGGTTCCATGGGGGCAAGGGTTGGACAGCCGCCGCGGGCGGCAGAGCCGGGGCCGTCCAACCTGGTCGTCCTCTATGCCTTCATGTCTCCATGTGACAAGGCACTGTCGGTGGTTTTTATGCACTCTCCGAACGCCTGAGTTGATCGAGCACACCGGGCCAGATCAGGTCGACCAGCGACGCCCCGGTCCGGGTGGCATCGGCAAACCCGGTCGCGTGTTCGTACCGGGAGACAACCGCCAACGCCTCGTCGAGGGTCGCCTGATGCACGGCTTCAAACTCGACGCAGCACAACTGCTGGTCGTCGGTCGTGGCCACGTAGTGCACCACCTCACAGTCGGCGAAATGCCACACCTCGAGGTCCTTCCACAACGTGCCCTGCCACACCACGTGTTGCGCGCCGACAAAGGCGTCCACCACGGCATCCTGGTCATCGGGACGCAGGGCCAGGTTCACCTCATCACGGACCTCCGCGTCCCCGACGACGGACTTGAGTGTCAGTTCGTGCAGCTCACGGTCATGACGATGGCGAAGAACATACCCGCGGGCCTGGCCGCCTTCTGTCACAAAATACCGATCCCGAACGCGGAGCACCTCGTGGCGGGTCGGACCGAGTTTCGCCAGCGCCTGTCTGAACGACACCAGATCAAACGTGGCCGGCACCACAAACTTGTGTTCGATTTCCTTAAAACGCAGATTGGTCATCGTGGTCACATCCATCGCTTAAAACGTCCGTACCGCGCGATGCGTGTCTTGAGCGCGCCGGGCCACTGCGCGACGGTGTCACGCGTCACACGTGTGTTGTCCGCATCGGCGCGCAGGCGATCAAAGATCGCCCGAGCTGGATCAATCACCCGAGGGTCACGACTCGCGACCATCGCCTCGGCAAGCCGGTCGTGGGCCGCGTCCTCAAAATTGTAGCTGCCGTACGCGACCCACGTGTCATCCACCAGCACGATCTTCGAGTGTTCGCCGTGTCGATTCTCGAAGATCCGCACCCCCGCATCAAGCAGCGGGCCGTACCCGACGGCGGCGGCGATCCACGCCAGGTCGGTGGCGGGGAGCGCGTCTCGATGGGAATGGAACACCTCGACCGCGACGCCGCGACGGGCCGCCACGAGCACCGCGTCGAACAGGACACCGGTGGGTTTGAAATAAAAACTCGTGATCTGCAACGTCTTCTGCGACGAGTTCACCATCGCGATCATGTGGTCGGTGAGATGGTTGGGTCCGCGCCAGCCCAGCGCCCCGAGTGGGCCCTGGTGCAGATTGGGATTGCAGAACCAATAGTCGACGTCCATGTCGTGGCCAGTCGGCTGATCGGCGGTGGCGCGTCCCTGCAACACCGCCAGATCCTCCTCCCGGACGTGACCGCCAATGTCACGGCAGCTCGCCAGGATCACGGGCACAACGTCGCCACGCACCGCGACGGCGCATTCGTTCCACCCCTCAAACGACGACCTGGTGAGGTTGCCGCTGGCCAACAATGCCTCGCCTGCCTCCGAGACCTGGATCTTGACGTGGTGCCCGCCGGCGAGCCGCCGTTGCATCCAACGCGGCGGGCGATAGAACAGGACCTGCCCGCCTGCGGCGCGCAGCCTGTCGAGATCGGCCTCGAGTCCACGACGGTCGGCGCGAGACATCAGGACCCCCCCGAGCCGCTGGCCAAACGTATCGATGATCAACTGCACCCGCACGCCGCGGTGCTGCGCGGCGAGAAGCTCAGCAAGCATCTCGCGCCCGTACGCGTCGTATTCCATGTAGAAGATCGACAGGTACAGGAACCGCTCGGCCTCCTGCACCATCGTGAGGCGCCGCTGCCATTCCGCCGGCCGGAACCACAACACCTCACAGGCCGAGGCCTTAGAGCCGGTATCCACCGGAGACATCGATGTTGACGCCCGTGACGTACGGCGCGTCGAGCAGATATTCCACCGCCTGACTGATATCGCGCATCGTGCCGGCCCGACCGAGTGGGACTTCCTGGCCGATCATGTCAGGCGGCGGCAGATCGATCGAATTGTCGAGCTGGCCCGGCGACACCATGTTCACGCGGATATGGCGG
>CAYRGW010000063.1:0-7728 GCA_964423815.1 uncultured Solibacteraceae bacterium | reverse complement strand
CATACCCGGCCGCCAGCGACCGTGTAATCGAGAGCAGTCCGGTCTTGCTGACGTAGTAGTCGGCCCCGCGCCGATTTGCGCGAATGCCCTCCAGCCCGGCCATGCCAATGCTGATGATCTGGCCGCCGCTGGGCATCACACGCAGCGCGTGGTAACAGCAGTAGTAGGCGCCGGACAGATTCGCCGCCAGCGTGGCGTCCCACACCTCAGGGTCGAGCTTCGTCACATCCTGCGGATTGTAGTTCCCGACATTGTTCAGGAGGAGGTCGACCTGCCCTTCATGGGCGGCCACTTCGTCAAACACCCGCTGCACATCATCGCGGACGCCGATGTCCGCCCGCACCGCCCGGGCCTGGGCCCCTTGTGCCTGCAGATCGCGGGCGAGGTCTGCGGCGTCGGCCTCCGACGATCGATACACGATCACCACACGATACCCACGACGCGCCAGCACCTCGCACAGATGACGTCCCAGGCGACGCGCTCCTCCGGTGACCACTGCCACAGGTCCGCATGTGCTGGTCATGTTCGGCGCACCCGCGCGATACGCACAAATGCGTCTGCGGCTGCCGGCACCGCCGCCGGCTTTCTAATCTCCAGCCGGACGGCCGTGATTCGGCGGTCATGGCCCAGCAGCAACGTGGCCACCTCTTCGATCATGGATTCGAGCAGCTGAAACCTGCGCTCCTGCAGGAGCGTCGTCACCAGGGCCGCCACGGCGGTGTAGTCAATGGCGTCCGTGATCACATCCGACGCCGCAGCTGGCCCAAAATCCGAATCCATCTCCACATCCACAAACACCGACTGCGCATGCGCGCGTTCATGGGGATGGATACCGACGATGCACTCGACGTGAAGGTTGTGAAGTCCTGTGGTCCCTGTCATTGATTAGTCCCGTCGGGAGGATAACAGGTCGGGATGGGCTGCGATGAAGGTCTCAAAGTCCTGCGCGGGCGTGGCACCCATGGCGCTCTCCACCCGGCGCATCCACGACAAGGTGAGTGCGTGGTTGTACTTCTTCGCCGCCCCGAGGCTCGTCGCGTATCGCTGAATGGTCCCGGCGATGCGCTGGTCGGCGACCTCGGGTGCGTACCTGGTCAGATACAGCCACGCCAGACGGATATGGTTGCGATGGGTGAATTCGCTCCCGGGCAGCGTGCAGGCCTCGATGGCCTCGACAAACTCCTGATCGGTCATCACTCTCACGATATCGCATGCCCGCCAAACACCGCCGACCGAGCCTGCGTGGCGATGGCGACCACGGCCGGATGGGTGATGCGGCGTTCGGCGGAGATGGCGTAGTACCGTTCGCGAATCGCCTCGACGCGTGCGATCGCCTTGACGCGGTGTTGCCGCTGCAGCTCGCGTGACAAGACCGTGGGCGCGGCAAACACGCCGGCGCCCTGTTCGCCGAACGCCTTCATCAGCGCGCTGTCGTCAAACTCCCCGACCACCGCTGGTTGAATTTTTTCGCGTTGGCACCATTCATCGAGCTGACGGCGGAGCACGGTGCCTTCACCCGGCCACAGGGCGGGCACGCCGGTGAGTGACGCTGGAAATCGTCGGCGCAGTTTGACGGCGAGCGCGGGTGATGCAAAAAACGTGATGTCAGACTCACCAAGCAGGTGGCTGTACGCCTGGACTCGCACGGTCGGCGGCACAGGGGTGTCTGCCAGCACCAGGTCCACCTCGTGTACGGCGAGCCCCGCGAGCAGGCGCTCCACACGGTCCTCGCGGCAGATCATCCGCACGGGTTCGGCCAGACGCAGCGCGGGCGACAACACGCGATAGGCAATCAGTTTGCTGAGCGCGTCGGTCACGCCGACCACAAACCGGGCCGGTTTGCCCCCGGCGCCCGACCGCACGGTGGTCATCAGTTCGCGGCCAAGCGAGAAGATTTCGTCCGCATACCGGAAGACCAGCTGTCCAGCGTCGGTCGGGACCAGCCGACGTCCCACCCTGGTAAACAGCCGTTCCCCCAGGCTGGCCTCCAAGGCCCTGACCTGGCTGCTGACGGTGGGTTGGGACAGCCGCAGCGTCTCAGCCGCCTTGACGACGCTGCCCTCGCGCACGACGGTCCAGAAATAGAGGAGGTGATGATAATTGAGCCATTCCATGAAAAAACCTATGTAACTCAAACAATATTCGTAATTGTCTCACTGTCGCAACGGCCCTACGCTCGATGACTGTGCAGGACGTCGTGTTGTTTCCGTTCGCTGAATATTGGACCTGGTACGCCGCGTTTGTCGTGGGCGTCCTGGTGGTGCTGGCCGTGGACCTGGGGGTCTTTCATCGGACCGCCCATGTGGTGTCGTTCCGGGAGTCGGTGACCTGGTCGCTGGTCTGGGTCTCGCTCGCGCTGGTCTTCAACTACGGCCTCTACCAATACGCGCAGACACAATTCCCTCCCGACGTCGCTGAACGGATCGGCCTGGAGTTCCTGACGGGGTACCTCGTCGAGAAGTCGCTCGCCATCGACAACGTGTTTGTCTTTGTGCTGGTGTTCAGTTATTTCGCCGTGCCGCTGGAATACCAGCATCGGGTGCTGTTTTACGGCATCATCGGCGCGCTGATCTTCCGGGCGATCTTCATCGCATTGGGTTCGGTGCTCATGCAGTACCACGCGGTGGTGCTGGCCTTCGGCGTCATCCTCATCGTGTCCGGCGTGAAGATGATGATCAAACCGTCGACGCAGGTGGACCCGGCGAAGAATCCCCTGATCCGCCTGTTCCGGCGATGGATGCCGGTCACCGACACGTTGCACGGGCAGTCGTTTTTTGTCCGCCTGGGCGGCGTCTGGCACGCCACACCGCTGCTGATTGCGCTGATCTTTCTGGAACTGTCCGACATCATTTTTGCCGTGGATTCGGTGCCGGCCATTTTTGCCCTGACCAACGAACCGTTCCTGGTCTTCACATCCAACGTGTGCGCCATTCTCGGCCTGCGCGCGATGTATTTCATGCTCGCCGGCGCGGTGGAACGGTTCCATCTGCTGCACTACGGCCTGGCGCTCATCCTGATCTTTGTGGGTCTGAAAATGGTCTGGCTCAACGACGCCTTCGGCGGGAAGTTCCCGATCGAATGGTCACTCGGGATCATTGCCGGACTGCTCGTGGTATCCATTGCGGCATCCTTGCTGAAACCGCGTTCTTTATCTGGAGGTCACTCGTGAACTGCCCCGTCTGTGTCTCAACCACCCTGACCGTCACCGAACGTCAGGGCATCGAAATCGACTTCTGTCCGAAATGCCGTGGCGTGTGGCTTGACCGCGGCGAACTCGACAAAATTCTCGAGCGGTCAACCGCCACCCAGCGGCCGATCCCGCCGCCGTCCACGGATCCCCGTCTTCGGTACGACCGCGACCGCGATGATGACGATGACGATCGGCGCTACGGGAAGCGGAAGAAGTCGTTCTGGCACGAGATCTTCGACTGACGGTCAAAGACGTCGGGTGTCTTTTTCTGCATCGCTTAGAGCGGAAAAAGACACCCGACGTCCTCGTCAGTAGCGGTCGGCGCGGAAGGGCTCGGGATCGAAGCGGGGCTGTTCGCCGGTCATCAACTGCGCGAGCAGCAGGCCGGTGCCTGTCGCGGTCTTGAGCCCGGTCATCTGGTGACCGGTCGCCAGCCAGACGTCGCCGCGACCACGCGCGCGACCAATCGCCGGCATCCCGTCTGGCGTGCACGGACGGAGGCCGCGCCAGATCTCGCGCGCCACAGGCGCCTCACCGATGTTCAACATCGCTTTGGCGCCGCGCACAATCACATCCACACGACGTGTATTGATCGAAAAGTCGTTGCGCACCAGTTCAAGCGTGCCGGCAATCCGCAGGGCGTCGCGGTGCGGGTTGACCGCCACCTTGCGTTCGATGAGATAAATCGATCGCTTCGGGTGCGGGTTGGCGGGTGGCAACACCAGCGAATACCCCTTGGCGCCAATCACCGGCAGGCGGAAGCCGAGCATCTTGCCCATCGCCTCCGACCACGGCCCGGTCGCGACCACCAACTGCTCTGCGGTCATCGTCCCCCGCGTGGTCTTGAGACGACGAGGGCCGCCGTCGCTCGAAATTTCGAACACCTCGGTGTGTTCGAGGAATGTGACGCCCAGTGATTCCGCTTCCGCGCGCAGCGCCCGAACGGCCTGATAGGGCTCACAGTGCGCGTCGTCCGGGTAGAAGTACCCGCCGACGGTCTTGCCCACAATGGCCGGTTCCTTTTCACGCACGTCGTCGGCGGTCCAGCGCTCGGCGGGAATGCCGGCCTTGGCGAGCATGTCGATCATGCCTTTGGCGGCTTCCATGGACCCGGGCTTTTCGTACACCGCCAGCAGGCCGTGCCGTTCGAAGCCAAAGTCCACCGTGGATCGTTTCGCCACGTCCGCCCACAGGTCCGTGCTGACCTTGCACAACTCAAGCAGCGCCGTGGCTCCGCGTTCAAATTTCGCTTTGCGCGACGCGAGCACAAACTCCATCAGCCATCGCAGGAAGGCCGGGTCAAGACGCGGCTGGATGTAGAGCGGACTTTCGGGATCGAGCATCCACTTGAAGGACTTCAACAACATGGCGGGATTCGCCAGTGGGAACGCCTGCGACGGCGTGAGCCACCCGGCGTTGCCGTAGGAGCACCCCTGCCCGACCAAATCCCGTTCGACGACCGTCACCGTTGCTCCCCGCCGCGCCAGCTCCACGGCACTGGCCACCCCGACGACTCCCCCACCGATGACGACGACGTCCTTCATAGGGCAATCGTACCATCGGGTGATCGGGGGATCTGCGATTGGGTGATTTGATGATTGGTGATCCGATCACCCGATCACAGATCGCCAGATCGCCCGATAATGTGCTGATGTTTCGACTGTTATTGCCCGAATGGCAGGGGTATGGCCTCAGTTCCGAGGTGGCGGACGGCGCCCGGGTGTTGGCCAGGGCCTGGTGGGGTAACGAACCGGTCACGACCATCGAGACGCCCCAGACCGAGGATTTGACCGTCGCGGGCGGGGTGTTGGGGCTGGCCTCGATGGCGCCGCGCGCCGGCGAGGCCCTGGCCAGGCTCCGGGCGGCAAACCCGGGGCGTGTGCAGATGGTCGGGGGCACGTGCGGGGTCGAGGTGGCCCCCGTGGTCCATCTCAACGAGCACTACGACGGGGACCTGGCGGTGGTGTGGATCGACGGCCACGCGGACCTGAACACCCCGGCCAGCTCACCCAGCGGACATTTTCACGGGATGGTGTTGCGCACCCTGCTCGGGGATGGCCCGTCGGCACTCACGGATCACATCACCACGCCGCTGCGCCCCGAACAGGTGTTTCTGGTGGGTCCGCGCGACCTGGATGTGCCCGAGCACGACTACATCACCAGCCACCCCGTGATCTGGATGCGCGACGACGCGTTCACGTCACCCGCACGTCTGCTTGCGGCGATCGCCGCGCGAGGCTTCACACATGTCTACATCCACTTCGACGTGGACGTGGTCAACCCGGGCGACTTCCGCAACGCGTTGATGCGCGCGGAGGGTGGTCCCGCCCTGGCCGAGGTGGCGGATGTGGTGTCCGACCTCCATCGCCACACCGACGTTGTTGGCTTGAGTGTGCTTGAGTATTGCGACCGCACGGACGCGGACCGCGAGCGGTTGCTCACGGTCCTGCGTGCGGCGGACGTGCAGGGGTGTTGCGGGTAACGATCAGTTCGAGAACGCGGCGATGCCCGTCTGGGCACGGCCGAGGATCAACGCGTGGATGTCGTGAGTCCCTTCATAGGTATTCACCACTTCCAGATTCACCATGTGGCGAATCACGCCAAACTCGTCCGTGATGCCGTTGCCGCCCATCATGTCGCGCGCCATCCGCGCAATGTCGAGGGCCTTGCCGCAGGAATTGCGCTTGAGCAACGAGGTGATTTCCACCGAGTCGATGCCTTCTTCCTTCATGCGACCCAGTCGGAGGCACCCCTGCAGGCCGAGCGCGATCTCGGTCTGCATGTCGGCGAGTTTTTTCTGGATGAGTTGATTGGCGGCCAGTGGTCGGCCAAACTGCTTCCGCTCCAGCACATACGAACGCGAGCGCAACCAGCAGTCCTCCGCCGCGCCAAGCGCGCCCCACGCGATGCCGTACCGGGCGCTGTTGAGACACGTAAACGGGCCCTTCAGCCCTCGCACGTCCGGGAACACGTTTTCCTCGGGACAGAACACATTGTCCATGACGATCTCGCCGGTGATGCTTGTGCGCAGGCCGACTTTGCCGTGGATGGGTGGGGCCGACAGGCCCTGCATCCCCTTCTCCAGCACAAACCCGCGAATCTCGTCCGCATCGTCCTTGGCCCAGATGATGAAGACATCGGCGATGGGACTGTTGGTGATCCAGGTTTTGGCGCCGCTGATCTGATACCCGCCGTCGACCTTCGTCGCGCGTGTGACCATGCCACCCGGATCCGATCCGTAGCCGGGTTCGGTCAGACCAAAACAGCCGATCCACTCGCCGGTGGCCAGCTTGGGCAGAAACTTCTGCTTCTGGGCTTCGGTCCCGAACTCATTGATGGGGACCATCACGAGGGATCCCTGAACGCTCATCATTGAGCGGAATCCCGAATCCACACGTTCGACCTCACGGGCCACCAGTCCATACGCGACGTAGCCCAGGCCCGCGCCGCCGTACTGCTCGGGAATGACGATACCGAGCATGTCGAGTGCACCAAACTCGCGAAAGATCGAGGGGTCCACACCTTCGTGCCGGAACATTTCCAGCACACGAGGCGCCAGCTTGTCTGTGCAGTACGCGCGCGCGGTGTCGCGAATCATGCGTTCGTCAGCGGTCAACTGCTGATCCAGGAGGAAAGGGTCGTTCCAGTTGAACCGGGCCTTGGACGGTGTCGCCATACGTACAGGCGATCATGCCACGAACCGACGGCCAGAGTAAGTGGAACAGTTTATGCAGATCCAGACAGTCGGAGTGACCGATATGAAGAAACGACTGATAGGAATCGCAGCGGCGACGCTGTTGACACTGGTAATGACCCCTGCGGCGGCGCGAGCCGACGTGATGTTTTCGCCATTTCTCGGCCTGAGTTTTGGTGGAGATGCACGCAAAGAGGCCGTGACCTACGGCGGGACGCTGACGTTCATGGGCGGCGGCGTGTTTGGTTTTGAACTCGACGCGGCGTTGTCGCCCGATATGCTCAGCAATGACAGCGACACCGACCTGGACCTGGGAAGTAACAGTGTGGGTACCGTGATGGCCAATCTCATCATCGGAGCGCCACTTGGCAAACTTCGGCCGTACGCCTCCGCCGGCGGCGGATTGCTGCGCATCAACATTGAAGATCCGCTGGACCTGTTCGACGCGGGCCGGAATACCTGGGGCGTCAACGTCGGTGCCGGCGTCATGGGTTTTTTCAGTGAACACGTCGGCATGCGGGCGGACGTCCGCTACTTCCGCCGCATCAAGGATGACGACACCTCGTCTGGTGTGGACCTTGACCTGGGACAGTTCAACTTCTGGCGTGGGACGGTCGGTCTCTCGCTGCGCTTCTAGTCCATCTAATCAAAAGGAGAGTGTCATGACGCTACGAGACACGCTTGAGATCGGCCTGAAGAAGGATGCGGAATACCGCAAGGACAACCTGCCCGAGAGTCAGGTCCGGGGACCTGAGGTCCCGGCAGGCCCGGGTCGTTCGCCGGTGATTCCGGCCGCGAAACACGACGCGGAAGAGGCGGCGGACGAACACGCGAAAGACGGTCC
>CAYRGW010000062.1:0-27635 GCA_964423815.1 uncultured Solibacteraceae bacterium | reverse complement strand
GGGTCGTGCGGTACCGCGACTATCGCGAGATGCTCGAAAAGCAGAAGGACATTGACGCGGTCATCATCGCGACGCCCGACCACATGCACGCGGTGATCGCGTCCAACGCGATGGACCTCGGCAAACACGTCTACGTCCAGAAGCCGTTGTGCTGGTCCGTGCACGAGGCGCGTCACCTCTCGCAGAAGGCGGCGGCGATGCCGAAGATCGTCACGCAGATGGGCAATCAGGGACACTCGCAAGACGACGCCCGGCGCGGGCAGGAATATCTGCAGGCCGGTGTCATCGGCGATGTGACCGAAGTCCACGTCTGGACCAACCGTCCGCTCGTGTACTGGCCGCAGGGCATCCCACGTCCCGCCGCGATGACGGGTAATCCGCCGACCAACTGGAACAACAGCGCGATTACGCGCCGGCTGGCGGCGACGATGGCGGCGGAGGGCATCACGAAGCCTTCAACGCTGCAGTGGGACCTGTTCCTCGGTGTTGCGCCCGATGTCGAATACCACCCGGTGTTCCATCCGTTCAACTGGCGCGGTTGGGTGGACTGGGGCCAGGGCGCGCTCGGCGACATGGGCGCCCACCTGATCGATCATCCCTTCTGGGGGTTGAACCTCGGCATGCCCACGGTGATCGAAACGTTGTCGACAACGTTTGAGCGCCGACCACAGGCGGGCATCGCGAGTTACCCGCTGGCGACAACCACGCACTACACCTTCCCGGCGCGCGGCAATCGTCCCGCAGTCAAGATGGTGTGGTACGACGGCGGCCTCACGCCGCCCAAGCCGGACGAGATTGGTGATGACGCACTCGAAGGAGAGGGCGGGATTCTCTACATCGGCACGAAGGGCAAGATGTTGCAGAACACGTACGGCGCGCGTCCGCGTCTGCTGCCGATGGAAAAACACAACAGCTACGGTCCGCCCCCGGAAAAACTCGCGCGTATCCCGCACCAGTCGCACGAAATGAACTGGGTGAATGCGATCAAGGGCACGGACACGATCTCGTCGCCGTTTTCCTTTGCGGCGCCGCTCACCGAGGTCATGCTGCTGGGCATTGTGTCGCTGCGCGCGAACACCAAGATTCATTACGACGCGACCACCATGCGCGTGACCAACAACGAGGCCGCGAACCAGTTCCTCAAGCGGCAATACAGAGCCGGATACTCGCTGTAAAGACCCAAGTCTGAACAGTAGCCGTGTAGGCATGTAGAAGAACAAATTTTTGTTTTCTACATGTCTGCATGCCTACTGTTCAAGACGATGATGCTGGAACTTTTATGAAATACAGTTCAGTCCGTGGGGCGTTTGCCGCGTTGATCGTGGCGGTGCTCGCCACGTTGTCAGGACAGGCCGCGCAGCCGCAATGGGTCTCCCTTTTTGATGGCCAGACGATCGCCCAGTGGCGCGGCTACAAGATGGCGACCGTGCCCGACAGTTGGCGTGTCGAGGAAGGCGCCATCACGTGGACGAAGGGTGTGCCCGTTGATCTTGTCAGTCGCGAGCAGTACACGAACTTCGAGTTCGAGTTTGACTGGAAGGTGCCGCCCGGCGGCAACAGCGGCGTGATGTTCCGCGTGACCGAAGATCTCGAACGCACGTACCACAGCGGTCCCGAGTTTCAGATCCTCCACAACGCGGGGCACTCGGACGGCAAAAATCCGATGACGTCGGCGGGGTCCAATCATTCCCTTCACGCCCCGACGAAGGACATGACCAGACCGGTCGGTGAATGGAACCAGGGGCGGCTCGTGGTGAACGGCAACCACGTCGAGCACTGGCTCAACGGGGAGAAGGTTGTTGACTACGACCTGTTCAGCCCCGACTGGACCACACGCCTGATGGCCAGCAAATTCAAGGACGTGCCCCGATACGGCCGCGAGCCCAGGGGACACCTTGTGCTCCAGGAACACGGGTCACGCATCCAGTACAAGAACCTCCGCATAAAGGTGTTGCCGTAATCATGTCCATCCGCACGCGACTCTTCGTCATGATGGTGCTCGAGTTTTTCATCTGGGGCGCCTGGCTTCCGCTGATCTTTGGATACCTGCCGAGCCTGGGGTTCACGCCGCTTGAGCAGTCGCTCATCCTCAGTGCCTTTCCGGTGGCCTCGATCATCGGGATGTTCTTCAGCAATCAGTGGGCCGACCGGTCGGCCTCACCCGAACGTGTGCTCGCGTTGTCGCATCTGATTGGCGGACTTGCGATTCTGGCGTGTGGGTTCACGCGGTCGTTCCTTCCGTTCTTCGCCTTCATGTTTGTGCATTGCCTGTTGTACGTGCCGACGATCTCGATCACCAACTCGATCGCCTTTGCGAACATGAAAAATCCCGACAAGGAGTTTGGGTTTGTGCGCATGGGCGGCACGATCGGTTGGATTCTGGCGGCATGGCCGTTTACGTTCATCTTCGTGAACTGGGCGGCGGTGGATGCGGCTGCGCCCGCCGGATTTGTGAACTGGGTCGGCACGGCGCTCGCCAATCCCCTGGTGGGTGATGCGGCCAAAGCGGCCACTCGCTGGACGTTTATCGTCGCCGGTCTGGCGTCCTTGGCGCTGGCGGCGTTCAGCCTGGTGCTGCCGAAGTCAGCCCCACAGGCGCGGGCGGCCAGTGCAAGCGGTCAGACCGCCTGGGCGGAAGCGTTCGGCCTTCTGAAGCATCCGTTCATCCTGGTGTTGTGGCTCGTCACGCTGGTCGATTCGTTTGTGCACAACGCGTACTTCAATTGGACCGGGGTGTTTCTCGGAACACCCGTCGAGGCCGGCGGGGTCGGCATTGCCTCCAACTGGATTACGCCCGTGATGAGCATCGGCCAGGTCGCCGAAATTCTCACGATGTTGGTGCTGGGTGCGACGCTGGTGAAACTCGGCTGGCGCACCACAATGGTGATTGGTGTGTTGGGCCATGCGGCGCGGTTTGCGGTCTACGCGTTGTTCCCCGCGAGTGCCGGCATGATCATCGCGGTGCAGGTGCTGCACGGCATCTGTTACGCGTTCTTCTTCGCGACGGTCTACATCTTTGTGGACGCCCACAGCCCGACGAACATTCGCGCCAGCGCACAGGGTTTGTTTAATCTTCAAATTCTCGGCATCGGTGCCTTGCTGGCCAACTTCATCTGCCCGTGGCTGTTGCAGAGTGTGTACACCACCAACGGCGTCACGGATTTCAAAGGCCTCTTCATGGTGCCGCTCGCCGCCGCTTCAATCGCCGCCATCGCGCTGGCGTTGTTCTTCCGTCCCCCGGACTCCGGTCCGCGCGCGATGCCGACGACGTAGGGCTACCTCACCACCAGGTGCTCGAAGACCACGCCGGCTTCGTCGGCCTGGCCGGCCTTTTTGACGATCAACCTCGTGTTGAGCGGCGACGCGCCCGTATAAAACGGCGTATTGGGCTCGCCGCCCGGCCGCGGCGACGTTGTCAGATAGATGTCCTGCACGACGCCGGCATCAATCAACTGCGTCGTCACCGTGCGCCCGCCGATGCTGGAGACGCGCGCGACGCCGTGCTGGGCACGCAGCACGCGCAGGCCGGCGACGAGATCTGATTCCGGTCCCGCACTCAGCACCTGAATCCACGGCCGCGACGCCGTGTGTGGACGGAGGACGTCCGCGCCGGCGTCATTGGTGATGATGAACACGCGCAACTGCGGCACGTTGTAGAGGAGCGAGGACTCGATGTCGAGATCGCCGGTGCGGGTGGCCACCACCTGCGCCGGATACCGCGGCAGTCCGAGGGCCACTCGCAGCGAGATTAATTTGGGGTGCCAGAGGGCCATCACGGTATCGCCACCGGCGATGGTGGTCGAGCCGCTGATGATCGCGTCGGCGTGCACACTCGACAACCCTTCGTAGATCAGGTGTTTGTCGGTCAGGCCGCCGCCCAGTTCCATGGGATTGTCCGCCCCGGTGTTGCCATCCGCTGACTGTACGAACACTGTGTTGACGGCCGGCAGTGCCGGGTCGGTCGGCCAGGACTCGTAGAAGCGACCGTCGAAGCGCTCAACGGACCAGGCGTTGCCGATGGCACTGAGCCCACGAGCGTCGGTGTGTGATTCCACGGTGACGTAGCCAGGAATCTCCGCTGCAGCGGCGGCGGCAGTCTTTTTCCCGACAAACGACTCGAATCGATCGGCCCACTGCATCCCTTGGTTGTACGTCAGAGGGGCGCCACACGTTTGTGCAATCGTGCACGGCAACGTTCTTCGTAGGGCGTCGGCTTCAGCCGCGCCAGACCGGCTCAGTCCCCCTTGAGCGCTTCCGCGGGGTCGGTGGATCCGGCTCGTCGAGCGGGGCCGGTGGTGGCCAGCAGGCCGAGCAGGGCCAGGCTCACGGCCGACAGCGCGATCACCAGAGGATCGCCGGCGGTAACACCAAACAACTGCGCCTGCAGGACCTGCCCGAGAGCTATCGCCCCGCCGATCCCTGCTGCGATCCCGAGTGCCACCATCACGGCACCCTGCCGCAGGAACAACGTCGCGATGGCGCGCTGGCTCGCGCCGATCGCCATCCGCACGGCGATCTCCCGGCGTCGTTGTCCCGCCGCATACGCAATCACGCCGTGAATCCCCAGCAGCGCCAGCACGACGGACAATGCCGCGAAGACCACGAGCAGTTGCGCGAGGAAACGCGACCCAGCCCGCTGCTGATCGAGGATGTCGCCCAGGGGCCGCATCGTGCTGGTGACGATGCCGTCGTCAATGCGGCGGAGCGCGTGACGAAAGGCGTCGAGAACCCCCAGCGCTCCGTCGCGTGTCCGCATGTAGAGGAATGCGCCGGTGGTGCCCTGCTGCGACAGGGCCACATACACATCAGCGGCATCCTCGTCGAGGTGACTGTGCCGGATGTCGCTGACGACACCTATGACTTCGACGAGTTCAGGTGGGGTACCGGCCGGCGCGTTCGGAGAAGCCGCCAACTGGATCCTTTGCCCAACTGCCCGCTCGCCCGGCCAGAGCCGATCGGCCACCGTCTGGCTCGCGACGGCCACCCGCGCCGAACCAATCCGATCCCGATCGGAAAAGGTTCTGCCGTCGAGCACCTGGATGCCCACGGTTGAGAAGTACGCGGCAGAGACGCCGGTCAGTCCCGCACGAACCGGACGGGCGGTCGGTCCGTTCTCCCGCGAGATCTCTCGCGGAGCTGCGGCCTGCAGGGGCCAGGAATTGGTGAAAGCCAAACCGGTCAGGCCGGGAATCTCGGTCGCTGCAGCTTCGACCCGATTGAACAACGCCGTACGGCTCGCGGGATCCGGATAGGCGGCGACGTTGAGACTCAGACGCCCGACCGACACGCCGGACGTGTCGAGCCCGATCTCCGAGCCCAGAATCCGAAGGCCACTTTGCACCATGAGCACGGCGCCGACCAACAGGGTGAGGCACGCGGCGATCTCGACGGAGACCAGGGCCATGCGCATGTGTTGCTGGGCTCTGCTGCCGACAGCGCGGTGACCCGTGGCCATCGCACCCGACGTCGCAGACGTGCGCGCGGCCCAGATCGGTGCAAGGGAACACACCAGCACGACGAACAACCCGCCAGCGGCGGCGCCTGCCAGCACAAATCCGTCGATGGAGAACGCGGCTTCGCCCCCCGGTGCCGCGCGACCCAGTTGTCGTTCAATCACCGGCGCCAACGACGTGATGACCGCCTGGGCCAGCCCCAGGCCGAACACCACCGCAGCCGTTCCCAGCACCATGGCCTCAGCCGCAAGCGCGCGGGAGATGCGGCCCGCCGAGGCGCCCAGGGCGGTACGAATGGCGAATTCCCGTTGGCGTTCGGTTGATCGAATCAGGAGCAGCACGGCCACATTGGCCGCGGCAATGAGCAATACGAGTCCCGCAGCGGCTGCCAATGTGAGGAGCAGCGGTCGAACGCTCGTCACGTAGCTGTCGTGCATCGAGCGCACATCCACACGCCACGCCTCGGGCATTGTGTGGGTCGCGCGAATCAGCGCCGCGATGCGTTCGCCGGCGACATCAGGGGAGACGCCGTCACGCAGCCGGATGATGTAGGGGTACGTGCGGGTGGAAGAGGGGAGTGGCGCGAGCACATCGGTAAACGCCTGGTAGTGCCAGAACTCTTCAGGCAACACGCCGACGATCGTCAACACACCGATGTCCTCGGGCCGATCGTTGGAATACGACTCCACGTGCCGGCCGATGATCGCCGGATCTCCACCAAATCGTGTCTGCCAGAGCCGATGGCTGATGATGATCACTG
Organism: uncultured Solibacteraceae bacterium; assembly: GCA_964423815.1. Taxonomy (GTDB): domain Bacteria; phylum Acidobacteriota; class Vicinamibacteria; order Vicinamibacterales; family SCN-69-37; genus SYFT01. The sequence continues at coordinate 21,422 of CAYRGW010000062.1, read as the reverse complement.
GTGCGCTTCCGGGGGCAAAATCGGCTGCCACAAACGACCGTCCCATCGCCGTCCGGATGCCAAACCCTTCCAGATAGTCCGGCGTGACCCACGTGCCCTGTGCGGCTTCCGCGTACGGCGCCCCACGCAGATTGAACAGGTCGAGGTCCCACGCGATCTGCGTGTCGGCCAGATCGCTGAGCGACTCCCACTTCAGCGCCTCCAGTTGCGGCGGCATGTCGATGCCGGGCTGAAAGATGTTGACGTTGTAGAGCCGATGACTCTCCGGGTACGGCAGGCCGCGCACCAGGTAGGTGTTCACTCCTGCGAGGACCGATACGGCGAGCGCGAGGGCAAATCCCAGAGTCGAGACGGCCGTCAACGCGAATCGCCGTTGCCGCACCAGCGCCCTGGCGGCCGCGCGCATGTCGCTGATCAAGGCCCAGACGCCACCGACGATGGCGCCGGCCCAGTACGCGAGGATCGATCGCAGGGTCTGCCGCCAGAACCACGCGCGCGTCCGTCCGCGTGAGAACTCCTCCTCCAGATCGCCTGTCACAATTTCACAGACGCGTGCGCTCATGCACGCGCGCAGCAGCCGAACGGCGCTCAGTGGCGGCGATGGCGTCATGATCGCTCCAGTTTTGCGTCGAGTCCCTCGGCGACTTTTTTCATCGTCTCCAGCGCGTGCACCAGAGCCCGACGGCCCTCCGCGCGGATCCGGTAATACCGCTTGCGACGGCCACCACGTTCGGGTGTGGGATCGCCGTAGCGCGAGGCCACCAGTCCGCGGCCTTCCAGGCGCTCCAGTGTGGTGAACACGGCGCCGGGGGACACGTCGCGGCCGGCGCGTTCCTGCAGCTCCCGTCGCACGGCCGCGCTGTAGGCGTCCTCACCCAGACGCAGCACGGTCAACATCACCAGTTGTTCGAACTCGCCAAGCACGGTGGGCATGGCGCTCAGTGGACTACGTCTCAGTTTATGCTGTCAACTACAAAGTAAGAAAAATCATCCACTTGACAGTCCGTCGGCCGCCGCGATACTCCTGAATACCTCAGATGCCCGCCTTCAACCACTTCGCGACAGTCACCGCACCCGCCGTGGGCACCGGTGTGTCTGCGTGGTCGTTTGGCTTTTTTACCTATCGTTTTACCCCTGGAGCCCCCGGGTAGCGACGTGATCTGAGCCGAGACAACTTCTTGTTCAGTCAAGCCCGCTACCCGAAAGGGAAGCGGGCTTTTTTTATGTATCAGGAGCCCGAAATGGAACCCATGGAAGACCCGCAGGATCGCCATCGCAAACACATCGACCGCATCGACAGGACCATCGTTGCCCTCGAAGCCGAGCGCGAACGCCTCGAACGGTTGCTTGCACCCGCAGGCGACGCCGAGGAGCACGCGGCGGCGCCCCATGAGCGGTGACCCTGCGTATGAGGCGGCGTATCAGGGCGCGCGGGGAGCCTTCAGCGAAGAAGCCGCCCGCGCCCTGCTGGGGTCGTCAGCCGTGTTGTTGCCGTGTCGGACACTGGCCGACGTCTTTGATGCTCTGGCTGGCGGGCGGGTGCGGATGGCTGTCGTGCCCGTCACCAACAGCATCGTTGGCCCTGTACCCGACTCCGCACAATTGATCGCGAGGCATGGGGTCCACATTCAGCAGGAACACCTGCAACCGATTGATCAAACCGTGATTGGTCTCCCGGGCGCAACGCTCGATACGATTCGTCGGGTGTGGTCGCATCCAGTCGCACTCGCGCAATGTACTCAGTGGTTTGCGCGCCATCCCCACGCGGAGGCCCGTGCGACGTTTGACACCGCAGGGGCAGTGGAAGCGGTGCTCGCGGGAGGCGACCGGCTCGATGCGGCAATCGCCTCCAGACGAGCGGCCGAGGTGTACGGCGGCGTCGTGCTCGCCGAACGTGTGCAGGATCAGCCCGACAACGTCACGCGATTTGTGCTTGTGACGATGGACGCGGGGCCAGGTCAGGCCCAGTAGGCCGTGCCGCGCGGCTTGCTGATGACGATCGGCTTCAGGAAATCGATCGCCTTCTGCAGGCCTTCCTCAGGCGCCATCAGGCTGTCTTCGTGTTCGATGCTGATCACGTGGTCGTATCCGACCATGCGCAGGTTGGACACGATGTCCTTCCAGACGAGGGCGTCGTTGCCGTACCCGACGGTGCGGAAGATCCATGACCGCTCCGCTTCACGCGTGTAGCTCTTGGCGTCGAGTACACCATTCACACGTGTGTTGGCAGCATCAATGCGGCAGTCCTTGGCGTGCACGTGGAAAATCCGATCGCCCAGCGCCCTGATGGCCGCGACCGGATCTGACTGCTGCCAGAAGAGGTGGCTCGGATCAAAGTTGCAGCCGATCGTCCTTGGCGCGATGGCCGACAGACGCAACATCGACTCGGGGTTGTACGCCACAAAGTTCGGGTGCATCTCGATCGCGACCTTGATGCCCGCGGATTTGCAGATGCGCGCCGTCTCGGTCCAGTAGGGAATAACCCGTTCGTCCCACTGCCACTCCAGCGCGGCCGCAAACTCGGGCGGCCATGGGGAGACGATCCAGTTTGGCTGCGTCGCTTTGGCATCACCGCCTGGACATCCACTGAACGTGATCACCGTGCGCACATCCAGTTGTTCGGCGAGGGCCACCGTCTTGACGAAGGCCTCGTGATGGGCGCGGGCGATCTTCTTGTCGGGGTGCAGCGGGTTGCCGTGACAACTCAGTGCGCTGATCGTCAGCCCGCGCACCTGCACGGCGTCCTTGAACTCGCGCAGTCGCTTGCTGCTCGAGAGCAACTGCGCCGGCTTGCAGATCGCATCACCGGGATACGCGCCACACCCGATCTCGATGGCTTCCAGGCCGAGCGACGCGACGTAGTCCAGCGTTTCTTCAAACGGTTTGTCGCCAAACAGGACAGCAAAAACACCAAGCTTCATGCAGGATCCTTTAGACCTTCACCCACCGACGGGACTGGCTCGCGCGCTCGATCGCGTGCAGCACACGCTGATTCGCGACGCCGTCAGCAAAATTCGGTGTCGGCACCTTGCCGCCGGCGATCGCCTCCACCAGGTCGTACACCGTGTGCGTAAATGTGTGTTCGTAACCCACGATGTGCCCGGGCGGCCACCATTTGCCCACATACGGATGGGCGGGCTCGGTCACCATGATCGTTCGGAACCCACGCAGGTGCGGTGGATCGTTCTCGAAGTACACCTCGAGTTCATTGAGCCGCTCCAGGTTGAAGGCGATGCTGCCCAGGCGCCCGTTGATCTCGAAGCGGTTGTAGTTCTTGCGCCCGGGCGCCATCCGGGTCGCCTCAATCGTGCCCACGGCACCACCGGCAAAATGCACCAGCGCCATTGCGGCATCGTCCACCGTGACCTCGCGTTTGGAGCGCGGTTTGCCGGCTTCAGCGCGAACAGGGACAAACGTTTTCAGGTCGGCGGTGACCTCGGTGATCTCGCCCACGAGGAAACGGGCGAGGTCGATCGAGTGTGACGCAATGTCGCCGAGCGCGCCGGAGCCGGCCTTGTCGCGATCAAGTCGCCAGTTGAACGGCGCGGCCGGGTCCGACATCCAGTCCTGCAGGTACGTCCCTCGATAATGCCGAATGTCGCCGAGCTGGCCCTTCGCGATGATCTGTCTGGCGAGTTGCACGGCGGGCGCGCGCCGATAGTTGTGGCAGATCATGTGGGCCACGCCGGCCTTCTCGACGGCGGCCAGCATACGCTCGGCGTCCTTCAGGGAATTGGCGAGCGGCTTTTCGCAGAACACGTGTTTGCCGGCTTTCGCGGCGGCAATCGCGATCTCGGCGTGGCTGTCGCCAGGGGTGCAGACATCCACCAGCTCAATGTCTGACCGCCGGACCACTTCCTTCCAATCGGTCGCGGCCTCTTCCCAACCGAGCGCCTGGCGCGCCTTCTCCACGTCGCGGGCTGACCGACCACAAATCACCTTCATCCGTGGAGGACGTCTCGGCGAAAAGAAGGGACCAACCTGGCGATACGCGTTCGAATGGGCTCGTCCCATGAACGCGTACCCAATGAGCGCGACGTTGATGGGGCTCATTTTTCCGGCTTGAGTGTCGGATCAAACGCGCGCACGTGTTTGGCGAGCGCAAGAATCTGTTCCGGCTTCAGCTTGCCCTTGAACGGCATCATCGGCGTGCCCTTGACGCCGTCGGCGATGACCTTGGCCATCTCCGCAGACGAGGTGCCGTGTTTCCATTTGCGCTGAAACAGTGCCATGTCAGCGATGGGCGCCTTGCCATTGGCCCCGTGGCACATCTGGCAGTGCAGCCGGTACAGCCTGGCGGTTTCAGTCGCCGCCGGCGCCGGTGTGGCCGCCTGTGTGGGGAGCGGCATGGCGCCGCGAATGCCAATGGTTCCCGTGAGGACGAGAGCGGCCCCGAGGGCCAGTGTTGTGCGGTAAGACTTCATGACCTCATTGTACGCGGCCCATTGGCCCATTGCCTCATTGCCCAATGGGCACATTGCCGCTGCGCTGCCGCGCCGCCAGCGCGCCCACGTAACAGGCGGCGACGATGAGGATGAGGATGTTGTAGCCGGTAATGAGCGCAATATATTCGGCCACGCCGCCGGCCATGGCGCCGAGCAGGTTGGTGCCGTAGTCGCGCGGGAGCGACGACGAGCGCTTGATCGCGGAGCCAAACAGCAGCCCGGCGCAGAAGATGGGGCTGAAGCCCAGCAACGCGTGCGCGAGTGATTCCAGCGCCAGGCTGTCAAAGGCCAGGCTGCCCACCGGCAGCGCGTAGTTGGCGGCGAGCAGCGCGAGCAGCGCCGCGCCCACCAGCCAGGGGCGCCGAATCTCAACGCGGGAGACAACGATGGTTGCGGCGAGGGCCATGACCAGGACGCCGGTGATTGCCATCGACGCCACCACCCAGGTCGAGCCCCACAGGAGCGCAAACTGCGTGATCGACTTCGTCTCGAGCATCATGAAGCCGGCACCAAGCAGGAACATCTCCCACGACCAGCCACCACCGGCGCGGCGCACAACGGGCAGCACCAGCGCGAGGGAGGCGCCGAAGATAAGCAACAACGACCAGATGTAATGCGCCGGCACATGGCGATCGCGCAGGTACAGGAACGGCCAGTCGTCGGACGCGGGTTCGATGTTCGCGTCGCGTTTGTGCATCACGGCCGGGCTCGGCGCATGTGATTGTCCAAAAGCCGTGACCCGATCTGGAATGACGGGACTGCCAGGCATCTCGTCCAGTCGTGGTCCGGCCAGCATGACCCCGAGGAACGCACGCGCCTCATGCACGTGCAGCCACGGCTCCTGATTAAACGCCTTGGCTGCGGTATTCGCGAGTCGGTCCACCAACCAGTCTTCGCGGAAGTAGTTGTACATGACCATCAGGCCATTCGGCTTGAGACGGTCGCGCACAGAGGCAAACGCCTCCTCCGTGAACATGTAACTCTCCAGCCGCACGCCGGAGAATCCCGACTGCAACGTGAGCGAATCGATCAACGCGTACACGATGAGGTCGTATTTTTTCTCGGTCGTCCGCAGGAAATGACGGCCGTCGTCATTAATGATCGTCAGCCGCGGTTCACTGAACGGTTTGTCGGGATGCAGCCGTTTGCCGAGCTCGAGAATGACCGGGTCAATTTCGACCGCGTCGACCGTCTTGGCACCGTGGCGCAACGCTGCGGTGACGTCGGTGCCCGAGCCGGCGCCGAGGATCAGGACGTCTTCAAACGTGTCGCCGAACACCGTGTACGGCCACTGGTAGAAATATTCCTTGTGTTCAAGCGGTGCCATCGACTGGTGGAAGATGTTGTTGACCTCCACCACCGTGTCCGCGCCGTCCTGACGAACCAGCACCTTGTAGTACGGCGACCAGATGGTGCCGGCGGCCATGACGCCGGTCATCACAGCGGCGGCCACCAGGGCGCCCGCGCCGGACCAGCGCAACACGGCAGACCTCGGCGCGCGATCGGGATCAGGCGTGAAGACAAACGGCAGGGCCACCAGCGCGGAGATGCCGAACCAGACCTGTGGTGGCCACTGTGACCACGACAGCAGGCCGAGCGCGATCACGCCGAGCAGACTCCCGAGCACGTTCCACAAATATCCCTTGATCGGCGGCAGGGTCGCCATCTCGCGGCCCATACGTTCGGCGAGCGCAGCGAACAATCCCACCACCACAATAAAAATGGCCGGCAGCAGGAGAAAGCTCTCGATCGCCACCACGTCGTCCGTCGTGCCGCTCGTGAAATAGATGGCGCCGGAGGCTTGTACGGCGACTTCTATGCGGAACGCCCACACAAGACCGACGATCGCGGCGAGCACCGCAGGGAACCAGGCGAAGAGCCGGCTCCGTGTGGGCGCGAGGAGACACCCGAGACCAATCCCGAGGAAACTCGCGAGCAGGATGAAGTTCGAGAAAAACGACAGCAGCCGGATCTGCGACGGCAGCCACCGGATCAGCGCGATCTCGATGAACAAGACGAGGAACGACGCGGCCGCAACCCGAAGTGCTTGCATGGAGACAGACGATGAGGGGGCTATTCGGACGTCAGTCCGAGTTTCGTGAGCACTTCCGGTGGACATCCCGTCCACTTTGGCACAAACGTGTTCCCGATGTATTGGATGTCGTTGATGCCCATCTCACTGGTCCAGAATCCGCTGGCGGTCAGGTCGCGGAAGCTGTTGAAGAAGGTGACGCCGGGGGCCATGCCGGGCTTGATCCGCTGCGGCCAGGAGATGTCGTCGAGGACCTGACGACGCTCCGCGTCCGAACACGTGATGAAACGTTTGTCGAAGCGACGGTGGCATTCCAGGTCCAGCCAGGCGAGTCCGCCCCGCATCGAGTTCTGGCGGTTGGCGTTGGGCTGGTCCAGCATCATGAAGTCCATGAACTGCGGCACGCCTGCGTCAGTGGCGCTGCCCGACCGATCATCCTTCGGAATGACGTAGTCGACCAGCACCTGCACGGTCGCATATTCATGGGCCGTGAAGAACGCCGGTGTGAATTGCCCCCCCTGCGCCCCCTGGGTCCTGACCAGCGCACTCGCGTGGACGGCCTCTTCGTGTGACCACGTAAACGCGGCGGCCATGGGCGCCACGGCCATCAGGCGCAGCAGTGAGCGTCGATCAATGGAAGCCATCAGAGCGTTCCCTTCTTGCGTTCAGAGACGATGAAGTCGCTGGTGCGCCACGAGAGAGCCAGGATGGTCCACGTGGGGTTTTTGTCGGGCTGGGACACGAACGGACCGCCGTCGGTGACAAACAGGTTCTTCACGTCGTGGGCCTGGCAGTTGCTGTTGAGCACCGAGGTCTTCGGGTCGTTGCCCATGCGCGTTACACCGAGTTCATGAATGATGGACCCGCCGGTCGAGATGCCATAACCACGTTCGCGCGAAGGCATCGTGCTCATGGCCGTGCCGCCCATCTCATCGATGATCGAGCGGAACGTCTCCTGCATGTGTTTGACCTGGTTGTATTCGTGGTCGGTCCAGCGCCAGTGGAAACGCAGGACGGGAATCCCGAACTTGTCCACCGTGTTTGGATCAATTTCGCAGTAGCTGTTTTCGTTGGGGATCATCTCGCCGCGACCCGAGAAACTTACGGTCGCCCCGTAGAAGCGCCGGTAGTCGTCCTTCAGCTTCGCCCCGTAGCCGCCGATTTCACGACCGCTGTCGTACCCGGTGAAACGCTGGATGTTGCCGCCGAAGCCGGCGTTGGGCATGTTGCGGCCGCCGCCAATCTCGGTGTGGTACCCACGCGGAAAGTCGAGTTTGCGATTGTCGAGCACCCACGGCATGTAGAGGTGCGCCCCACCCACACCGTCCTCGTTGTGCGGGATTTGATCCATCAACTTCGGGATAAACGCCGTCACGCCGCCGCCGGTGGAGTCGGTGATGTATTTGCCGACCACACCCGAGGAGTTGCCCACGCCCTGCGGAAACTGCGTGTTCTTCGAGTTGAGCATGATGCGTGCGGACTCACACGCGCTGGCGGCCAGCACGACAATCCGCGCCGACACGTGATTTTCGCGTCCCGTCGTTTTGTCGATGTACGCCACGCCGGTGGCCAGGCCCTGCGAGTTGACCGTGACCTCGCGTGCCATCGCCTGCGTGATGATCGTGAGGTTGCCCGAGGCGATCGCCGGTCGCAACAGCACCGAGGGCGACGAAAAATTGGAGTGTGTCGCACATCCCCGCGAGCACTGGCCACAGTAGTGGCAGGCCGCCCGACCGTTGAGCGGCTGCGTCAGGATCGACAGACGCGACGGGATGCACTTGACGTTGAGTTTGTCCGAGGCGTTTTTGACGAGCCGCTCCCAGCACCGCGGCTCGGGTGGCGGCATGAAGATGCCGTCGGGTTCGTTCGGCAATCCTTCGACCGTGCCGAAGCGGCCCACGAAGCGGTCCACCCGGTCGTAATACGGCTTGATGTCGTCGAACGTGATCGGCCAGTCGTCGCCGAGGCCGTCGAGGCTCTTGCGGCGGAAGTCGTCCGGACCAAACGCCAGCGAGATGCGGCCCCAGTGATTGGTGCGGCCTCCGAGCATGCGGGTGCGAAACCACTGGAAGCTGCTGCCGGGGCCGGTCGTGTACGGTTCGCCATCGATCGCAAAACCGCCGATCCACGCGCCAAATTCGCCCCACGGCTTCTCGGGTGTTCCGCCGCCCCGACGAGGCGAGTCGTAGGGCCAGGCAAACATCTTGGGATCCGTTTCGGGATCCCAGTTCACGCCGGCTTCCAGCATCACAACCTTTGCACCGGACTCGGTGAGCACCTTGGCAGCCATGCCGCCGCCGGCGCCCGATCCCACGATGCAGACATCAAACGTCTCTCGGCTTCGGATGATTTGCACGCGGCGATTGTAGCCTCAGAACCGGTTACCATTACGCCTATGCGCACCCTTCTTTCGGTCTGCCTGCTGGCCATCGCCCTCGTCACGCCTGCCGTCTCCGCACAACCCAATCCGTTCCTTGGCTCGTGGAACATGACCGGGACGGGTGAGGATTCGAGTTTTGTCTACTGGCTCAAGGTCGAGCAGGGACCGGACGGCCTCACGGGGCGGTTCCTCAATCGCACGGGCAGCCCGCTGAATCTGGGGATCGTCAAGGTCGACGCGGGGGAGTTGGTGTTTCAGACCGGGCGTCCTGACGCGCCGACCGGACCGGAATATCGCGCGCGCATCGAGGGCGATCGCCTGGTCGGTCGTCACACACTTCGGTCGGGTGGACGCGGCGGTGCGCCGGCCACCGAACGTGTCGTGAACTGGGTTGGTGTGCGCACGCCGACGTGGCCCGCGGCTGACGCCAACGCCGCACACAAGTACGGCACCCCGGTGATGTTGTTTGATGCCGCGAAACCGTCCATGGACGCGTGGGGCGTGCAACATGCCACCCGCCCCATGAACTGGTCCATCGTCGACGGCTTCATGGTGAATGAACCGCCGGCCAACAACCTGGTGTCGAAGGAGAAGTTCACCGACTTCAAACTTGAGGCGGAATACCGCTTGCTTGCGACGAGCAACAGCGGGATCTACCTGCGTGGTCGCTACGAGATGCAGGTGTTTGACGATGCGGGGCAGCCGCCGGCGATCACCGGCCACATGTCCATCTACGGACGCAAAGCGCCGGACACCAATGCAAGCCTTCCACCCGGCGAATGGCAGCGCGTCGAGATCATCCTTGTTGGCAACCGCGTGACCATCACCCTCAACGGGAAGCGCGTGCAGGACAATGCCGCCATTGAAGGGATTACCGGTGGCGCGCTCGACACCAACGAACTCACGCCCGGCCCGATCATGATTCAGGGAGACCACAAACTTGTGGCGTTCCGGAAACTCACTGTGACGCCCATCGTGAAGTAGTGTCGGCGGCCGGTTGACAGATCAACGTCGGCATGGTGTGATCTCCCACCCCCAGCACAGGAGGTAACACCCGTGCACATCAAATTCGTCCGGCTTCCGTTGGTGATCGCCATGGTTCTGGCGTTCACCGTGGTGTCGTTTGCCCACGTGGCCGATCAGGGCAAGGGCAAAAGCAAGAGCGACAAGTCCAAAAAACAGCAGCACAGCACCAAGAAGGCGCCCGTGCCTGCCCCGGAATTCGGGACCGCAGCGGTGCTGGTGCAGCGCGGGACCGGTCTGGCGACGCCGTGGGCGGTCTACTCCACGCGTCTTGGGTCACCGGTGGGTGACACGACCGGCGGTGCGTTCAGGTTTACGTGTTCTGCCGCCAATGCCCCGTGCCGGCTCTCGGTGGCAGCAGCCGTGCTCTCGGACGGTCCGTCCACGAACGTCTACGTCTGGCCGCGCGTAATCCTTCAGAAGCAGCCGATTGGCGGGGGGCCGCAGTCCTACTGCGAATACGGCGATGGCGTGAATTCGCCCGACCCGTTCGGACTGGTCCAGTCCCAGCCGACCACAAGCCAGACGATGACACCGTTAACGTTGCACATTGGCGGGTCGGCCGACTGTGGTGGTCCCGTGCCCGATGCTGGCGCGGTATCGGTCATTACGGTGCCGGCCGGCTACTACGACGTCTTCTCGACCTTCGTCTTCAGGAAATAAACCTCCACACGGAAAGAGGGGAGCCATCGAGAACGCGGTAATCTGATCCCGCACTCGATGGCTCCGCTCTTCACCGCGCGCTTCTTCGTGATGTGCGCGTACACCTTCACGGTGTTCGTGTCACTGTTCCAGTTGCTCCCCGCCGCGCCGTATCACGTGCTCGCGTTGGGAGGCACCACGTTTGCCGGCGGCCTGTTTCTCGGATTCCTGACGTACGCCTCTGCCTTGTCCGCGCCGTTCACGGGGCAGGTCGCCGATCGACTCGGTCATCGGCGTGTCCTGATGGTCGTCAGTGTGGTCCTGGCCGCGTTCACCGCGACATACGCCGTCCTCGACAACTACAAGGTCCTGCTCGGACTCGTGTTTGTGCACGGCCTGTTCTGGTCCGCGCTCCTGTCTGCGTCGGGCGCGTACATCACGTCCATCATTCCCGAGAGCCGGCGCGCGGAAGGCCTCGGGTATTGGGGATTGTCATCGGTCATCGCGCTGGCGGCGGCGCCACCCCTGGGATTCTGGGTCTATTCGTACGGATGGGCCGCGTTGTGTTTCGAAATCAGCGCCCTGAATCTGCTGATGGCATTCATCGCGTGGCGATTGCCCGACGATCGGCACGCCACAGGCACCCCCCGTCCTTCCACGGGCACACGCGCACTGGGGCGCGTCGAGTGGCCCGTGATGGTGTTGTCGGTGACGATGGCGCTGGTCGCGTTTGGGTACGGGGGATTGACCACGTTCTCCGCCTTGTACGCCGATGAGTTGGGCGTGTCACCCCGCAGTGTCTTCCTGACATCGATGGCGGTGACCATGCTGGTGGGACGACTGACGATTGGCAGACGGCTCGACAGGATGGGCCATCGGAGCGTGCTGTTTCCGTGTCTGTTGATCACCGCCACAGGCATGGCCCTGCTGGCCGGGGCTCAGGGGCGGATGACCTTGATCGTTGCCGGCCTGGCATTTGGCTCCGGATTCGGGTTGTTGTATCCCGCGTACACGGCCTACGTCATGAGTCACATCCCCGCGTGGCGCCGTGGCGCCGCGTTTGGTGCCATGCTCGCAGCCTTTGACGTGGGTGTGGGCAGCGGGTCCACCGGCCTCGGCTGGTTGATTCACCAGTTCGGATTCCGCCCCGCGTTCGGAATCGCGGCGGCGCTGGCGTTCCTGGCGGTGCCATATTTCCTGATCGTCGAAAAACGCCTGGGGTTCCAGCGAACCTAGAACCCAGTTATCCTTGCGGGCACGCATGACTACCAACCTTCGCTCCAAAACCCTTATTGCCACCGGCCTGCTTGTGGCCGTGGCGACCGTCGCGCAGGTCACCACCCAATCACAGGTCGCCCAGCCGTCGCCGGCCACCCTCGTCCTTCGTAACGGCAGCATCGTCACCGTCGATGATGCGCGGCCGACGGCGCAGGCGATGGCCGTCAACGGCGACACCATCGTGGCGCTTGGCACCAACGCCGAGATCAGCCGGTACGTCGGTCCGAATACGCAGGTCATTGACCTGAACGGCCAGATGGCCATGCCGGGTTTTGTGGAAAGCCACGCCCACTTCACCGGGATCGGGCAGGCGAAACTCGGTCTGGAATTGATGAGCACGACGAGCTGGGAACAGATCGTCGGGATGGTCCGGGACGCGGCCGCCAAGGCGCGACCGGGCCAGTGGATCGTGGGCCGCGGCTGGCATCAGGAAAAGTGGACGTCGGTGCCGCAGCCAAACGTGGCGGGATTCCCGCTGCATGACGCGTTGTCTGCCGCCTCACCGAACAACCCGGTGGTGCTCACACACGCCAGTGGCCACGCCTCGTTTGCCAACGCCAGGGCGATGGAGCTCTCGAACCTCACGGCTGCGACCGTCGCGCCCGCTGGTGGCGAAATTCTCAAGGACAAGGCCGGCAACCCCACGGGACTCCTTAACGAAACCGCCATGGGCCTGATTCGCCGCGGCGCCGGGGAGCCACCGCCGACCGCGGAAGAACGTGAGGCCGAGGCGATGAAGGTGATCGAGCTGGCCGACCAGGAAATCATCTCGAAGGGGGTGACCAGCCTGCAGGATGCCGGGTCCAGCTTCCAGGATGTCGAACGTTTCAAGCGTGCGATTGACACGGGCCTGCTGAAGTCGCGTCTGTGGGTGATGATTCGCGGCGGCGGCAGTCCCGAGCAGCTCGCGAAGGGGCGACTGATCGACTACGGCAACAAACATCTCACCGTGCGCGCGATCAAAATTTCGGTGGATGGCGCCCTCGGCTCACGTGGGGCCTGGATGCTGGCGCCCTATTCCGATCTGGTCACCACGTCCGGTCTGGGCCGCGATCTGAATCCGTCCCGGGCGACCGCGCAACTGGCGATCGACTACGGGTATCAGTTGTGTCTGCACGCGATTGGCGATCGGGCCAACCGTGAAGTGCTTAATGTCTTTGAAGAGGCGTTTCGCAACAACAACAGGAACGGCAAGGATCTCCGGTGGCGCGTCGAACACGCGCAGCACATTCATCGTGATGACATTCCGCGCTTCGGACAACTGGGCGTGATCGCGGCGATGCAGGGTATCCATGCGACGTCGGACGCGCCGTACGTCGCCACACGCCTGGGAGCCGAACGCGCCGAGGAAGGCGCCTACGTCTGGCAGAAGCTCATGCAGAGCGGCGCCGTGGTCTCCAACGGGACGGACGCACCCGTGGAAGACGTGGACCCCATCGCCAGTTATTACGCCACGGTCACGCGCAAGACGGCCGACGGCAAGGAGTTCTTCCCCGGTCAGAAGATGTCACGCATTGACGGGTTGAAGTCCTACACGTTGTGGGCGGCGTACGCGGGATTTGAGGAGCACCTCAAGGGGTCGTTGACGCCGGGCAAACTCGCCGACATCACGATCCTCACCAAGGACATCACACGTGTGCCCGACAACGAAATCCGCGACGCCAAGGTCGCGTACACCATCGTCGGCGGCAAAGTCGTTTACAAAGGCCAGTAAAAAGCACCCAGGCTAGAGGTTGAAGGGCAAAGGCCACAGGTACGGACAGTCCGTACCTGTGGCCTTTTGCCTATGACCTTTAACCTTCTGCTAAACGGTCGACAGCTCCCGGTCTTCCCGTCGGGGACCCTTGTCCTTGGAGAACCCGGAACTCTTCTCCCTGAACCCTGAACCCTGATTGGTGGGACGACCCCCGGGGCGGCCTCCTCCGAAACCGCCGCCGGGGCCCCCCACAGGCGCGCTCACGTGGAGCTTCACCTGATCCATGACACGCTTGCACGCGGCCCGGAAGCGTGTCTCAAGCGCGGTGGCTTCGTCGCTCGGCACGGGCGCGAGGCGATGCCATGCGGCCTTCGCGTCGTCCACGGCCGTCGCCGCATTACGCCACTTCGAATCGTCTGCTCGTTTGCCCATCGCGTTGCTGGCCAGCGCCGAGCGCAGCCGTTCGGCGAGCAGTTCGGTCGCGGACTTGCCGGTGCTGGTCGCCGGCTTGGCCTCGTCTTCCACCAGGGCTTCAACCTTGGCCACCAGTTTCTGCATGCGCCCGATGATGGCGGCAGGATCGAGGTCGGTGCCCGCAAACGCCGTCGGGAATTTCTGCGTGAGTGTGGCGAGCGAAAGCTTCCAGCGTTCCTGCAGCGCCTTGAGGGCGTCGCTGGGTGCCGGAGGATTCTGCTGCATCGTCGTGCGCAGTGTCTGGACCTGCTCGGCGAGATCGGCCGGGGCCTCCTCGAGTGCGGCCAGTGTTTCGAGTGCGACCACCAGTGCTTCGTATTCGGCGATCTTGCCCGCGAGCGCGATCTTGTGGCGATTGTGGTACCGCTCGAAGAACAAGTCTGCCGCCGCGCGGAACCGGTTCCACACCACTTCAGATTTGTTGCGACGCACAGGACCCACCGTCTTCCACTCCGCCTGCATCCGCTTCAGTTCGTTTGAGGCGGCGTCCCAGTCGGTCGATTCGGCGAGCGCCTCGGCACGGGCGCAGAGGGCTTCCTTCTTCTCGAGGTTGTCGGTCCATTCCTTCTTCTTCGAGGACAGGTCGTCCCGACGACGGGTGAAGAAGGTGTTGCACGAAGTGCGGAACCGCTGGGCGAGATCACGCGCCGCATCACGCGGCACGGGGCCCATCGTCTGCCACTCCGTCTGCAGTTCCTGGAATCGCGCGGCTGCTTTTGCCCAATCGGTGGACTCGGCCAGCTTCTCGGACTCCTCGACGATCGCCTGTTTGCGTTCGAGGTTGGTGCCGCGTTCTTCACGCAGCTTCGAGAAGTACACCTCGCACCGGCTGCGAATGAAGTCGGTCGCCGTCTTGAAGCGATCCCACAGACGCTGCGCCGAATGCCGTGGGGCATCCGCCACTTCCTGCCAGCGCAGGTGGAACTCGCGCAGGGCCTTGGCCGTGGCGGCCAGTTCGGACGTCTTGCCGGCTTCTTCGTCGGCCTTCAGCGACGCGACGATGGCCTCGGCCATCGCGATGAGTTGTTCCTGCTGCTGGGCGTTGGCGAACCGGCGCCATTCGTCCATGTCGCGCAGTTCCTTGACCTTCGGCGCGACGGCTTCCTGCTGTGCGCGCAGGGCCGCGATGGCCTCGGTCAGTTCCTTGGGGCCGTCGCCGCTGCCGGCTTCGTCAAGCGCGGTCGTCAGGTCGCGCATCAGGCGTTCGCCTTCACGCAGGGTGACCGCTTCGGCTTCCGCGACACGTTTTGCGCGTTCGGTCAACCGCTGCAGTTTGGTCACCATGTCGAGCCGCGCCTTGTTGGCGGTTTCCCGAGCCGCCGCCTCACGCGCCTCGAAGGCACGTGAGACGACGCTCAGACGGTCCGCCAGATCGGGTGCGGGGCGCGACGCACCGGCGAGGGTGTCCACGAGTGCGCTGGCTTCGCGCGCAAGGGACTTCCACCGGGCCTCGGCCGCCGCCGCATCTTCGCGGGCGGGCAGGGCTTCAGCTTCCTGGACAAGGGTGTCGAGTGTGGCGCGATGTTCCACGAGGGTCGTGCCAAGGGCGTGACGTTTCCGGCTCGAGGCGACGGCCGCCGCAAAACGTTCGTTCACCCGCGCCGCGTCGGGGCCATTACCCACGAGGGGGGACAACGACGCCCACTCCTCTTCAATTGGTGCGAGCTGTTCGAGGATGTCGTCGCCTTCGATGGTTTCCACGCGCTGGCACAACGCTTCGCGGGAGGCGAGGGCTTCACCACGCTGGCGCGCCATTTCGGCTTCGGCCTCGGCTTCGCGACGTTTGTCGGCGATCCGCTGACGGATGGCGGCCGCGCCGGCCGCAAACCGCGCGCTCGCGGCCTGATCCGGCGATCCGATGGCCTGCCACGCCGATTCCAGCCGCGCCAGATCGGCTTCCGAGCGATCCGGATCCGACACCGTGGTGGCGCCTTCAACGGCATCACACAGCAGCGTCTCCTGCCGGCGGCGCTCCTCTTCGGCGGCGCGCCGGGCGATTTCGGCGTCTTCAATCGCCTGCAGCATCGTGCGGGCGCGCTTGGAGGCGGCCTTCTGCTGCGCACGCGCGTCGATCGTCTTGAGCTGCGCGACGTCCGGAGCGTTGGCGTCAATCACCCGGTCAAACGCGGCGAGCGCCACATCCTTGTGGTCGCTGTTGAGGACGGTGTCCATCAGTTCGTCGGCAGACGTCACACGCGCGACGGCAACCAGGGCCACGGCTTCGACCTTGGCGTGACGGGCGATGGCGCCGAGCGCGCGTTCGTCGGTCAATGTTGCCAGCGCGGTCGAACGCACGGCATCGGTGGCTTCCGTCTGCGCAGACTTTGCGATCTGGGCCAGACGACGGGAATCGGTCAGCCGGCTGACGGCACTCGCAGCGCGCGCAGCGTCGGATCCGTCCATCGCAAGGGCCAGGAGCTGATCGGCAGCTTCGTCCTTGACGGCCTGCTCGCTGTCAGTCGCACACCGGCCGAGCACCTCGGGATCGGTGATCCGGGCGACGGCGGCGCGGCGCACCTTTGCGTCGGGGTCGGACTCGGCGAGTCCGGCCAGTTCCATGTCATCGTCGAGTTCACGCACCGCCTCGAGGCGAACGGCGGGGTCAGCGTGTTTCCAACGGGGCTGCGGCTTGAGTTTGTCGAGAATTCCCATGTGTGTAAGCGGGGGCCTTTGTCGTTCTTGTTAAGAAAACCCCGTGCCGTACTTTGCGGTTCAGGGACGCCGGAAAAAATTGGGGCGTTTGTCGTTTGGATGCAAGCAGTTACGGCGCGCGTCACCGTCTTGTAACGTGGCGCAACCGTCCCCCGAATCCGAGAGCCTGAATCAGGAATCCAAGCAGGTGGAATATTCAGCGTATGCAGAATATGGCTACGTCAAACTCTCCAGGCGGGAGACCAACACATCGAGCTGGTTGACGACGGCCTGGACGGTGTCCGGCGTCGAGAGATCCACGCCGGCTTTGGCCAGCTGTTTCATCGGGTGATCGTTGCCACCTGACGCCAGCAGACTCAGATATCGCGTACGAGCGGCCTCTCGCGAGTCGGCCGGGCCTTCCATGATCTCTGCCGCAATTTTCGCCGCCGACGCAAAACAGGTCGCGTACTGATACACGTAAAACGGCGAATTGAAGAAGTGCGGGATGCGCGCCCACGTGGCAGGGGTCAACGGCTCCATGTCCACGGAATCGCCGTAATACGCCACAAACAGCTCGGTGTAGATGCCGTTGAGCACGTCGGCCGTCACCGGCTCGTCACGCTCCACGCGGCGATGCACCTGCAGTTCAAAATCGGCAAACATCACCTGCGTATAAAACGTGCTCGTGATCGAGTCGATCGCATGCTGCAGGAGCACGATCTGTTCATCGCGGCTCTTGGCGTTGGCCAGCATGTGATCGAGCAACAACGCTTCGTTGAGCGTGGACGCCACCTCGGCCACAAAAATCGTGTAGTCGGAATACACGTACGGCTGCGTCTCGTGCGAGAGCATGGTGTGGATGGAGTGGCCCATCTCATGCGTCATCGTGAACACGTCGTCGAGTGTGTCGGTCCAGTTCATGAGCATGTAGGGGTGCACGCCGTAGACGCCGGCGGAGTAGGCACCGCTGCGTTTGCCGTCGTTTTCGTACACATCGATCCACCGCTCGGCGAATCCACGTTTCATGCGAGCCTGGTAGTCGGGGCCCAGCGGCGCGACCGCGTCCACGATCGCCGGCAACATCGTCTTGTAGTCGTAGCGCGCGTCCCACTGGATGATGGGAATGGTGAAGTCGTAGGGACAATACCGATCGAGCTTCAGCAGGCGTCGGCGAAGGTGGTGATACCGCTGAAGCGGCGCCGTACCGCGCCGCGTGGTCTCGATCAGGTTCTCCACGACCGAGGTGGGAATGGCGTTGCCGTGCAGCGCGCCTTCGAGTGAGCTTTTGTAGCCGCGCGCACGGGCCTGGAACCAGTCGCGCTGGCAGACCGAGTGGTAGAGCGAGGCGTAGGTATTCAGGTTGGCCGCGTAGGTACCGTAATGCGCAAGAAACGCCAGGCGTCGATCGTCCTGGTTGTAGTTGGTCGCCAGGACCGCCCGGTACTGCCCGTACGACATCGTCTGCTTTTCCCCATTGGAGAGTGTGATCTCGGGGAATTTGGCGTCGGAGGTGGAGAGCGCCCAGTACGCCTCATTTGGCGCGTTGGTCACCCGAGCCGCCAGTGAGAGCAGCCGTTCGCCGGGTTCATCAAGCACGTGTTCCTGTTGACGGAACACTTCTTCGATCGCAAACCGGTACAGCGCCAAGCCCTCGTCCTCATCCATCCAGCCGCGGACGGTGGCAAGCGGGATGGTCAGCAGTTCCGGGCTGAGCCACGAGGTGGCCTGCTGCCACCGGGCAAACAACGCTTCGATCTGTTGTTTGCGCGCGTTGATGGTGTTGTCGCGCTGATCCTCGTCGTACCGGAGCGACGGATAGAAGTAGACCATGTGGGCCAGTCGGCCCATCGTGTCGTTGAGTTGGAACGCGGCGCGCAGTTGCCCCGCGCCCTGCGCGAGTGTGCCCTTCAGCGCGTCGTACTCGGCGATTCGCCGCTCGAAGACCTCGCGATCGGCCTCCCAGGCGTCCCATCCCGGGTAAATGTCCGCGAGGTTCCAGGTGTATTCACTGGGGATTTCGGTACGGACGCGGGATCGAGGCGCAACGGGCGGAGTCATGATTCCCGATCATACCCGCCGCGCTATAATTCCCGCGCCCAGACATCTCGTTTGTCCGTTGGAGGTTGAATGATCAGGTCCCTGCGTATCTTTGTGTTGTCCACGCTCGTCTTTGGCGTGGCGTTTGCCGGTTCGGTCGTGCGAGGCCAGGCGACCGCCGCGAGCCAGTCCGCAGATCCGCTGGACGCGCTGCATTTCCGGTCGATCGGTCCGGCCACGATGTCCGGTCGTATTTCAGACGTCGCGGTCTACGAAAAAAATCCATCCATCTATTACGTCGCCACGGCCCACAGCGGCGTGTGGAAGACGATGAACAACGGCACGACGTTTGATCCCCTGTTCCAGGACCAGGGAAACATGTCGATCGGCGACGTGACGATCTCGCAGACCAATCCCAACCTGGTGTGGGTGGGCACGGGCGAAGCCTCCAACCGCCAGAGTGTGTCGTGGGGCAACGGTGTGTGGAAGTCCACCGACGGTGGCCAGACGTGGGCCAACATGGGGCTCGGTGAGAGTTACCACATCAACCGCATCCTGATTCATCCCGAGAACAACGACGTCGTTTTTGTGTCCGCGGTGGGGTCGACGTTTGGCGCCGGCGGCGACCGCGGCGTGTTCAAGACCACGGACGGTGGTAAATCGTGGCGCAAGGTCCTGACGGGTGATGCCGACACCGGCGCGGACGACCTGGCGATGGCCGCGTCCAATCCAGACATCATGTGGGCCACGCTGTATCAGCGTCGTCGGTCGCAGTGCTGCTTCAACGGCGGCGGCCCGGGCTCGGGTCTCCACAAGTCCACCGACGGCGGCGAGACGTGGACGAAGGTTGAAAACGGTTTGCCGACCGGTGAACTCGGCCGCATGGCGGTGGACATCTATCGCCGCAGCGCCAACATCATGTACGTGCTCGTCGAAGCCCCGTCGGCCGCGCGTGGCGGCGGTCCCGGAGCTGACGGCGCTCGTGGTGGTGGCGCCCGTGGTGGCGCGGCCGCGCCCCAGCCCGCCGCTCCGGCCGGCACGTTCCCGTCACAGACGGGGCTGTACCGCTCTGACGATGGTGGTGCCTCGTTCCGCCAGGTCAGCATGACCAATCCCCGTCCGATGTACTTCAGCCAGCTCAACATCGATCCCGACAATCCGGATCGTGTGTACTACGGCGGCGTCGGGCTCCAGATGACGATCGACGGCGGTCGCTCGGTCGCCACCGACGCGGCGCAGGCGACACACGACGACGTGCATGCGATTTGGATCAATCCGGCCAATCCGGATCACATTCTGATCGGGCATGACGGCGGCATGTCGGTGTCGTATGACATGAGCCGGACGTGGCAGGTGTTGAACAACCTGCCGCTGGCGTTGTTCTACCACGTGAGCGTGGACGACTCGCTGCCGTTCCGTGTGTGCGGCGGCCTCCAGGACAACTACAACTGGTGTGGCCCGAGCAAGACCCGCTTCTCGCGCGGCATCCTGAACAGCGACTGGTATCAGGTGCAGGGTGGCGACGGGTTCGTCGTGCTCATCGACAAGAACGACCCCCGCTACGTCTACAGCGAATCGCAGAACGGCAACATCCAGCGCAAGAACGCGTTGACCGGTGAAGCCACCAACATCCGTCCGAGTTTTGAAACCGTGCGACCCGGCCCCGGTGAGGGCGCGCTGCCGTACCGCTGGAACTGGGACACGCCGATGATCTTCTCGCCGCATGACCCGACGGCGCTCATCGTGGGCGCGAACCGTGTGTTCCGATCGAACGACCGCGGCGATTCCTGGGCCGTGATCAGCCCGGACCTGACCACCAACGCGGACCGCAGCGAGATCGAGATCATGGGCAAACGCGGCAGCGAAGTCCGCATCGCCGCCAACGACGGCATTACGTCGTGGCCGACGATTGTGTCGCTGGCCGAATCACCCAACACGCCCGGCGTGTACTACACGGGCACCGACGACGGCGTGGTGCAGATGTCGCGTGACGCGGGCAAGACCTGGACGAACATCACCAAAAATCTCCCGGGATTCCCCACCGGGGCGTGGGTCTCGGAAGTGGTGCCGTCGAAGTTTGACGCGGGCACCGTCTACGTCGCGGTGGACGCGCACCGTCTCAATGACTTCAAGACCTATCTCTGGGTGAGCAACGACTACGGCGCCACGTTCCGCGCGGCGACCACCGGCCTTGACGGTCAGGTCGTGCGCACGGTGCTCGAAGACACCCGCAACGGTGATGTGTTGTACGCCGGCACGGAAACCGGATTGTTCGTCTCGTTTGATCGGTCGAAGAGCTGGCGTCGTCTGAAGGCCAACCTGCCGACCGTGCGTATCGACGAGATGGTGATTCACCCGCGTGACAACGCGCTGGTGGTCGGCACACACGGTCGCGCCGTGTGGGTCCTCGACAACCTCGCGCCCGTACAGGAGTACGCGGCGGCGCAGGCGGCCTCGGCGGCGGCCACGTTGTTCTCGGTGAGTCCGACGTTGCAGTGGCGCATGATGGACAACCAGAACGACGAGTTCTGGGGCCACAACAACTTCATCGGCGAAAACCCGACGGCCGATACAGTCATCCAGTTCCACCTGAAGAAGCCGGTGGGCAGCCTCGCGCTGCGCATCACGGACGCGGCGGGTGCCACCGTTCGGACCATTGATGTGCCCGCGAACCGGAACGTGGCCGGCATTCAGGCTGTGTGCTGGGACATGCGTGTTGATCCAGTGCCGGCCGTGGCTGGAGCTCCTGCACCCCCCGCCGGTCGTGGTGGCGGTGGCGGC
>CAYRGW010000061.1:0-28163 GCA_964423815.1 uncultured Solibacteraceae bacterium | reverse complement strand
GTTTTTTCGCCCGGCGCACTGGACCACACCTGGAACGTCGGCAACCGGGTCTCGTCGGTGCGGACCACCCGGACGTCGCCCACGGTCAGGTGGCCGAACACAGGCAGGGCGTCGAGCGCGGCCGGGTCGGCGCCCGTCTCGGTGGCGATGGCGGCAGCCGCCCCGTCCCCTACCACCAAGGAGGCGGTCGTCTCCGCCGTCACATCAGAGACCCGCACGTCCTCGGAAAAAATCAGCTGGTCAAAACGTGTCTGGAGCGCCGGCGCCATCCCTTCCGGCACTTCGGCCCAGACCCCGGATTCGTCACGCAGCACCAGCAGGTCCGTGATCATCCGGCCCTGGGGTGTGAGCCAGGCGGCATAACATCCCCGACCGGGCACCAGCCCTTCGACGTCATTAGTCACGAGTGCGTGCAGGAACGAGGCGGCGTCGGGCCCCTCAAACCGCAGGCGTCCTTCTTTGATGGTGCGATACTTGAGTGTCATGAATCGATGGCTTCGTCATTCTAGTGCCTTGGTCCTGGCGGTGGGCGCGATCGGCATCCTGACCACCCTGTCCGCGCGCGCGCAGCAGGATCCGTCCGGTCCCGCCGATTTCACCGTGTTCCTGCGTGGTCAACGCATCGGGACCGAACATGTCGACGTCACACGCGGTGCCGACGGCTGGACCATCTCAGCCACCGGCAGCACCGGCGCGCCGCTCAACCTGACGTTCGACCGATTCATCGCGACGTACGCCGCGGATTGGCAGACCCGGTCTCTGGACATCAACGGGCAGATGCGGGGCCAGCCGATGTCGCTCAAGACCTCTGTCGCCAACAACGACGCCGTCTCCGAGGTCGTGCAGGCCGGTCAGCAGGTGAGGCTCACCCACAAGGTCTCTGCGACGACGGTGCTGCTGCCCAACAACTTCTACTCCGGCTACGAAGCGATGGCGTTGCGCCTGCACGGGAGCAAGGTCGGCGACATCATCCCCGCGTACATCGCCCCGCAGGCGGAACTGGCCGTGCGGGTGGAGCGGATTACCCCTCGCCGGATGGAAACACCGCAGATCCGTCACGAACTCCGCCAGTTCGATCTGGTCTTCCCGAATCCCTCCGGCCCGCTCAATATCGAAGTGTGGGTGGACGCGCGAGGACGCCTTGCGCGCATGGCCATCCCCGTGGCCTCGGTCGCCGTTGTGCGTGACGACCTGACGGGTGTCATGGCCCGGCTCGACACATTCAGTCACCCACGCGACGAGGAACTGTTTATCCCGGCGAACGGCTTCAACATCGCGGCGACGATCACGCCCCCGGCCGCGCCGGCCGGGAAGTCTCCGGTGGTGATCCTGCTCTCGGGCTCGGGCGCTCAGGACCGTGACGAAACGGTGTTCGGCATTCCGATCCTCGGCCAGGTGGCCGCGCGACTCTCGGATGCCGGGTATTTTGTGGTCCGGTACGACAAACGTGGCGTCGGTCAGAGTGGTGGCCGCATTGAGAGTGTGTCGATCGAGGCCTATGCGGAAGATGCGCTGGCCGTCCTGCAGTGGGTGCGCAAGCGCCGGGATATCGATCGTGACCGCGTCGCGCTTGTCGGACACTCCGAAGGTGGCGCGGTGGCGCTCCTGGCGGCCGGTCAGAAAAAGGGCGACATCGATGCGATTGGCCTTGTCGCCGCGCCGGGCGACACGGGCCGGGCAATCACACTGGCCCAGCAACGACACGCCTTGATTCGCGCCAGGGAATCCGAAGCCTCGAAGCAGGAAAAAATCGCCCTGCAAACAAAGTTGATGGACGCGGTGATCACCGGCCGTGGCTGGGAAGCCATTCCGCCGGAACTCCGCAAACAAGCCGACACGTTGTGGTTCAAGAGCTGGTTGTCGTTTGACCCGGCGGAAGCCATGCGAAAGACCAACCAGCCTGTCTTCATCGTCCAGGGCGCGCTCGACTCGCAGATTCCACCCTCACACGCGGATGCCCTTGAGGCGCTCGCCAACAAACGTGGAGGCAAGCCGTCGGTCGCCACTCGCAAACTCGTGGTCCCCGGCGTGAATCACCTGCTCGTGCCGGCAATCACCGGCGAGGTTGACGAATACGCGACGTTGCCGGACAAAACCGTGTCGGCGGCAATCACCGACGCGTTGATCGCCTGGCTCGGCGACGTTTTCCGATAAACTCTCTCGCGATATGGCCGGATGGATTTTGCAGAGTGACGATGAGACGCCGCGACTGGTGCGGATTGCCCCAGGAGTGGCCAAAACGATTGGGCGCGGGGCGCAAGCCGACTTCATCTTCGAAGCGCCACTGGTGTCACGCCTGCACTGCCGCCTGACGGCCGACGTCACCGGCCAGCTGGTGCTTGAAGATCTCGGCAGTACCAACGGCACGTCGGTCAATGGAACACCGACCGCCCGTGCGATCCTCCGCGCTGGCGACCTGGTCGGCGTCGGGCGGGTGACCTTTACGGTTCAGGAAGACTAGTAGGGCGCGACCTTCAGGTCCGCCGCTGTGGCGCGGCTAAAGCCGACGCCCTACGTCAGGAACGGGTTCGAGCGGCGTTCCTCGCCGATTGTTGTGTCCGGTCCGTGCCCCGAGTGCACGATGGTCGCGTCCGGATAGGCAAACAGGACGTTGTTGATTGACGCGATCAGCGTGTCGAAGTCACCACCGGGAAGATCGGTCCGACCGATTGAACCGGCGAACAACGTATCCCCGACAAACAGCTCGCGTTCCGATTGGCCCTGACGGCCTATGGCCAGTACCACACCGCCTGGGCAATGTCCGGGGGTGTGTCCGACCTCCACCGCGAGGTTCCCGAACGTGAACGTTTGCCCTGGGGCGTAAAAATGATCCGGCGTCGGTGGCTGGTCCGCCTGCATGCCAAACATCCTCGCCTGCTCCGAGGTGCGTTCGTAGAGGAACAGGTCGTCAGGATGGAGCCACACATCCACGCCGAGTGTCTCCTTCGCGAGCCTCACGCCCGTGACGTGATCGAGGTGCGCATGCGTGAGGAGAATCATTTTCACCTTCACCCCCTCACGCCTGACCACCGCCATCTGCTCCCTCGCATCGTCTCCCGGATCAATCACGATGGCTTCACGAGTGTCCTCGCAGGCCACGATGTAGCCGTTTTTAAGGAAGGGCGGCGCGGCGGTCGTCCAGATGTGCATAATTTGATTATGAACCGGAGAGACGTCGAAGCTGCAGCCCGAAGGCTTCGCGTCTGCCGGACTCCCCTCCTCAAATCAGCCTGGCTGTCCGACCGGTGTCAGGCGGAGGTCTGGATCAAGCTCGAATCCGTCCAGCCTGGCGGGTCGTTCAAGATTCGCGGCGCCTACAACGCGTTGATGTTGCTCAAAGCCTCTCGGCCGGACGTGACGTCCGTGGTGACGGCCTCGGCCGGCAATCACGGGGTGGCGATGTCGATTGCGGCGCGCGAACTCGGGATTGCCCTGCATGTGCACGTGCCAAAAACAGCGCCCGACGCAAAAAAGAAGACCCTCGCGGCCAACGGCGCCGAGCTCATCGAGCAGGCGGACTACGACGCGGCCGAACGCCTGGCCCGCGAGGATGCCGAGTCCACCGGCACCGTGTATATCTCGCCGTACAACCACCCGGATGTGATCGCCGGCGCCGGCACCGTGGCGCTCGAGATGCTCGAAGACGAACCCGGTCTCGACGCGATCGTCGTTCCCCTGGGCGGCGGTGGACTGCTGGCGGGCGCGGGACTGGTCACGCAGGAGCATTCCGGAAAGGTGCGGCTCATCGGGGCCGAGGCGGAAGCCTCACCGGTGTTCACGGCAGCGCTTGCCCATGGCGAGATCACGCCGGTCCAGGTGCATCAGACGCTGGCAGACGGACTCGCCGGGAACCTTGAGCCTGGCAGCATGACGTTCGCCATGGTGAGCGACCTGGTGGATGTGGTGGCGCTGGTTGCGGAGTCCTCGATTGAGACCGCGATGCGATCGCTGGTGTGGCGGGAGCGCCTGGTGACAGAAGGTGCCGGCGCGACGGGTGTGGGTGCGCTGCTTCAGGGCGGCCTTGGACTCGAAGGTGCACGCGTCGGCGTGATGGTGACCGGCCGCAACGTGGACGAGTCCGTCCTGCGGCGGATTCTTGCGTAGCCTCGTTACGCTCATTCGCACGAACCGGAACTTCCGGTTCCTCTGGTTCGGCCAGGTCGTCAGCCAGCTCGGCGACTGGTTCAACACGGTCGCACTCTTCGCGCTCATCTTTCAGTTGACTGGCTCGGCCACCGCCGTGGCTGTGTTGATGGTCCTGCAGGTGCTGCCTGTTGCGATCGTCGGCCCCGCTGCCGGCGTGGTGGTCGACCGGTTTGATCGACGCAAGATCATGATCGGGGCCGATCTGATCCGTGGCTTCGCCGTGCTCGGGCTGCTCTTCGTGCGCACGCCGGAGACCGTGTGGTTGGCGTATGTGGTGACGGCGATTCAAGTGTCGGCAAGCGGATTCTTCGAGCCGGCACGTTCGTCGACGGTGCCCATGATCGTCGAACGCAATCGCCTGGTTGCCGCCAACGCCATTTCGACGGGCACGTGGTCGGCGATGCTCGCCATCGGGGCGTCACTTGGCGGACTTGTGGCCGCCACGCTCGGGCGCGACGCGGCGTTTATCATCAACGCGGCGTCATTTTTCCTCTCAGCGGTCTTCCTCTGGCAACTCCGAGTCCCCGCGCGGCCGGACAGCATTCGCGCGTCTGCCGGATTCAAGGGTCTCACCGAGGGACTCGCCTACATGCGCGCGCACAAGGACGTTGCACGAATTGCCTTGGTCAAAGGCGGCTGGGCGCTGATTGGCGGCGCCTTATTGCTGCTGACCGTCTTCGGCGATCGCGTCTTCCGCATTGGTGACTCCAGCGACGCCGGGATCGGCATTCTTTATGGCGCCCGTGGCATAGGCGCGATCGTCGGCTCACTCATCGTCTCGGTGCTGGCTTCGCGCCAACGCAACCTGGTGCGCATGATCGGGCCGTCGTATCTGATCGCAGGCGCCTGTTACGCGGCGATCGCGATCTCTCCGACGATCTGGATTGCGGCCCTCGCCGTCATCGCCGCGCATATTTTTGGTTCCGTGCTCTGGGTCTCGAGCAACGTATTGCTGCAGATGAACGTGCCGGACGAGTTCCGCGGTCGTGTCTTCTCCGCCGAACTCTTCGCGCTCGCGATCGTGCAATCGGTCGTCTCCTACCTGACCGCCACCGCGCTTGACGTCTTTCACTTCTCCCCGCAGGTGCTCGTGGCCATCGTCGGATTCTCGTTATGGGTTCCCGGGGTGTACTGGCTGCTGGCAAGGCCGTCGCAGAATCTCGGCAACCTCAGAGGGTGAGGCGTCACGGCTCTGAATTTGCAGTACACCGGTGGTGCCATGGTGCTGCCTCCGCGTTTTCTTGATCGTCGTCACGCCGGTCTTCAACTGGCCCAGTCACTGCGGAACTTTGCGGAACGCTCGGATGTCACGGTTCTTGCCCTGCCGCGTGGCGGTGTGCCGGTGGCCAAACCCGTCGCTGACGCGTTGCATGCCCCTCTGGATGTGTTTGTTGTTCGCAAACTCGGGGCGCCGGGTCATGAAGAACTTGCCGTCGGGGCCATCGCTGAGGGCGGCGCGAAGATCATTCACCGGGATCTGGTGCGTGCCCTTGGTATCACGACCTCAGCCCTTGACGCGATCGCAGCACAGCAGCGAGAGGAACTGGAGCGCCGTGTCTGGACGTATCGTCGTGGCGCGCCGCCGGCCCAGGTCAAGGACCGCGTCGTGATCCTGGTTGATGACGGCCTGGCCACGGGTGCAACCATGGAGGCAGCGATCGCAGGGGTGCGGGACCGCCGCCCCGCACAAATCGTCGTTGCGGTACCGGTGGGTTCACCAGACACCTGCAGGCGCATTGCGACAGTAGCGGACAAGGTAGTGTGCTTGTTGTGTCCGCCTGGTTTTGCTGCCGTCGGTGAGTGGTACGACGACTTCGGCCAGACGAGTAATGACGAGGTCACAGCGCTTCTTTCAGCACCCAGCGTGGAATAAACCGCACCCTGTTGCTGGAAAATCCGCAACAGATGTGAGGGCCCGCCAATCCACGTCACTCTTCGCTCACTCACTGGTGGTACCCGAGTTGCGTCATTGCTCTCTGGAAAAGAGGCAACCGTGATCATCAAAGAACTATGACCAGGCCGGCGGTGGGAGTCCGACTGGGGAATTATCCGACGGCAAGGTCTGAAGGAGCAGTGCCATGAATCTGACACGATGGAATCCAATTCAGGAACTGGAAGACATGTCCACGCGGCTCAACCGTGTTTTTGGTCCGTCGGCGCGCTGGGTGGGAGCCGAGAACAAGGAGTTGTTCGCCGATTGGGCACCGGCGATTGACATCGAGGAAACCGACACGGAGTACCTGATCAGGGCGGATCTTCCCGCGATGAAGAAGGAGGACGTGAAGGTCTCGGTGGAAGACGGTGTTCTGGCCATCGAAGGTGAGCGACGTCAGGAAAAAGAGGAGAAGGGAAAGAAGTTTCATCGAATCGAGCGCAGCTTCGGCACGTTCGTGCGGCGCATGGCGTTGCCGACTGATGTGGATCAACAGAAATTCGTGGCTGACTTCAAGGACGGAGTGTTGAACGTCCATCTGCCGAAGACGCCGACGGCGGTGTCACGGAAGATGGAGGTCAAGGTCAGTTGATCGGATTGGTTCCGGGGAGGCCCACGTGAAGACTACAAAGCGCTACACAAACACGACGTTCACACATCGTGTTGACCATGACGGGGGACGTCGCCGGGGCCCGCGCGCTGAGGCGGGTTCCCGTGTTTGCGCGGATTGTGGGGCCCTCTACCGGAACCGGCGCTGGACGATCGGCGGCGACGTGGCGACCCTGCTGAGCCGGCCGCCGTCCGAACGTCCGGCGCTCGTCGTGTGCCCGGCCTGCGTGACGAAGGCCGCCGGGCGATTTGCGGGGGAGGTCCGCATCTCGGGCGCGTTTGTGGCGGCGCACCACGACGAGATCACGACCCTGTTGCGCACCGAGGGGGAACGGGCAGCCGAAGACAACCCCCTCGGGAGGGTGGTGGACCTGCAGTCCCCGACCCCTGATCACATCGTCGTCAGGACAACGACCGAACATCTGGCGCAACGACTGGGCCATGCGTTGCACAAGGCCTTTGACGGCGACGTGCAGTACGGCTTCTCGCACGAAAACAAGTTCGCGCATGTGATGTGGTCGCGCGACTGACAATCGGACCGGGCGGTCACCCGACGAGTTTGATGTTCAGCCGGGTGGTCGCGCCCTCCGACAGCTCGATATCGGTCCTGAAGGTCTGGTAGCCCTCCCGCCGGACCTCGAACTTGTGCCAGCCGGCCGCCAGGTGAATAACCAGGTCCGGGCCGACATCAAACCCCGGCATGGCTTCGCCATCGATCAACACCTCGGCGTCCGACGGTTCGAGACGAAGCGCCAGGATGCCGAAGGGCGACGCGGGACGATCGCCGCTGCCCCCCCGGACTGGAGACCCGGGCCGCGCGGGACGCCCCAGCGGCACCATCGGCGGTTCACTCATTTCTCCCGGTCCCACGGGCACCATGCGGTGCGTCACCTGACGCGAATCGCCCACATTGAGGTACAGGTGCTCGCGCACCGTCCGATATCCCTCGAGAAAGAACTCGATCTGGTGTTCACCCGCGGAGAGGTACAGGCCCTGGAAGATGCCGTCAAAGTCATCAGCCTCGCCCGCGTAGTACCCATTGACATACACGCGGGCGTCGTTGGGCGTCACCTTCGTACGGAGTGTCGCGTCGCTGAAAAATTCCGGGCCCAGGTACGGCCCGGGATACGGATAAAACGGCCCGTAGTACGGACCGTAGTAAAACCCGAAGTACGGGTGGTAGTAGAAGTCGAGTCGCGTACTGATCGGTCTGAAGTAGTGGGTGCGCGGCAGCATGTGGTACTGCGGCGGAAGCACGCGTGGGGGTGCTGGCGGGCGCGGAACGGCCTTCCGTTGCGGCGGGGCCGGCGGCCGGGGTTTGGCGCGCTGATCTTCCTGAGACGATGAGGCCTGGAGACCAGGAAGGGGCGGCACTGAAGCGGCCAGCGCCGCGACGACGACACCTGTGAGCAGGAAGCGACGCATGGGGACCTCCTCAGCTCCGCACCGTGACCACCGGACACGAGGCGTGCCTGACCACCTGATTTGCCGTTGAGCCGAACAGTGCCACGTTCAGAGCCGACCGCCCGTGTACGCCCAGGACGATCAGATCCGCGTCACGTTCGCGTGCAATACGCACGACCTCTTCGTGGGCCCGACCAAGGGCGGCCACCTCTTCGGTCTCACACCACGCGCGGGCCTCATCCGGCACCATCGCGTGCAACTTCCGCCGGGCGGCAACGCGTAGTGCGTCGATTTCGCGTTCGTCGGAGCCCGACATCGGTCGTTCAGGCGGCCACTCGATCGCGTGGATCAACAGCAGTCGGGCCTGCAGTTCCTGGGCAAGCGACAACGCGTAGTCGACGGCCCTGTTCGCCAGCCGCGAAAAATCGACGGCGCAGACGATCGTACGGCGGGTTTGCGCAGGCGCTTTTGTCTGGTCAGCCGGCGGAACCGTCATCACGGCGCACTCAGCCTTCCGAAGCACCTTTTCAGTCACGGAGCCCAGCAGCAGACGATCAAATCCGGATCGCCCGTGTGTACCCATGACGATCAAGTCCGCCCCGATCCTGTGGGCCTCTTCGAGAATCGTTGGCACCACGGCGCCTTCCCGCACCTGGAGTTCCATCTCGACACCGGCCTCGGTGCCCCGCGCCGCGAATCCACGCAGTCCCTCCCGGAGCTCCTCAATGTCGCCTGCCACCGTCATTGGCACGGGAAACACCCCGGCTGCGGCCGGGTACGCAATGGGCGGGACGAGCGGCCAACTGACCTCCAACACGGTCAGATGGGCGTGATAACTGCGGGCGAGCGCCAGCGCATGGTCGAAGGCGTTGCGGGAGCAATCGGACAAATCAACCGGACACAAAATTGAAGTCAGACGAACCATGGCCATCCTCACTTCCGGATGTGGTTATTGCAATAGTGGAGCCGTACGGATGGACCTTTGGCCGCTGTGCAAATAAGGCGGCGTATCAGCGAGGGCGGAGGATTCCCCACCGCGTCAACGTCACTCGGCTTTTAATGCCTGAATCGGGTCGACCCGAAGTGCGCGGCGGATGGGACCAACGGTGGACAGGAGTGACGCGGCAACAAGCACGGCCACGCTCCCGACCAACACGATCGGATCCCGAGTCCCAACGTTGAACAGGAAACCTTCCAGGAGGGTGCTGCTCATCCAGACCGCGACACCGCCGACGATGAGTCCGATGACGACCGGCTTGAGCGCATCGATTATCACCAGTCGTCGAATACCTCGCGAACTCGACCCCAGAGCCAAGCGCACACCGATCTCCCGCGACCGCTGCCCGACGGCGTACGCGAGCATTCCATACACGCCCACGGCGGCCGTGACCAACGCCATCGCGGCAAACAGTCCCACGAGGGTCGATACCAGACGGGGCGTCGCAAACGTCCCGAGACGTTCGTACTGCGCGCTCACCGACCCGGCCCTGATCACTTGAATCTGCGGTTGCCATGCCTCAAGCGCCGTGCGCACTGCGTTGAGGACCAACGCCTCGTCTCCATTGGCTCGAAAGACGAACGTGTGATGGCGCGACGACTCTTGTGAGGCCGCAAGGTACATCCCGGACCTCAGATTTTTCGTATTGAAGTCCGACGCAGCGACATTGCCAACGACGCCGACGATGGTGAGCTCCGGGACGTATGGCGAATAGCTGAAACGCTGCCCGACTGGTGACTCGCCAGGAAACAACGCGGCCGCTCCCGCTTCATCGATGACCGCCACGGGTGTGGACGCGTGTGTGTCGTCAGGACTGAACCCGCGGCCGGCCTTCACTGGAATACCTGTAGTCCGGAAGTAGGTGTCGTCTGCGGATCGCAGGGCGAGCGATCCCGTGGCTTCTGTTGCGCCGGACCGCACGAATCTGCCGGAGTTGGCTGAGGGCGGAGAGCTCCCGAGAGCAGCGAGTCGGACGCCGGGCACGGCACGCAATATGCTCAAGGCCTCTGAGGCACCCAGGCGCTGCGCTTCGGCAGTAGCGAATGGTCCAGCGGGCAGTTCGATGGACACGGTCATCAAGCCGTGTGGATCAAACCCGACATCAACGGTCAACATTTTGTAGAGGCTGGAGCCAAAGAATCCGGCGGCGGTGACAAGGACAAGCGCCAATGCCACCTGAAATGCCTGGAGCGCTGCGCTCAGCCGCTGCCGATCACGCGAGATGCCCGCGCCCTTGCCAGTGTCCCCGAGTGCCTGAGTGAAGGTGACCTGTGAATTGCGCATGGCCGGCCACAGGCCGGTGAGCAGTGCCGCGACCGTGGCGAGACCGGCAGTGAACGCGAGCACACGCCAATCGAGGCCGGGTGCACTCACGGCAAACAGACCCGCGCTCATCCTGACGGGCATCGTGGCGACGACGACGTCGAGCGTCCAAATGGCAAAGAGCAGCGCAATGACGCCCCCGAGGAAGGTCACCACCATTCCCTCGCAGAGAATCAGCGCGGCCAGCCGGCTCCTGGTGGCGCCGAGCGCAGCGCGAATCGCCAGTTCATGCCGGCGTGAGGTGTTTCGAGCGGCAAACAGATTGGCCAGGTTCGCGCAGGCCACAAGCAAGACGAGCGTCGTGGCCGCCAGGAGAAGCATGAAGACGGTCGTCTGTCGTTCACGCACGATCGCGCGATCCACTCCCATTGGATAGAGCACTGGTGTCCACGGCTCAGCCGACGGCTGTGCGTCCTGGATCCGTCGGGCGGTCGCGTCTGCCAACGGCTGCGCCGATTCTGAAGTCAGGCCCGTGCGCAATCTGAATACCGATTCGGTGTTGGCAGGCGAGTCCTTGCCTTCCAGGTATCCCGTCCACGCATCGATGCTGCCGTTGCCCCCTGGGCCGTATCTGAAAGATGCGGGCATCACCCCGATGATCGTCATCTTCACTCCGGCCAACGTGATGTCGGTTCCAAGTACGCTGTCGCTGCGGTCGAACGCACGAGCCCAGAACGTGTCGCTGATCACGACCACCGGCACGCGTGTTTCGACTTCCGGCGCCGAGAACACTCGGCCCAGACGTGGCGCGACGCCCAGGAGCGACGGCAGGCCTGCGGTGAAAGCGCCGACACTGAGGCTCTCCCCACGCTCCCGCCACGCCATTGGCATTCCCCGCCGATACACTTCGGCGCCCTGAAACAACGTGGTCTCGCCGCGCCACAACGCCCGCTCTCGAGAGGTGATTCCGATGGCGATACTTTCCATCGCCGTTCCGGCGCGCATCCGATGGCCAATATTGAGGAGCTCTTCGGGTCGCTCGTAAGGTAGCGGGGCCAGAAGCACCGCGTTGAGCACCGTGAAGACGCTCGTGTTGATGCCGATGCCGACGCCAAGTGTGAGCACCGCCGCCAATGTGAATGCCGGCGTTCGGTACAGTGCGCGCACGGCATAACGCACGTCCGCGACCGTACGCTCCAAGCCCGCACCTGCGCGCACGTCGCGGACGGATTGCTTGACGGACTCCACACCGCCGATTTCGATCCGGGCGCGGCGCAGAGCTTCTTCGTGTCGGACTCCCGCCGCTTCGTACTCGGCCGCCAGCAGGTCGATACACGCGCGCATCTCATCGTCGAGCGCCCGGTCAGCGCGGTCGGGCGCCCACAACCGGCGAACAGCACTGAGCAGTCGGGCCAGTCGCGTGATCATGATCAGGACTCGAGCGCCTGCGCCATCGCGGCGGACAGCCGCGTCCATGTTTTTGTTTCCTGCTGCAGCTGGCGTCGGCCCGCCGGGGTGATGGCATAAAACTTCGCGCGACGTTTGTTCTCCGACTCTCCCCATGTGGACGTGAGCCAGCCCTGCTCTTCAAGGCGATACAGGGCCGGGAACAACGAGCCGGGTTTGACATCAAAGGTCCCGCCGGTCATTTGATGGATACGGCGTGAGATGCCAAGGCCGTGCAGCTGGCCGGTGGCCACCCCCCGGAGGATGAGCAGGTCGAGAGTGCCTTGCAGCAGGTCCATGGGTTGTTCTCCTATCGAACGTCTGTATGAGACACCCGCTTCGTATAGATTGTCAATAGGAAGGCCCAGGCACCGTTGCCGAACGGCGGTCCCCGGGCGTAGAGTAGGGCCATGAAGGTCATCGTCGAACTCGAATCAGCTCACGCCGCGCGCTTGCAGCAGGAAGCGGACCGGCTCGGGATCTCCCCTTCTGAACTGGCAAAGGCCGCTGTTGTGGATCTGTTGTCGGTGCACGATCCTGCGTTCTCCGCAGCCGCCGAACGTGTGCTCAGCAAGAATCGGGAACTGTACCGACGGCTGGCGTGATGCGGTTCCTCACCCTCGGAGAGGTCATTGACCTCCACCGGGCACTCATCGCCCAGTCCGGAGGCTCTCCGGGTATCCGCGACCTCCATCTCCTCGATTCGGCGTTGGCGCAGCCAAAGGCCACTTTCGGCGGTGAGGACCTGCACCCAACCCTGACCGACAAGGCGGCGGCGCTTTGTGTGTCGCTCATTCAAAACCACCCGTTTGTCGACGGCAATAAGCGAGTTGGACATGCTGCTATGGCGACGTTCCTGATGTTGAACGGACTCGAGATTGTGGCGACGGTCGATGAGGAGGAAGAAGTCATCCTCCAAGTTGCCCAAGGGGCGCTCGACCGGGCCTTCATGGCCGACTGGTTGCTTACGCACACTATTTCTGTCTCGGAATAGCCCGCTCCCATCGGCAGACGATGGGGCTTGACAGCGCGGCCTGACCCGGCGCAAGCTCTCTCCCATCGTTTAACGATAGGAGTCACGCGCGCATGGCCAAAATTCTCCCCCCCGATCTGCTGCCGGGCACACTGGATCTGCTGATTCTCCGTCTGCTGGCGACCGAGACGATGCATGGGTACGGGCTGGCGCAACGGCTCAAGACCGTGTCGAAGGATGTGTTGCAGGTCGGCGAAAGTTCGCTCTACCCCGCCCTGCAGCGCCTGCTGCTCAACGGCTACGTGGATGCTGAGTGGGGACCATCAGAAAACAACCGGAAGGCCCGCTATTACACGCTCACCAAGGCAGGCCGGAAACATCTCGCGGCCGAAAAGGCGGAGTTCGAGGAGATGGTCGCCGCCATCCGACTCGTGCTCGAAACGGCGTAGGAGGCGTTCATGTTCAGCCTTCTTCGTCGCCTCCGTGCCCGCCTGAAGTATCGCCATCACGAACGTGATCTCGCGCAGGAACTTGAGATCCATCGCGCGATGGCGCAGCAGGATCTTGAAGCGCGCGGCTTCTCGAGCGCAGATGCCAGCCCCGCAGCCGCCAGAGCGCTCGGCAACACTACCCTCGTGCGCGAGGAGGCGCGGTCTGTCTGGATCGCGCGATGGCTTGAGACGACTTGGCAGGACGTGCGCTATGCCGTTCGGGGACTGCGTCGGCAGCCCATGTTCGCCGTCACGGCCGTCTCGATTCTTGGGCTCACTGCCGGCCTTCTGACAACCGTCGTCCTGTTCGCAGACGCGACGATGCTGCAGCCCTGGCGTGCGGACAATCCAGACGGACTGCGGATCATTCGAACGATCGGACGCACCGCCGACGGTTTCGGCGAGATGCGTGTTCCAGAGTTTCTGACACTACGGACCCAGGTCAAGTCGTGGATCGGAATGGAGGCAGCGGCCCGGATGGGCAAGGCCTCCGTGACATTTGAAGACGGCCTCAGCACTCAGGTGATGGCGCTGGGCGTCTCTGCGGGCTACTTCAAGACACTCGGCGTTGCCCTGGCTGCAGGACGGACGTTCTCGGCCGAGGAGGAGAACTTCACATCTCCCGGACGAGTCGCGATCGTGAGCCATCGTTTGTGGAACACCTACCTGCAGGGCGATCCCCTGGCAGTGGGTAAACAGTTCCGACTGAACAACGACATGTACACGCTCATTGGGGTGGCTCCGTCGGGCTTCATCGACGGATTCGGCAGTACCCGTGAAGTGTGGATACCGTTTTCCATGTGGCTGGGCAGGGGTACACCCGAGGGCCGGCAGGCCTTTCTTCAGGCAAAACACGACAACACGTCGATTGAGTTCTTCGGACGACTCGCCGGGAACGGCCCTGCTGCGGCAGAGGCCGAGCTGGCCCAGCTTTCGACGGCGTATCGACAGACCGCAGGTATTGACCGCACCCGGTTCGGAGTCTTTGATACTCGCCCCATCAGCCGGCCCGGAAACCGAGGAGGCTTCTGGCCCCTCGTGATGCTGGCAACCGCCCTGCTGCTGGTGCAGCTGCTGGCATGTGCAAATGTTGGCAACATGTTGCTCGCGCGCTCTGTCGAACGACGCCGCGAGATCGCCGTTCGGCTGTCGCTCGGCGCCGGCAAGCATCGTATTGTGCGCCAGCTTCTCGTTGAGTCCAGTATCCTCGTACTGCTGGCGGTGGTCGTCGCGGTCACCATCGCGATGGTGACTCCGACCCTTGTGTGGGCATTTGTCCCTGAGTGGGATGAACGACCGGAATTCTACCGCCTGGGCCTCACGACGTTGCTGGCAGTGATCGCGACCTTTGCGCTGTCGACACTAGTCGCAGGTCTCGCTCCGGCCCTGCGTGCCACTCGAGTGGCGCTCTCGGCAGCTGCGGGGGACCGACACGGACCCTCGCGCGACAACGTCCGACTTCGACGTTTTCTACTGGCGACACAAATCGCAATGGCCACAATTCTCCTGTCGGGCGCGGGACTGCTCACCAGAGCCGTCTCCAACGCAACGACGATGGACGCGGGATTCCCTCTTGAGGCCTATCAGGAAGTCGCTGTCACATTTCCCTCGGCGGCGTCGTCAACGGAACGAAGGACCGCTTTTTATCGCGAACTCTTGGCGCGCACACAAGGGCCGGACTGGCCGGCACTCACACTCGCGGACACGACTCCGATTTTCGACTTCTCTTTCAGCAGAACACTTCGTCGCGCAGGACCACACGGCGACCAACTGTTCGAGATCCCCGTCCGCGGAGTCTCTAGCAACTACTTCGATGTGCTCGGACTCAGGATTCTGGCGGGACACATGCCGGTCCAGGGAGCGCCGGTGCGCGAGTTGGCACTCAACGCCCGCGCGGCAACTCTGTTGTGGCCCGGCGAAAGTCCCCTCGGCCGGACACTGAAGATTGGCGACCGTGCATCCGAACTCGTGGAGGTTGTGGTTGTTGGAGTGGTACCGGATCTGCCCACGACGGCTATCAACGTCCTGGAGCCAGTGGCGTACACGCGGAGCCGGATGTACTCATCATTGGTAATCGTCCGTAGCACGGGGGCTGATGTCCTTGCGCGCCTGGCGACATTGGCCGACGGCATTGAACCCGGAACGACGGTCTCAAGCCGCCCATTGACGGAGATGCTGGACGACAGCCTGCTTGAGCCGCGCATCAGCGGATGGGTCGCCGGCGGCATCGGCCTGTTCGCACTCGGCCTTGCCATGATCGGCGCGTTTGGTGTGTTCGCCTATGCCGTTGAGTCACGTCGTCGTGAACTCGGCATTCGACTGGCGCTTGGTGCACGCGCCTCGCAAGTCATCGCCCTCGTCTTCCGCACAACACAGTCGAGTGTCGCCTGGGGCCTGGGGATCGGCATCACAATCAGTGCGGCGATTGCGCCTTTTTTCCGTACCCAGCTGTTGGGCCTGAGTCCCCTCGATCCGCTGTCGTATCTCCAAGTTGTCGCCGTTCTTGGCTCGGCGGCCGCACTGGCAACGTGGATTCCCGCTCGCCGCGCCACTCGGGTCAATCCGGCTGACATCCTTCGATCGGAGTAGGGCCCACGAAAATGACGTCGGGTGTCTTTTTCTGCATTGCTTAGAGCGGAAAAAGACACCCGACGTCATTTTCACCAGGGTCGGCGCGAAGGCGGAACGGTGGGTAGAATTCGGGCATGTCCGATTTGCGCCTGGCCCTTCGCAGCCTGATTCGCCAGCCTGGCTTCTCGCTGGTCGCTATCCTGACGCTTGGACTTGGCATTGGGGCGACGACGGCCATCTTCACGGTGGTCGACGCGGTCATCCTGCAACCGCTGCCCTATCCGGACTCGGACCGCGTGGTGGTCCTGCAAACCAAAAATCCCAGCTATCCCGCGCCCATCTCGTTGTCGGTGCTTAACTACCCTGATCTGCGCGATCAGACCACCAGCTTCACGCGCGTCGGCGTCATGCGAAATCTGCCCATGAATCTGACGGGCGCGGATGAACCTGTGCGCATTCCCGCCAAGATGCTCTCGGCCGATGTGTTCGACACCTTGGAGGTCGCGCCGCTCAAGGGGCGAACGTTCAGTGCAGATGATGACAAGGCGGGTGCGGCGGAGGTGGCCGTCATCAGCTACGGCCTGTGGCAATCGAAATTCGCGGGCGCAGACACCATCCTCAACAGCGCCATTCAACTCGACGGTCGGCCGGTCACCGTCGTGGGCATCATGCCCGCCTCATTCCGCGTGTTCTCCGCGGCGGATGTGTACCTCCCGGTGTGGCCGTGGCTCGCGACACAACCGCAGGACCGCACGTGGCATCCCGGGCTGCTTGGCCTCGCGCGTCTCAAGCCTGGCGTCTCGATGGAGTCCGCTCAGACAGAACTCGATCAAATCAGCACGCGACTGAAGAAGGCATTCCCGGAAGCAAATCGCGACGTGACGTTTATCGTGGTGCCCGCGCACACGCTCATGGTGCAAGGCGTGCGCAGCGGCCTACTTGTCCTGGTTGGTGCCGTCAGCGGTGTCCTGCTCATCGCGTGTATCAACGTGGCCGGCCTGCTGCTGGCGCGTGGCCTTGGCCAGAAACGTGATCTGGCCGTCAGGACCGCCATGGGCGCTGGTCGCAGGGACATCATCCGCCTTGTGTTGTCGGAGAGCCTGATCCTGTCGTTTCTGGGCGCAGCCGCCGGTCTGCTTCTCGCATCCGTGCTTGTCCCGATACTCGTACAGATGGTCGGTCCCACACTTCCACGCGCCGACACCGTCGCCATCAATTCCCGCGTACTGGCGTTCTCGCTCGGCCTCTCCGTCATTTCCGCCCTGCTGTTTGGTTTGTTGCCGGCGCTCTCGTCGGCGCGTGTGGATCTGCGCGATGTGCTCTCGGAAGGCGGCCGCGGCTCTGCGGGAAGCCGCAGTCAACGCCGGGCGCGCCGAATCCTTGTCGTTGCCGAATTTGCGCTCACCATGGCGCTGCTGGTCGGCGCCGGCCTGCTGATGCGCAGTTTCATGCGGCTCCAGGACGTCTCACCGGGTTTCACCGCCTCCAATGTCCTCGTTGCGGAAGTGCCGCTGTCGCCGCGGACCTATGCCGCGCACGACGTGCGCACCAACGCTGTCGAGTCGCTGCTCGAAGACATCCGTGCAATTCCCGGCGTCACACACGCGGCGGCGACGACAGTGCTGCCGCTCAGCGGCACCGGCGGCACCCTCCACTTCAACATTCAGGGCCGGCCACCCAAGGCCTCGTCGGACTGGATCTCGCTGAACTTCCGCGCGGTCACGCGCTCGTATTTCTCGACAATGGAAATCCCGCTGAGGCGGGGGCGCGGATTCGGCCCGGAGGATCGGCAGGGATCACCACACGTCGCCGTGGTGACCGAGGCGTTCGCGCGGCAATTTTTTCCTGGCGATGACGTGATCGGCAAACGCATCGCACTCGGCACCGAGTTCGACGGCACCGAACCCTGGCGCGAAATTGTCGGTGTCGTCGGTGACGTGCTCCAGTCGCCCGACGGCGACGGCCAGCCCGAACTGTTTGTGCCCTACGAGCAACACCCCGACGACTTCTTCGCCCGGATGTATCAGAACATCACCGTCGCAGTGCGGACCGCCGGTGAGCCCGCAGCCGTGACCACAGGGTTCAGGGCTGCAGTCACAGACATGGACCCCAACCAACCCATCGTGAATCTGAGGACGATGACCGACGTCAGGGATGCGGCGGTGACACAACCCCGGTTCAGAACGACGTTGCTTGGCAT
The DNA here is from genome assembly GCA_964423815.1 of uncultured Solibacteraceae bacterium. Taxonomy (GTDB): domain Bacteria; phylum Acidobacteriota; class Vicinamibacteria; order Vicinamibacterales; family SCN-69-37; genus SYFT01. The sequence goes on along the minus strand of CAYRGW010000061.1, from coordinate 10,130 downwards.
GTTTGCCGCCATGGCGCTCATCCTCGCCGGCATCGGCGTCTACGGCCTGCTGGCGCATGGCGTGGCGCAGCGACGCAGCGAGTTCGGCATCCGGCTCGCCCTGGGTGCCACCGCGGCGCAGATCACAGGCCTCGTGCTTCGCGAGGGCATGGTACTCGCGGGAATCGGCGTGGCCCTTGGCGTGTTCATCGCCATGTTGAGTGTGCGACTCGTGCAGGCGATGTTGTTCGGGGTGACCATGTGGGATGGTGGCGCCTGGTTGATGTCGGGAGCCGCGCTGCTGGTGGTCGCCCTGGTCGCGAGCTGGTTCCCCGCTCGACGCGCGACCAAGGTATCGCCTTCGTTGGCCCTAAGAGAGTGACGTCGTATTTAACAATAGACATGTAGACATGTAGTTTTTTGATAAAAGAACTGCATGCCTGCATGCCTACTGTTAAAGCTCGTTCTAGCGAACTGGTTTACCATGCACACATGGCCCACTACGTTGATGGTTTCCTGATTCCGATCCCGACGAAAAACCTCGCCGCCTACACGAAGCTCGCGAAGAAGGCGAGCAAGGTGTGGCTCGATCACGGCGCGCTGGCGTACTTTGAGACGGCGGGTGATGACCTGGCCGTGAAAGGCGTCGTTTCGTTTGCGAAGGTCGCCAAGGCCAAGCGTAACGAAACGGTTCTGCTTGCGTGGATCGTCTACAAGTCGAAGGCGCACCGGAACTCTGTCAACAAGAAGGTGATGGACGATCCGCGCATCGCCAGTTTTAACCCCGAGATCATGCCGTTTGATTCAAAGAAGATGATCTACGGCGGATTCAAGGTGCTCGTCGAGGCGGCGCCGAAATAGTCAGAGCCGCCTTACAACGTCCCCCTGGCGAATCCGGCCAGGGGTGACGACTCTTGCGTTGACCCCACGCAGTCCAAGCGCGCGGCCCTCTGGCGAGTTCACCCACTTCAACGCGTCAAGCCCGAATCGGGCGGAGAACTTGCTGCAGCCGGTGTGTGGCTGGGCGGTGACCTCGATCACCGCATCGCCAATGGTGAGGCGTGTGCCGGCAGGCACATTTGTCTGACTGAGATCAAAATCAACGAACAACTGGTCACCAGCAAGCTGCCACCGTTTGACCGCGCCGGCGATCGCCTCGATCGCCCGTGCGTTCATCAGGTTGAGCTGCATGTCGGGATGTGGTGAGCCATCGGCCGTGCGTGAACTGCTCCGTGACCGCCAGCTGTCTCCAGCCAGTCCCTCCACGAGATTAAGTTCCGCCTCGGCCAGCACCTCACGCGCATCCACCTGCGGACGCCGCACGATCAGCGCGAGCACGCCCGCGTCTTTTGGCGACAGCTTGATGTGATCCAGCGTGGTGTTCAGCGACGCAATGGATCGGGGCTCCGGGTGCGACGGAATGGAACAGACCACGACCCTGCTCACCCCAGCTCGAAGAAGTCGACCTTGCCGGTTTCAAGTGAATATTCGGCGCCAACGATCATGAGGCCCTCGCGCTGAATCAGGTCCTCGAGAATCTCCGATCCGTGTCTGAGCTGATTCACGGACATACGAATGTTCGCGCGGCCGGCTTCACGAATGAGTTCTTCCGGACGTTCGCGCAGGTTCGTGGCCAGCAGGGGTTCCACTGACGGGCGCACCCGATCAACGATCGACCGCAAATTCCTGGACTGATCGAGCAGCGGACGCTTCAGCTGGTCAACCGTCGCCGTGATGGCGCCGCACTGCGTATGTCCCAGCACCACCACCAGCCGCGTGCTGAACTGCGCAGCGGCAAACTCGACACTGCCGACCTGTGACGGCGCGACGATGTTGCCGGCCACACGAATCACGAACAGGTCACCGAGCCCCTGGTCAAAGATGATCTCGGCGGGCACACGCGAATCCGAACAGCCGAGGATGATGGCAAACGGCTCCTGGCCCTCGGCCACCTCGCTGCGGCGCGCCTTGTTGGTCAGCGCTTCGCTGTCTCTACCATCATCGCGAAACCGGCGGTTGCCTTCGCGGAGGCGTTCAAGGGCATCAGTCGCAGGAATCATGGGCGCCCGCAAGTATCGCATGGGCGGTAGAATCTCTGCGGCATGTCCACAATCGCCATCCTCGGAGCCGGGCCCATCGGAGCGGGCATCGCCCACACGCTCGCGCGGCGCGCCCGGGTGCGTGACATCCGCCTGATCGATATGGCGGCGACTGTGGCGGCCGGCAAGGCGCTTGATATCCGGCAGACGGGACCAGTCGAGGGGTATGACACTCGCCTCTCAGGCATCGGGGATCCCCTCGCGGCCGTGGGCGCGGACGTCATTGTGATCGCCGACACCCACGCCGAGGGCGAATGGGAGGGCGACAAGGGACTGGCGCTGGTCCGACAGCTGGTGGCGGCGGGCGCCTCCGGGCCGTTTGTATTCGCCGGCACCAAACAGACATGGCTGATGGAAGCCGTCGTGCGCGAGCTCGGCGTTGCATCCGATCGCGTGCTGGGCACCGCCGCGGCGGCGATGACAATGGCGGCGAGGGCACTGGCGGGGCTTGAGGTCAACGGCTCCGGCGTGGATGTGGCGCTGACGATGTGTGGGAAGCCCCCGGCGCTCACGGTTGCGTGGTCGTCGGCGACCATCGGCGGGTCGCTGCTGACGGACCGTGTGCCGTCCCATCGTGTGCTGGCGATTTCCGAGCAGCTCAAGAAACTCTGGCCACCAGGGCCGTACGCCATTGCGACAGCCACGGCGCCAGTCGTTGAAGGCCTGATCGCGAGTACCCGGCGCGACACCCCCGGTGTGACCGTGCTCAACGGCGAGTTCGGCCAGCGCGGTGTGGCCTGCCTGCTGCCGCTGACACTTGGCAACGGACGCGTGCTGTCCCGTATCGTGCCCAGCCTGAGCCCGCAGGAACGCACCGACGTCGTCAACTCCTTGCGCTGAACTGTCGATGGACCGTCAGGCGTGCCGACCGACCGACACGCCTGGCCGACGCCCTCAGCGGTTTTGCAGGGATTTCGCATCAATTGGACGTGGGTACCGGTCTTGCTATGTGGATGGCATGGCGACGAACTCGATCAACTCCACCTCGAACCCACTGGCCGAAATGGTCGCGACCCTGACCAAGCGGTACGACACCAACGGCGACTCGAAGCTGTCCAAGGACGAGTTTGGCTCGTTCCTCAACGACTTTCTGAACGGCGCGGGCGGTCGCACCAACTCGACGTTTGCCGGGGGCACGGCGGCCAACACGACCAGCACGTCATCGGCTCCTGTTGGCAGGATGGAAGGGTTCGACGGGGCGAAACTGGCCAACACGTCGCACGACACGATGAAATATCAGATCGGGCGCATCCTGCAGAAATTCCCCAATTCACCACAGGGACTGCGCGATGCACTCCCGGAGATTCAGGCGCTGGTGCCGGGGGCGAAGATCGCCGGCTCTGGCGGCGACAAACTCGACTTCGGCTCGTTCATCGACGCAGAGCGGAATCGTCTGGGTATCGTCGACGTCCTGCGCGGCGCGCACGCTGGCGGGCTGGCGTGGCAGTGGCAGCCGGTCGAATAAGGTTCTGGGTTCTGGGTTCTGGGTTCTGGGTTCAGCGTTCAGGGTTCAGGGTTCTTGCGAAGACCGAGGTGAAGGCGGAGACTACGGCGGCTTCGACGTCGGGCATCGGCACGTCGTGACCCAGTTCCTGCTGAAGTGATGTCACGGCCCGATCGGAGATGCCGCACGGCACGATGAGGCGGAAGTGCCGGAGGTCTGTCGCCACGTTGAGTGCAAAACCGTGACTGGTGATCCAGCGGCTGATGCGGACACCGATGGCCGCGATCTTCTTTTCACGACCGGGTTCACCCACCCACACCCCTGACAATCCCTTCACGCGTGTCCCTGTGACGCCGAATGTGCTGATCGCACGAATCAGCACCTCCTCCAGGTCGCGCACGTACACGTGCACGTCGCAGCGATCAGGCTTCAGGTCGATGATGGGATACCCCACAAGTTGCCCGGGGCCGTGATACGTCACGTCGCCGCCGCGCCCGGTCTCGTGGACGGTCACACCCTCACGCGCGAGCTCTTCTTCAGACGCGATGATGTGGTTGGGTCCCTGGCGTGTCTTGACGCCAAGAGTGATGACGGGCGGGTGCTCCAGCAGCAACAGCGTGTCGCCAACGACTCCGGCCTTGCGCTGTTCGACAAGCCCGGCTTGAAGATTCAACCCAACTGCGTAGTCAAGACGGCCGAGTCTCTGAACCGCGAGGGCCCGGGAACCCTGGACCGTGGACCCTGTTGAACCCTGGACCATTCGGTCCTTAGATCCAGCTCTCTTCGAAGCCCTGGAGCCGCTCCTTGAGCGCCTGCAGGAATCGACCGGCGTCGGCGCCGTCGATCAGGCGGTGGTCATAACCAAGCGTCAGGTAACACATCGGACGGACGGCGATCATGTCGTCGACCACCACCACACGTTTGTCGACGCTGCCGACACCAAGGATGGCGACCTGCGGCTGGCTGATGACGGGCAGACCAAACACCGCACCAAAGATCCCGGGATTGGTGATGGTGAACGTGCCCCCCTGCACTTCCTCGGGCTTGAGCTGTTTGCTGCGCGCGCGACCGGAGAGGTCCTGAATCGCCCGCGCGATGCCCAGCATGTTCCGCTCGTCGGCGTTCTTGATGATCGGCACAATCAGCCCCGCATCAAGCGCCACGGCGATGCCAAGGTTGATGTCCTTCTTGTAGATGATGTTGTCGCCGTCAATCGACGCGTTTGAGAAGGGGAACTGGCGGATGACGTCAACGGTCGCCTTCGCGATAAACGCCGTGTAGGTCAACTTCACGCCGATGGCTTCGTATTCGGCCTTCTTCTTTTTGCGAATCTCGTCGATGCGACCAAAGTCCACTTCGTACGCCGAATACACGTGCGGCGACGTGCGCAGGCTCATCACCATGTGGTCGGCGATCTTCCTGCGCATCACACCCATCGGCTCGATGCGGACGTTTTCGCCGGGGGCGAACGGTTTCGGCGCTGGCACCTGGACCGAGGGGGCCGCAGGCGCCTTCGCTGCAGCCGGAGCCACCGCCGCTGCCACAGGAGCCGCACTCGCCGCGGCGGCGCCCGAGGCGATCTGCGCCTCGATGTCCTTCTTCGTCACACGACCAGAGATCCCGGTCCCGCTCAGTTTGCTGATGTCGATGCCGTGTTCCTTCGCGATGTTCCGCACGACCGGCGACGACTTCGTGCGCAGCCGTGTTTCAAGCGCGCTTGAGGGATCCGCCGCAACCGCGACCGGCGCAACCTCATCGGCCCACGCCGATGTCTCGGGAGCGACAGAACCGGCCACATTGCCATCGGGTCCTGAAGCCGAATCCCCACCCGCCTGCCCCGCCTGCGCTGCCTGCCCTGAGCTTGCCGAAGCGGCCGGCTTCTCGCCCGCGGCCCCAATCAACGCGACGACACTGTTGATGGGAACGGTCTCGCCTTCCTTGGTCAGAATCTCAAGGAGCACGCCTGCACCCGGCGATGGAATCTCAGCGTCGACCTTGTCGGTCGAAATCTCGAACAACGGCTCGTCCTTGTCGACGTTGTCTCCGACCTTCTTGATCCAGCGGACGACGGTGCCTTCCGCAATTGATTCGCCCATCTGGGGCATGGTGACTTCGATGGCCATTCTGTGACTCCTGAACCTTACATATGGATCGCAGCGCCGTGTACAGCGTGCGCCGCTTCACCCACCGCCTCCGACATCGTCGGATGTGCGTGGATCGTGCGGATGAGTTCTTCGACCGTGGACTCGAGACGCAGGGCGACACCCGCCTCGGCCACCAGTTCCGTTGCGCGGGGGCCAATCATGTGGACACCCAGCAACTGGTCGTATTTTTTCTCGGCGACGATCTTGACGAAACCTTCGGTCTCGTTCGCGATCTTCGCGCGGCCCAATACACCGAAGGGGAACACACCGACACGCACGTCATAACCGCGCTCGATCGCTTCCTTCTCGGTGAGGCCGATGCTGCCGATCTCGGGATCACAATAGGTGCAGCCGGGCACCTGGTCGTAGTCGATCGGCCGCACGTCCTGACCAGCGAGACGCTCGGCGAGCACGATGCCTTCGGCCGACGAGAGATGCGCGAGCTGCGGATGCGGCGTCGTCCCCATCGTGATGACGTCCCCCACAGCCGAAATGCCCGGCACGTTCGTGCGGAACAACGAGTCGACCTTGATGTAGCCGCGCTCCATCTCGAGTCCGACCACATCAGCGCCGAGTCCATCGGTCACGGGTCCACGTCCCGTCGCCACGAGCAGCTTCTCGACGGTGATCGACACAGCCGGCTCGTCGCCCTTCTGCATCGTGATCGTCACCTGGCCGTCCTTGACCGTCGCCGACGTCACCTTGGTACCGGTCTTTGCGACGATGCCGCGTTTCTTGAATGCCTTTTCCAACTCGGCCGACACGGCTTCGTCTTCGTTGGGCACCAGGCGCGGCAACAACTCGATGATCGTCACCTCACTGCCGAAGCGGCGATAAATCGACGCGAACTCCACACCCACCGCGCCGCTGCCCATGATGGCCATCGACTTCGGAATCTCGGCAAGGCTGATCGCCTGGTCGCTCGTGATGATGTGGGTGCGGTCAATCTCGATGCCGGGCACACTGCGCGCGTAGGACCCGGTCGCGACGATGATCTCTTTGGCCTGGAGTGTGGTGGACGTCTCGCCGGTGACCTCGATGCGGCCGTTGCCCACGAGGCGCGCGCTGCCCTTCACCCACTCAATCTTGTTTTTCTTGAAGAGAAACTCGACGCCCTTGGTCAGTCCCGTCACGACCTTGGTGCGGCGGGCATTCACGCGGTTCATGTCGATCGAGGGCTTCACGTCGCCCAGCACGATGCCCCACTCCTTGGCGTCCTGCGCGATTTTCAGCGCGTGGGCATGTTCGAGCAACGCCTTGGTCGGAATACAGCCCCAGTTGAGGCAGGTGCCGCCCAACGAGGGCTGCCGTTCAACGACTGCGACCTTGAGGCCAAGCTGCGACGCACGGATCGCCGCGACGTACCCGCCGGTGCCGGCGCCGATGACGACAACATCAAACTCCTGGGTCACGCGAATTCTCCCTACTTGCCCAGTAGCGAAAGGGCCAAGCAAGTTACGTTAACAAAAAAAGACGCCCGTCGGCCAGCACCACGCTGGACGACGGGCGGAATCTTTCGCGAGATGAAATTGCCGCTACTTGCGCGGCAGGACGGCGTCTTTGAGCTGCTTCGCAATTCGCGCCTTGACCACGGTCTTGGCGGGAATCTTGATCGTCTCGCCGGTGGCCGGATTCCGGCCATCGCGCGCCTGACGATGCTGCACGACGAGTTTGCAGATGCCGGGAAGAGTGAACTCTCCCGTCCGCTTCAACTCCTTCTCGGACAACACCAGCAGTTCTTCAAAGAGGTCCCGCACCACAGTACGCTTCAGGTCGAACTTGTCAGCGAAGTGGGCGAACAACTCCATCTTGCCCATGCGGCGGGCGTCAGCCATTTTGAGACTCCTATCGTGAAATCGGCGGGTATCGTAGCACCCGCGATGTCTACAATACCAGTATGGCCGCAACGCTCGAGACCTTTCCGAATCCCCGCCCTGACCGCGACTACGAAATTGACACCCGGTGCCCCGAATTCACCTCGATGTGCCCCAAAACGGGCCTTCCCGACTTCGGCGAGATTCGGATTGTGTACGTCCCCGGCGACACCTGTATCGAGCTCAAATCCTTGAAGTACTACATGCTCGACTACCGCAATCAGGGCATTTTTTACGAGGCGGCCACCAACAAGATCCTCGATGACCTGGTCGCGGCCTGTGCGCCCCGCCGCATGACGGTGACCGGCGCCTTCACGGCCCGGGGGGGGATTACGACGACCGTGACGGCCACCTACACTTCGTAGTCCCGTAGTCCCGAAGTCCCGAAGTCCCGAAGTCCGAAGTTCGGCACCTTGGTTGCTTTAGCAGGAGGTGCCACTCCGCGCAGCCCCCGTGGTTGTGCGAGGGGGTGGCAAAAACTGCAATGCCCGAGGTGTGGATTCGACGCCGGCGGTGGCGCGTGGTCGAGGAGCGGCGTGGTGCTGGACTGACGTCGGTGCGGGTGGCGGCCCGCGACACGGGAGACATCCGCACCTTCCTTTCGCCCTGCGAGGCCATCGTGGTTTCCCGGCGCGCGCGGGTGGTCCGGGTAAGGCTGCGGCAGGCACTGGGGCGGCTGGCAGGCCACCTCGCCACGGCCCCTGTCGCCTTTACGCCGGGGCCGCTGCACGAACTCAAGATTTCGATCCTTCCCTATCAACTGGAACCCGCGCTTGCGCTGCTGGCGGGATGCCGACGGCTGCTGGTGGCCGACGGCGTCGGGATGGGCAAAACGGTGCAGGCGGGGCTGCTGCTCCATGCCACGCTGGCGGCCGATCCCAACGCTCGTGCGCTGGTCGTGGCACCCGCCACGTTGCTCCGCCAGTGGACTGAGGAACTCGCGACACGATTTGGCATTGCGCCGCGCATCGCCGACACGCTGTCGCTGGCGCGCCTTCGCGCGACGTTGCCGTATCTGGGCAACCCGTGGCTGTTGCCGGGGGTCTGGCTCGCCTCACTGGACTTTCTCAAACAACCACACGTCATCGAAGGGCTGCCGTCGGCTTCATGGAATCTCGTCGTGGTTGACGAGGCACATCTGCTCTCTGGCCTGTCCCTGCGACACGACGCCATTGATGCGCTCGCGACCGCAGCGCACCACGTGCTGCTGCTCACCGCCACGCCACACGATGGGGATGACCGTCGATTCCGGCGCCTGCTCTCCGTGGGGTCCCGCGGCGACGTGCTGACGATCTTCCGGCGACAGCGCGCGGCTGATCCAAGGCGTCTCATCGTCCGCTGGCTGTCTGTGCGACTGACGGCGGTTGACCTGCGCGTCATGTACGCGATCGACGCGTTCGAACGCACGTCGCGCGCCACGCGCGGTCAGGCGCCACACGACGGCCTGCCGCTGATTTGTTCGGTGTTGAGGCGGCGGGCGTTGTCGTCGCCTGATGCGTTGCGTGCATCGCTTGTGCGTCGGCTGGCGATCATCGAAGGCACAGATGACGTTCCTCGTGTGGGCGGCGCATCCGACGAGTGGCAGCAGCCGGGTCTCTTCGAGAGTGACGTGTTCACCGGCGAGGAATCCGAGGCGTTGCACGGGGACAGCGGATTACCCGTGACACGGGAGCGGGCCTGGCTGCTTCGGCTTCAACACCTGAGCGCGCAGCACACAACGGGAGGCCGTGCGCGGGCGCTGGCGTGCCTCCTGCGCCGGTCCGGCGATCGCGTGGTGATCTTCACGCAATATCGCGACTCGTTATCGTCGGTGGTGGCGGCGGTGCCTCCGGGTCGTCGCGCATCGGTGATGCATGGTGGGCAAACGCCGACCGAACAACATCGCGCGCTCACCGAGTTTCTTGAGCGACGCGTGGACACCCTGGTGGCCACCGACGTCGCGAGCCAGGGACTGAACCTGCAGACGACGGCCCGGTGGGCGATCTGTTTTGACGTGCCCTGGACGCCGCTGCGTCTCGAGCAGCGTATTGGACGCGTGGACCGCATCGGGCAGACACGCCGTGTGCATGGCACGGTCCTGACCTCACGGCATCCGTTTGATCGGGGGATGCGGGAGCGGTTGGAGGCCAGGACAGAGCAGAGCACGCATGCGCGGTTGGCCACATGCACGCGGTGGACACGTGCGGCTGTGCGATATGCCGACTGGTCTGACACACAGCGGCGACTTGCTGCGCACTGGCGGCACGCGCCGGCTGATGACGCGTGTGTGGCGCGCGTGACTCCGGAATTTGTGCGGCGGTGGTTGGGAGGGGATGCGCGGGGTGTCGCGGCCTACGACATTCCCTTCGTGGCCGAGTCGGGCATGGTGATCGAGCGACGGGTGGTGGTGGTTGATGTCGACGTCCCGATCGACGCGCTGACCACCCAGGCCGCGCGCCGTGCGCGCGTCCTGGGCCATCGCCTTCGGGTGCGCGCGGCCCTGCGCGCCCGCACACACCCGCGCCTCGTCGCCCCCGTGCAGACGGGGCTGTTTGAACGGCGGCCCGGCGGTGTCGGCGGCGCCGGCGGCGTGAGCGCCCAGGAAAATGGG
>CAYRGW010000060.1:25081-29243 GCA_964423815.1 uncultured Solibacteraceae bacterium | reverse complement strand
GGCGGCCATCGCCACCGGTGCGGGCGCGTGGTGCACGTGCTGCGACGGAGCCGCATGGGTGACGATCACGTCCTGCCCCGCCTTGCGCACACGCATCTTGAGGCCGTCCTGCTCGAGTTCGAACTCGGTCAGGTCGTGTTCGCGAACCAGTTCCAACAGTTGTTTGATGTCGTCGAGATTCATAAATTGGGAATCTGAATGAGGTCTCGAGGTGTCGTGGTTATCAGTTCGGCGCCCGTATCGGTCACCACCACGTCATCCTCCAATCGGGCACCGCCAAGTCCCGGCACATACGCGCCGGGCTCCACGGTGCAGACCATGCCGGCCTCGAGTACCTCTTCGGGAGGACTCAGTCGGGACACTCGGGGCGCTTCGTGCACCTCCAGGCCCAGACCGTGGCCAGTTCCATGAACAAATGCAGCCCCAAGTCCTTTGTCTTCAAGAACTTGCCTGGCCGCAGAATCAACACGCACGGCAGGAACTCCTGCCCGTATCGTCTCCAGAGCCGCCCCGTGGGCCGCACGAACCGCCGCGTAGAGCGCGTGACACTCTGGCCCCACCCGGCCGACCGCAGCCACCCGGGTAAGGTCCACGCAGTATCCGTCCAACACCCCGCCGAAGTCCAGCACCACGAGGTCCCCGGCAGCCAGCGGGCGGGGGCCAGGACGGGCGTGGGGACGGGCACTATTGGGCCCGGAGGCCACGATCGTATCGAAGGCCGGTTTGGTGAACCCGGCCTCCAGCAGGGCCCGGTCAATGTCGGCCGCGACCTCCCGCTCAGGGCGACCGGCCCGCACCCACTCGGGCAGCCGGCTGGCGACGCCGGACAGCAGGGCGCCGGCCTGTCTCAGGATGGCCAGTTCCTGGTCGTCCTTCCTCACACGAAGCGGTTCGACGAGCAGGCCCGGACTGTGCCAGTCCGCCTCGAACATCTGCTGCCACCGCGTGAGGGTCGCCACCGTGGTGTGCTCCCCTTCAAACACCACGCGCCTGGCCACCGCCCCGTGCAGGGCCGCGTGCAGCGCGGCATCAAACCCCTGCTCCACCGTCTGGATGCTGACGGGGGCCAGCCGGCCGTCCGCCTGCATCTCGCGGGCCACGGTGGTGTACCGGCCGTCAAGGAGCAGTTGTGTGCCCGACGCCGTCTGGAGGAGCAGCCCTGCACTGGCCTCAAGGCCCGTGAGGTACCGAATGTTGGTCAGCGAGGAAATCAGACAGACGTCCGCGCCCGTCGTCGCCCACGCCGCGCCCAACGCATCAAGGCGCGCTTGCCAGTTCGGAACATGCATGAAGACCCTACTTTAAGACGTCGGGTGTCTTTTTCTGCATCGCTTAGAGCGGAAAAAGACACCCGACGTCTATGGCAGGACCGTCACCGTGCGCGTCGCCACCGCTTTCCGACCGGTGTTGTCGGTCACGGTCAGGACCACCGTGAAGGTGCCCGGTGCGCGGAACGTATGCACAGGCGCCGCGCCCGAGGCCTGATTGCCGTCGCCGAACTCCCAGTCAAACCCCACGAGCGTGCGGCCGGTCGGCACGGTCGAGGTCGCCGCATTGAAGACAATCGACGTTCCGACCAACGGCGCGGTCGGCGAAAACGTGAACGCAGCCACGGGATTGGCGGCCGCAATCACGGTGATCGGCGTCGGTGCGGTGGAGGCGCTCTGGCCGCGATCGTCCGTCACGGTCAACGTGACCAGATACGTGCCCGCCAGTTCGTACGTGTGGGATCGTGTGCGCCCGGTGCCGCCCTCCCCGTCGCCAAACGCCCACGTGTAACCGACGATTTGCCCGTCATCTCGCGACGCCGATGCGTCAAACAGCAACGGCTCGTTTTCACGACCCGTGGACGGCGAGATAAAAAAGCTCGGCACGGGAGCGCCGTTGGGCGGCAGGATGACGCCGGGTCGCACCAGCCGCAACTCCGCCGTCCGTGGCAGCGTGCTCTGATAATTGGTCCCAATCATCGTCGCGCGAATCGTGACGGTGGTATCCGACTGCGCGGAGACGGGTGGTGCCGAGGGCGACTGATAGGTGGTGGCCGCGCGGCCATCGCTGCCGGTGGTGACGGTGCGATGGAACAACGTGCCGAAATCCACGACCGTCGTCCCGATGAGCACATCGAGGCGCACCGACACGCCGGCCAGCGCCAAGCCGTTCGGGCCACGGGCATGCAGGGCGATGGTGGCCGTTGAGGAGCCGTCCTGCCGAATGATGTCGGGCGTCACCGAGATGCCCAGCGAGGTCGAGAACTCCGATGGCCCCGTCGGTGCCGGCGTGGACACCGAGTCCACCGCGCAGCCCGCCGCCAGCGCCAACAACCCGCTCACGCCCCACCAAATAACTGCACGTCTCATTCGGGATCGCCCCAGTCTGCAAAATTGACACTGATGTGCGCCGTCGCGACCACATCGCGGCCGGCCTGATCGGTGCCGTAGAACGTGATTTCGGCCAGCGTGGAAATCGCCATCGCGCCCCCTCCGCCGATCAGGGCCAGGAGCGGCGACTCCGACTTCGCCTGAATGCGCACCAGCGTGAACGCCGCCGAGACCGGTTCGGCGCCGACCGTGACGGTCAAAGCGCCATCGAACCCGAACGGGACATCGACGCCTGGCGTGTTGCGGCCGTCCGCGCGACGGAAGACCACGCGATAACGCGTCACCGTGATGGCATTGGCAGCGGAGGTGGCGACCGACGGGTTTTTCATCGCCAGCCGGAATCGCACCTGCCCGACATCTTCAAACACGGTGGGTACACGCATCTGCACGCCGTTGACACTGGTGTTCACCAGTGTCTGCACGTCCGATCCCAGCGTGCCGCCAAAGGTGGTGGCACTCGCACCGGAGGCTGCGACAAACGATTCCACGATCAGATAACTGCTGGCCTCACCGGGGCGGCCGGCGGCCGCGCAGCCGGCACCAGACAGCGCCAGGGCCACCACGCCGCAACGGGCAACAAACGATCGCGTCATAACCCACTCCGCAGAATGCGTGGCGTGATAAAAATCAGCAGCTCACGTGTTTCGTCCTGTACCGTGTCGCGCTTGAAGAGCCAGCCCAGCAGCGGTATCCGATGGAATCCCGGCGTGCGATCCTGCGTGGACTGTTCACGACTCACGTAGATGCCGCCGATGACCGTGGTCGCGCCGTCACTGACCTGCACCGACGTCTTCGCGCGCTGCGTATCAATGGGCGGGATGTTGTTGACCTGCCGCGTGAAGTCCGGCGTCGCGTTTTCCAGTTCCACTTCCATGATCACGGTGTTGGCCGCCGTGATACGCGGCGTGACGAGCAATTTGAGCGCCGCGTCCTTGAACGTGACCGTGACGGTGTTGTTGGCGACGGTCTGAATGGGAATCTGCACGCCCTGCGTCATCTCGGCCTGTTTGTTGTTCTGTGTGGTGACTCGTGGTGTCGAGAGGATGCGCCCGTTGCCGGACCGTTCCAACGCCGTGAGCGCCACATCAAGATTCAGCGCACCGGTGATCGACCCGAGGGCGAGTCCCGCCGCCGACGTCGCCCCCGACACCGGCAGGTTGACCGCCGTGGAGCCATCACCCGCCGCGCGTCCGGCCACCGCCCCGGTATTGGGAAACGCGAGGCCGGTGGTGTTCCCCAACTCGGGCGACACGCGCCCGGATCCTCCCCACTGCACACCCAGCGCGCGGGCGGAATCACGATTGGTCTGCACGACCCGCGCTTCGATCTCCACCTGCGGTTCGGGTTGGTCCAGAGTGGCGATGAGTCCCGCGACGGCGTCCAGCTGATCGGGCAGGTCCCGCACGATCAACGTGTTGGTGCGCTCGTCAAATCTGGTGTCGCCGTGTTTTGAAAGAATCGCCGCCTTCAGGAGTGGTTCAAGATCGGCCGCGCGTGCGTAGTTGAGCGCAAATGTCCGAACGGCCAGCGCCGACGGCGCCTGGGCATCGATCAACTTCTGTCGCGCGTCTTCTTCCGCGGCGAGCACCCCCATCGGCACGATCCGCACGACCGACCCTTCGACGATGTAGCCGAGTTTGCTGGTCTTGAGAATGACCTCAAGCGCCTGATCCCAGGGCACACGTGTGAGCTTGATATCGATCGTGCCGGTCACCGCCGGGTCGATCACCAGGTTGAGTCCGCCCAGTTCGGCAAACGAGCGCAACACCATGCGCAGGTCGGCT
>CAYRGW010000060.1:0-25071 GCA_964423815.1 uncultured Solibacteraceae bacterium | reverse complement strand
CGTGTATTGGCGCGGCTGTCCCACCGGCGCCGTCAGCGCCGACGGCACCTGCGCGGTCAACGCCAGGCCACACACGAACCAGACCGCGACACACCGAAGGACAAGCCTCACAGGCCACCACCTTCACCGACGGGTCGCAGGGCTTTCCGGACTTCACGTCCGCCACCGCGCGGCGTGGCCGTCGTGAGGAGCACCACCGCATCCGTGTCGATACGCCTGATGACGGCATCGTGCAGCCGATCCTGCGCCCGCGCCAGATAGGTCTTGCCGTCGGGGCCTTCGAGTAGCGCCATCCGGGTCACCCCGCTCGAGATGATGCCCTTGAGCACCACGTCGGCCGCGGTCATCCCGGCCAGGCCGGGTGCCCGACGACTGGTGTCCGCACCGGCGACGGCCTGCGTCGTGGGCGGCGACACCAGCGGCGCAAACGGATCGCGCCGACGCTGGCTGTCATAGTCCGAGGCCGGCATGCCGACCCGTGTTCCGATTTTGATCGTCTCCTGCGCGGTCAACGGGACCGACAGGCACAGCAGCACGATGGCCAGAAAACTCCGATGGATCATTGTCCTTTTCCAAACACAAACGTCGTGGCAACACACGTGGCCGACACCAGCCCGCGCCGGGCGCTGGCCGGGGCGGTGTTGGTGCGCAGGTGCAGATTGGCGACGGAAATCAGCCGCGACTCCGCCGCCACACGATCAAAAAACACGCCGAGCTCGTGATACCCGCCCTCAAGCCCGAGTTCGATGGGCCACTCGGTGAACTGCGCGCCGTCCGCCGCAGGTTTCGGCGTGAAGCTGTTGATGCTCAAGTTGGATTCGCTGGCGAGTTGATGCAACCCGCGCAGGACGTCCTGCGCGTCTTTTTCATCGGGAAGAATCGCGGTCGTGCGGGCCAGGGCGGCCTCAAGCGCCGCCACCTCACGTTTGACCTGCGGGAGTCGCTGCGCCGTCTGGGTGGCCCGCGCCACCTCGGCCTGCACCACCGCCAACCGCTCGCGCCTCAACGCCAGTTCCGCGCGCTCGGGCGCGAGCAGCACCTGCCACGCCGCGCCAAACGCCATGACGGCGACCGCCAGACAGATGCCGGCCTGGGCCTTCGGCGAATATTGATGGAAGCTGACCGCCATCAGGCCCCACCCTTCGCGGCCACTTGATCGGCGCGCACATCACCACGGATGGCAAACCGCACGACCGACGCCTCCCCGATCGTCTCCATGTTGGTGGTGACGATGTCGATGGTCTGCAGGAAGCGGCCCGAGGTCTGCAGCCGATCAATGAAGTCGGTGAGCGCGGTGAGCGACACGGCGCGGCCTTCGATGCGCACGGACGCGCCCTGCTGTTTCAACTCCAGCAGCCACAGCCCCTCGGGCAGGCTCATGCTGACCGTTTCGAGCAGCACGACCGGGGCGCGCTGTGTGGCACGCAGGCGGTCGATCAGGGTCAGGCGCTCACGCAGCGCCTTCTCGCGCGCTTCGGACGTTTCGACCAGGCGCGCCGCATCCTGCAACTGCACCAGCGCACTTTCGTGCTGCGCGATCTCCGCGTCCATCGATGTGCGCGCCGCGTCGAGTGACCACCACCAGCCGGCCACACCAAGGGCCGTCGCCATCAGCACGGTGACACCAAACAACGCGGCCCGCTGTTCGGCGGGCACGACAAAAAATCGCACCAGGCCGGACTGTCGCCGCGACTCGGCCCCGCCAATGAGGTTGACACGAATCATCGGTCCCCCTCCCGGCGCAAGGCGAGTCCCACGGCCACGGCGTAGGCCGGACCGTCCACGTCGGCACCAATCGCACGCGCCGGCCGATCAATCTGTCGAAAGGGATCGACGATCTCCACCTCGACGTCGAGTTCCGCCGCCAGCAGATGACGCAGTCCATCGATCTGGCACGCGCCGCCCGACAACACCACGCGGTCGACACGTTCGACGGCGGACGAGGCCCGGTGGAAGTCGATCGTCTTGCGGATTTCGAGCATCAGCTGCAGATGGAGGTCACGGACCACACTCATCGTGCCCTCGTCATTGAGGTGTTCCTGTCGCAACAGGCGGGAGGCGGCCGTGCGGTCGAGGCCGAGGTCCCGTTCCACGGCATCCAGATAGGCGGAGCCGCCCAGATTGATGTCGCGGGTGAACGCCACCTGCCCGTGCTCGACCAGACACACGATCGTGCCGCGGTGCCCGATGTGCACCAGCACCACCAGCGCGTCGGTCCGATCCGCATAGTTGGCTTCGTACGCGTTGGCCAGGGCAAACGCCTCGACGTCGAGCACCACCGGCGCGCGACCGGTCGCCGTCATCGCGGCCACCCGTTCGGCCACGCGGTCCCGGCGCGCGGCGACCAGCAACACGTCCAGCGCGTCGGCCGGCAGGGCGCGGGGCCCGTCCATCACCTGATAGTCGAGCTGGACGTCGGCCAGCGGGAACGGAATGTACTGCGCCGCCTCCTGGGGGATGGTGTCAGCCAGTTCCCGGGCGTCCATCGGAGGCAGGGTCAACCGCTTCACAATCACGGCATGGCCGGAGACGGCGGCGGCCACCCCCGCTCGGCGCAGGCCGAGGGAATCGAGCAGGGTCGCCGCGGTCTGGGCGAGCTCGGTCTGGGTCGCCTCTTCCCCGGCTGGCATGAAGGCCTCGCCCGCCGCAATTAACGCCCACCCGCGCCTTTTGGGCCGAAGGGCGACAGCCCGGACGGCGTGGGTCCCCAGATCGAGTCCCACGAGCGGTGGTTTGAAGGCCGAGACAATTCCCATTACGAACGGGACTAGGGCAAGCCTGATGCCAACCGCCCGAACCGGGGTCCGCGCCATGGCTGGAAGCGGGGCAAATGGCCGAACGGACTCAGTGGGCCCGGACCGACCCACGTGGATTGTGGGTCCGCGCTCCAGAACTGTAAGTGGCCGATCGCTGGAAAGCCCCGCCGTTTCCTGTTGTCTACGTTGACTTTTGGCCCTCTGATGGCTAATCTTTTGGTTTGCCGTCCCTTCGGAGTGTTCCGAAGGGTGATGCGGCCGCGCGACGACCGACGTCGGGTGAAAGAAGGGACTCGTTAGATGGGCACGTTTACCCCCTCTGCCAACGTGATTGAACGGCAGTGGCATGTGATTGACGCGGACGGCCAGGTGTTGGGACGCATTGCGACCGACGCGGCGCGTGTGCTGCAGGGCAAGCACAAAGCGGAATGGACGCCGTTTTTGGATCGTGGCGATTTCATCGTTGTCGTGAACGCCGCCAAGGTCAAGCTGACCGGCAACAAGGAAGAACAGAAGATCTATCGCCAGCACTCTGGCTACGAAGGTGGACTGAAGGAAACGCGCGCCAAGATTGTGCGGCAGCGTCACCCGATTCGCCTCGTGGAAGAAGCCGTGCGCGGCATGTTGCCGAAGACCAAGCTCGGCGCCGCGATGTATCGGAAGTTGAAGGTGTACGCAGGCAGCGAACACCCGCATGCGGCCCAACAGCCCAAAAAGCGCGAGGTAGCGTAACGTGACAGCAGCAAGCACTCAGTTCTATGGCACGGGCCGCCGCAAGACCTCGACCGCCCGCGTGTTCCTCCGGCCCGGCAACGGCGCCATCACCGTCAACAGCAAACCTGTCGACGTCGCCTTCCCCACCGAAACCCTTCGTCTGGTGATTCGTCGCCCGCTGGTGACCACCCAGACCACCGAACAGTTTGATGTCGTGGCCACCACCGCTGGTGGAGGCGTCGCCGGCCAGGCCGGTGCGCTGCGTCTCGGCATTGCCCGCGCGCTGCTGGAGTTCAACGCGGAGCTCCGGTCGACGCTGCGTGGAGACGGTCTTCTGACGCGCGACCCGCGCGCCAAGGAACGCAAGAAATACGGCCAGAAGGGCGCGCGCAAGCGCTTCCAGTTCAGCAAGCGCTAGTTTTTTAGGAGACTTGAGTGAGTGCAATTGCGATGAAAGACCTGCTCGAAGCCGGCGTCCACTTCGGTCACCAGACGAAGCGCTGGAACCCGAAGATGAAGCCGTTTATCTTCGGCGAACGGAACGGCATCTACATCATCGACCTGGGTCGAACGGCAAAGCTGTACAAAGAAGCGGCGCAGTTTGCCACCGACACGGCGGCGCAGGGCGGGACCTTCCTGTTCGTGGGCACGAAGCGTCAGGCGCAGGATGCCATCGCCGAAGAAGCCCAGCGCGCGGGCATGTATTACGTGAACCAGCGCTGGCTGGGTGGCCTCCTCACCAACTTCTCGACCATTCAGCGCTCGCTGGGTCGGCTGCGTGAACTCGAAGCGATGACCACCGACGGCCGCTACGACACGCTCTCGAAGAAGGAAATCGCCCGCCTCGACAAGGAACGTCGCAAACTCGCGAAGAACCTCGACGGCATCCGTGGCATGACGCGCCTGCCCGACGCCCTCTTCATTGTGGACACCCGCAACGAACAGATCGCGGTCGACGAAGCGCGCAAGCTCAAGATTCCGGTCATCGGCGTCGTGGACACCAACTGTGACCCCGACCAGGTCGATTACGTCATCCCGGGCAACGACGACGCCCTGCGGTCGATTCGGTTGTTCGCGGCCGGCATTGCCGACGCGATTCTCTCGGGTCGCGGCATGGCCGAATCAGCCGCCGCCGACGACATGCCCGCCAAGGCCGACTCGGTTGACGAGTCAGAGACGCCTGCGGCGACCGTTTAAGCACTTCGTTAATTAGGCAATGGGCCATTGGGGCAATGAGCCAATGCGGCCCATTGCCCCATTTGTCCGTTCATTCCATTGCCACATTGCCTCATTGGCCAATTGGCTCATTCACTCTCAAGGGTATTCAGATGGCAGAAATCACCGCACAACTCGTCAAACAACTCCGTGACGCCACCGGCGCCGGCATGATGGAATGCAAGGCCGCTCTGGTGGAAGCCAACGGCGACCTCGAGGCCGCCACCACCGTCCTGCGCAAGCGTGGACTCGCACAGGCCGCCAAAAAGTCCGGCCGCTCCACCTCCGAGGGTGTCATCGGCTCCTACCTGCACATGGGGGGACGCATCGGCGTGCTCGTCGAGGTCAACTGTGAATCGGACTTCGTCGCGCGCACGGAAGACTTCCAGAACCTCGTGAAGGAAATCGGCATGCACATCGCCGCCGCCTCCCCGCTCTACGCCCGCCGTGAGGATGTGCCCGCCGAGGTCATCGAGAAGGAAAAGGCGATCTATCGCGCGCAGATGGAAAACTCGGGCAAACCGGCCAACGTGATCGAGAAGATCGTCGAGGGCAAGGTCAACTCGTACTACGAACAGTTCGTGTTGCTCGACCAGCCGTCGATTCGCGACCCGAAGGTCACGATCGGCCAGATCGTCACCGCCGCGATCGCCAAACTCGGCGAAAACGTCGCCATTCCGCGTTTTGCGCGCTTCCGCGTCGGCGAAAACTAGACCGGAAGGTCACAGGCCTGAGGCGAGAGGCCAAAGGCACGGCCATCTGGGCTCGGCGGCTTCGGCTGCCGAGCCCTTTTCTTTTTGTGCGAACGGCCCGATAGTGGGGAGACATGAATACTCCGGTCGGCACGATCGTCGAGCGCTCAGCGGGTCGCCTGCGGTATCCCAGACTGCTCGCCTTGACCGCCACAGTGTTTGCGGTGGATCTGGTCATCCCCGACCTCATTCCATTTGTGGACGAGATCCTGCTGGGACTCGGGACGCTGCTGCTGAGTCGGATGCGCACCAGGCGGGCCATCGAGCCGCCAGAGTAAGGTCCCCCCGGCATGGCGGAAGGTGTGCCAGAATCCGCACATGATCCGTCGTTTTGTCTTCTCGCTGCTGCTGGCCATCGTCACGGCGCCCGTGTTGCACCTGGGCGCTGATCAAAACGCGCAACCCGTCTTCCTCGTCTCGTTTGCCGCGTCGGCGCGCCCCGAGCCGGTGACGGGCCGCATGTACGTGGCCATCTCCCGCGTGAACGATCGGCCCCCGATCCGGCAGGCCGGTCCCACCGGCACCCCGCTGTTCGCGGTGCCGGTGGATCAGGCCGCGGCGGGGACCGACGTCCGATTCAGTCCCCAGACGCCCGGGTATCCCGTGGCGACCCTGGGTGCACTGCCGGCGGGCGAGTACTGGGTGCAACCCTTCGTCAACGTGTACACACGATTCCCGCGCGCCGACGGCCACGTCGTCTGGTTGCACATGGACCAGTGGGAGGGGCAGAACTGGCGCACCTCTCCTGGCAATCTGTTTGGGGATCCCGTGAAGGTGACGATCACGCCAGGGGGGCCGCCCATTCGCCTGGTGGCCGACAAGGTGATTCCGCCCATCCCTTTCCCTGCAGACACCGAATACGTCAAACGTTTCAAGATCCAGAGCGAACGACTGACGAAGTTCTGGGGCGAGCCCATCCACCTGGGCGCCACGGTACTGCTGCCGCGCGACTACGACGCCAACCCGGACGTGAAATACCCCATCGTCTTTCAGCATGGTCACTTCTCGACGGCCGCACCGGCGGGATTTGATCGCGACGAGGCGTTCAAGAAATATTGGCTGGCCGATGGCACACCGCGGGTGATCTACGTGACCGTGCAGCATCCGTCGCCGTACTACGACGATTCATACGCGGTCGACTCCGAAAACAACGGTCCGTACGGCGAGGCGATTCTGAAGGAGCTGATCCCCGAGATCGAAACCCGCTTCCGCGTGATCCGTGAGCCGTGGGCGCGCGTGCTCACCGGCGGATCCACTGGTGGCTGGATCGCGCTCGCGCTGCAGGTCTACTACCCCGACTTCTACGGCGGCACCTTCTCGCTCTGCCCCGACGGGGTCGACTTCCGCTACCACCAGATCGTCAACGTGTATGACGATGCCAATGCGTATTGGGTGGAGCGCGATTGGACACGCGTGGAGCGGCCCAATCAGCGCCGCCCCGACGGCAACATCCAGTCGATGATGAAGGACGAAAACTGGTACGAAGACATCGTTGGCGACAAGTCCAGGTCTGGCGGACAGTGGGACATCTGGGAGGCGACCTACTCACCCGTTGGCCCCGACGGTTATCCGCAGCGGCTCTGGGACAAACAGACCGGTGTGATCAACAAGACCGTCGCGGCCGCGTGGAAAAAATACGACCTGCGCCACATTCTCGAGACGAACTGGACCACGCTGGGTCCGAAGGTCGCGCACAAGATCAACGTCTACATCGGCGACATGGATTCGTACTACCTGAACATGGGTGTGCGGATGCTCGACGAGTTCTTCAAGGAACGCGCGAAGGATCCCCCCTTCACCGGCGAAGTGGTGTTTGAACCCATGGCGCCCCACTGTTGGGGCCCACGCGGCGAGGATCTCCATCGGCGTATGGTGGCGCACATGATCACACACGCCCCCGCAGGTGCCGACACGAAGCGCTGGCGCCAATAAGGCCACACTCGCCACCAAGGCTTTTTAACAGTAGACATGCAGGCATGTAGATTTTTTTCAAACAACTACATGCCTACTGTAAAAGCTCTTATGCCAACACTGCCCGGCAGTAGTCGACACACTTCCAGGTTTTCCAGCGCCTTCAGCCGACGGAGCGGGCTTGGTAGGCGGCGTACGCCAGGATGGCGGCGATGATGATCAGGACGATGCGGGCGACCCCCATCAGGCGGGTGCCGGCGACGCGGCGCGTGCCCTTGGCCTTCATGCCCGTCACGGCGGCCACGGCGGCGACAATCAGGGCCAACAAGAGCCACGTGAACGACGTCATGTCTGGAGCATACTCTGCAACCTGTTCGTCGTGCTGCTCGCTCTGCCCTTGATGAACGCACCGGGCCAGACAGGGTGCAATAAGGGATAGACTTAGGGCCTCCGCATCTCCGCATCTCACTTTCGCAACCAGTCGCCGCTTGTTCCTGAGCCAGCCGGACACCTATGGCAACGATCCTCGTCGTCGACGATCTCGTCATCAATCGGCGCATGCTCGTGACCCTGCTCAGCAAGGAGGGCCACCGGCTGCTTGAAGCCGCCGATGGCCGTTCGGCACTGGCGATGGTTCGCGCCGAACGCCCAGACCTGGTCATCACCGACGTGCTGATGCCGGTGGTGGACGGCTACGAGTTTGTCCGGCAGTTGCGGCTCGACCCAATGATTGGCGGCATCCCCGTATTGTTTTATACGGCCCCCTACGGGGAGCGCGAGGCCCGAGCGGTCGCACGGACCAGCGGCGTGCCCTACGTCCTGACGAAACCGCCGGAACCAGCCACCGTGCTCGACATCGTGGCACGGGTGCTGTCGGGCAATCTTGACGTCACCACCGATGACGCGGCCACCGCCTCGGACGCGGCCCTCGACCACGAACACCTCCGGCTACTGAGCGACCAACTAAGCACGACCGAGGAAGATCTGCGCCTGGCCAATGCCCGGCTGCGAGCCCTCATCAACATCGGGCTCGACTTCGCGTCGCAACGCGATAGGGACCGCCGCTTGCAGCGGTTGTGCCTGGCCGCCCACGATTTGTTTGGTGCGTCGTATGTGACCGTCGGCATGCTGGGCGTCGCCGACCGCCGTCTTCGACGCGTGGTGGCCTCCGGTATCGACGCGCCGACCTGGATCGCCGAAGGGGACCTCCCCACCGGCATCTATGCCACCGTCATCGGAGAACGGCGTGTGGCGCGCGGGATGGTGTCGGCGGGCGACGCGCCGGACGTCCCATTTCCGCCGAACCATCCTGAGGTCCAGCGCTTCCTTGTTGCTCCGCTCGCATCGCCGAGGCAGGTCCACGGCTGGATCTGCCTCGTCGCCAATGACGAGGTGGTGTTTGACCAGGACACCGAAGAACAACTGCTCGCGCTGGGCGGCCACGTCGGCCGGATCTTCGAACTTGAGCACGAAATCGCCGAACGCCAGATCGCGGAGGCCGCCCTTCGAGAGAGTGAGCAGCTCAACCGCAATCTGCTGGCACACCTGCCCCACCGCATAGTGATCAAGGACCTGAATTCCGTGGTGCGGTTCTGCAATGCCAACTACGCCGCAGAGCTCAAGTGTGCTGTCGCCGACGTGGTCGGCACGGATGCGTTCCGATTCCACCCGCCGGCACTGGCCGCGGCCTATCACGCCGACGATCACGAGGTCATGACCACCGGCATCACCAAGAACATCGATGAGCCGTACGACCTGGACGGCGTGATGCGATGGAGCCACACCGTCAAGGTGCCCTATCGCGATGCGAGCGGCGCGATCACCGGCGTGCTCGTCGTCTTTGAGGACATCACCGCACAGCGTGACCGCGAGCTGCAGTATCAACAGGCGGAAAAAATGGAGGCCGTCGGGCGGCTCGCCGGTGGCGTGGCGCACGACTTCAACAATCTGCTCACCGCCATTCTCGGCTACTGCGAGCTGCTCACTGAGGACATGACGGCCGAGGACCCCCATCGCAACGACGTGCTGGAGATCCAGGCGGCGGGAGCGCGCGCCGCCGGCTTGACGCGCCAACTGCTCGCGTTCAGTCGCAAGGAAATCATCGAGCCCACCGTGCTGGACCTGAATGCGGTCGTCGCCGGCATGCGCGTCATGCTGGAACGGTTGATTCGCGAGGACGTGAAGATCGTGATGCAGATGGCGCCCGACCTGCCGCCCATCGAGGTGGATCGGGGCCAGCTTGAGCAGATCGTCCTGAACCTCGCGCTGAATGCGCGCGACGCCATGCCAAGCGGCGGGACTCTGACCATGGCGACGACGTGTCTCGGCCCAGACATCGCTCTTGTCGTGACCGACACCGGGGCTGGCATGACTCCGGAGATCCAGTCCAGGATTTTTGAACCCTTCTTCACCACCAAGCCCGTGGGCCAGGGCACCGGCCTTGGACTGGCCAGTGTGCAGGGTGTGGTGGCCCGTTGTGGCGGACGCGTGGACGTCACCAGTGCGAGGGGCCAAGGGACGACGTTCACGGTGCACTTTCCACCGGCGTCGGCTCAGGCACCGTGTCCCGCGGAGCCACCCGTGGTGGAGCTGCCCCTCACAGGCACCGAGACCATCCTGGTGGTTGAGGATGCCGACGGCCTCCGGGCGCTCACCAGTCGCATGCTGACGCGGATGGGGTACACGGTGCTGACGGCGGCGAACGCCGATGACGCAATCGCGTTGTGTCACGAACATCCGGAGATCGATGTGTTGCTCACCGACGTGGTGATGCCCAACAGCAGCGGGCCTGAACTGTCGAAACTCCTGGTGGATCTCAACCTGCAGCGTTCACTGCATGTGGTCTACATGTCGGGGTACACCGAGGACGCAGTCGCCCATCATGGCGTGTTGCTCCCAGGTATCGCATTTGTACCCAAACCGTTCACGGCCGAGACGCTCGGCCGCAAGATCCGCGGCGTGCTTGACGCCCCTCAGTCCCTGTCGTAGAACCCAGACTACAGGTAGTCCGGAATGCGCCCAGGGTAGGCGCCGAACGCGACGTCCTCAGCCTGAAATTTCGCCGCGGGACTGGTGGGCCACACCACGGCGTTGATCGTGTCGGTCGTCTTGTCCCACGGATCGAGCAACGCCTCGCGCGTCTTCGGCCCATGGTCTTTGTCGTGGCGCGCCGCCGCCGACGTGCGCACGTGGTGCACCAGTGTCACTGCTCTTCCAGCGCCAAGATCGTCGTTCACAGTAGACATGTAGTGCTTGATCTTTAAAAAATATCTACATGTCTACATGCCTGCTGTTAAAGCTCTTATCCGAGCGCTACCCGGCAGTAGTCCACGCACTTCTTTGTTTCGAGCACGGCGTTGGAGTCGGCCGGGATGGGATACTCCAGCTCCACGGTGGCCGGGAACTTCCAGCCGCGGGTCTTCATCGCCTGGAGGATCGCGGGAATCGGGGTGTCACCGGTGCCCCACACGACGTTGGCGCCGCCGTTCTCCTTCGACTTGCGATCCTTCAGGTGCAGGCTGGAAATCCGCGCGTGATGTCTCTCAAGGAACTCGACCGGGGTGCCGCCGATATTACCGGCTGCAACGTAGTGGCCGAGATCGATGTTCGCCATGTTGCCCGGTGAGAGTTCGAACGCGCGATCAAACGCGGCCATCGTGCCCTGCAGGTGTGTGTGGTACGCGGCGTAGATCTTCTTTTTCATCGCGAACTGCCCGATGCGCGTCAACTGCGCGTCATCGGTGGGCAGTTCAAGCGTCGTGTGTGTGCAGCCAAGCGCCTCCGCAACGTTGAACACGTATTCGTATTCTTCGTCGGACATGTTCGGGTTGAGAATCTTCACCGCATAGATCGACACCCCGGCGTCGTTGTACATCTTCCGGAACGCCTTGAACCTGTCCATCGACACGGACGTGCGCCAGGCTTTCAGCGCCGCCTGTGCCGCCTGTTGCGCCGCGCGTTGTTCGGCGATCTGTTCCGGTGTACGTTGGGCTCCGCGCGCACCGCCGCCACCGCCGCGCCCCGCCGCCGGTCGGCCCGCAAACGACTCAGCGGGGTCCCCCATCAACTCCACGGCACTGATGCCGGAGTCGATGATGTACTTGAGGGTGGCCTCGGCGCTCTGATCGCGCATGCTTCGATAGCTGTAGGTAATCGCACCGATCTGCACGCCGTTGATCAGGGAATCGGGTCGGCTCTGCACATGCCCCGCCCCGAGCACCGGGCGTCCAAACGCGCCGAGCACCGGCGCGGTCAGCGCCAACTTCGCAAATTCACGTCGTGTGTATGCCATCGGTCCCCCTCCAGGTGAGCGGATTGTATCGTTATCGCACGATCAATCGCCCGGTCCAGACCGTGCCCCCGCGCGAGCCGGTGCCGATCCAGATCGTGCCGTCCGGCGACTGCGCTGATGCCCAACTGACGAGGTTGACTCCGGTGTCTCCGGTGGGGAACCAGGAACTGCCGTTATCCGGCGAAATATACAAATCGCCGGTGTCGTTGCCGGTGCCTACCAGGATCCATCCCCCTTCGAGCTCGAGAATCGAGTACACACGAGTCGCTGGAGTTGCGGTCAAGACAGGCGGGAGTCCGAAGAGCTTCAGACCGTCGGGAACGTGTGGCGTGAGTCCCCACGACACGCCGCGGTCACTCGACCGGTAGAAGTGCCCCGACAGCCCTGTGCCCGCCAGCATCTGACCGTCCGACTTCACCAGGAGGCGATAGGCACGGTTGGCCCCGACCAACTCCGCGGAGTGTCGCCATGTACGCCCCCCGTCGTCGGACTGCGCGACCCTGGCGGTCCCCGCCGTGGCGGGGTCGTCGTGATCGGCTGTTTCTGCGGACGCGGCAAACAGACGGCCATACGCGTCGAGCGCGAGGGCCGTCACCCCGACGGCGAGCGTCGGCAGGGGCGCTGCGGCCACCACCGTGCGGCAACGGTCATCGGACCGGAACACCAGTTGTTTCAGCACGGCGAGAGACGATGAGCCCCCTGCGCCGATGTAGACCGTGCCGGAGTCGTCGAGCACGAGGTCCCAGACATCGCTGGCGTGTGCCGTCGGCAAGACCACGCTGCCGGCCCCGGTTGCGCAGGGCGCCCACCGCAGGTCCGTGGCCCCGGCCGCAATCGGCAGCAACCGGACGAGCGGGGCTCGGCTGGTCTGCGGCGTGCCCCCAAACAGCACCGACCCGTCGTCAAGCGGGAGCAGCGTTCGCACCTGCTTGAGGCCCGGCACCAGACCTGTGTACCAGGTCGCGCCGCCGTCGTGCGACCGTGCCAGATAGGACTGATTCTCCGCGTCGTAGAACGCGGCCCAGACCTGACTGCCTCCGTCGCGCAGCAGTACTTCGGTCACATGCTGAACGGACAGGCCGATGGCGTCCATGGCCGCACTGAACCCGGTATCGGCCCACCGCACCGTCGGCGGGGGCGGCGCGCTGGGCACCTGGGCAACGGACAGCGCAGGCCGTGTGATGGCAAGGAGAAGAATCAGCAGAAAGACTCGTGGAAAACGAGAGGTGCGTGTCATGCCCGGTTTGACCAGTCGGGTTTTGAGAAAGTCACATTCGCCAGAACCCTGAACCCGGAACCCTGAACGACTTATAATCGGAGTCCGTGTCTACTCCAGCCTACGAACGCGTCCTTCTGAAAATTTCCGGCGAAGCCCTGATGGGCGATCAGCCCTTTGGCATCGACCCGGCCGTGGCCACACAGGTGGCCAAAGAGATCGGCGAGGTCGCCGCCATGGGCGTCCAAATCGGTGTCGTCATCGGCGGTGGCAACCTGTTTCGTGGCCTGGCGGCCAGTGCCAAGGGCATGGACCGCGCGACCGCCGACTACATGGGCATGCTGGCCACCGTCATCAACTCGCTCGCCCTGCAGGACGCGCTTGAGAAACTTGGTGTGACCACACGTGTCGCCGCCGCCATCGAAATGCGCGCGGTCGCCGAGCCGTTCATCCGGCGCCGCGCGATTCGTCACCTCGAAAAAGGCCGCGTCGTGGTGTTTGCGGCCGGCACCGGCAACCCGTACTTCACGACCGACACAGCCGCCGAGCTGCGCGCCATGGAGATGAAGTCGCAGGTCATCATCAAAGCGACCAAGGTGGACGGCATCTACACCGCCGACCCCATGACCCACCCCGACGCCACCAAATACGACACCTTGACGTATCTCCAGGTGCTCGAACAGGGCCTCAAGGTCATGGACGCCACGGCCATTTCGCTCTGCATGGACAACAAACTGCCCATCATCGTGTTCAAACTGCGCGAGGCGGGCAATCTTCGACGGGTGATCATGGGGGAACCCGTCGGAACCACCGTACGTATCTGACCCCGCCCCCAGGAAACTGACATGGACGTAACAGATCTGAAAAGCCTCTCGGCCGAAGTCAAGAAGCGCATGGACATCACGCTGGATCATGTGCGCAAGGAACTCAGCGGCGTGCGCACGGGTCGCGCGTCGGTCACCATCCTGGACCCCGTGCAGGTCGAAGCGTACGGGTCACTCATGCCGATGAACCAGGTCGCACAGCTCTCGATTCCCGAGCCATCCCTGATCGTCGCGCAGCCGTTTGATCCCACGATGCTCACGGCGATTGAACGGGCGATTCAGAAAAGCAATCTCGGCCTCAACCCGTCGTCGGACGGCAAGGTCATCCGGATTCCGCTGCCGGCGCTCACCGAGGAGCGACGCAAGGAGATGTCGAAACTTGTGCACACGTACGCGGAAGCCGGTCGCAATGCCGTGCGTCAGGTCCGTCGTGATGCGAACGACAAACTGAAGAAGTTGCTCAAGGACTCCACCATCTCGGAAGATGACGAACGGCGGGGCCTGGAAGACGTGCAGAAGATCACCGACCAGCACGTGGCGATGATCGACGACATCCAGAAGAAAAAAGACGTCGAACTGCTCGGCAAATAGTCGTGTCGTATTTCACGCACCTCGAGTGTTCCGTTCCATGCGGCGCGCCGGCCTACGACGCGCATGTCACCCAGCATCTGTGCACGTGCGGCGCTCCGCTGCTGGCGCGGTATGACATGGAGGCGGCCAGGGCCTGGTCGCGTGAGTCCCTCTCGGGCCGCGTGGCCACGATGTGGCGCTATCGCGAACTGATGCCGCTGTTTGACGGCGAAGCGCCGGTGTCACTTGGTGAAGGCTGGACGCCGCTTGTGCATGCGCCACGGCTGGGCAAGGCCCTCG
Organism: uncultured Solibacteraceae bacterium; assembly: GCA_964423815.1. Classification (GTDB taxonomy): domain Bacteria; phylum Acidobacteriota; class Vicinamibacteria; order Vicinamibacterales; family SCN-69-37; genus SYFT01. Next base: position 10,522 of record CAYRGW010000060.1, on the reverse strand, counting down.
GACTGTCGAACCTGCTCGTCAAGGACGAGTCGCTCAATCCGACCAACTCGTTCAAGGCCCGTGGCCTCTCCGCAGCCGTGACGCGCGCGCATCACCTCGGTGCGACGGTGCTGTCGATTCCCACGGCCGGCAACGCCGGCAACGCGATGGCCGCCTACGCGGCCGCGGCGGGCATCACCGCCAAAGTGTTCATGCCAAAGGATGTGAAGACGCCGTTCATCCGCGAGTGCGAACTGTACGGCGCGGACGTCACTCTTGTGGACGGCCTGATCACCGACGCGGGTCGCATCGCGGCGGAAACCGGCAAACCCCTCGGCTGGTACGACGTGTCCACGCTGAAGGAGCCCTACCGCATCGAGGGTAAAAAGACGATGGGGTATGAACTCGCGGAGCAGTTGAACTGGACGCTGCCCGACTGGATCATTTATCCCACCGGCGGCGGCACGGGCATGGTCGGCATGTGGAAAGCGTTTGCGGAGATGAGCGCGCTTGGATGGATTGATCCCCACAAACGCCCGAAGATGGTGACCGTGCAGGCGGAAGGCTGCGCGCCGATCATCAAGGCGTTTGACGAGGGCGCCGAACGGTCCGTGATGTGGCCCAACGCCCACACGGCCGCGGACGGCCTGCGCGTGCCCAAAGCCATCGGTGACTTCCTCGTGCTGCGCGCCGTCCGCGAGAGCGGCGGCGGCGCGGTCGCCGTCTCGGACGCCGACATGATCGCATGTATGCGCGAGATCGGGCGCCTGGAAGGCATCAGCGCCGCACCAGAAGGCGGCGCCGCCCTCCACGCGATCAAGGTGCTGCAGTCACAAGGGCGCATCAAGGCCAACGAGACGGTTGTGTTGTTCAACACCGGCGGTGCTTTGAAGTACCTCGATGTGTTGGCCTGAACCCAGAACCACATGGCCATAGGCATTCTTTTCACCGGCGGAACCATCGCGATGCGCGTGGACCCGGTATCCGGCGCCGCCTCGCCCTCCATGTCCGCGGCCGACATCGTCGAACAGGTCCCGACGCTGGCGCAGGTGGCGGACTTCGAGATCGAAGAGTTCTCGCGCCTCCCCGGCCCCCACGTCACGCCCGACAAAATGTGGCAGCTCGCGTGTCGCGCGGCGGCGTGGCTTGAACGACCCGACATCGAGGGCCTTGTCATCACCCACGGCACCGACACGATCGAGGAGACGGCATTCCTGCTCGACCTGGTGCTCACGTCCCCCAAACCTGTGGTGCTCGTCGGAGCGATGCGCACCGTCTCGGACCCGAGTTGGGATGGTCCCGCCAATCTGATCGCCGCCGTCCGTGTGGCCGCGACGGAAGCCGCGCGGGGTCTGGGTGTGCTTGTGGTGATGGACGACCACGTCTTCCCTGCCCGGGAGGTTCGCAAACTCCACACCGAGTCGTCAGGATCCTTCTCGACGCCGGAGTTCGGCCCGCTCGGTGTGGTGGACTCCGGACGTGTGGTCCTGCGGCGTCGCACCGTCGCCCGTCCGATGTGGCAGGACCCGGCCGCCGAGCCTGGCATGCGTGTGCAGAAGCTTGATACACGCGTGGCCCTGATTCAGGCCTACACGGGCATGGACGATTTCCTGATTCGCGCGCTGATTGGCCACGACACCCGCGGTCTCGCCATCGTGGCCTTCGGCCGCGGCAACGTGCCGCCCTCGATCGTCGAGGTCATCGGTGATGCCGTCGCCTCAGGCATGCTCGTGACGGTCTCGTCGCGATCAATGGCCGGACGAGTGGAAGCGCGCTACGGCTACGACGGCGGGGGCCTGCAACTCAAAAATGTCGGGGCGGTGCTCGCCGGCGACCTCTCCGCGTCCCAGGCGCGCCTCCTCCAGATGGTCGCGCTGGGCCTCAGCCCCGACGTGGCCGAGGCCGTGGACCTCATCCGCCACTTCGCCGACTGCGATTAGAAAGCGCTCTGGCGCGGCTGAAGCCGACGCCCTGCGAAGAACCCCCTACAGGGCTCTGGTCGCCCGCAGGAACGTGATGTTGTCGAACGGATCGTGGAACTGTTCGACCGACGCAATGTCACCCACCGGCACCGTCTGCATCAACTGCGCCATCTCCTCGTCGGTGCGATAGATGAGGTGCCAGTCCATCAGGCCCTCCATGTAACCGACGTCGGCGATCTCCGGCAGAAAGTTTGCGATGAGCAACGTGCCTCCGGGACGCAGCGAGGCGAACATCGCTTCGGTCAGCCGGGTGGCCGCCGATTCCGGCAGGTAGTCGTAGAGCCCCGCGCTGTAACACAGGTCCGAGGCCGGCAGCACCGTGCGCCCGGTGATGACGTGCCGCACTGACGCAGCCGTGGCCTCCACGGCATACTGCGCGTAGTCACGCGTGATGACGTCCAGGCTCTCCTCGTCCTGGTCAAAGGCCCGCACGGCCGCCTGCCCGTCCCGTACCGCCGACGACAAATCAGCTTCGCGCAGATGCCCGGCGGCCACCGCCACCACGTCGATCGCCCGCCCGACCCTGACGGCCTCGCCGTCGATCGTATCGGCCAGCAACTGGCGGCGATACCGCACCGCCGTCGGGGCCGCCGTGCTGGTGCAGTAGGAATAGAGCCGCCTGACCACCTCGGGTGCGTCCATCAGTTCCGCCGGGGGCCGACCATAGATGTAGTCCATCATCACGGCGTCGCCGGCATACCCCCGCGGACGGGAGAAGGCCCGTTTTGTCAGCGGATCGAGATGGACCACTTCACGCACACGATGTGGCCGAACCCGATCCTCAATAAACTGCAGCCACTCCTGCCGGGCCAATCCCCGGCGCATCGTATTGAGCCGGCCGGCCAGACGAGCCATGCCGCAGGAGATGTTTCCACGTTCGATGTCGGTGAGTGCTTGGTCCATACCCTGATGACGGACATGCCTGCGCATTTCCGCGCAGACGCGGATTCGGCGCGACACGTCCGTCCTGTATGGCATGTCCATGACTCCGCTCGCCGCCAGACAGATTCGCCAACTACGCGCCCAGCTGCCCACGGAAGCCTTCGAGCCCAACCGACGCCGGATCCTCGAAGCGGTTCTGCACTCGGTGGTCATTCTCCTTGGATACACCGGCGTCCGCCTCCTGCCGTGGCTCGGTCCGATCGCCGCCCTTGTGATTGGCCACTCGCTGGCCTGCCTGGCCTTCATCGGCCACGAGGCGTCCCACAATGCCGTCGTGCGGCGCCGCTACGCGAAGCAGGCGGTGTGCCTCTGGACCCTCGGCCCCAACATCGTGCCCCCGACCATGTGGAACCGGTTGCACAACGATGCCCACCATCAACATGCCGGCACGCCGGGAGATCCTGATCGACCGTTCCTCGAAGAGGAACGGGTGTCGGCCACCAGTTGGTATGCCCGCCTCACCTATCCCAGCGCCGACACGTTCATCGGCATCCTGGTGTTCGCGCACTTCGTCGTCTATCTCGCGCGGAACATCGTCACGGTCTTTTATCCGGCGTCACGCAAGCCGGTCTTTGTGCCGGCGCGGCCACGGTATTCCTCCGGCGAGCGCGGGATCATCAGCGTCGAGCTCCTCGTGATCCTGATCCTGCAGGTCGGCATCTTTTATGGGGTCGGTGCTGACTGGTCGAATTATCTGTGGGTCTCCCCTGCGGCACTGGTGGTCGCCTCCGCCGTCGTGATGGCGTATGTGTTCACCAACCACTTTCTGAATCCCATCACCATCGATCCCGACCCCGTCGCGGGTACGACATCTGTCATCGTGCCGCCGGTGTGCAATTGGTTACATGGCCACTTCGCGTACCACACCGAGCATCATCTCTTTCCCGCGCTCAACTCGGACTACTATCCACTCGTCAGTGAGGCGCTGCGGACACACGCGCCCGGTCAGTATCAGCAACTGCCCTTCGGCGAAGCCTGGCGGCGACTCTGGCGCGCCACCTCGTTTCGCACAATCAGCCCCCTGACTGCTCAACCTGACGACCCCGCTACACACAAATGAGCCGCAGGCATGGCCCCCGGTTTGCAGTAGGAGGATGCAGACACGGTCCCGCAGATTCGCGCGGACCGCATGGAGGTTCAATTAATGTCACGACTCAAATCAACGCTGCTCGGCGCGGTCGCCTTGACCGCACTCGTCGGTGTGTCCACGCAGGCGTTTGCCCAGGCCCCCGCCAAATACACCCTGAAGGATCGCGTCGAATTCCGACTCGAAACCAATGACCTCGTCAAAAAATACGACGTCAAGGTGAAGGTCGACGATCAGGGCGTTGCGACCCTCTCGGGCGACGTGGCCACCGCTGCCCAGAAGACGCAGGCTGAGACGCTGGCGAAGGTCGATGGGATCACCCGCGTGGTGAACAACATCGAAATCGACGCGGACGAAGACAAGACGCTCGCCGACCGCACCAAGAACGGCATGAACAAGGCGGGCGAAAAGATCAGCGACGCCTGGATCACCACCAAGGTGGCATGGTTCTTTGTCGGGGAAGATCTGCTGTCAGGCAGCGACATCGACGCGGACACCAAGGATGGCGTGGTGACGCTCAAAGGCACCGTGAAGACGGAAGCCGGCAAGAAGCGCGCGGCCGCACTCACGTCGGATGTTGACGGCGTGAAGCGTGTGGTCGATCAGATGACGATTGGTGGCTAGCTGAAACAGCGGGTGATCGGGTTACGACCCGGTCACCCGATCGCTTTGGCTTTTTTCGCGCGAACGCGCCGGCGGTTGAGGAACGGCCACAGCCACATCCACATGCCGCTGCCCCACAGGAACAACAACACCAGTGCCGACGGGAAGACGATCCACATCTTGTAGGTGTCGTTGACGATCGAACCGTCGTGCAGCGCCTCAAGCCAGTCACTGCGCCGGTAGGCCACCTGCATCACGCGTCCATCCGTGGTGTCGATCTGGACTTCCCAGTCGTTCTGCAGCGTTGCCTTGGCCACGCCTCGATCGGGCCGTACATCCAGGCGTTTCACGTCGTCCCAACTGCTGACCTTCACCTCAGGATGGACGTGTGTCTTGAGCGCGGTCAGGATGTCGGACAACTCAATGACGGGCGCCTTTTCGCGCCCGCGATGCTCCACCGGCTGTACCCACGACCAGTTTTTCTTCAGCTGGAGGACGATGCCGCTGCCGATGACGAGGAGGAGCGGAATCGCAATGATTGCGCTGCCCCAATAGTGGAGCTTCCGGTTTAAAACGTTGCCAGACATGGAGTTAGAACGCTAATGGTAGGGGCTGGGTGCACCTACTACCAGCCGCAGGATACCCCGGAGTCCCGGAGTCCCGGGGTCCCGAGGCCTGCCCCGCCGTAGCCTTGGCGAAGGCGGGTCAGTCGCCGAAGCAGATGCCGACGTGTTTGGCGGCGCGCACGATGTCCGAGTTGGGCGGCACCGTCCGCGTCCGGCCCACGATGTCCTCAATGGGAACCGGGACCACGTCGGGGGGATGCAGCGCGGTCATGACGCCAAATTTCCCCTGCTGCATGAGCTCAAACGCAAACGTGCCGAATCGTGTGGCCAGCATCCGGTCGTAGGCCGTTGGTGACCCCCCGCGCTGGAGGTGACCGAGCACCACGTGCCGGCACTCTTTGCCCGTCAAGGGTTCGAGCTGTCTGGCGATTTGTTCACCAATGCCGCCAAGGCGCTCCATTTTTTCGAGCGTTCCCGCGGCCTGCAACACGCGTGATCCACCGACCGGCGTCGCGCCTTCAGCCGCGACCACGATGCTGAAACGGGCGCCCCACTTCTCGCGCGCCTTGATGTATTCGGCGACTTTGTCCAGGTTAAACGGCAGCTCCGGAATCAGCACCACGTCGGCACCGCCGGCGATCCCGGAATGCAACGCGATCCAGCCCGCGTACCGCCCCATCACTTCCACCACCATCACGCGATGATGCGCCTCAGCGGTCGAGTGCAGCCGGTCAATCGCGTCCGTGGCAAACTCGACGGCCGTCTCAAATCCGAAGGTCATCGTGGTGCCCACGATGTCGTTGTCGATCGTCTTGGGGACACCCACCATCGGCACGCCACGTTTGTGGAGTTCGTAGGCGATGCCGAGGGTGCCGTCGCCGCCGATGACGACCAGACCGTCCAGACCCAGTTTGTGGAAATTTTCAACGCACCGGTCGGAGTAGTCGACGGGACCGCTCTCGGTGCTGATGGGGTACGCGAACGGATTGCCGCGGTTGGTGGTGCCCAGGACCGTGCCGCCCAACCGAAGGATGCCGGTGACATCGCGCGGGGTCAACACACGCGAACGCTCCGGAAAAATCAGCCCGTCAAAACTGTCTTCGAGGCCGAGGCACTCCACCCCGGCGTTGGCCGCCGACTTCACGACCGCGCGGATAACCGCATTTAACCCCGGGGCATCCCCGCCACCGGTCAACACACCAATACGCTTCAAACCCATATCGGACCAGTCTACTGCCCGCCTTCGCGGCGTTGCCGCTTCGGCGAGGCAAATTTTGCGTGAATTTGGGGGGAAAAGTTGGTGGACCGCGCGAGGATCGAACTCGCGACCTCTACGATGCGAACGTAGCGCTCTCCCAGCTGAGCTAGCGGCCCCTTGCCATTAGGCGGGTTCGCCGCAGGCGCGGCGAACCCAAATATTAGCACTATTCCCGGGCGGCCTGGCGCTCCAATTCGTCAATCAGACCACGCAGCGCCATCACCGCGCTGGCATGGGCGCCGACGACACGGTGGTAGGTCTCGAGGTCGAGCCCCTTGAGCGGCGTATCGGCCGCGACCGCCTGGACCGCCGGGGCCATGGCCTGCAGTTCTCCGGCCGAGTCGATCACTCCCAGCCAGGCATTTTTGAGCGCCAGGAGCGCATTGGCTTCGTCACGCGACATTTACACCCTCCGGCTTTCGAGTATACCCGGGTGTAACATGACCGTATGCGCCTCCCAGCTACATCCGGAGTCGTCACCACAGCGGTGGCGCTGTGCCTGTTGGCCACCTCGGCCTTGCCCCTGCACGGGCAAGCCCAGGTGCCTGCCCCGGCCGAACTCGCTCGCGCCCTGCAGAAGCGCTACGCCGCCGTCCGCGACTTCCGCGCCAATTTCACGCAGACCGCCAGCGGCGGCGTGTTGACGATGGTGAAGTCGGAGCAGCGCGGCGAGGTGAAGATCAAGAAGCCGGGCCGCATGCGGTGGACCTACGGCCCACCCGACCGTCAGGTGACCGTGGCCGACGGCGCGCGGCTCTATTTCTACAACCCAGCCGATCGCACCGGCTACGAAAGCCCCCTGCCGACCGGCGACGACCTCTCCGCGCCCATTCTGTTTCTGACGGGACGTGGTGACCTTGAGCGGGATTTCACCGCGTCCATGCCCGCCACCCAGCCGACCGGTGAATGGCACCTCACGCTGACGCCCAAAAAGAAGCAGGACGAGTTCGTGTCCCTCACGGTCATCGTGGATCGCACCTCCCTGGCATTCCGCGGGTTCGCGTGGACCGACCAGCAGGGGGCGGCGCACGCGATGCGTTTTACGAACCTGCGCGAAAACGTCGGCCTGCCCGACAAGGACTTTGTGTTCACGTTTCCCCGCAATGCCTACGTGACACGATCCGGCGGAGGCCGGTAGCCCCATGCGCTTTGCTCTGGTCTGTGTTCTGATTTTTGCCGGCGCCTGTGCGACCACCAGTCCACTCCGCCTGGCGCAACGCGCCGAAGCGGTCGACGACTACGACCTGGCGGTCGCCCAATACACCCGCATCGTCCGCGAGCAGCCGGAGAATCGTGAGGCGCACCTCGGTCTCGACCGCGCCAAACTCCGCGCGTCCCAGCAGCATCTTGGCTACGGCCGGCGCCTTTTCTCCCAGGGCCGGTATGACGACGCCGTGATGGAATTGCAGTTGGCGGCTGAACTTAATCCCACCGACGGGGCGGTGGAAGCCGACCTGCGGGCGGCGCGGGCGGCACAACGGGCGCGCCTGGCCAATCCCGAAGGTGGGCCGACCACGCTTGAGAGCCTGCTCGCCCGCACACGCAATCTGCCGCCGACCGGCCTCGACCTGCCGGAGATGAAGTTGCCGGGCGCGATTGAAACCGGCGCCCAGACCACCAGTCGACAGATGTATCTGATGCTCGCGCGGATCGGCGGCCTGAGCGTCGTGTTTGATCCCACCTTTCGCGAGTCGCCTGCCGAGGTCAACCTCCGCGACATGACGCTGCGGCAGGGGCTGGATGCCATCGCGGGTGTGAGCCAGACCTTTTACAAGGTCACGGGCCCCAAGACGCTGACGATCATCCCCGACACGCCGGCCAAACGCCGCGAGTACATCGACGAACAGGTGCGCACGTTCTACGTGAGCAACCTCGACATGAAAGAAGTGGTGGACCTGCTGCGTGTCGCCGGTGATGTGCGCAAATTGCAGCCGACGAGCACCAACACGCTGACCGTGGTCGATACGCCGGAACGGCTCGAGACGGTCGCCAAGATTCTCGCAGCCATCGACAAGGCGCGCGCGGAAGTGATCATCAACGTCGAAATCCTGGAAATTGATCGCACCAATCTCCGCGAGTACGGACTGCAGTTTGCCTCGGGCGACTCGGCCGGGATTGACGGCGTTGCGGGGGTCTCCAGCAACCAGACCTTGCAGAGCCTGCGCAGTCTGAGCCAGGCCGACATCCTCATGTCCGGTGTGCCGTCGCTGTATTACCGACTCCTCAAGAGCGACACCAACACACGGACGCTGGCCAACCCCCACCTGCGCGCGGTGGACAGCACACTGGCGCAGGCAAAATTCGGTGAACGTGTTCCGATCCCGACCTCCCAGGTGGTCCCGCTGTTTCAGGGCGGCACCAACCAGCAGATCATCCAGAACGTCTCCTACGAAAACATCGGTGTGAACATCGACATCACGCCGCGCGTGCACGCCAACAACGAGGTGACGCTTCAGGTGAAGGTGGCGCTCAGCAGCGTGTCGGGCACGGGATTTTCTGGCTACCCCACCTTCGGCAACCGGGAAATCACCACGACCCTGCGACTGCGTGACGGCGAAACCAACATCATGGCGGGCCTCATCCGGGACAACGAACGCCCCGTCGCGAGCGGCATTCCGGGCTTCTCCGACCTGCCGGTCATCGGTCGCCTCTTCGCCCGCAACAAACGCGAAACCCAGGAAACCGACATCGTGCTCACCCTGACACCCCATATCGTCCGGGTGCTGGACCTGACCGAAGAGGACCTGCGGCCCTTCCGGATCCCGCGCGACGGCTCAGGCATGCTCCCGGTGGAGTTGACACCCATCGCACCGCCCCCGCCGCGGGACCCGGTCATCATCAAATAAGCGGAAGGTTCAAGGTCGAAGGCGAAAGGCTACAGGTACGGAACGGGGCCGTACCTTTAGCCTTTTGCCTTTCACCTCCAGCCTGTTATCGTTCCTCCCATGTCGCTCCTGATGGTGTTCCGCATCGCCCTGAAAGCGCTTGGCCGCAACAAGATGCGCACGGCGCTGACCATGCTCGGCATGATCATCGGCGTCGGCGCGGTCATCACGATCGTGGCTTTGGGCAACGGGGCCCAGGCGGCGATTGAAGAGCAGATTCGTGGCGCCGGCACCAACATGATCACGATCTTCCCCGGCAACGTCACCACCGGTGGCGTGCGGATGGGTGAAGGCCAGTCGCCGCGCCTGGTCGCGGCCGACGCAGTCGCCCTGCGAGCCGTCCCCGGCATCGCCTACGTCGTCGAGGCCGTGTCGTCGCGGCAGCAGATGGTGGCCGGGGCGCAGAACTGGAACGCGTCGATCGTCGGCACCAATGTGGACTTCACCATGGTGAAGTCGTGGCCGATGAAATACGGGTCGTTCTTCACCGAACAGGACGTCCAGAGTGCGGCCAAGGTGGTCGCGCTTGGCACCAACGTTGCCGAGATTCTGTTTGGCGCGGATGTGGATCCCACCGGTGAAATGGTGCGGGTGCGCAATCACGTCATGCGTGTCATCGGGGTGATGGCCCCGAAGGGCGCCTCGTCCTCCGGTCAGAACCAGGATGACCAGGTGTTCATGCCGTACACGACCGTGCAGAAGAAGCTGAGCGGCCAGCAGTTTCTCGGCTACATCCTGGCGTCTGCGGCCTCGGCCGAAGGGATTGCGCAGACGGCCGAAGGCGTCAAGGCGGCGCTGCGGATGAGCCATGAACTCGAGGCGGGGGAAGAAGACGACTTCCGCGTGCAGACGCAGGACGACATGGTGGCCATGCGCACGCAGACCACCAGCACAATGACCGCGTTGCTGAGTGGCATCGCCGCCGTCTCGCTGCTGGTGGGCGGCATCGGCATCATGAACATCATGCTGGTCTCGGTCACCGAACGCACACGCGAGATTGGCCTCCGTCTGGCCATCGGCGCGCGGGGCACGGACGTGCTGAGTCAGTTCCTCGTGGAGGCGCTGGTGATCTCGCTCGCGGGCGGCGGACTCGGCATCATGGCGGGTTTTGCGACGGCCGAGTTCATGAAGTGGTACAGCGCCCTGCCGGCGGTGATTCCGATGAACTCAATCGTGCTGTCCTTCGGTGTCGCCGCCGGAGTCGGAATCTTCTGCGGGTA
>CAYRGW010000059.1:0-29397 GCA_964423815.1 uncultured Solibacteraceae bacterium | reverse complement strand
GCATTCATCGAGCGCGATGTCGGCGAGCCCCTTGAAGCGTGACTGCAACGCGCGTCCCGGCGACTGCGCGAGCAAATCGCCGATGAGGTCGCTCGACGCGAGCACGATGCCTGAGGCCGCGGCGGCCTTGATGAAATCTCTGCGTGTGGTTGCCATGAGTGATGTCTGCCTTCTCTGCTGCCTAGACGGCGGGCGAAATGGACGTCATGTAGAAGTCTTCCATCCGCACCGGGGGCACCAGCGCGGATCCACTGCCGTCGTACGACTCGCCCAGGTGCATCGGCACCGATTTTCCGACGAGGGAGATGTTGTTGTAGCCGACCAGCGGCGACATGTTCCACCGGAAGTTCTGCACCGGCATCGTGATCTCCCCGTTCTCGATGAGGAACAATCCGTCGCGGGTCATGCCGGTGTTGAGCAGAATCGAGTTATCAACGTTGCGGATGTACCAGAGGAACGTCACGAGCAACCCGCGACGCGTCTGTTTGATCATGTCCGCCAGCGCCAGGTCGGTGCCGTCCATGACCAGGCTCATGTTCAGATTGGCGGGAGGCGCGTCGGCGCCGCCGGCGCGATTGCGCAACACCCCCTTCTCCAGCCACGTCACGGGTTTGGCTGGTGTGTTGTTCTGCAACATCGTGGTCTGGCGGAGGATCGGGTTGCCGATGTCACTGCGCAGGGTCACCAGGTCGCTGAAGATCTTGTCGCCGGGGTTCTTCCCCTCCATGAAGGCGAGGTTGCTGCCGTTGTTGAAGACCCCCGTCACCAGCGACAGGAACCGTGCGTGCGCGCGCGGTTCAAGAATGACGGTGTAGCGGCCGGGTTCCAGCGCCTTGGGATTGCGGCTCTTGAGCGCTTTGTCCGCGGCCACCTCGGTCAGCGCGATCGGATCGATCATGCTGACGTCCTTGATCCCGGTCGTGCCCGCCCAGCCTGAGCCGCTGCCGTCAGGCATGCGGCACGTGAGTGTAAACGCCGTCTCCGCGTAGCGGTAGTAGGCAAAAAGCCCCTTGGTGTTGGCGGTGCAGTCGGTCTGGTCCGTCTTGGGGATATAGCCCGACCCGAGGACGCCGCGTTTTTCGCAAATGTCGGAGCTGGCCTTGACCATCATGGCGCGTTCGCGCGGGCCAAACGTGATGCCGGTCGGCAACGCCGCATCCACCGGGATGTACTCCTGTGCCCCGAGCCATTCCGCCTGCGCGGGGTTTTCGGTCGCGCCCTTGGCCTGCGTGATCGCCTCGGTGACGGCCTCTTTCAGCCCCGCGTCGCTGAAGTCGCGCGTGAACGCCGATCCCGAGCGATTCCCGTTGCGAACCGTCAGTGTCAACTGGCGGTCGTACTGAATCAGATTGGTGGTGATGGTGGAGTTGGCCCACCGGGTGCCGGACCGCTCGGCGCCGGTGATATCCACCTGCACCTCGTGGCCCTGCGCCATGTTGAAAATCTTGTCGGTGATGGCCTTGACGTCATCGCGTGAGTACATGGTGACCGAAGCGTAGGAGCGCGGCCGGACCCCTGTCAAGCGCGGATCGTTTACGATCGGCATCGATGTCGTTTCCCCGATGGACGCGGTCACCGGCCTCGCGCCTGATCCGTCGTCTCAGCCTGCGCACGTGGCTCCTGCCGGCCACCGGAGTCTTCATGCAGAAGCAGGTGGCGGGCCTCGAGCATGTCGAGTCAATCGATCGTCCGGTGATCTTCGCCGCCAATCACCAGAGCCACATGGACACACCGGCCATTTACGGCTCGTTGCCTCCGCACATTCACAATCACATCGCGCCGGCGATGGCGAAGGAGTTTTTTGATCCGTCCTTCAGGAGCCGGTTGTCGTACTACATGGCCTGCCAGTGTTTTAACGCGTTCCCGATTCCGCAGCGGGAGTCACCACGGGCCGCGTTCCGGTATATGCGGGAACTCGTCGACGAGGGGTATTCCATCCTGATCTATCCGGAGGGGCAGCGCACCAATCAGCTGCTCCCGTTCCGGCGGGGGGTGGGCATGATCGCCATCCACCTCGACCTGCCGGTGATCCCCGTGCGGATCGAGGGGCTGGAACGTGTGCTCAATCGCGAGGCCTCGTGGCCGACACGCGGCCCCGTGCACGTCACCTTTGGCGCACCACTCCGACCGGACGGCGACGACTCCGCCGCCTTCACCGCGCGCATCGAAGCGGCGGTGCACGCACTTGGTCCGCGGCTGAAAACCTCGCGCTGAGACGACCCGCTATTTCACCCACGGCGCCCGAAGAAACGTCGCGCCGCGTGTGGCGGCCGGGGTCACCGACCTCGGCGTTCCCTCGCTGACATACGTCACCTGATATTGGGACACCAGGGCGTCGGCAATCTTCTTCATCAGCGTTTCCATGGCCGACGATGCCACACCGGTCAGGCGCAGGCCACCGGTCGCCTTTGTCAGCGACTCCAGTGCGTAGTCGCGCGCGGGGACGGAGACACCCGATGTCTGTTGCAGGGACACGGCCCAGACCGACGCCCCCGACGCCTGAACGGCGTCAACGATCTTGCCACTCTCTACGCGACTCGTCTCTTGCGAGCCTCGGTCGAGAATCACGATCGCCCGTCTCGGGCCGGGGCGCTTGCCGACGTCCTTCGCCGCATCAATGAGCGTTTCGAGCAGGACCGAGTTGGATCGCTGGCTCGGCACCAATCGGCTGGCGGCCTTTTCAACGTCGGCCACCTTGTCGGTGAATCCGCGGATCATGGTCCCCGCGCCCGCATAGTCCATCAGTGCCATCTGCGTGGGCTGGCCCCCCGCAAACACCGTCTTGACCAGCGTCTGCACCGCCAGACGCACGTCCCGGGTCGGCTCGGGTGTGCCCATCGTGGACTTCGTGGTGTCAATCAGGACCATCACGGACAAGGGGTCGGTGGACAGCGCAGCGCTCGTCACCTTCCGGGACGCGCCATCTTCGTAAATCAGGAAGTCAGCGGCGGTGAGATCACGAATCGGAGTGTCGTCCTTCTCCAGCGCGGTGACCAACACACTGCGTTCCTGGGTAGGCGGAGCCGCAAGCACTCCTGCCACCAGCACGACGGCAAGCAGGCTGACACTCAACAAACGACGAGACATGACGTGATCCATGAGGCTCCTTGGGGACGGGCGGGACTGGCTGGCCCCCTTTGGACGCCGGAAACCAGAAAATTGTCTACCCTGTGCGCCGGAGTAGACTGCATGGGCGTGTTCGGGCACTTTCTCATTTTCGCCGGGATGGTCGCGACGGCCGTTGTGGGCCCGCGTGTCCCTTTCCTCTCACCTGAACAGACGCTTGTCTGGGCGCCCTCAGCCGTGGCGCTGGCCGGAGCTCTGGTGTTGGGACCACGTGCCGGTGTGGCGATTCTGCTCGGCGCGGGTGCGGGACTGTGGTGGCAGGGCGTCACGGCCCCGGTCGCGATTGGCGTCGCGACCGGCCAGACGCTGGCCTCCCTGGTCGGGGCGTGGCTGGTGGGCCAGGTGGCCCGTGGCCCTCACGCCTTCGAGCGCAGTTCACACGTCGCGCTGTACACGATCATCGTCGCACTCGTGACCTCCACACTCGCGGCGCTGAGTGTGGTTGCCACGTTGGCGGCAACCCAGGGCGGCTCGGACCTCTCACTGGAAGACGCAGGACTGGCCTGGTGGTGGGCGGACATGACCGCCGCGATCGCCATCACCCCCGCACTCGTGTTGTGGGGCCTGCGCCCCCGTCTGGCGTTGTCGCGCCGCCGCCGGGATCGGCGCCCGCCCGAGCGGGGACTCCAGGCGTGGACCCATCCGCGGGCACTCGAGGGATGGGCGTTATTGGGTGCCACCCTCGTCACCGCCGGCGCGGCGTTTGGCGGCGTGCTCCCGCCCGCACAACGCCTGCTGGCCGGCACCCTGCTGCTCTTCCCGCTGCTGACGTGGGCGGGCCTGCGGTTCGGCATACGGGAAACCGCGACGGTGCTGCTCGCGCTCACCGCGGCAGCGACCTGGGGATGGTTCAACGCCCGCGACATCTTCACCCCACTGGACCTGTCCCTGCACGTCCTGCAGGTGATTCTCGTCGGCCTCAGCCTCCAGAGCCTGGTCATCGCCGCCAGCATCGATCAGCGCAATCGCCAGGACTCGCAGATGCACCTGCTTGCCGTCACGGACCCGCTGACCGGACTCGCCAACTATCGCCATCTCACCCAGTCGATCGATCGGCAAATCCGCAGGGCCCGGGAAACCGGGGAACCGTTTGCCCTGCTGTTGCTCGACGTCGACAACCTGAAGGTGATCAACGACCAACTTGGACACAACGTCGGGAGCCGCCTGCTGGTGCGCCTCGCCGATGCGCTGCGCGCCTCGTGCCGGGTCACGGACCTGATCGCGCGGTACGGCGGCGACGAGTTCGCGGTCCTGCTGCCGGGTTGCGACGATGCCGCCGCGCGTCTGCAGGCGGCGCGTGTCCTCACCGCGCTCGACGCCGACGCCGGCACCCCCACCATCTCGGCCAGCATGGGACTCGCCATCTTTCCGCGCGACGGCGCCACGGCCGATGAACTGCTCGACCGGGCCGACGATGAGTTGTATGCGATGAAAGGCCGCGGCCGTCAGTCCGGTGAGGCGTCGCCGGCAAACGCGGCGAACGCCGGCGGCGGATCCGACACAAACACCCACTGACGGTCCCGCCACGTCCACACCAGCCGCGCCGCATGCAGGGCGTGATACTCCAGCCGCAGCGCCCGCACATCCTCGTCGGTCAGCGTGCGGGTGACAAACCGCAGATACCGCTGCTCATCGTCGCCGTACAACTTGTCCCCGACGATTGGATACCCCGCGGCTGCCAGATGCACGCGGATCTGATGTTTGCGTCCGGTGCGGGGCGTCACCTCAAGCAGCGAATACGGTCGTGCCTCCCGACGCCACCGTGACACCACCCGCGCATGGGTCTCGGCCACCGCCCCGTCGTCGCGTACACACGCCTTGATCGCCACGGGACTGGCCTCGTCGTCGCCGAGGGCCCCGGTCATGATCAACGCGTCGACCGGCACATGTCCGTCCACGATGGCGAGGTAGGACTTCTCCACCGCGTGGCCGCTGAACAGGCGTCCCAATTCGCCGGCCACCACCGCAGACTTGGCAATCACGACCAGGCCGCTCGTCTCGCGGTCGAGCCGGTTCACCAGGCGACCGTCGGCATGGCCCAGATGCAGGCGCACCCGGCCGATCAGGCTCGACATCTCCCCGTCTTTGGTGGGGTGACACACCAGCCCCGCCGGCTTGTCGACGACCAGGACGTCGGCGTCCTCGAAGAGGATGGGGAACAGATCGGACACGCGCCCACTGTATCCGGTCATACGCAGGGGCAGTAGTGTCTGCCAGCGGCGGGGCGGATTTCACTATGATGCGTAGAAGACATGGCTCCCCGCCCCACCACGACCCCGACTTCCGCTTCGACCTCCTCTTCGGCCGCCATGGCCATGCCCCGGACGTGGCTGCTGGCACTCGCTGCACTGATTGTGGTGCCGTGGGTGATCGTCGCGGTGCTGTATTTCCGTGGCGACGTCACGCCGGAGGCCACGCCGCAGATCGAGGGCACGGGACCGATTACCCAGGCGGCCAGTGGCCCCTGGGGCACACTCACGCTGACGCCGATCGTGATTTCGCCGCCACTCGAATATGTGCCGGCCGACTGGGGCCGCGACGCCGCGGCGGAGTGGGTGTTTCCCGACGCCACACCCGACGTCGTCGCCGCCTTTCTGGGGTCCACGGGGCTCTCGCCCGAACAGATTGCGCAGTTGATGCCGCGCGCGCGTCAGGAAGCACGCATCCGCGGTGTAGTCATTAATCCACCCGCAGAGATCGTGCGAGCCTTGTCGCCCGAGACCCGCGCACGGCTCTACACGCAGCTCTCGAAGAGCACGCTCAACTTTGATCAGGCGCAGTCGTTCCGTTTTTTTGGCAAGGCCACGCGCGACTGGTTTGACGGCACGATGATGTCCGCCGCGACGCGCCAACTCGTGGAACCGCTGGTGTACACCGACGGCGACTTCCTGCACTTTGCCGACATCGAGTCCGTGCGCGCGCAGATCACATCTCCGGAAGAACGGCAGTATCTTGCCAAGGGGCTGCTGCGCAACGCGACGGTGCTGGTCCGGCTGTCGGTCGACTCACTGGAAGATGTGAGCGGGCTGGCCAACTACTGGGGGACCGGGGGGCGACGGACGGACATCCGCCCGCTGCTCGAATCCATCGCCATCGCCGACGACAGCCAGTCGGTGGACATCGTGCACCTGCTGCCGGCGTTCGCGCGCAACCATCTGTACCGGTATCCAAAGATCCAGACGATGGATTTGACGCGGCCGCTGCTGGCCAACTGCCTGTGGAGTTCTCTGAATTTTTTCAGGGAGCAGCCGGACGAGCGGTTCCTGGATGTCAACTTCTCGCTCAATGCGCTCCGAACCGAGTATTACGTCGTGGAGCACGGCTATCAGCTCGGCGACGTGGTCGCGCTGGTCGACGATGAGGGGGACCTGTTCCACGTGGCAGTCCATCTGGCCGATGGCCTGGTCTTCACCAAGAACGGCACCTCTCCGGTGGCGCCCTGGACCATCATGACCATCGACCAGCTCAAGGGTTTCTACCACCGACGCGCTGAGAACCCGCGCGTCATCTACCACCGCCTCAACTCGTTCTGAAGCCGTTGGGGTAAGCTAGGGCCTGGGAGGCAAAGTGGCCAAGGTCCTGATTGTTGATGACGAACCCCGCGTGCGCGAACTGATGCGCCGCCAGCTTGAGCATTCCGGGCACGACCTCTACGAAGCCGAGGACGCCCAGGCAGCGCTCGACGCGATGGTGCAGGTCCCGTGTGATGTCATTTTTTGCGACATCCAGATGCCAGGCCGCGACGGCCTGTGGCTGACGGCGGAACTTCGCAAGCTGTATCCCATGGCTGCCGTGGTGCTCGCCACGGGTGTCAGCTCCGTGCCGCCCAAGGTCAGCATGCAGGCCGGTGTCCTTGCCTACCTTGTGAAGCCATTTACACGTCAGGCGTTGCTCACCGCACTCGCGACCGCCGTGCAGTGGGTGGACGACACCAGGACCCACGGCGCAAAAGCCGAGGATCAGGGCACCAACGTCACCGACTGGCTCGACGAACTCAAAGAGCTGTAGCGAATGTCCCCGGGGCCGAAGCCCCGGGGCTACGTTCTTATCTAGAAGAGTCCAACCACGCGACCGTCCGCGTCGAGGTCAATGGCTTCGGCCGAGGGCACCTTGGGCAGTCCGGGCATCGTCATGATGTCTCCGCAGACCATGACCACAAACTCGGCCCCGGCGGCGAGGCGGACCTCGCGCACGTTCACCACGTGGCCCGACGGCGCGCCGCGCAGGCTGGCGTCGGTCGCAAACGAATACTGCGTCTTCGCCACACACACCGGGTAGTGCCCGTAACCTTCATCCTGCAGCCGTTTGATCTGGCCACGCACCTTGGCGTCCGCTGAAATGTCGGCGGCGCCGTAGACCTTGGTCGCGATCGCCTTCATCTTGTCCCACAGCGGCAGGTCGTCTTCGTAGACAAACCTGAACTTCGACGGCCCTGCGTCGCAGACGGCCACGACGGCCTTTGCGAGATTCTCCGCGCCCCTGCCGCCGTCCGCCCAGTGCGTCGCGAGGACCACCGGCACACCGCTCTGCGCCATGATCGCCTGCAGCTTGGCGATTTCCGCGTCCGTGTCATCGGGGAACCGGTTGATGGCGACCACCGCGGGCAGGCCGTAGTGCTCCTGCACGTTGTTGACGTGGCGCTGCAGGTTCGCGAGTCCGCGCTCCAACGCCGGCAGATCCTCGGTCCCGAGGAACGCCCGGTCGACGCCTCCGTGATACTTGAGCGCACGGATGGTCGCGACGATCACACACGCGTCCGGGCGCAGACCGGACTTGCGGCACTTGATGTCGATGAATTTTTCCGCGCCGAGGTCGGCACCAAAGCCGGCTTCGGTCACCACATAGTCCGCAAGTTTGAGCGCCGCCTGTGTCGCCACGACCGAGTTGCAGCCGTGCGCGATGTTGGCGAACGGTCCTCCGTGGACAAACGCCGGGTTGTTCTCGAGGGTCTGCACCAGGTTCGGCTTCAGTGCGTCCTTGAGCAGCACGGTCATCGCGCCATGCGCGTTCAAGTCGCGGGCCCGCACGGCCTTCTGGTCGCGCGTGTATCCCACCACAATGTTGCCCAGGCGTTCCTTGAGATCGTGCAGCGACGTCGACAGGCAGAAGATCGCCATGACCTCGGAGGCAACAACGATGTCGAAGCCGTCCTCACGGGGGTACCCGTTGCCCGTGCCGCCAAGCGAGACGACGATGTCGCGCAGCGCGCGGTCGTTCATGTCCACCACACGTTTCCACTGGATACGCCGGACATCGATGCCGAGTGTGTTGCCGTGATGAATGTGGTTGTCGAGGAGCGCGGCCAGCAGGTTGTTGGCGAGCGCGATGGCCGAGAAGTCGCCCGTGAAGTGGAGGTTGATGTCCTCCATCGGAACGATTTGGGCGTGCCCGCCGCCGGCGGCACCGCCCTTCATGCCGAAGACCGGTCCCAGTGACGGTTCGCGGAGGCAGATGATCGTCTTTTTGCCAATCCGGTTCAGGGCGTCGCCCAGGCCGACGGTCGTGGTGGTCTTGCCCTCACCGGCCGGCGTCGGGCTGATCGCCGTGACCAGCACCAGCTTGCCGTTCGGGCGGTCCTTGAGACTGTTGACGTAGTCGAGCGAGACCTTCGCCTTGTAGTGTCCGTAAGGCTCGAGCTGATCTTCGGGAATCCCGAGGCGTGTGGCCACCTCGGTGACACGCTTCATGGTCGCCGCCTGGGCAATTTCGATGTCGGACTTGGGCACGGAGGAGCTCCTTGAGGGCCTTCACATGGAGACATGAAGACAGGGAGATATTACTAGAGAGCCGCAGGGGTTGGCGCCGCCTTTGGCGGCGGCGTGGCCGGAGGGAGACGCCAAACGAACACACCTCTGGACTGTGTGGGTGCGTTCGTTTGGTGTCTCCCTCCGACCTCGCGAGCCCGGCAGAGCCGGGCGCCCAACCCCGGTCGTCCTCTACGTCTTCACGTCTCGTGTGAATCGCTTTATCGATTTTGCACAAACTGCCAGCCGAAGCGGCCTTTGATGCAGAGGTGGCCGCTGGTGACGTCGTGGTCATGCGGGGAGGTGACTTTGACGATGCTGTTGTCCTGGACGTGGAGGGACAACGTGCACCCGACGCCGCAGTACGGACAGATGGTGTCGGTGGCGGTCTGTGTGGATTCGTCCCACGTGCCGGCCGCCCGCATGTCGTGCTCCGACTTGAACATCAGCGCGCCGGTCGGACAGACGCCGATACAATTGCCGCAGTACACACACGCCGAGTCGGGCAGGCCGATGTCAAATTCCGTCGAGATGGTGGCACCGAACCCGCGGCCCGCCACGGCGATCGCGAACGTGTGCTGGGCGTCGGTGCCGCAGGCCTCGACACACTTGTAACAGAGCACACACTTCGAATAGTCACGCACGTAGAGGTCGTTGTCGATCTTGACCGGCTGCTGCACCGTGGCCGGTGCGCCGTGACCGGAGTGGCCGGTCGGCGCCAGTCGTTCGGGCGCCGCGCCGTACTTCGCCATGTCCGCCTTGAACCGTGGTTCGGCGGTTGACAGGTCCACCGACGACGCGAGCAATTCAAAGACAAGTTTACGGCTGTGTCGGACACGCTCGGAGTCGGTCTGAATCACCATCCCGGGATCCACCTCACGGGAGCACGCCGGCACGAGCACACGCGAGCCCTCGACCTCGACCACACACACACGACAGACGTTCACCGGCGTGAGGTTCTCGAGGTAACACAACGTCGGCGTTTCAATCCCAATCGTCTTGCAGGCGTTGATGATCGTTGTTCCCTCGGGAACACGGACGGTCTTGCCGTCAATCGTCGCCTCAACGGTGCGCACAAACGGCAGCGGAACGGCAGTCATCACGAGTGGGACTCCAACGCAAACTTCCTGAGGGCACTCTCGACCGCGCTCGACGCGGTCTGGCCCAGACCACAGATTGACGCATCACGCATCACACGACCCAGATCGGCAATCAGCGTCCGTTCCATGTCGCGATCTCCGGAGGCGCGGGCAGCCACCAGCCGATGCAGGGCTTCCTCCTGTCGAATGGTCCCGATGCGGCACGGCACACACTGCCCACACGATTCGTCGCGGAAAAATGACGCAATCCGAATCAGGATATCGCCAAGGTCCACCCGATCATCAAACACCATGATGACGCCTGAGCCCAGCGTGGCGCTCGCCGCGCGGGTCCCTTCAAATGTGAGCGGCATGTCGAGTTCGTCCGGTGTGACAAACACCCCCGCGGCCCCGCCGAGCAGAATCGCCTGGAGCGGACGGCCCCCCTCGACGCCGCCGGCCATCGTGAGCAACCCACGAAGTGTGAGGCCAAACGGCACTTCATAGACGCCGGGCCGTGCCACACATCCCGACAGACAGAACAACTTGGTGCCTGCAGACCCTGCGGTGCCGATGCCGGCATACACCGGGCCTCCCTCAAGGACCACATCAATCACGTTGACCAGCGTCTCGACGTTGTTGATCACCGTCGGCTTCTGGAACAGACCGGACTGCACGGGGAACGGTGGTTTGTTGCGCGGCTCTCCGCGGCACCCTTCGAGCGAGTTGAAGAGGGACGTCTCTTCGCCACAGATGTAGGCCCCGGCACCACGGCGCAGATCCAGATGGAAACGTGCACCAACGCCGCCGATGTTGTCACCGAGCCAGCCACGGGTCGTGGCCTGTGTGATCGCGTGCTGCAGGCGCGCGGTGGCGCGGGGATATTCGCCACGAATGTAGATGTAGCCCTGCTCGGCACCGATCGCGAGACCGGCAATGGTCATGGCTTCCACCAGCGCGAACGGGTCCTCCTCCATCAACACACGATCTTTGAACGTGCCCGGCTCCGATTCGTCCGCGTTGCAGACGAGGTAATGCGGACGCACGGGCGACCGCGCGACAGCCTCCCACTTCCGGCCCGTCGGAAACGCGGCGCCGCCGCGGCCCAGCAACTTCGAGTCGCTGATTTCGCGCAGCACCGCTTCAGGACCGACCTCCAGCGCGCGCCGCAGCGCCTGGTAGCCGCCGTGTGCGCGATAGTCGTCAAGGCTCCCGGGATCGGCCACCCCCACCCGCCGGAGCAGGCGTAACAACGGATCACGCGGCGCGTCGGCCTGCGGGACCACCAGGCCGAACGGCTCAGGGACCGCCCCGGTAGACACCGCGGCCGTCAACACCGGCAGTGTGGCGTGTGTGATCGTGTGCTCCGCCGGCACCGCACCGGCCTGCTGCACAAGCGCGACCGGCGCCTGTTCGCAATAACCCAGGCAGGGGGAGCGCTTCCACGTTCCCTCATCGCCGCTGCCGGCCGGCCCGAACGTCGATTCGAGCGAGCGGCACAACCCTTCCGCGCCTTTGACACGGCACGCGATGTCGTCGCACACATGCACGACCCGTGGCGCCTGACGCGCGGTCGCGAACAAGTGATAAAACGTCGCGACGCCGTACGCCTCCGCCGGCGGCACCGACAACTCGGCGCAGATGTGGTTGAGCGCGCCCTCGCTGATCCAGCCCACACGCGCCTGCGCGGCATGCAGCGCCGGCAACAACATGTGACGCGTGCCAGGGCCGGTGCCCGTCACGGCGACGATCGCGGCATCAATCGCCGCGCGCTCCTCGGCCGACGCGATCGCGCCGGGTATCAGATGTAAATCCACGCTACCGTCCGCCTCCGGCGCCCACCGATTCGGGCACACTGAGTCTCTCAATACGAATGGCGGCGGCCTTGAACTCGGCCGTGCCCGACTTCGGGTCCACCGCGTCAATGGTGAGGATGTTGGTCTCCACCTCATCCGGAAAATGCATCGTCATGAACGTCAGTCCGGGACGCAGACCCGGATCGATCCTGATCGGCGCTTCGAGCGCACCCCGACGTGACACCACACGCACGACCTCCCCCGCGACCACGCCCAACCGGGCGGCATCCTCGGGTGACACTTCGATACGCTCGCCGTACCGCAGCGGCGACGTGTAGCCGCCGGTCATCACACCGGTGTTGAACGAATCCAGCCGGCGCCCGGTGGTGAGTCGCAGCGGGAACTCGTCGGTCAGTGTGTCCACCGGCGGCGAGTGATGCACGACCTGGAAGCCCGCGCGCGGGCCCTCCACCGGATCGGACCACAGGCGTGTGTGCAGGGTCGGGCTGCCGGGGTGCTCGGGGGTCGGGCACGGCCACTGCAAACCGTTCTCCGCCTCCAGCCGTTCGTAACTCATGCCGCCGTGCCACGGGGAAAGGCGCTGCACTTCCTGCCAGACCTCGGCGGCCGTGGGGGTGCCCCAGCTCTTGCCCAGCCGCGCGGCCAGGGCCGACAGAATGTCGAGGTCGTCCTTCGCCTGTCCCGGCGGATCGAGTGCCTTGCGCACACGCTGCACCCGGCGCTCGCTGCTCGTGACCGTACCATCGGATTCACACCAGGACGCGGCGGCCGGCAGCACCACGTGGGCAACCTCTGCCGTCTTGGTCAGGAAGATGTCCTGCACCACCAGGTGTTCCAGCCCTTCGAGCACCCGACGGGTGCGTGCGGCATCGGCTTCCGATTGCATGGGGTTTTCACCAAGCACGTACACGGTCTTCAGTGTGCCGTGCTCCATGGCCTCAAACATCTGGCTCAGGTGCCAGCCGCGCGCGTCGGGCACGGTGGTGCCGTATTCGCGCTCGAATTTTGCGCGCAGCTGCGGGTCCTCAACATCCTGCCCGCCGACAAACTTGTTGGGAATGGCGCCCATGTCGCCGCCGCCCTGCACGTTGTTCTGCCCTCGCAGCGGCACGAGTCCCGATCCCCACCGGCCGATGTGGCCGGTCAGCAACGACAGATTGATGATCGCAAAGACGTTGTCGACGGCGTTGTGGTGCTCGGTAATACCGAGCGTCCAGCAGATCTGCGCACGGTCCGCACGCGCGTAGGCATGCGCCATCTCGCGGAGAACCTCCGCCTTGACGCCCGTCAGCGCCTCGCCCCGTTCAAGCGTGTAGGACTCCACAGCCGCCTTGTACGCCTCAAACCCTTCGGTCGCGCGTTCGATGAACTCGGTGTTGCACAGGCCCGCCGCAATAATTTCCCGCCCGATCGTGTTGGCCAGCGCGACGTCGGACCCGACCTCGAGCCCCAGCCACACGTCGGCCCACGCGACGGAACTGGTCCGTCGCGGATCGATGGCGTACATCCGCGCGCCGTTCTTCTTCCCCTTCAACAGGTGGTGGAAGAAGATCGGATGTGTCTCACGGGCGTTGGATCCCCACAGGATGATGAGGTCGGTTTCCTCGATCTCCTGGTAGGCGCTCGTACCGCCACCTGCCCCGAACACCGTCGTCAGACCGACGACGCTGGGGGCGTGTCACGTTCTGTTGCAACTGTCGATGTTGTTGCTGCCCAGGACGCCGCGGGTGAACTTCTGCGCCAGATAGTTCACTTCGTTGGACGCCTTCGAACAACTGAACATCCCGAAGCTCCAGGGGCCGTGCGCGCCCACGATGCGGCCAAATCCGTCGGCCGCGCGTGTCAGCGCCTCGTCCCAGGACGCTTCGCGCAGCTTGCCGTGCTCACGCACGAGCGGCTGCGTCAGTCGCGTGTATTTCTCGCTCATGGGAGGGAGTTTACCCCATGGGATGGAGGATGGAGGATGGAGGATGGAGTAACCGGGTCGCATCGGTCGACGAAGAATGGCTGGAGGATCCCCATGCGTCTGACCCTGTGTGCCGCGTCGGTCGCGCTGACCGCCCTGACGGTCGCGTGTTCCAGCCCAGCCCCCACCACCCCGCAGACGCCGTTGCCGGCCGCCCCGACCGTGGAGGCGCCACCCAGCCCACCGCCACCTGCGCCACCGGCGGCCACGGCGCGATATCGTGTGACCTTCCAGTCCACATGGAGCCGCGACACCCATCCCGAGGACTGGCCGGCCGATGCGCACTACTCCGGCCTGATTGGCGGCACACACAACAGCGCCGTCACGTTCTGGCAGAACGGCCAGCCCGCCAGCCCGGGCATACAAGCCATGGCGGAACAGGGACGCAAGTCCCCACTGGATCAGGAAGTGCTCGCCGCGATCGCCGCCGGCACGGCGCAGCACGTGGTGTCGGGTGACGCACTGAGTGATTCCCCTGGCACGGTCACCCTGGACTTCGACATCGGCGTCGATTTTCCTCGCGTCACCCTGGTCACGATGGTGGCCCCGAGTCCGGACTGGTTTGTCGGAGTCGCGGGACTGTCATTGCTTGAGGACGGGCAGTGGGCAACGGAGCGCCGGGTCGAGGTGTTCCCGTACGACGCCGGCACCGACTCGGGGTCGACCTACGAGTCCGCCAACGAAAAGACCGTGCCGCACGTGGTAATCCATCGGCTACTGGGTCGTCCCGTGGCGTCAGGCGGGACCGTGGCCCCCTTCGGAACGTTTACATTCGTGCGACAGCAGTGAGGCCAATGCCGTGATAACCTCCCGCCCCCTGGGAGGTATTGCATGGTGTCGTTGCTGTCGTTGGCTGTCCCGATCGTCGTTGCTGCAGTGCTCGTGTTTGTGGCCAGTTCCGTGATTCACATGGCGCTGACCTATCACCGGAATGACTTCGGGAAACTCCCGAACGAAGACGCAGTGCTCGCCGCCTTCCGGACCGGGAACGTGCCCGCCGGTGACTATGTGGCGCCGTACTGCAACTCGCCGGAATCCATGAAGGAGCCGGCCTACCTCGAAAACATGAAACGGGGGCCCGGGCTGGTGGTGACCGTGTGGCAGACCGCCAACTTCAACATGGGCGCCACCATGGGCCAGTGGTTCGTCTACATCCTGATTGTGAGCTTCTTCACCGGCTACGTGTTGAGCCGCGTGTTTGGATCAGGCGCGGACTACCTGGCGGTGTTCCGCATCGCCGGCACGGTCGCGTTCATGGGATACGCGCTCGCCATGCCCCAGGCCAACATCTGGTATCAGAAGGGCTGGGGATCCACGTTGCGCTCCATGTTTGACGGATTGGTCTATGCCCTGATGACGGCCGGCGCATTCGGCTGGCTCTGGCCTAGATAGATCGAGGTCCCGAAGTCCGAGACGTAAAAAGGGCGGGCACCCTCGCGGCTGCCCGCCCTTCGTGTGTGCGCTACCAGTTGAACCGAATCATCAACTGGCCGAGTCGACCGCCGGGGTCGTACGTGTTGCTGGGGTCGGTATACGCGCTGGTGACCTGGAAGATCGCCGCGTTCGACCCCGGGTTGGCGACCGGGTTGAAGTTGATGTTGTCAAACAGGTTCAACACGTCACCGCGGATTTCAACATTCATCGTCCCCTTGACGTTGAACCGTTTGGTCACGCCCAC
The DNA here is from genome assembly GCA_964423815.1 of uncultured Solibacteraceae bacterium. Taxonomy (GTDB): domain Bacteria; phylum Acidobacteriota; class Vicinamibacteria; order Vicinamibacterales; family SCN-69-37; genus SYFT01. Next base: position 13,987 of record CAYRGW010000059.1, on the reverse strand, counting down.
ATCGATGCGCGTGAACCACGGTGCGCGGACCAGCGTCGTGCGGGGCGCACAATCGCCCGCCACGATCTGGATGCAGCCGTCGGAGTTCGCGGGCGCGATGTAGCGGCCGGTGGGGACGCCCAGCGTGCCGTACCCCGTCGTCGACGTCGCGCTCGTGGTGAATGCGCGGCGCGTGTTGAGGATCACGTCTTCGGGCAGCATGTAGATTTCCGTCCGGCCCGTGGTGGCGTTGCTCCGGCGGTAGAACTTGTACATGTCGGTCAGTTCATCGACCGTCATGCCCACCAGCCGCACGTTGCCGAAGTTCATCGTCCGTGCCTGGATGCGGCCGACGCCGTTCATGCTCCACCCACCCACAATGGCATCCAGCAGCGGGTGCATGTTGGCGCCGAAGCGCTGACCGCGACCGATCGGCAACGTCCAGTCCCACTGGCCCTTGATGGCGTGTCGCACGTTGCCCTGATCGATCATCGTCCGGCCAAAACTGAATCCGTCGAAAGCCGATCCCCGCTCAATCGCGTACTGGTAGTTCACACTCGCCGACAACCCCCGGGAGAGGCGCCGCCGCAATTCGACCTGGAGCGCGTGGTAGTCACTGAACGCGCCGCTGTCGATGACGTTGACGTCGTCCACGCGAGGATTGGGGACGAAGAAGTTCGCCGGCAGGCCCGCCGCGATCGCGTTATTGCGGCGCGTCGAGTTGCCGTCCAGATCGTTGGCGGCGCTGACGGGGTTCGGGTTGTGCCTGGCCAGGCGCTCAACAAACGTGCTGGTGGTCCAGTTCGACCCCGTGTAGGCGGCCGCATCGTTCGCATTGGTGCGACCGTTGAAGTACGCCAGATAGGTCGGGAGCGGATTGGTGCCCGTGCCGGGACCGAAGTACCGGAATGACCCTGCGCGACTGCCGCCGGCGGCGTTGTTGGCCTGCAGGTTGGCCATGGCCATCTTGAACTCGTCGAGGAAACCGTTATTGAGCAGGCTCTCTCCACGAATCGTGTTGTAGTTGAGCTCCGACCACTGGTCGCTGCCACGGGTGCCGAGATAGCGGACTTCCATGGCCATGTCGTTGCCGATCGAGCGCTGGATGCCCACCGTCCACGTCTGTCCCCTGCCAATCTTGATCTCGGGCGCGAACGCACTCAGGTCGTCCTGGCGGTTCGGCCGCGTCATGATCGGAAACGAGGGCGTGTCGTCAAAGTCGGCCACTCTCAGCCGATCGCGCTGACTGAAGAGCACCGGCCATTCTTCGCCTGGCCCGACCAGCCCGGTGTTGGTGTTGCGGGTGATGGAGATGGTCGAACCGGGGTTTGCACCAAACTGGCCGGTGAACGTGCTCAGGCCCTCACGCGCGGTGGACATCGAGTACCCGGCACGAATGGTGGCCTGATCGGGATTGCCGAGGACCTGGCGCAGCCAGCCGTCCTGGACGTTGGGTCGCCAGGCCACGCTCAGCGAGGGCGACACGTTGTTCCAATCGGTGTTGTATCCCTTCGTTCCGCCAATGAGCTGCGTGTACTCGGGAATCGCCTTCCCGCTGTTCGCGCCCGGCTGGAAGAAGTTGCACCGATCGTAGACCCCGCCGCCGCCGATGCCGGAGATGCCGCACGCATCCTCCATGAGCACGGTGGTCATGACGTCGTTGGTCGGCGTGAACGGCAGCTGCACGTCGTACCGCACACCCGCCGTGACCGTGAGCGTCGGCGTCATCCGCCATGAGTCGGACACGTAGCCCGAGAACGTGTCCATGTGGCCGTCGCGCGTGACCGGGGCGAAGGGCACGTATTTGTTCGTGGTCGGATCCAGCGACGCAGATCCCGTGATCGATGTCACCCGGCCGGTCAGCAGCGCATAGTACGCCCGTGCGTCGCTGAGATCCCCGCTGGAGATGCCCGGGAAGTTGGCCGACGAAAACATTCCGGCGGCCGGATCACTCTGCGTGCTGAACCCGAGGCCGATCCCCGGCACCATCACCTGGCTGCTGGCTGACGCGGTGGCGCGCTGCCATTCGGCGCCGAAGCTCAGACTGTGTGCGCCGCGCTGCCAGCTTGTGGTGTTGGCAATCTTGTACGTCGGCGAACTGCGCCAGCTCGGCAGGTTCGTCGCGTGCCAGTTAGTCCAGTCCAGCGGCAGGGTGACGGCGAACCCGCCAAAGTCCTCGTACGTCTGCGGGCCGTTGCTTTCCATCGATCCAAATCGGGACTCGCCACCCAGCGCCGTCAGGTTGCCGCTCAGTTCATTGACCACGTTCTGCGACAGCGTGGAGCGGAGCGTCAACGTGTAGAGCGGGCGCTTGGAATTAAACCGGCGATAGTTCGGCGCGCCGGGGAACCGGGCGTCCGCGCTGTTGAGGTAGTCGGGATCACGCTCGGCCCAGATGATGGCCATCGTGCCGCTCAGCCGGTGCCGGTCCGTCAGGTTGTAGTCCAGACGTGCCGTCGGCTGATGTTCGAACAACTTGCCCGGGCTGAGGTACACGAACTGGTTGTCAATGGGGTCGCTGGTGGTATTGACCGTGCCGGTCGACTTGGTCGCGGCATCGATCTTCCGGAGGATCGACATGATCGTCGGGTCGGTGGCCGAGATCTGGCCGTTGGCCGCCGCCAGGTCGAGCACGTTGATCTCGCGGAACACGCCCGCACTGGTTTCATACGGGAACCAGCCATCCAGCATCCGGGTCGGCAGAATGGTCCGCGTCCGGGTGAAGCTGTTCGGGAAGCGGATCTGTTCGTAGTTGAGGAAGTAGAACATCTTGCCGCGGCCGTCAAACCCCGGCAACACCACAGGGCCACCGATGCGGCCGCCGTACTGGTTCAGCTTGACTTCATTCTTCGGCAGGTTATTGATCTTGTTGAAGAAGTAGTTGGAGTTGAGCTTCGGATCACGGAAGTACTCATAGAGGCTGCCCGAGAACCGGTTGCCGCCAGAACGCGTCTGGAAGGCGATGGTCACCGCGCCGCTGCCGCCAAGATTGGCCCCCGCCGCGGCCATCGTCACCGTCACGGCTTCGACGGCGTCCTGCCTCGGTGTGACCGACGCGAAGAAACCGTCCGATGATCGCAGGTAGTTGTCGTTGTTGCTCGCGCCGTCCATCGTGATCTGCACAAACGAATCGGGCAGGCCGTTGATCGTGGAGTTGCGGTTGGTGCTGGTCGTGTTCACGCCGGGCAGGAAGGCCACCGCGTTGAGCGCATTGCGCGTGGGCGTCGGCATCCGGTTCAACTGATCGGAGTTGAGTGTCGCCGTGACCGTCGCCGTTTGTGTGTTGATCAGTTCCGAACTGCTCGACACATTGACCGTCTCGGTCAACGCGCCGACTTCCAGCGTCAGGTTCACCGTCGCCGGCGTACCGATGTTCACACGGACATTGTTGGACTGGGCCGTCTTGAACCCGGTCAATGTGGCCGTGACGGTGTAGGTGCCGGCCTGCAGCGCCAGCACGGTGAAGCCCCCCGTTGAGTTCGTCAGCGCCTCAAACGTGTTGCCGGTGCTGTTGTCCTTGACCACGACGGTGGCGCCGGGAATGACGCCTCCCGCCGAGTCCTTCACCACGCCCGAGATGGACGCGGTTCCCTGCGCAAACGCGAGGGTCGTACTGCAGGCAAACACAAGGGCGGCCAGCAGCAAGCGCCTGACGTAACCAGTCATCACTCCTCCTCTTCCTTCTTCCTTCATTCAGATGCACGGATGCCCACAACTCAGGCCAGACAAAACGCTTGATATGGGCCGCATCACACTACTCCTGCCCCAGTACGCAATCAATCGAGGATTCACCCTAGAACCACAAACAGGTGGCCTGAAATCGGGCACTTGCACGGCTGAGGACGGTAGAACGGTAGAGTGGTCCATGGACCACGCGCCGTCACGGCCGTGGCATGCCACCCCCATCGACGAGGCCTGCCGCGCACTCGACAGTTCGCCCGACGGCCTTGACGCCGCCACGGCGACCACCCGCCTTGCCGAGGTGGGGCCCAACGTCCTGTCGCTGGCGCCCCCCATTGCCGCGTGGCGTGTACTCCTCGCACAGTTCCAGAGTGTGGTGGTGCTGCTGCTCGCCGCGGCCGCCGGTGTGGCCTGGCTCACTGCAGACCCGCTCGACGCGCTGGCCATCGGCGCCGTCCTGGTCGTCAACGCCGCCATCGGGTTTGTCACTGAAATTCGCGCGCGGCGCGCGATCGAATCGTTGACGACGCTGACGCCGAGACGGGCGTTTGTCGTGCGCCCCGGCCGCCAGACGCCCGACGAAATCGGCGCCGAGACCCTTGTGCCCGGCGACGTCATCGTCGTCGAGTCCGGCGGCGCCGTGCCGGCCGATGCGCGTGTGATTCGCGACGCCGGGCTGCGCCTCAACGAGTCGCTGTTGACGGGCGAGTCCGTGCCGGTCGACAAGACGTCGGCCGTCGTGCCGGCCGACACGGGGCTCGCCGATCGCACCAACATGATCTACACGGGCACAACCGTCGCCGATGGACGGGCGTATGCCCTGGTCGTGGCGACGGCGATGGCCACCGAGATCGGCCGCATCGGCGGGCTGGTGTCGGACATCAAGGAAGGCCGCACGCCGCTTGAGCACCGGCTCGACGTACTCGGGCGAAAACTCGTGTGGCTCGCCCTGGGCGTGGCGGCGATGGTCGCGCTGCTCGGCTGGTCGCAGGGGCTGCCGTGGTCCACGGTCATCGCCACCAGCCTTGCACTCGCGGTCGCCGCTGTGCCCGAGGGACTCCCGGCCGTCGCCACCATTGCGCTCGCGGTCGGTGTCAGGCGGATGTCGCGGCGCCGCGCGCTCGTGCGCCGGCTGCCCGCGGTGGAGTCACTGGGATCGGTGACCGTCGTGTGCACCGACAAGACGGGAACACTCACGGCCGGCGACATGGTCGCCACCCACCTCTGGGCGGGCGGGCAGCAATACACGATCACCGGCACCGGCTACGCCCCGACGGGCACGGTCACCCCCGCGCCCACACCAGGCGCGGTGCGTGCCATCGAAGCGGCCGTCCTCGCGAGTCGCGGCGAGTCGGTGCGGGAGTCGTCGGGCGGAAACGACCAGTGGGTGGCGCACGGCGATCCCACCGATGTGGCACTGCTGGTGCTCGGGCACAAACTCGACATCCACCGAGACACACTCACGCAACAACGGCCGGAGGTGGGCGAGGTGCCCTTCTCGAGCGCCCTTCGCCTGACGGCGACCTTCCACCACGCACACGACCAGCCCGGCGGCGACACGACCGCAGCGGTCAAGGGTGCGCCGCAGGCCATCCTTGACCGCTGCACACAGTGGCTGGATGGCGACGGCCGCGTGTCACCGATCAGTGCCGACACCCGCGCGACCATCACGGCGGTCAACGAGACGATGGCGTCGCAGGGATTACGCGTCATCGCGATCGCCGACGGGACGGTCTCCGGCACCACCGATGCCGCGCTGACGGCGTTGACCTGGCTGGGCCTGGCGGGACTGATCGATCCGCCGGCCGCCGGTGTCGGCGACACCGTCGAGCAATTCAAGCGCGCAGGAATTCGCACGGTGATGATCACCGGCGATCAGGCGCTCACCGCGCGCGCGGTGGGGGCGGCGCTTGGGGTGATCGGCGATCACGAGGAGGTCGTGACCGGCCATACCGTGGATGGCTGGAGCGATGAAGCGCTGGCCGCGGCACTGCCGAAGGTCGGGGCCTACTCACGCGTCACCCCGGAAGCCAAGCTGCGCATCGTCGCCGGACTGCAGACGCGTGGCGAGGTCGTGGCGGTGCTCGGAGACGGCGTCAATGATGCGGCCGCGCTCAAACAGGCGGATGTGGGCGTGGCGATGGGACGCCGAGGGACGGATGTGGCGCGCGACGCAGCCGACATTGTGCTGCAGGACGACTGGTTCCCCACGATCGGCGCGGCCATCGAAGAGGGCCGCGTCATTTACGACAACATCCGCAAGTTCGTGTTTTATCTGTTCTCGTGCAACCTCGCCGAGATCTTTGTCCTGCTGGTGGCCGGCGCGTTCGGCTCGGCGCCGTTGTTGCCGATCCAGATCCTCTGGTTGAATCTGGTCACTGACACATTTCCTGCGCTGGCGCTCGCCATGGAACCGGCGGAGCCTGGTGTGATGGCGCGGCCCCCTCGCGCCCCGGGGTCCGCCCTGTTGACGCGTTCGTTCCTCCGGGCCATCACCGTGCACGCGGTCATGCTGGCCACCGTCACGCTCACGGCCTTTGTCTGGGCCCTGCGCGGCGGGCACGCGGACGCCGCCTCCACGGTCGCCTTCATGACCCTCGCCCTCGCCCAGTTGTTCCATCTCGGCACCGCCAGAAGTCACGAACCCGTGCTGGCCCCGGCCAGAATCATCACGAACCGGTGGGCACTGGCAGCCGTCGCACTGGTGGTCGCCCTGCAAGTCATGGCCGTCACCGTGCCGTCGTTGCGCGCTGTGTTGCACACGGTGCCGTTGACCGCGAGAGAATGGGTCGTCATCATGTTGTTGTCCGGCCTTCCGGCGATCACCGCACAACTCTGGCGTCGTCAACGCGCCGCTCATCGAGCGCCCTGATGTCCCTGCTGATGATCTCGTCGTTGTTTCTGCTGTGCGCACTGGTGATCGTCGCCAGCGGCACCCGGCTGTCGTATTACGGCGATGTCATTGCCGAGCGCTCGGGCCTGGGACAGGCCTGGGTCGGCGTGATCGCCATGGCCTCGGTCACCTCGTTGCCTGAGCTGGTGACCGGTGTCAGCGCCGCCGTCATCCGTGCGCCCGAGATCGCCGTCGGCGACGTGGTGGGCAGCTGCATGTTCAACCTGCTCATCCTCGGCGTCCTCGACTTGTTGACGCCGTCCCCCCTGCTCAACCGGCTCCGGCCGGTGCACACCCTCTCCGCCGCGCTGGGCGCGCTGTTGCTCTCCGCGGTGGCCGTGGCGATCCTCACCGCAGGGCGTTGGCCGGCTCTGGGGTGGATCGGCCTCACAAGTCCCATCCTGATGGGCGGGTATCTGCTGGCCATTCGCGCGCTGTTTGTCTTTGAGCGCACACACGACCAGGTGAAAGACGACAACGTGCTGGCCGACAAATACGCCCATCTCTCGCTGCGTGGCGCGATCCTCCGGTACCTGGCCACCGCAGTGGTGCTGGTGATGGCCGCGGCCAACCTGCCATCACTCGCGGTGGCGTTTGCTGAGGCGACCGGCCTGGATCAGGGATTTGTCGGCACCGCCTTTGTGGCCGCGTCGACCTCCCTGCCCGAAGTGGTCGTGTCGTTTGCGGCGATGCGCCTGGGCGCGTGGGATATGGCCGCCGCCAATCTGCTGGGCAGCAACCTCTTCAACGTGGCGATCCTGGCGGTTGATGATGCGGCGTACACGGCGGGCCCCTTGCTCGCCGCCGTCTCACCGGGCCATGCCGTCACGGCCCTCGGCGCGACGGCAATGTCGGTCATCGTCATTGCCGGTCTGGTGGTGCGTCCGAAGCCGCTGATCGGTCGGCTGACGCTGCCGCTGACCGGTGTGATGCTGACCTACGTCGTCATCACCTGGCTCGCGTTCTAGAGACGGCGGGCCTGAAGGCCACGCCCTACGTGGTGTGCGCCAATGGTGTGTAGGGCGTGGCCTTCAGGCCCGCCGATCACGCGCGGCCTTCGGGTGAGGCCTGCGCGAACCCGACGGGTTTGAGCGCCAGCACCGAACATCGCACCTGGCGCAACACACGTTCTGCCGTGTTGCCAATCACCAGTCCGGCCAGCCCCGTACGTGCGATGGTCCCCAGCACCACGATGGACGCCCGCTGTGCATCCACAAATGCGGTGAGCACCTTGTCGCTGTGCCCTTCCAGCAGGTGCATCTTCACGGTGGACGGCAGGCCGGCATCACGCCTGAGGACATCAAACCGGGTTTCGGCCTGCGTCCTGCAGGCGGCGTAGTAGGCGAGCAGATCTTTCCGGCTGGCGCGGCCCGCCAGCACCTGGTGTCCAAACGCGGTCCATGCATGCACGATGTGCAACGCCGAGCCTTCGGCGGTCGCCACCTGCATCGCGGTCTTCGCCACGCGCACACTCAACTCGTGGCGCATCTCATCGTCGGGATCCGGATCGACGGCCGCCACCACGACACGTTCGCCGGTGGCCTGCCGCGGCGTCACGAGCCACACGGGTGCAGGACATCGCCGCAGGAGTTGGCTGTCGACGGGGCCGGCCGGATGCGCATCCTTTTGATGCACGGCGTGGGATCGCAACACGACGTCCGCGCGAAAACTCACAGCGGCACGGATCAGGGCCGTGGCTTCGTCGCCATCCAGCAACGCCGATGTCGCCGCGACGCCCGCCCGGCGCGCCTCAGCGGTCGCCTCCGCGAGCCGGTCGCGCATTTTTTCGCGAATCAGCGTCACAAACGGCGGCGGGCCGCCGTGGGTCGACGGAATCGCGGGCAGCACGTCCACCAGGCGTAACGACACACGTGCCTGTTGCCCCAGGCGCAGCGCGCGCTGGAACGCCGGCTGTGTGGATGCGGTGGAATCGAGGTGAACAAGGAGGCGTCGGAAAGAGGCCATGCGAGCATGGTAGCATCCGACGCCGTATGCCTCATGTCCTGGAACTTGCGTCCACGGGCCGCGCAAAATGCCGGGGCTGTGGACAACAGATCACGGCGAAAACCGTTCGACTGGGCGAACGGGTCCCCAATCCTTTTTCCGACGACGGCGGCGAAACGACGCACTGGTATCACCCCGCCTGCGGCGCGTTCAGGCGACCGGAAGCCTTCATCGATGCGCTGGCCTCCACGGAGGTGGACATCCCGGACAGAGCGGTACTCGAACACGAGGCTGCGCTGGGCGTTGCACACCACCGCGTTCCGCGGGTGAGCACCGCCGGCCTCGCGCCGACAGGCCGGGCGACCTGCCGCGGATGCAAGGACGCGATCGCGAAGGACTCCTGGCGTATCGCGCTCGTGTTTTATGAAGACGGTCGTTTTGTGCCGTCAGGATTTGTCCACGCGTCATGCGCCGCAAGTTACCTCGAGACCGTCGACCTCCTGCCGCGCATCCGGCACTTCTCGCCTGATCTGACCGACACCGACATCGCCGCGCTGACCGCTGCCCTCTCCACACCATGATCACGTGGACCGTGCGTGTGGTGGGCGTGGTGGCGGCGGTCGTCTCCCTCATGGCGCTGATCGGCCTGGCCCTGCCGGTGGGCCACCAGGCGTCCCGGTCGGCCGACATTCCAGCCTCCCCCGCGGAGGTCTTCGCGTTGATTCGTGATGTCGAGCGCTACCCGCAGTGGCGATCGGGCGTCACGGATGTCGCCGTGGTGGACCGCACCACGGAATTGCCCCGTTTTCGTGAAACCGGGGACTTCGGCCCCATCGTCTTTCGTATGGAACAGGCCGACCCGCCGACCTTCCTGCGCACAAGAATTGACGATCCAGACCAGCCCTTTGGCGGCACCTGGACGTATGTCCTGGTCCCCGCCGCCGGCGGCACGCGGCTGACCATCACGGAAGACGGCGAGGTCTACAACCCGCTGTTCCGCTTCCTCTCGCGTTTTGTGTTTTCGCAGACAGCCACCATCGAGACGTATCTCGATGATGTGCGGACGCGCCTCAGCTCACCACAATAAGCGGCTGCTTCGCGAGTTTCACGCGCGCCTCGCGCATGTCATCACCGCGGAGTTCACGAAGCGCCGATGTGACGAGTGAGCGTACGACCTTCTTGCGCCACACCAGTTCGAAGTCCGTGTTGTCCATCGGCTTCGCCAGCGTATACGCCTCGTCAGCCACCGCCGCGATCAGGTCATCGGAGAGAGTCTGTCCAGCGAGACGTTCCGCAGCGACAGGCACCACGAGCGGACGCGAGGCGACGGCGCCCAGGACAAGACGCGCCTCCAGAATGGTGTCGCCCTCAAAGCGGGCCGCCGCCGCAACAGCCGCCACGGGGAAGTCGAACGATCCGCGACGTCGGAGCTTCCAGTAGGTGCTGCGCCAGCCGTCAGCGGAGGGGAGGTTCACGCTCGTCAGAATTTCATCGCGCCGACGCGTCAGGTAGTGCATCCCGTCGTTGGCGTACAGATCGGAGAGCGAGAGGTCGCGTGTACCGGCGGCGGACACAAGTGTCACCGTCGCGCCAAGCGCGATGAGCGCCGGCGCGGAATCGGTGGACGACACGGCGAGACACTTGTCGCTGGACGTCGCCACCCAGCAGGTGTCGCCGTCCTTCTTCATGCAGAAGTTGATCGACTTGCGCCACTCGAAGGTCTGATCGTAGTAGGTGCACCGGGTGTCGAGGCAGACATTGCCGCCGATCGTCCCCATGTTGCGCAGATGGGGTGTCGCGATCTGCGCCACCGCCTGCCACAGGCCCGGATACTGCGCGCGCACTCGCGCATCGTGCACCAGCGACGTGAGCGTGGCCCCGGAACCAATCCGCAACCCCTGTCCGTTGGTGATCGCGGTCAGTTCCGAGATGCCACGGAGTCCGATCACGATCGACGGCGTCTGCTGCCGCCGCTTCATGTTGGGAATGAGGTCCGTGCCACCGGCGAGCAACATCGCATCGGGCGATTCCGCCAGCCACGCCGCAGCGTCGGCCACGGTCTTCGGCGCGCGGTAGGTGTACGAGGGCAGGCGCATCATGACTTGGACTTCTCCCACGCCGCCTTGGCAGCTCTGGCTTCCACACCCGCGTCGACCTTGCGGTGGCTGGGGCGATCGGGATCGTTTGAGGCACGGCCATCCCCACCCGCCCACGGCGGCGTGACGCGAAGTGTCTCCGGCCACGGAATATCGGGGAATGACGACGGCCCGGAGCGCGGCGCCTTGCCGGCCGCCTTCGCCTCAAGCGCACGCAGAATTTTTTCGGGCGTCACCGGGATTGAATCGATGCGCACCCCGACAGCGTCATAGACGGCGTTGGCGACCGCCGGCATGATCGGCAACAGGGGGCCCTGCCCGACTTCCTTCGCGCCAAACGGGCCCGCGGGATCGGGATCCTCAATCAGGTCCGTGATCACCTCGGGCATGTCGAGACTGGTCGGGCTCTTGTATTCAAGGATCGACGGGAACTTGTGCACGAGCGCGTGTGACAACTTCGCCGGCAGTCGCCGGAAGACCTGTTCTTCCATCAGCGCTTCACCGATGCCCATATACACGCCGCCCTCCACCTGCCCTCGCACCAGCGTGGGATTGAGCGCACGACCGATGTCGTGCGCGATCCAGACGCGGGGAACGGTGATCCATCCGGTCTCCGGATCCACATCGACTTCGACCACCGCCGCGGTGTACGAGTACGTCGGTGAAGGCCCGACGCCGCCGCCCTTGAAGCGCGCCGGCGATCGCGGGGGCGTGTAGGACCCCGTGGTGCCGAGTGTGCCGAACTTCGCTTCGGCCATACACACGGCTTCCTGGAAGGTGGCGCCTTTGTTCGGATCCTCTGTGTCAAACACGCGCCGATCGGCAAACACCAGGCGATCTTTGGGAATCTCGAGTTTTGCGCTGACGGCGTCGGCGATGAGCTCGCGCGCCCGTTCAGCGGCCTGAATGGCGGCGTTGCCCATCATGAGGGTCACACGACTTGAGTAGGACCCCAGGTCCACGGGTGTCAGATCGGTGTCACCGGTGACCGCGCGCACATCAAACGGGTCGATGCCGAGCACTTCAGCGACAATACCGACGAGCACGTCATCGGATCCCTGTCCGATCTCGGTCGCGCCGCAGAACACCGTGACGCCCCCACTCCGATCAAGTTTGAGCTGGACGCCTGAGTGCGGCAGGTCGTTCCAGTTGATCGGCAGACCTGCGCCCGACAGATACGACGAACACGCGAGTCCGACCCCTCTGCCATGCGGCAACTTCCGGAACTTCTCGCGCCAGCCTGACCGCTCAACCACGGTCTTGATGCAACTGGTCAACCCGATCGTACGCACACGCAGGAAGTTCGCAGTCAGGCTGTCGGGTGGCTGGACGATGTTCAGCCGAAGGTCAGCCGGATCAATCGCCAGCTTCTCAGCAATCTTGTCGAGCTGCACTTCCTGGCCAAAACGCGACTGGGGTGTGCCATGGCCCCGTTTGGGACCACACGGGGGTTTGTTGGTGAACACACGACAGCCGCGGAAACGGTACGTCGGAATGTCGTACGTGACGGTCTGCAGCGCGCCGGTATAAAACGTGCTGGCCACGCCATACGAACCGTACGCGCCGCCGTCGAGCAACGTCTGCAGATCGAGGCCGGTGATCTTGCCGTCCTTGTTCACACCAGTCCTGAAGCGCATGAGCACCGGATGCCGGCCACGATGGCAATAAAACACCTCTTCGCGATTCAGGCAGATTTTGACCGGTCGATCCAGCCGCATCGCGGCATACGCGACGACGACCTCGTGGTTGAACGGATCACTCTTGCCACCAAACCCGCCGCCATTGGGCGTGGCAATGACGCGGATGTGGGCCGCAGGGATCGACAGCGCCTTGGCCAACGCGCGATGCAGGTAGTGCGGCGTCTGGGTGCTCGAGTGGACGACCAGTTTGCCGTCCGGGTCCTTGGTCGCGACAGTGGCATGCTGCTCAAGCGGAAGATGTGTGTTCCCCTCGAAAAAGAACAGGTCGTCAAACACGTGATCGGCCTTGCCAATCGCATCGTCGACCTCACCAAACTCAAGGGCGACGGCTTTGTGCACGTTGCCGAAATCGCCGTAATCGTGAATCCTCGGCTCGGGATGGTTCAAGCTGTCGAGCGGGGTCGCAAACGTCCGCAGCGGCTCGTACTTCACCTCGATCAGGTTGACGGCCAACTCGGCCGTGGCTTCATCCCGCGCCACAACCGCGGCCACCGGGTCACCCACAAAACGCACCACATCACGGCACAGCGCATGTTCGTCGTGGCTGACCGGCAGGATGCCGTAGGCAATCGGAAACTGCTCACCGGTGAGCACGAGGTGGACGCCCTCGAGTGCTTCGGCTTTTGAAGTATCCACCGAGAGAATCTTTGCGTGCGGCACGGTCGACCGGAGCAGCCGGCAGTGCACCATCCTCGGCAGGATGATGTCATCGGCAAACTTCGTCTGGCCCGTGACCTTCGCGCGCCCGTCGACTCGACGACGGGGCTGACCGATCACCCTCATCGCTGCGCCGCCTTTTCGACGGCGTCAAGAATCTGTTGATAACCGGTGCAGCGGCACAGGTTGCCGGAGAGTGCTTCCTTGATCAGTTCCCGTGAGGGGTGTGGTTCGCGATCGAGCAACGCTTTGGCGGTGATCAGGATGCCCGGCGAGCAATACCCACACTGCGACGCACCGAGATCCGCAAAACACTCCTGCAAGGGATGCAGTCGGCCGTCCTGGGTGAGACCCTCGACCGTCACGACGTCGCGTCCCTCACATTCGTGGGACACCAACAGGCACGACAACACCGGCTGCCCGTCGACCAGCACCGCACACGCACCACACTCGCCGAGTTCACACCCGTGTTTGGTGCCGGTCAGCTGCAGGTCTTCGCGCAGCACCTCCAGCAGGGTCTTGTTCGGGTCCACAAGCGTTTCGGCGGGTTCACCGTTAACGGTGAGCGTCAGTCGCAATTTCATCGCCTGAATATCTTATTAGGCTTACAGCGAGACGCGGAGGGCTGGGAGTTCTTTTTCAACATGGGGACCATGGGGTTCCATGGGGCGAGGGCTGATGCCGCCTTCGGCGGCATGGGCGATCGAAGAGATGTCACACACGAGAGACCCCATAGGATAGAAAGGCACCCGACGCCTTAAACAGGGGTCTCTCGTGTGTGACCTCTCTTCGATCGCCCGGCCCGGCGGAACGCCGGGCACCAGCCCGTCGTCTCGACGTCTCCACGTCTCGTTGTGAACGTGCACTTGCCTTGATGCAGCTTGCTCTGCCAGAAACCGCCCGATCCACTACACTCTTGCCACCATGTCCCAATCCCTGATTCGCCGGATCGGCGTCAGCACCCTGCTTCTGGCCACGCTGGTCTGGCCGATGACCTCCACCCCCCGCGCCCAGCAGGCGCCCGCCGCGCCTTCGGC
>CAYRGW010000058.1:0-29548 GCA_964423815.1 uncultured Solibacteraceae bacterium | reverse complement strand
GTTTGTCGATGAGCAGTTCCATCGCTTCGACCGGCGACAGCGGGTTGAGCACCTTACGGAGCACCCAGATGCGGTTGAGGTCTTCCTTCGTGTGCAGCAGCTCTTCCTTGCGGGTGCCGCTCTTGATGATGTCGATCGCGGGAAACACGCGCTTGTCCACCAGCTTACGGTCGAGGTGGATTTCCATGTTGCCCGTGCCCTTGAACTCTTCAAAGATCACATCGTCCATGCGCGAGCCGGTGTCGACGAGCGCCGTCGCCATGATCGTGATGGACCCACCCTCTTCGATGTTGCGGGCCGCACCGAAGAAACGCTTCGGCTTTTGCAGCGCGTTCGAGTCGAGACCACCTGAGAGCACCTTGCCCGAGGGCGGCGCGACGGTGTTGTAGGCGCGCGCGAGACGTGTGATCGAGTCGAGCAGGATGACGACGTCCTTCTTGTGCTCGACGAGACGCTTCGCCTTCTCGATGACCATCTCGGCCACCTGCACGTGACGCTGCGCGGGCTCGTCAAAAGTGGAGGAAATCACTTCCCCACGCACCGAGCGCTGCATGTCAGTGACTTCTTCCGGCCGCTCGTCGATGAGCAGGACGATGAGATACACCTCGGGGTGATTGGTCGTGATCGACTGCGCAATGTTCTGCAGCAGCATCGTCTTACCCGTGCGCGGCGGCGCAACGATGAGACCGCGCTGGCCCTTGCCGATGGGCGTCATCAGGTCCATGACACGCGCGGAGACGTTGTCCCCACCGGTCTCGAGCTTGAGACGTTCCTGCGGATAGAGCGGCGTGAGGTTTTCAAAGAAGAGTTTGTTGCGCGCCTGGTCGGGCGCTTCGAAGTTGACGGCCTCGACCTTGATGAGCGCGAAGTACCGCTCGCCGTCTTTCGGCGGCCGCACCTGACCGGAGACGGTGTCGCCGGTCTGCAGGTCGAACTTGCGAATCTGGGAGGGCGACACGTAGATGTCGTCCGGGCCCGGCAGGTAGTTGTAGTCGGGGGCGCGGAGGAAGCCGAACCCGTCGGGCAGCACCTCGAGCACACCTTCCGAGAACAGGAACCCGCTCTGTTCGGT
This sequence comes from uncultured Solibacteraceae bacterium, assembly GCA_964423815.1. GTDB lineage: Bacteria > Acidobacteriota > Vicinamibacteria > Vicinamibacterales > SCN-69-37 > SYFT01. Next base: position 28,476 of record CAYRGW010000058.1, on the reverse strand, counting down.
CTGGGCTTTGAGAATCTGGAAAATCAGGTCCTGCTTGCGCATACCGGTGGCGCCGGCAACGTTGAGATCCTTGGCGACCTGGGTGAGCTTCTGAATGCTCATGTCCTTCAGGTCGTTGATGTTCAGCAGGGGGGCTTTTTGAGGCGCCGGCGCGTCCGGGTTGGCTGCGGCTTCGGCTTCGAGTTTGGCCTGTTCGGCCGCGTATTCAAGGGCGGGGTCTGCTACGGGAAGGTCGTGCTGCTGACGACGTCCGCCGCCGCCTCCGCCGCCGCGTTTGTGGTGATGTGCTGCCATGGGTGTTCTTCGAACTCTAGGTTGATAAAGGGGGTTGGGAGAGGGAGACCGGACGGGGGAGAACAGCCACAGTATACCAGCAATGAGGCAATGGGCCAATGAGCCAATGCAATGAGGCAGTGGGGACCGCCATTGGCCCATTGCCCCATTGCCTCATTGGCTCATTTCGGTCGTCAGTACCTGACGGGGCTATCCCCGATGCCCAGGATCGAGCAGGCCACGCGGGGCTTCAGACCGAGGTTCTGGGCCTTGGTGACCACCTGGGGTTCATCCGCACCCGGGTTGAGCCAGACGATGGGGATCTGCTTCTGGGCGATGTCCTCCACCACACTCATGCCGATTTCGGCCGGCACATACAGGCTGACCTCGTCAATCTGGCCCGGGTAGTCCAGGACGCTGGCGTAGGCCTTCTCCCCTTCGATCTCCTCGGCGGACGGGTGGATGGGGACAACGGTGTAGCCCTGGGCGCGGAAGGCGCGGACGGCTTTGTTTCCAAACTTGCGGCGATCACTCGATGCGCCGACGATGGCGACTACTGACATCCTGCCATCTTATCGGAGTCCGGAACTCGGGGTCCCGGGGTTCCGGGGTTCTCAAGGTTCCGGGGGCCTCGGGGTTCCTGGGTGCTCGAGGTCCGCCGTCACTGTGATCGCAACACCGTGGCGGGGTCGACGCGGCCAGCGCGACGGGCAGGCACCCATGCTGCAATGACTGCGGTCGTCAGCAGCACCACGCAGACCAGCAGGGCCGTGCCTGGATCGCGGGCATCCGCGCGATACAGCAACACCTGCAGGCGATCAGCGGTCGCCAACGCGACTGTCACCCCGAGCGCAGCCCCCACGGTCACAGGCACCAGGGCCTCCCGGATCACCAACTGCACCAAATCCCCCGGGGAGGCTCCGAGTGCCAGACGTACGCCCATCTCCCTGCGGCGTATGGTGACGCCAAAGGCCGTCATCGCGAAGATTCCTGCGGCGGCGATGACGAGTCCGCTGAGCGCAAACGTCCCGAGCATCACCGCTCTGAATCGCGGCTCACTGAGTCCGGGCGCGTAGCTTTCACTCACAGAGGATGCCGTAACACGCTGCCCCGTGGCGGCGGCCAGCGCCTCCCTGAACGCTGCAACGGTGTCCGGCGCGTCGTCGGCGAGCCGAACCAGCCATCCTCCGTAGACGGCCGGATCAGATCCCAGCGGAACAAACACCGCAGCGGTTTCCGCCGCGCCGTACCAGAGACGCTGCGCGGGAACGACGCCGACCACGACACGAGGCACGTCTCCCGGCAGGGTCATCGTCCGGCCGACAGCACTTGCGGGCGACGATCCTGGCCACACCAACTGCACGCCCGCAGCATTCAGAATCGCGAGATTGGCCCGCTCACCCACTTCGGCGTCGGTGAACTCACGGCCGGCAACCGGTCGCGTTCCCAGCAGCGCGAAATATCCGGCCGATACCTCATACCGTCCGCCGCGCATCGACTGGTCGCGCGAAAATCCCCGCAGTGGGGCCGACCCGGTGCCCACCACGCTGTCAGCACCTGCCACACCGATGACCCCGGGCAGTGTCCGGCTCTGCGCGAGACGCGCGTGATAGTTCGTCAGCTGTTCTGCAGGCGTCAGCCGTGGCGCGGGCGGCGTGCCCGGCGCGGCCGTCAGACGAACCGCGAACAGTCCACGAGGATCCAGTCCCACCCCTTCCGAACGCAGATTGGAAAAACTCCTGGCGGTGCCAACGGCCGCGAGCACAAGCACGACACCAAACGCGGCCTCGAGTCCCAACAAGACACGGCCCCCTGCGACTTTGCGATGCCCGGCCGAACCGCTGGAACTCACCAACGCATCAGTCGGTCGAAGACGAGACGCCCGAAGGCCGGGCCACAGCCCCGCAAACACTGTGCACACAAGCGACGCGACGATGGCCACGGTGACGGCCCGCCAGTCTGTTCCCGCGAGGGTGTACCGGGCCATCAACGGCGGCAGGAGGGACCGGACGACCTCGCCGCCCCATATCAAGGCGAAGACGGCGACGGTCGTTCCTGCCAGACACAACACGCCCGCCTCCACCAGCGTTGCCGTCACGATGCGCAGCCGCGAGGCGCCCAGCGCAACACGCAATGCCAGCTCGCGTTCCCGCGATCGGCCTCTCGTCAACATCAAGCCGGCCAGGTTCGCGGATGCCAGGAGCAGCACCAGGGCGGCAGCGGCCGCGACGAGCGCAGCCTGCTCCGCGCTGTTCTCAAACAGGGTGGACTCGAGGAGTTCAACACGAATGTACGGAAGTGGCCCTTCAGCGGCAGGGCGCCTGGGGTCACGCAGGCGCGGCTCCAACGTGGCGACCAGCGTCTCGATTTCGGCGGCCGCCTGCGCGGGCGACGCTCCGGGACTCAGCCGCGCGATCGGTGCAAGCGGCATCGGCGTGGCGTAGAACACCAGCCCGTCCCACGCGCCCGACGGCGCCACCCACGCGGGCGCCACAAATCCTTTCGGCAGTACGCCGATGATTGGGACGGTCCCGTCGGACGTCCGCAGTTGACGGGCGAGAACGTCCTGGGTGCCTGCGAACTTCAGCTGCCAGCTCTCGTGCGAGAGCATGGCCACACGTGCATCCACGCGTGCCTCATCTGCAGACACGTTGCGTCCCACGGCCGGCTGCACACCAAGCACGTCCAGAAGATTCATTGATGACTGGTGCAACAACAGCGGCGGCGCCTCGTCATCTGCGCCGTTGATTCTGAGGCGCTCAGTAAAGGCGACGATGGCCAGCGGCCCAATGGTCGTGAGGCCCCCCGCCTCCTCGATCACGGGCGGTAAAAACCCTCCGCCACACTCCCCGGTTTCACGACTGCACATGCGCAGTTGCACGAGCCGATCGGACTCGGTGAATGGCAGGGACCGAAACAGGACACGGTCGACAGCCGCAAACGTCGCGATGTTGATGCCGATGCCGACGGCGAACACGGTGACGGCGCCCAAGGCGAACGTCTTGGACCTCGCAAGGGAGCGGAGTGTGTAACGAACATCGGACATGACCATGCCTCCCGTCACAGCGGGCCGCAAACGAATGCCGACCCCGAGGACTTGCCCCGCCACCCACAGCCCACTCTTCCCGTGCTCGGCGGCTTCGTCTTCGATGTCTCGAAGGACGGTCTCCCGCCAGGACTGCGGCACACAAAGACGCAGCCACCTCACGAACACACTCACCTCTTTGCCCGCGACGCGAGCACCGTGCCCTCGGCGAGTCGATCCACCGCTGATTTCGCCGCCTTGAGCGCGGTCATGCCCGGGGGTTTGAGTTGGTAATACCGTCGCGCCTTGCCACCGCGCACGGCCTGCGGGTCCGAGAAGATCGATGTGAGGTAACTCTTTCGCTCCAATCGTTCGAGCGCGACGTACACCGTCCCCCGCGACAGGTCCACCCCGGCATCGTCGAGGATCGTCTGTCGAATCGGCACGGCATACGCCTCGTCGCCCAGCTTGAGGACGGCGAGGAGCACGAGCATCTCGACTTCCCCGAGCAGGGTCGCCGTCGGGTCGCGTTTCAGAAAAGCCATAATGCTGCGTTGGGCGGCATTATGGAGATCGGGGACGAGCGTGTCAAGCCCGGGACCTCGACCTATTTCGGTGCGATCAGCGGAATGACTTTGCGTCCGAGTCTGCGATAGCGCCGGAAGTCCTGGTCGAGGGTGAGCACCTTGGCCCGCGGCCGAATCTCCGTCAGGCGCACAAGACAGGCATCTGCGAGCGACATCGGCTGATCGACATACCGCGCGAGCAACCCGCGCACCGCCCCGACTTCATCAGCCAGTTCGAAGCGCACCGCCACCACGCCTTCCTCAACAAGCGCGAGGAGCGCGTCGTGGCCGCCCGGAACGTTCCGCAGCAAAAACGCCGCTTCAGTGATCACCGCTTCACAGGTTTCAAGCGGCGGCTCGATCTCCCGCCACCGTGCCACCGCCCACGCGTGCCACGCGTCGCGCTTCGCCAGCACGGCCACGAGCGGACCGGTGTCGATGACCACGTCGCGTTCCATCGTGTGACCGTCGGACTACTTCCCGAAGTCCTTGAGGTACTTCGGATTGGTGGACAAGTCGCCCGGCGTGCCCTCGAGGCTGCCGATCAAGTGCGCCGCCGCGTCCGCCGCGGACCGGACAGACGAAGACCGCGCCGGCGCCGCCAGATACTCGGCAATCGCCTCACGCATCACGAAGCTATCCGACACACCCGTTTCCCGGGCATGCTCGCGCAACGCCTGCTCCAATTCCTTGGACAATTTCAGGGACCGGACTTTCATGGTGATACCTCGCCGACAGGTCAAGAATACCACCCTTCGACTCGCCGGCCCAAGGACCGACTCGCTCAGGGCAGGCCCACACTTACTTTCGCCGCGCCTTGGTAATGGCCACCGGCGGCTCCAGCGTTTGTGTGCCGGCGCGGACGGGGGCGGCCTGAATCTTCTTCACGACGTCCATGCCGTAGATCACGCGGCCGAACACGGCGAAGCCCTGCCCGTCGGTGTTGCGCGCGCCGCCGAAGTCGAGCGACGGCTGTGGACCGATCGCGATGAAGAAATCACTGCCGGCCGAATCGGGGCGGCCAGCCACACGCGCCATCGAGACGGCGCCGTCCACGTGCGTCAGTCCGGTGTCACGTGTGCGCTCCAACACAACCGCCGGAAACGACGGCCCCTCCCCACGCGGGGCCGGGCGCCGCCCTGCCTGAATCACCTGAATCGGATGTGTGGTGTTGGTTTCTGTCTCCGGACGCACCGTGCGATGGAAGCGCCCCGCGTCGTACCAGCCCTCGTCGACGTACCGCAGGAAGTTCGCGCTGGTGACGGGCGCCTTCGCCACGTTCACCTCAATCACGATCTCCCCCATCGTCGTCTCAAACACCACGTTGACAGGTGGAACGGGGGCTTGCGCGCCGGACAAGAGCATCGAAGCGCACCAGAGAAGCATCGTCAGCATTGCGTCACTCCAGTTGCGGCGTGGCTAAAGCCACCGCCCTACGAAAACATCCGCTCTGGCGTGGCTACAGCCACCGCCCTACGAAAACATCCGCTCTGGCGTGGCTACAGCCAACGCCCTACAAAAACATTTTGCCGGGATTCAGAATGCCGTGGGGATCAAAGGCCGCTTTGACACGTTTCATCAGGTCGATCTCGTCCTGCGAAAGCTCGAGCGTCATGTATTTTTTCTTGGCGAAGCCGATGCCGTGTTCGCCGGAGATCGATCCTTCGAGTGCGACCACGCCGCGGAACAACTCCCCCTCCGCCTCGTGCGCACGACGAATCTCGTCCTCGTCGCCGGGCGTCACCATGATGTTGACGTGGATGTTGCCGTCGCCGACGTGACCAAAACACGGAATGCGGAGGCGGTAACGGTCGCGAAGCACGTCCACCAATTCAAAGAGCTCCGGGATGCGTGCCTTCGGCACGACGACGTCGTGGTTGAATTTGAGCGGCGTAATCACCTTGAGCGACGGTGAAATCTCGCGACGCACACGCCACAATTCCTGCCGCGCGTCTTCATCCCGCGCCCGCAGGAACTCGGTCGCGCCGGCGTCACGACACGCGACCTCCACACGGTCGGCTTCTCCAATTACCTGCTCTGCGAGGCCGTCCACTTCGAGCAGCAGGATTGCCGCAGTCCCCTCGGGCGCTAATGACCGGACGTTCAGGTGCTGCGCCACGGCGTCCAGGGAATCACCGTCGATCAGTTCCAGTGCGGCCGGAATCACGCGGGCGCGTATCAGCAGCGTGACCGCATTCACCGCGTGACGCACACTTGGGAAACTCGCGCGCATCGTGATCTGCACCGGAGGCTTCGGGATCAGCCGCAGGATCACCTTTGTGATGATCGCGAGAGTGCCTTCCGAGCCGACCAGCAGATGCGTGAGGTCGTAGCCGACCACATTCTTGACGACCTTGCCGCCTGTCTCGATGATCTCTCCGGTCGGCAACACGGCTTCCAGACCGAGCACGTACTGCTTGGTCACACCGTATTTAAACGCCCGGGGTCCGCCGGCACACTCGGCGACGTTGCCACCGATCACCGACTGTCGCAGGCTCGCGGGGTCCGGCGGATAAAACAAACCAAGTTTTTCGACGGCGTCCTGCAGGTCACCGGTGATCACATGTGGCTCAACGACCGCGAGCAGGCTGCCCTCGTCAATTTCAAGAATGCGGTTCATCCGCTCAAGGCTGATGACCACGCCCCCGTGGGACGGCACGGCGCCACCGGTATACCCCGTGCCCGCCCCACGCGGCACCATCGGCGTACGCGTCTGATGACACACACGCGCAATGGCCGCGACTTCGGCGGTGTTCGCGGGCCAGACGACGACGTCGGCGGGATGGCCCTGTTTGAGCGCGTCGGTGCCGTACGACAGACGTGTGGGTTCGTCCGTGCGGATGTAGTCGGCTCCCACGATGCCGGTGAGGCGTGTGAGGAGACTTGTGTCGACGGCCACAGCGGTGTTATTTCGGCCCGTGTGCGCGGGCAAACCGAATCAACCGCGTCACGCCCTCGCGCAGTTGTTCGAGCGAGTTGGCATAGGACAACCGAATAAAGCCGGGCGCATCAAAGGCCTCACCCGCCGTGGTCACCACGTGTTCTTCGGCCAGCAGCGCGTCGGCGAAATCCAGCGACGTGCGGAGCCCATCGGGCGAGAGGAAGTCGCTCACATCCGGAAACACGTAAAACGCACCCTGGGGTGTTACGCAGCGCAGGCGCGGCTCCTCGGCGAGCCATGTCAGCACCTGATCACGCCGCTGCTGATACACCGTGAGCATGTCGGTCACACACTGTTGCGGGCCGCTGAGTGCGGCGACTGCGGCGTACTGCGCGATCGAGTTGGCATTGGAGGTGGTGTGACTCTGCAGCGCATTCGCCGCCTGAATCAGGTTCTTCGGGCCGACCGCCCAGCCAAGCCGCCACCCGGTCATGGCGTACGCCTTCGAAGCCGAACCGGCCAGCACCAGACGGTCCTTGATCGTCTCGCCAAAAATCGCCGGCAGATTGTGCGCCACGTTGTCGTAAATCAGTTTTTCGTAGCAGAGGTCGATGATGACCCACCAGCCACTGTTGGCGGCAGCCTTGGCAATGACACGCGCATCGGATTCACTCAACAGGGCGCCCGTCGGATTGCCGGGACTGTTGATGATCAGCGCGCGGGTGTTGGGCGTCACGGCACCAAGCAGGGCGTCCGCCGTCGGCACGAAGCCGTTCTCCGCCCGGGTGGTGACCACCACGGGTGTCGCGCCGACCAGTTTGACCTGTTCGACCAGGGTGGGCCACCCCGGCATGTGCGTGATTACCTCGTCACCGGGACCAAACAGTGCCGAAGCCGCGTGGAACAGCGCCTGCTTCCCGCCGGCCGTGATGATCACTTCATCGGCTGCGTAGGTCACGCCGTAGTCCTGCTGGTATCGCGAGACAACAGCCTGGCGGAGATCCTGAATGCCTGAATTGGTTGTGTACTTCGAACGGCCGGCATCAAGGGCGGCGTGCGCCGCAGCGGTGACGTGAGGGGGTGGCAAAAAGTCCGGCTCGCCCGCGCCGAGGTCGATGACCTCGATCCCCTCGCGGCGCATCTTCTCCGCGATCGCCGTGCCCTTCATGGTGGGCGACATGCCCACGGTGCGCATCCGATCCGCTAGACGAGGTATTTCCACGGTCATGAGTCTTCCGTTATCCCTTCCGTACACGCGCGAGCAGCGCGGCTTCCACCACCGGGGGCACCATGCCGGTGACCACCCCGCCCAATGACGCCACTTCCTTCACGAGCCGTGAACTGATGTGTGCGTACGCGGGCGACGCGAGCAGGCACACGGTGTCAATCGTCGGCGCCAGGTGCGCGTTCATGGCGATCATCGGTTGTTCGTAGTCAAAGTCGGTGGCACTGCGAAGGCCACGCACGATCGCGACGGCGCCAATGCGGCGGGCGTAGTCGACCAGGAGCCCGGAGAAACTGTCCACCTCCACGTGCCCACCCGGCACGAGGTCGGCACACACGTCCCGGATCAGGTCGAGTCGCTGGTCCAACGGGAACAGGCCCGCCTTGGCGGGGTTCACCATCACCGCCACGACCACCCGGTCAAACACCCGTGTGGCGCGCCGGATGATCTCGACGTGTCCGGTGGTGATGGGATCAAACGATCCGGGAAAGAGGGCAATCCGTGTATCGGCCATGGAAGCTACCGGTAGAAGGATAACGCGCTATCCCCCGCTTCGAGCACGCGAAACCGCGTCAGCCCCGAGATCGCCTCCGGCGAGACACGGGACCGGCGGTGTTCGAGGACCACGCGGCCCTCGGGTGCGAGGTGGCCCGCTGCGACCGTCAACACGTCCTCAAGCGACGCGATCTCATAGGGCGGGTCGAGGAAGACAAGGTCGGCGGTGGCCGCCCCACGGGATTTCAGAAAATCAGCACGCACCAGCGTGACGACCGACTCCAGGCCGACGGAAGCCACGTTCTCCTGCGCCACCTTCAGGGCCCTGGGGGCAATGTCGAATACGGTGGCGTGTTCCGCGCCGCGGCTGATCGCCTCGATGGCCACCGCGCCGGTGCCACCAAAGGCGTCGAGCACCCTGAGGCCTCGAATGGATGGTCCCAACACGTTAAACAGTGTCTCGCGCAGCCGATCCGAGGTCGGCCGCACATCGTCGGTCTCTGGCCCTTTCAGGCGACGGCCCCTGAGCGTGCCGGCAACGATGCGCATGGTCAGCCAATCCCGACGAGGCCAAATCGTTCGGCCCAGTGTGTGGTGAGGTACGCCACCAGTCCGCGTGCCCGCACGTCATCGTCAAGCCAGGAGACCGCCGCGCGGCGGGCGTCTTCCATCAGCGCGTGGTCACGCACAAGGTCGCCCACGCGCAACGTGGGCAGGCCGGACTGGCGGGTGCCGAAGAAGTCTCCGGGGCCGCGGATCTCAAGGTCACGCTCCGCGATGATGAAACCGTCGGTGGTGGACGTCAGCGCGTCGATGCGCGCCTTGCCTTGTTCGGTCAACGGCGCCTGATAGAGGAGCACACACGTCGATTCGTGTGCGCCACGGCCCACGCGGCCTCGCAGTTGATGGAGCTGCGACAACCCGAACCGTTCCCCGTGCTCGACCACCATCATGGTGGCATTGGCCACGTCGACGCCCACCTCCACCACGGTCGTCGCCGCGAGCACGTGCACGTCACCGCGCGCAAACGCCCCCATGACCTGTTCCTTCTCGTCCGCCTTCATCCGGCCATGCAGCAGCGCGACCCGATACTCGGGAAACACGTCCTGCTGCAGTGTGTCGAACATGGCGGTGGCCGCCTTGAGGTCCACCTTCTCCGACTCATCCACCAGGGGATAAATCACGTACGCCTGCCGTCCCTGTTCGAGCTCCTTGCGGACGAGTTGATACACCTCATCACGACGGGACTCCGGCTTGGCCAGCGTCCTGATGGGCTGTCGTCCGGGAGGCAGGCCACGAATCACCGACACGTCCAGATCCCCAAACGCGGTGAGGGCCAACGTCCGCGGAATTGGTGTCGCCGTCATCACCAGCACGTCCGGCTTCTGCCCTTTTTCCCGGAGTGTCGCGCGCTGCAGCACACCAAAACGATGTTGCTCGTCGATCACCACCAACCCGAGGTCGCGGAACTCGACGGCGCCTTCCACGAGGGCATGGGTCCCGACGACGAGGTGGGTCGTGCCGCTGGCAATCTCGGCCAGGGTTGCGCGCTTTTTGGCCGCTGTGAGACTGCCCGTCAGTGACGCCACGCGGAAACGTGACGCGTCCAGCAGGCGGCGAATCGTGAGGTAGTGCTGGTCGGCCAGAATTTCGGTCGGCGCCATAAACGCCACCTGCAGGCCGTTCTCCATCGCGACCAGCGCGGCCAGCAGCGCGACGATCGTCTTGCCGGCGCCGACGTCGCCCTGCAGCAGGCGATGCATCGGCTCGGGCCGCTGCATGTCGGTCACGATCTCGCGCAGCGCCACCTTCTGGCCATCGGTCAGTTTGAACGGCAGCACCTTGCGCGCCGCGTCACGGATCCGATCGTCCACCGTCACGGGGCGCGGTTTTTTGTCCGCCGCCGACCGACGTTTGCGAAGGACAAGCCCCGCCTGGAACAGGAAGAACTCTTCGAAGATCAACCGCCGATGGGCGTCGGTCGCGAAGGCGTTCAACGCGTCGACATCGGTGCCCGGCGGAGGGAAGTGAATCGCGCGAACGGCGTCCATCCGTGTGGGCATCCCGCCACGCACAGCGGCGGGAATCGGATCGGCCGCGTCTCCACCGCCGTCCGTGGGCAGGTCGTTGAGGAGTTGAAAAATCAACGACCGCTGCATGCGCGTGGTGACCGACCCGATCTTTTCGTAGATGGGGACGATGCGACCGGTGTGCACCGTCACGTCGTCGACCTCTGCCCCGTCGGCGATTTCCCCCCGCACGATTTCGTATTCGGCGTTGGTGAACTGGAGGCCGCCGCTGCGGTACTCCAACAGGCCGTACAACACGATTTGTTGATGGGGGCGAAACACGTCCTTGAGGAAGGCCTGATTGGGAAACACCGCACGAATGGCGCCGCTGGTGTCACGCACGACCACTTCAAAGAGGCGGAAGCCCGGGCGCCGGGTGGTGCGCACACCGGACGACAACACCTCGCCCACCACCGTCGCGGTCTGGCCCGGACGCAGGCTGGCGATGGGCGTCAGGCCGGCGCGGTTTTCATAGCGGCGGGGAAATCGGAGGAGCAGATCTTCGACGGTGGTCAGCCCCACACGCGCAAACTCAGCCGCGCGGCGTGGACCGACCCCTTTGACAAACTGCAGCGGCTGCGACCACACGGGCCTTACTGTACGACGGTCGCCGCGCCTTTGCGTACCTGCACTTCACGAATGCCGGCGGGAAGCGGAAACGGCTGATCGAGATTGATGCCTTTGGGCAGCTCGGGCGACCGCGAATAATACGCAATCACCTCCTGCATCACCGCTCTCGGGATCGGTACCCCGCCGACGGTGCCCGACTCATAGCGGAAGATGCCTTTGCCGCCGCTGCCCGAGAACTGGCCGATCGTCACGACCTCAAGCGAACCCGTGACATAACCCAGGGGATCCATCCATCCACGCGTCTGCGACGTGCGCACCGCATCCAGGTCCACCACGGCGCGTGTCTCGAGTTTGTTCGTTTCCAGCATGGTGACGCGCGCCTTGGTCACACCGACCGGCAGCTGTTCGGTGCCGTGGTGCTGCAGATACGCGTTCAGTTCACGATCGGTGAAAGTCGTTTTCAGGGGCGAGGCTTTGGCAGGCGCAAGGATGGCGCGCTGCACGATCGCCTGCATCTTTTTCCCCATACGGTCCGCGTCGGCACGCGACACATCCTGCGCGATGACCACCGTCGTGATCAGCACGGCCAGGGCCGCCGGCAACGCCAGTGCGCGCAATATTCGGGACATATCCCGATTCTACTCCCGGCCGGGCTGCCGGGCGCGTGTCAGATATTCCACCTTCTGCACTTCCATGTCCTGCTCAAAGAACCGGAAGGCTGCGCGTTGCCGCACGGTCAGCACCTCGTCCACGGCAGCTTTCGCGGCGCGCAGTTCCTGTTCAAACCGCGCATCAAGCGCATCGAGTTCACGCACGGTTTCGGTCAGCCTGGCGTCATCCGCCCGCTCGGGTCCGTACCCACGGCGGAGCTGATTGATCAGCCGCACACGCTGCCGTGTGTGCTGACGACGCACATCCTGCAGGCGCTTCATCCGCGTGAAGAACCCCGCGTATTGTTCGTCGGTCAACTGCATGATGCGCTGCGCCTGCACCAGGGCAAACGCATCAAACATCTCCTGGAGCTCCTGAATCGGTGCCCCTTGTGCTGGCGCGGGCAGCCCCTGCCCTCGTCCGCGCTGTTGCTGTTGCTGCGGCGGTGGCTGCTGCGGGCCTTCGGGCGGCCCCTGAGGGCCGAGCTGGATGTTGCCCAACAGGCTCAGTGCCAACACGCCCGCCATCATCGTTCCCATGTTTAATAGCTCCCTTCGGTCATCTCGGCCTGGAGCAGTCGCGCGAACGTGTCACGTTCGGCGGCCGTCAAGGACTCAAACGCCGTGTCCACTGCGCCGGGTGACGGCGCCAGCACCACCCGCGCGTCGTCCTGTTCCAATGTTTCCAGGACGCCGCTCATAAATTCCCACTGTGCAGACTCGCCAATCGTGCCCATCGCAGGACCGGCGTCGGCCACGACCGCATCCGGCACGTCAGTCACGCGTGTACGCAACGGGGAGATCCAGACGGCAAACAGGACTGCGGCCGCCGTCGCCAGCGCGAGCCACGCGCGCGTGGATCCCCGCCACCACGGCACACGCGCCGCGGCGACGTCATTGACTGCGGCCGCGACACGCGCCTCGAAGTGATCCCAGAACAGGGGTGACGGTTCAGGCACGTCATCCTCGGCGGTCACGCGCAACACGCTGCGCAGCGTGGCCAGTTCCTGCTGACATCCCGCACACGCGTCGAAATGTGCCTGCCGCGAGACCTCAAGGGTCCCATCGAGGGCGTCGACCCGTTCGTCCGGAGAAAGGTGGTTCGTCATGACTGCAACAACCGTTTCAGGTTACCAAGGGCGTGAAAAAAATTCGCCTTCACGGCGCCAACCGAGCTGCCGAGGATGCCCGCAATTTCCTCGTGCGACAGCTCCTGATACACACGCAGCAACAAGGTCGCGCGCTGCTTCGGCGGCAACTGGGCGATGGCCTTCCGGACCTCGACCGCCTGCTCCCCTCGCGCCACGATGCGGAACGGGTCGTCGGAGCGTTCATCGACGTGTCTGGACGGTTCGAGCGGCTCGACCTCGGGACGTTTCACCGCCACACGGTTCAGACAGACGTTGACGCCGACGCGATACAGCCAGGTGCTGAGCTGCGAGTCCCCTTTAAAATTGCGGAGCCCCTTGAACGCGCGCACAAACACGTCCTGCGCCAGATCGGCCGCATCCTCGTGGTTGCGCACAAATCGATAACAGAGCTGGTAGACGGGTCGCTGATGTCGCGAGACGATCGCATCAAAAGCGGCGCGTTCACCGGCCACAAACGCCTGCACCAATGCGGTGTCGTCGAGCGAGGAGAGGTCGGCGGTCACCCGGGAGTCGGTCACTGCCTGTCCCCAGATTCTGGTCCGCCCGCCAAGTGCGACACTTTGTGCCCCGTTTCCCATACTCCCTTAGACCGGACGGCGGTCTGGGAGGTTAAAAGGGCCTCCACGGCGGCCCGGCCGGGCAGTCCGGCCTGCGCGCCGTTCGCCCCACAGTTCAGGGCGGCGCAGGCGTTGGCGAACGCAAGCACAGAGGTCCAGGGTTCGACAGGGTTTGCCCGCCGAAGCCTTGGCGAAGGCGGGTCCAGGGTCCAGGGTTCCGAGTCCAGAAGCGCGGCGATCAGCCCCGCCCGGAAGGCGTCGCCGGCGCCGGTGGTATCCACAACCGGCACCACAAAACCGGGCGAGTAGTGCTCCGTGGTGCCGTCCCAGGCCACCGCCCCGTCGGCTCCAAGGGTGGCAATGACTGCGCGCGCACCGGAGTCCTCATGCAGCTGCCGAAGGTCACTGGTGAACGAGGCCGAGACCACGAGGACATCGGTGAGCCGCAGCAGGCGATCAAGGCCCGGCACCTGGCCGTCCACGTCCGCCACGGTGAGAACGCCGGCCGCGCGGGCCGCCGTGGCCATCCGGACCGCCCCCTCGATGTCGGTGGCGTCCACGAGCAACACGCGCGCGTCGGCGACGGCATCAATGGGGAGCGCGTCCTCCGGCCAGTCCAGCGCCGGGTCCCGCCGCCAGAGGACCATGCGCGACTGACGCGCGGACTCAACCAGAATGATGGCCGTGCGCGTCTGTCCGTTGATGGTGCGAAGGAGCGTGGTGTCGACACCCGCGTGTGTCAGCGCGTCGTGGACCAGTGCCCCGTTGGCATCTGCACCACACGCCCCGACATACCGCGTACGGAGTCCGAGGCGCGCACATCCGATTGAGGCCGTTGCGATCTGGCCTCCGGGCAACGTCGTGAGCCCGTCAAGTTCGGCTTTCCCGTCCGGGCCTGGAAGGGTGTCGGTGGTCGCAATCAGGTCGGCGGAGTTTTCGCCAAACCCGATGACGTCCCACGTCCGTGGGAATTGAGCCTTTCGTAAACCCAAGGTTTCCGGCACGGGGCCATTCTAGCGCCCGTTAAGTCGTTGTACAACCGCTAGTTAGAGGTCGGTCCCAACCTGTCACACCCCCATGGGATTCTTCCTGCATGGCGACGACGGGAAACTTGGTGCGGCTGACGAAGTTCAAGACCGAAGAAGAAGCGATTGCGCTGCTTGAATCCCTCCGTTGGCCGAATGGCGCGGCCTGCCCCCACTGCGGCGGCTGCAATCCCTACCGTCTCGTCTCACGCACCACGACGCCCGGCAAACGCAAGGCGCGTATCGGGCTGTGGAAGTGCAAGGACTGCCGCAAACAGTTCACCGTCAAAGTCGGAACGATTTTCGAGTCGTCGCATATCCCCGTGTCCAAGTGGCTCATGGGCATTCACCTGCTCTGCGCCTCCAAGAAGGGCATGAGCGCCCATCAGTTCCATCGGATGCTCGGCATCACGTATCGGGCCGCGTGGTTCATGGCGCACCGTCTGCGCCACGCCATGGCCGATGATGCCCTATTCCCGAAACTGTCGGGCACGGTCGAAGCGGACGAAACCTACATCGGCGGCAAGCGCCGTGCGGGCCGCTACGGCTACGAGGGCAAGGGCGGACGCCCCGCCCCGCATGACACCACCAAGACGGCGGTTGTCGCGCTGGTGGAGCGCAAGGGCCGCGCCACGGCGTTCCCCGTCGAACACGTTGACGGCAAGACGCTCCAGACGGTGATCCGTCAGCGCGTGGAACCGAAGTCCCACATGATGACGGACGAACTCCACGCCTACGGCGGACTCGTCAACGGCTTCACCCACGACACCATCAAGCACTCGGCTGGCATCTACGCCCGTGGCAACGTCCACACCAACACCGTGGAAGGGTTCTTTGCCCTGCTCAAGCGCGGCATCGTGGGCACGTTCCATCACGTCTCACGCGGGCACTTGCACCGCTACTGCGATGAGTTCGCGTTCCGCTACAACTCCCGGACGGCCCTCGGCTACACGGACGGCGACCGGGCCGCGATGCTCGTTAAGTTCGGGGAGGGCAAGCGCCTCACCTTCAAACAACCATCAGGCGCTGTCGCGTTTTAACCGGGCACGGCTCAAGGGCCGGAGATGGCGTGGAGCGCCGGAGAGTCGAACCCCGCACTGGCGCGACTCCATCAGTCGCACCGGGCAACCTGCGCGCCCCAGTGACGACGGGTATCGGCAACTCACGCTCCCATGGGAAGGCGTAGAATCGAGGTTCTATGACGAAACGAGCAACGACGGGTAAACGTGCGAAGGCTCCAGAAGTCCCCGCGATTGATCTCGACTTCAAGACGGCTGTCAGTCGCCTGATGCAAGTCAAACCGGGCAACGTGATCGACCTGCTCGAAATGGACGGCGTTCGATGGTCGGTCAGCGTGAACGGTGGGAAGGCGCGTATTCTCCCAGACTGGGCCACCGCGAAGGCGGAAGCCCTCACCTTGGCGGCTGAATACCAGGCGGAAGTCTGGATCGAGGATGGCAGTGAAGCAGGGCGTAGGCGGCTACTGACCGACTAACCCATAGGTAAGGCGGCCTGACCTGTGGCGATGCGTGAGCCAATTTTTGATGGCGTCCGAAACTCCCTCTTGTCCTCCAGAATGTCCTTCATGCTCAGAATCTGGCAGCGCGGGTATTCCACGTCGCTGTAGGTGAACGTCCCGGCCTTTGCAGCGGCAGCGTGCATCGCCTTTGTGGGTTCATGAAGGCAAATAAATCCGGCCATGTCGGTATCGGGTTCCGATTGAAGGACGCCAACCAGATCGCGAACATGCGTCGGGCCAGTATTGCCGCCCTTCACTGAGATCACCATCGCCCGAAGGCCCTGTTTCGACTCGAAATAGATGCGCCCGTCAATGCCACGATCTGCACCGCGCTTCTTAAGCGGGAAGCCGCCGACACGCTCCACAGCCCAATGCTGGAATTGGTGCGCGTCTCGGTTGAAGAGTTCCGTCGCGGCATCTACGCTCTGCGGGATGCCGTCCACTTCAAAGTCAGTGCCTTCCGCTAGTCGATACTTCTCAGCCAAAACTTCTCTGATGATTTTGACCGCGAGGATGGCGACGTCGCAGCCGATCCAAATGCGTTGGCCTACTTCCTGCGCGGCGTAGATCGTGGTTCCGCAGCCACAAAATGGGTCGAGAATGACATCGCCCGGACGACTGGACGCCTCAATAATCCGCCGCATGAGTTGTGTTGGTTTTTGCGTCGGGTAGCCAAGTCGTTCCTTGGAGTGCGACGACAACGGCCCGATGTCTGTGATGATGTCTTGAATGGGGATACCTGGATTCTCGTCCGAGTACCGCTTCTGTCTTGGGACGCCACCCCGCTTCGGCCAGACCACCAGCCCGGCCTCGTCCAGCAAATCCAACTTCTCCTGTGTGGTCAGGTTCGACAGGTCGCGATCTGGATACGCTTTCTGGAGGGCTTTGGTGGGGACTGCCCAATGCCGCCCCACGACCGTTGGATCAACGTCACGCCACGGCTTACCAGAGTCACCGTCCCGAGTGCCCGCTCCGGTCAGAGTGATGGCCTGATAGTACCCACGCTCATCGCGGGTCTTGTAGTGCTCGGTCAGGTAGCCGTCCTTGTACTCCTGAAACACCCGATTCCAAGTGTATTTATCGCTCTTGGAGTAGAACAGAATCACGTCGTGAATCGGCCCCCATCGCTTTGATCCACCGTGTGAGCCAGTCCGCTTCCAGATGATTTCGTTGCGAAAATTCTCGTGCCCGAAAATGCCGTCCATCATGACCTTGATGTAGTGGCTGGCCGTCGGGTCGCAATGCAGGTAGATCGATCCCGTCTCCTTTAGGATCGGCTTCATGTAAATCAGCCGCTCCACCATGTAGATCAAGTACGCCATGAGATGCGGTTGGACACTGGTGAGCGCGTTCACCCAATAGGTCCAGAAGGTGATGTAGTAGTCCTCCACCCCGGCCTCAGCCATCATCTTGGGGATGCGTCTGGCGAGTTCTTCTTTTTCGTGGTCCATGTCCCACGTATCGCAAAACGCTTCGGCCTGTTCCGGCACGGGTTTGCCGGTCATCGTCTTGTAGATCAGGTTGTAATTCTGGTCAGACTTGAAGGGCGGGTCGAGGTAAATCAGATCGACGGATTGGCTCTTGATGCGCTCCCGCATGATCGTCAGGTTGTCGCCGTAGTACAGCCGATTCTTCTGCATGTCCCACCACTTCTCGGCCAATGGGGCGGGAGTCTGTACTTTTGATCCTGGGGCCATGTACACGCCAGTCGCAACAGCAGTGCCAGAGTGTGCAACCGCGTGTACCGGAGGGTTTTCGGAGGGCGCAACGGCTGACTGACAACTGGGGTTTAGGCCTCCGGGCATCGTTCGACGTTAGTACTTTTGGCGTGGGGAGTACAAGTGGCCCGGCACTACAATTTCGCCATGGCCCTTGCCCGTTGCCCCGCGCATCCCCCCGAAGGACTGACAGCGCCGGTATTGGCGACGGCCCCGCTCCCCACAGAGCCGTACACGCGGTCGGTGGAACCCGAGCGCTACCCGAATCGGGCGCTGCTCTGCGGCCATGCCGGATGCCGGGAACCGGCCTTGGTCTGGCTGACCGAGAACGAAGCCATCGCCTACCACTTCGGGGATCGGGAGTTCAGCCAAGCCGCCGAAGTCTGCGGGTTCCGGGTCCGGTAATCCCTTGGGTTTGCAAAAGGCTCAATTCCCACGTCCGTTGACTTTCGCCTTTCTTTTGCATAGAGTCGGCCCGTGCAGCCCCTTACCAAACGTCAACGCGAAATTCTCGACTACCTTCAGGAATTCATCCAGCAACACGGCTATGCGCCAAGTCTGGAGGAAATCGGTCGCCGTTTTGGTCTCTCTTCGCTCGCGACCGTGCACAAACATCTCACGAATCTCGAAGAAAAGGGTTTCATTCGTCGTCTCTGGAACCGCAGCCGTTCAGTGGAGCTGCTTGCGGCCCGCACGGGCCAGCGCGCGGTCGAACTGCCGATGCTTGGGTACGTCGCGGCTGGTGTCCCCATTGAAGCGGTGGCCGGGACCGAGACCATCGCCGTGCCCGAGGACTTTGTCGGCAGGCGCGACACCTACGTGCTGCGCGTCAAGGGCGACTCGATGATCGACGAACAGATTCGCGACGGCGACTTCGTCATTGTGGAAGACCGCAAGACGGCCGACAACGGCGAGATGGTGATCGCCCTGGTGGGCGGCCTCGACGTCACCCTCAAGAAGTTCTACCGCGAGAACGGGCGCGTGCGTCTGCAGCCGGCCAATGCGGCCATGCAGCCGATGATCATGGATGCCTCGCTCGTACAATTGCAGGGCGTGGTGGTCGGGGTCATGAGAAAGTACTGACATGTCCGAGAAGGCTCCCAAACAACTCAGCTTCACGATCGTGCCCGATGAGTCGGGTGAGACCACCCGCACCTACGCCAACTTCTGCGCTGTCGGTCACACGCCGTTCGACATGACGTTGACCTTCTGCGACGTGCGCCCGCTGTCCGAACACGACATCAAGAGCGCCGAAGACACGCAGACGGTGAAAGCCCCGGTCGTCAGTCGCATCGCGCTCCCCTTCAGCGTGATTCCGGGACTGATCAACGCGCTGCAGGAACAGATGCGCGGCATGCAGGACGCCCAGGCGCAACAGTCTGCCGGCTGGCCCCAGGGACCACTGCATTAAAGACGTCGGGTGTCTTTTTTGATCTTAGGCGATGCCAAAAAGAATGCAAAAAAAGACACCCGACGTCTTTAATGCTCGGAAATCTGTCGCGGCCGTCTTTGACGGCCTCGACGCCATGCATCCCAACGCGTGGACCGAGCTCGACTTCACCACACCCTACGAACTGCTCGTGGCGACCATCCTCTCAGCGCAGTGCACCGATGCGCGCGTGAACCAGGTCACACCGACGCTGTTCGCACAGTTCCCCAATCCCCGGACGTTGGCCGAGGCAAACGCGCCAGACCTGGAAGTGATGATCCAGTCCACCGGCTTCTTCCGCATGAAGGCCAAGAGCCTGCTCGGGATGGCGACGGCGGTGGTGGAGGACCACGGCGGCGAAGTGCCGTCGGACATGGACGCGCTGGTCGCCCTTCCGGGCGTCGGACGCAAGACCGCCAACGTGGTGCGTGGACACGCGTTCCGGCTGCCGGGTTTCCCCGTCGATCGCCACGTGCTGCGGGTCGCCACACGGATTGGCCTGCTCAAGGGCAAGGCCACCGAGGATGCCGTGGCGGCCGAAACCACCCTGACCGCGCTGCTGCCGCCCGAGCGCTGGACGCGCGCATCGGACACGCTGATCCTGCATGGTCGCCGCATCTGCAAGCCCAAGCCCCTGTGTGAGCGTTGCACCATCCGCCCGCATTGCGCGTACTATCGACTACATGGACCCGGCCACGTTTCCCGCTGATCGTTTTCAGATCCTTGTCGACGAGGCCGTCGCCTCACTGCCCGACCGCTTTCGTGACGCCATGGTCAACATCGCCATCGTCGTCGAAGACGATCCGACGGACGCCCAACTGGCCGAGGTCGAGGTCGAACCACCCGACACCATCTACGGTCTCTACGAGGGCATCCCGCTGCCTGAGCGTCAGTGGGCGCATGGCAACGTCCTGCCCGACAAGGTCACCCTGTTCCGCAACCCCATCCTCGAAGACAGTCTTGATGAAGATGATGTGGTCGTCGGCATCGGCGAGACACTCATCCATGAGGTTGGACACTACTTCGGATTGTCCGAAGAGGAGATCATGGCGATCGAAGAACAGTACTGGCAGCACCCCGGTGACTGAGCGCTAATTCCATACACACGTCCGCAGACGCATACGGCAGCGACGCGGGCAACGGACGGTGCGTAAACCCCATCCGTTCGTAGAGACGAAGAGCGTCCTGCAGCCTCGTGCTTGAGAGCAACATCATCGTGTGGGCGCCCATGCTGCGCGCGTGGGTGATACACACCTCCACGAGTTGGCGCCCCAGACCCTGCCCACGCGCGGCGTCAGCCACGGTGACCTTGAGCAGCTCCACTTCACCGGGACCGTGCGGCGCCACCGCCGCCGTGCCGACGACTTCCCCATTCCGGACCGCCACAAACACCGCGCCACCCACGGCAATCACGGCACCGTGTGGATCAGCGAGCTGGACCTCATCGGCAGGTTCGTACAACGCGTGTGCGTCGAGCCACGCACGATTGAGGCGGTAAAACGCCGCGGCATGTTCCGGACGGAATGGGACGATCTCGATCGACGACATGTGTGACGACGGTTGACACGATACACTCTCGGTGTGCGCTCGACCACCCGTCCTCGTCCCGTCGGTCACCGGCCCCGCAAACGGTTCGGCCAGCATTTTCTTGCCGACACGTGGGCGCAGAAGGTGGTCAACACCATCGATGTGCAGCCCCAGGATGTCTTGCTGGAGATCGGCCCGGGGGCCGGCGCGATTACGTTGCCCCTCGCGCGCACCGGTGCCCCGATTCTCGCGGTGGAAATCGATCGCGACCTGGCCGGCGACCTGGCCGGCAAGGTGCCGCCCAACGTCAGCCTGATGACGGCGGACTTTCTCAAGACCGACGTCGTGTCGTTTCTGACCGCGCTGCAGCCCAATCGTCCGCCGGGTGCCCCGAGCGACGTGCCGCGTCGTTTCCGGGTGGTGGGCAATCTGCCCTACAACCTGTCGTCACCCATTCTGTTCCGCCTGATCGAATTGTCGCGCGCGCATGGTCTGTTCACCGACGCGACGTTGATGGTCCAGCGGGAGGTGGCCGACCGGCTTGTCGCCAAGGCCGGCAAAAAAGACTACGGCGTGCTCAGCATCTTCGCGCAGATCTACGCGGACATTGATCGGCGTCTGGATGTGCCGCCCTCGGCATTTTCGCCGCCGCCCAAGGTCCGCTCGAGCGTGATCCGGATGACGTTCCGGCGCAGCCCTGTGCGCATCGTGGATGAGGCGCTGTTTGCGCGCCTCGTCAAGGGCGCGTTCATGCAGCGCCGCAAGACATTGGCGAACGCGCTGAAGGCGCTTGAGCCGACGGCCCCGGCCGTGCTGGCGCTGGCCGGCATCGATGGCAAACGCCGCCCCGAGACCCTCACCCTCGAAGAGTTCGCGCGTGTGACCGAGTTCTTCGCGCGCCTGCGCGGGTAAAGCGCACGGCGCGGTTCAAGTTCACCGCGCCCTACAACGGTCAGAAGTAGGGCGCGGTGGTCTTGAACCGCGCCAAAGGGTGACTTGTACTCCGTGATCCCCTGTGTTATAGTCCCGACAGTTTTTCCCTCCTGATTTCACGGGTCATCCCAGCGACCCACAGGTCGGACACGCTGACTGTTTTCCGGCGCCCTCCGCGCCCAAGTTCTGTCCGCTGATGAGCGCCTGCTCACCGGTGGCTGGTGTTCGAAACGAGAGTGTGAAGGTCGCTGTCGATGTTGTCGGCAATAAGTACGTCTGTCGGTGCACCGTCCGTCGAGGTCATCCCCATCGGGGGCCTCGGTGAGTTCGGTATGAACATGATGCTCATCGCCTGCGGCGACACCGCCGTGCTGGTGGATGCCGGTGTCATGTTCCCTGAGCCTGAACTCTTCGGGGTGGATCTGGTCATCCCGGATGTGTCGGCACTGGAGGCGTACGCCGGCCGCATCGCAGCCCTCATCCTCACGCATGGACATGAAGATCACATCGGCGCCGTGCCGCATGTCCTCAAACACGTGCACGGTCCCGTGTATGCCACCGCGTTCACCCACGCGCTGCTCAAGCCCAAACTCGACGAGCACAACGTGGACACGGACGGGCGGCTGATCACCGTCGCTCCAAAACAGACGATCACGATTGGCACACTGGCCATCGAGTTTCTGCGCGTGACCCACAGCGTCCCGGACGCCGTGGCCCTGGCGATTCACACCCCCCAGGGGGTCCTGATTCACACCGGGGACTTCAAGATCGATCAGACGCCGCTCGACGGGGAGCGTTTTGATCTGCACCGTTTCGCTGAACTCGGCGCCAAGGGGGTCCTGGCGCTGTTCTCGGACAGCACCAACGCCGACCAGCCGGGCACCACCGGCTCGGACCGGGACGTGATTCCCGGCTTCGAGGAGATTTTTTCTTCGGCGCCGGGCAAACTGATCGTCGCCTCCTTCTCCACCAGCATCTACCGCATGCAGGTCCTGGTGGATCTCGCCGAACAGTTTGAACGGAAGGTCGCCTTTGTCGGCCGGGGCATGATTCGCAACTCCGAAACCGCCATGCGGCTCGGCGTGCTGAAGGTGCCCAACGGCCTGGTCATCGCCGACAGCGACATCCGCGACTACGACGCGCGGGATGTCCTGTGCCTCTGCACCGGGTCCCAGGGGGAGGCCATGGCCGCCCTATCCCGTATTGCCATCGACGACCACCGCTACGTGAAGGTGGAAGACGATGACACGGTCGTGTTTTCGGCCCGGGCCATCCCGGGCAACGAAAAGGCCATCGGCCGGGTCATGAACCACCTCGCCCGTCGGGGGGCCGACATCATCACCGACGGCATGAAACATGTACACGTCTCGGGCCACGCCTCGGCCGAGGAGCTGAAACTGGTCCTGTCCCTGGTGCAGCCCAGATTTTTCGTGCCGATACATGGGGAGTACCGGCAGCTCGCTCAGCACGCCCGGCTGGCACGGGCGGTCTGCCCCAGAACGACCGTGGTACAGATGGCCGACGGCGACGTGTTGCGGCTGGACGGAGACGGGGCGCGCATTGTCGACCGCGTCCAGACCGGTCGCATCCTGATTGACGGCACGCGCAGTGGCGAGATTGGCGACGAGGTCCTGCGCGACCGCCGGCACCTGGGCATCGATGGCCTGGTCGTCGCGGTCGTCGCGATCAACGGCCAGACCGGCGCCCTCGAGGGGACACCGGAAGTGATTGTGCGGGGACTGGCGAACGACGTAAAGCAGGATCAACTGCTGCGCGACGCCCCCGCCCTGCTGGAAGCGGCACTGGCAAATGTGCCGAAGGAAGAACGGACCGACCCCGGCCTGATGCAGGAACGCGTCAAGGTCGAGGTCCAACGCCTGTTCAAAAAACGGGCGGGGCGACGACCGCTGGTGTTGCCCATCGTGCTGGAAGTGTGAGGAGACAAACGCGTGTCTGAATCGGCCCTCTCTCGTCGAGTGAGTGAATTCACCGGGGTTGCCCTGTTTGCGGCGACACTCATCTGGCTCATGGCCCTGGTGAGTTACACGCCCACCGACCCCGTGTGGTTCTTCAACAACATCACGGCCGCGCAGGCCACCAACTTTGCCGGGCGCGTCGGCGCCTTTGTGGCCGAGGCGTCGTTCCAGCTTCTGGGGTATTCCGCCTACTGCATCCCGCTGGTGCTCGCGGTCGCGGGCTGGCACTCGTTCTGGTGCACCAAACTCGACGCGGCGTACACCAAACTCTTCGGCGCAGGATTGTTTTTTGTGTGCAGCGCGGCGCTGCTCTCACTCGGCTTCGGTTTTCTGGCCTCGACCAATCGCCCGTTTGATGCCGGCGGATTGATGGGCAAGGTCCTCTCCGACGCGCTCGTCTCTTATCTCAACACCACCGGCGCCGCCATTCTGCTGCTCACGCTGGTGGCGGCCGCCGTCATCCTGTCCACCCAGTTCTCTTTTGGCCGCGCGACCACCGTGGCGGCCTCCGCCGTGCGCGAACAGTCCACCGGCTGGTGGTCCCGACTCCAGACCTGGCGCGACGACCGCCGCCGCGAAAAGGAACGCCAGCAGATCGTCAACAAACACGTCCAGAAGGCCGGACGCGACAAGGCTCCGGAAATCGCCACCAAGGCCGCCGGTGCCGCAGCCTCCCTCAAGGCCGCTCGTCAGTCACTGCGTCCCGTGGACGCCGACGACGCCGATGAAGACGACGAGGATGTGCTCACGCCCGCGCCGGCAGCGCGTGGTGCGGCCGCGCGTCCCCCGGCCATCAAACGTTCGGCGCCGACACCCGTCACCCCGAGCCTGCCCCTCGGCGATCGGGAAGTGGTGAAGGCCCCGGTGGAACGCCGCAAGGGCGACTACGTGCTGCCGCCGCTCACACTGCTCGACGCCGCCAAAGAGGCGCAGAAGATCGACGAACGCGAGCTGATGGAAGCCGCAAAACTGCTCGAGGAAAAGTGCCGGGAGTTCTCGGTCGAGGGCACCGTGGTCCAGATCCACCCGGGCCCGGTGGTCACCACCTACGAGTTCAAACCCGATGCCGGCGTGAAATACAACCGCATCACCGGCCTGCAGGACGACCTGTGTCTCGCGATGAAGGCCGAGTCGATCATCATCGACCGCATTCCGGGCAAATCCACGGTCGGCATCCAGATTCCCAACGCCACCCGCGAAGGCATCTCGCTGCGTGAACTGCTGGAGTCGGACACCTACACCCGCTCCGCCTCGCGTCTGACGATGGCGCTGGGCAAGACCATTCATGGCGAACCGATCGTCTCCGACCTGGCGACCATGCCCCACCTGCTGATCGCCGGATCGACCGGCGCCGGCAAGTCGGTGAGTGTCAACGCGATGTTGACCAGTGTGCTCTTCCGCGCCTCACCGGAAGAAGTGCGCTTCATCATGATCGACCCCAAACGCCTTGAGCTCGGCATGTATGAGGACATCCCCCACCTGATGACCCCGGTGGTGGTGGATCCCAAACAGGCCGCCAACGCCTTGCGCTGGGCTGTGCGAGAGATGGAAGACCGCTACAAGATTCTCGCCAAGCAGGGCGTGCGCAACATCGAGCAGTACAACCGCAACGTCAAGGCGATGCTGGCGGAGCTCAAGGAATCGCAGAAAGAAGCCGCCGAAGCCGAAGTCGGCGAGCCGCTCAAGACCCTCCCCTTCATCATCGTCATCATCGACGAACTGGCGGACCTGATGATGGTCGCCAGCAAGGAAGTGGAAGAGTCGATCGCGCGACTGGCCCAGATGGCCCGCGCGGTGGGCATCCATCTGATCCTCGCCACGCAGCGGCCGTCGGTCGATGTCATCACGGGCCTGATCAAGGCCAACCTGCCGGCGCGTATTGCGTTCCGTGTCGCGTCAAAGATCGACTCGCGCACGATCCTGGACGGCAACGGCGCCGAGGCCCTGCTGGGCAAGGGCGACATGTTGTATCTGCCGCCCGCGTCCTCGCGGTTTGTCCGTATTCACGGCCCCTACATCTCGGAACAGGAAACCGCGCGGTTGTGCAGCTTCCTCCGCAAACAGGGCAAGCCGGTCTACGACACCTCGATCACCGCTGAGGAAAAGACCGCCGAGAAGCTGGAGTTCGACAAGGACGACCTCTACGACGAGGCGGCGCGCATCGTCGTTTCGAGCGGCCAGGCGTCCATTTCGTATCTGCAGCGCCGGCTGCGCATCGGGTTCAGCCGCGCGGCGCGCCTGATCGACATGATGGAAAACGACGGCGTCGTCTCCCCCGCCACCAACGGCAAACGTGAGGTGCTGGTGGATGCCGGCTACTTCGAAGAAGTCGACGCTCAACTGAGGTAAGACATGCCCCTATCCCACTCTCTTCGGCAACGAGTCCGCACGACCACCCTCGGGGTGCTCGCGTGTGTGCTGCTCTGGCCGGTGGTCGCCGAAGCGCAGACGGCGGCGGTGCTGTATCAGCGCGCGACCACCCGCGAGGCGGCCGTACGGAAAAACCCCACGACGGCCAACGTGCGCGCGGCCGTCTCCGCCTATGAACAGGTCGTGCTTCGCCATCCCCGGAGCGGGTATTGCGACGATGCGTTGTGGAATGGCGCGGAGCTGGCCCGTTTTGCCTGGGAACGCTTCAAGCAGGAGTCAGACCGCAAGACCTCGGAGCGCCTGTATACCTGGCTGCGCCGCGAATATCCCACGAGCGCCAAGGCCAAACAGGTCGCGCCCCAACTTGCCGCGCTGAAGGCGACGCCTGCGCCGGCACGCGCGACTCCCCCGTCCGCCTCCGCTCCTTCTGAGCTACGGCGGACTTCGCCCTCGCCGGCGACTCCACCCGCGAACGCACCGTCAATTTCCGCGACGCCCACAGGCCCGGTCGCCACCATTCGGGCGGTGTCCGTGGCGCCGTTGCCCAAGGGGGATCGCCTCGTGATCGAATTTGATCGCGAAGTCCTCTTCTCCAGCGAACGCATCATGAACCCCGAGCGGGTGTTTTTTGACCTCCAGCAGGCGGACTTTGCCTCGAGTGTCCAGTCCGGCGCCGAGGGTCTCACCGGATCACGTCTGCGCGGCGTGCGCCTGGGACGGCAGGACGGCCAGGTCGCACGGGTGGTGCTCGAAGTCGCCGACACGGCACGACACAGCGTGTTTCAGATGTATCACCCGTATCGGCTGGTGATCGATCTCGAGAGTGAGATCGCGCCTCCACCCCCAGCGGGAACGGTCCCCGCTGCGGCCTCCTCAGGGCCTTCTGCCCCTTCGGGAAGTGCACCCAATTCGCCAACCTCAGGGCCTGCGGCACCCACCCCTGCGCCGCCACCTATCGCACCTGCAGGCACCCCGTCGATCGGCCCGGCGTCCACGACCAGCGGCGGCGACTACACGCTGGCCCGGCAGCTTGGCCTCGGTGTCTCGCGTATCGTCATTGACGCGGGCCATGGCGGCACTGACCCCGGCGCCAAGGCCAACGGCGTTGAAGAAGCCGAACTCGTCCTCGACATCGCCCTGCGCGTGGAGAAACTCCTGAAACAGCAACCGGGGATGCAGGTCATCCTCACGCGCCGCACGGACGTCTTTATTCCGCTCGAGGAACGGACTGAGATTGCGAACCGGGAAGGCGCCGACCTCTTCCTCTCCATCCACGCCAACGCCGCGCGCCGGGCGACGGCGAAGGGTGTGGAAACCTACTTCCTGAACTTTGCGACCAATCCTGAAGCGGAAGCCGTCGCCGCCCGCGAAAACGCCACCGGCGGCAAATCGATGGGCAACCTGCCAAAACTGGTGCAACAGATCACGCTGAACACCAAGGTCAAGGAATCGCGCGAGTTTGCGCAGATGGTGCAGACCAGCATGATTCGTGGCCTGCGGGCGCAGAACAAGGCTGTGACCGACCTCGGTGTGAAGCAGGCGCCCTTTGTGGTGTTGATTGGCGCCGAGATGCCCAGTGTCCTCGCGGAAATTTCCTTTGTAACCAACAAGGCCGAGGCATCGCTGCTGAAGAACGAGGCGTACAAACAGCGCATCGCCCAGTCACTGGCCGACGCGGTGCTGAAGTATCAGGCGTCGCTCAAGAAAATTTCGACCATGGCGGTCGCGAAGTAGTCTGCCAAGATAGATCTGCGTGCAGCCACCGCCCGATTCCTTCATCGTCGAGATCATCCGTCCAGAGACGGCTGAAGTCACCGTGGTCGATGTGCTCGTGGGCTCCCTCGGCCTGGCGGGCGCCTTGGCATTTGTCGCCTTGCCGCTGGGCTTGCTCGCCGGGTGGCTGCTGATCCGGCGCAAGCAGCGTCATCGTCCTGAAGACGAGCACATGCCGTCGATCCGGCGCCCGTCCGATTAACGCCCGAACGGCGGGCCTGAAGGCCACGCCCTACAGCGAGTCGCGCAGCCCCAATTCAACGAGCGTCCTGACCGCCACGCCCGTGGCGCCCTTTGCCTGAAACGCCTTCCGCTCTTCCGCCCACGCCGTGCCGGCAATGTCGAGGTGCGCCCACGGCACGTCCTTCTTCACGAACTCACAGAGAAACATTGCCGCCGTGCTCGCGCCGGCCCATCGTCCCGCAGAGTTGATGATGTCGGCAATTTCGCTGCGAAGCAGGTCGCGGTATTCGTCGTACAGCGGGAGCGGCCACAACCGATCGCCGGCCTCGGTCCCCGCGTTCCGCACGGTGTTCACCCACGACTCCGGCGATCCGAACAGCCCCGACGCCGTGCGTCCCAGCGCCACCATACACGCGCCGGTCAGCGTCGCGACGTCCACCAGGTGGGTGGCCCCGAGTTCCTGCGCGTACCAAATGGCGTCGCCGAGAATGAGCCGGCCCTCGGCGTCGGTGTTGATGATCTCGACCGTCGTGCCACTGGCCCCGGTCAACACGTCACCGG
>CAYRGW010000057.1:0-30983 GCA_964423815.1 uncultured Solibacteraceae bacterium | reverse complement strand
CGGTCCCGGCACCATCCGCTCGGGCTCGGCCGTTCCCCGCGGTGGGGTGTCGGCGGGCGCGGGCGCAGGTTCCGCGTATGTAGGCTCACGGTCGCGCGGGGATCGCCCGGTGACCGGCGGCGCCATGGAGCGCCCGTACGGCAACGTGGGCCCCAACTACAACCTCTACTTCCCGTACGACCCGTTCAGCCCGTGGGGCCGTTGGTACCCCTGGTATTACGGTGGTTATGGCTACGGATACGTCTCGTTTGACCCGTGGCGGTATGGCACGTCGCGCTATTCGATGTATCGCTACGGCTCCTGGTACAACCCGTACGACCCGTGGTGTTACGGCGTCGGTTACTGGCTCTGTGACCCCTGGGGCGGTGCCACCACGACGTCGTATGGCAATGTCGCCGTGGGTGACGAAAAAGACGACGACGAACCCACGGCCTCCATCCGGCTCAAGGTGTCACCCGCGTCCGCGAAGGTCTACGTCGATGGCGCGCTGGTCGGTGTGGCCGGTGACTTCGGTGGCCTGACCGGCCACCTCAAGCTCACGATGGGCGAACACCTGGTGGAGATCAAGGCCGACGGCTACGAGACGTTTGTGCCGAAATTTGAACTGACGGCTGGTCGCACCACGACCATTCGTGGCTCGCTCAAGAAGCAGTGACCTCATCGCGACAGTTGTCGGTCGTCGCGGGCATTTCGTTCGTGTATGACCTAGCCATCGGGCTTGCGCTGCTCGTGGCGACCGACCGCTTCGCTTCCCTCTTCGGGGTTCCGGTTCCGGAACCCCGTCTTTTTGTCACCATCTGCGGCCTGTTGCTCATGTGTGTGGGCCTGGGGTATCTCCAGCCGATGCGTGACCCCGCCAGCCACCGCGCCTACCTCTGGATTTTTGGCCCCGTGCTGAAAGGCCTCGGCGCGTGCGTCTTTCTTCGCGAGCACTACTGGAACGGCGGACCTGAATCGTTTCTGCTGTTTGCTGCCACCGACGGCACCCTCGCGCTGGTGACGCTGGTGCTCCTGCTGCGCAGACAGTAAAAGACGTCGGGTGTCTTTTTCTGCCGACGTCTTTATCGTCTTCGCGCGAACAGGTAATAGAGCGGAATGCCGGCCGCGATGATGAGCAGACCGTAGAGCGTCTCGCTCGGCTCGGTAAAGAGCCTGTGGCCGATCATCGCTGCGGAGGCCACCACAAAGAGTCCGGGGGCAAACGGATAGCCCCACGCCTTGAACGGGCGTTCGGCGTGTGGCTCACGGAACCGGAGGACGAACAGCGCCGCGACCGCGATGCCGGAAAACAACACGATGGCAAAACCCGTGTAGTTGACCAGACCTGAAAGCGTGGACGACAACACGAGCACGCCGCTCCACGCGGCCTGCGCCCAGATCGCACGTGACGGCGTCCGGTAGGTGGGATGCACACGCGCCACAGACGGCAAAAAGGCACCATCGCGCGCCATCGCAAAATACACCCGCGGCCCCGAGAGCACCATCGCACTGATGCTGGCCGCGACACTGACGATGGTGAAGATCGCAATCAGGTTGCCGGCGACAAATCCAAACAGCCGTTCCGCCACGGTGTCGGTGAGACGGCCATCGCCGACCACGGCCAGATCCGCCAGCGGCATCGCATACAGATACAACACGTTCAGCGCGACATAGATGGCCACCACTGCCGCGGTGCCCAGACCAAGCGCGATGGGCACATTCCGACCGGGATTTTTGATCTCTTCGGCGACATAGGCCGCCGCATTCCACCCCGAAAAACTGAACATGACCGGGATCAACGCGAGCAACCAACCGGTGGCCGGTGCCGTCACCTCATGGCTGCTCGACAGGTTGGCCCACGTGCCAGAGCCCAGTGAAAGGCCGAGCGCAATAAAAATCAGGATGCCGGAGACCTTGAGGCCGGCCAGGACGTTGTGGACGATGCGACCGGGTCCCAGCCCCCGCATGTGCACAAAGGACAGGGCGGCGATCGCCACCAGGGCCATCAGCGTCTGGTTGGTCAACACCAGCGACGCAAACGGAATCGGAATCTCGAGGATCGGCGTGCGGTCCGCCACGACGGGAAAAAACCGGCCGATGGCATCAGCCAGAAACAAGGCCGACGCGGCAATCGCCCCGGAGAAGCCGGCGACAAAGGAGGTCCACCCGGTCAGGAACGCGGCCTGCGGTCCAAACGCTTCGCGGAGATAGACGTATTCGCCACCGGACCTGGGTCGCAATGCGGCGAGCTCCGCATAGGCCATGGCCCCGGCGAACGCGAGAATGCCGCCGAGCACCCAGACCCCGATCATGCCCATGGCCACCGGGACCAGCCCGGCGACGAGGATGGGGACAAAAAAGATTCCGCCGCCGATGACGTTGGACAGGATGATGGCGGCCGCGTCGAAGGGGCCCAGGCGGCGCTCGAGGGAGGGCTCGGTTGCCGGCGCGGTCACCGCGACGCCGAGTCCGTGGGAGCGGCCAACAGCAGGCGCCGCTCAGTCACGAACTCGCCGAAGGGCACGATCTTTCCGCCGCGCTTCATGAACAGTTTGGCGGTGGTATCCCGGAAGTCCCGATGGTTGAACAGTTCCGCACGCGCCTGCTCCATGGAGAAACCCTGCTTGGAGCGGACGACGATGGGCTCGGACAACGCGCCCGGTGCGAGGCCGTCACTCCCGATGGCTTTGATGATGACCTCGTCGAGCTCCATCGGCTGTTCGTACTGGACGCCCCAGAAGAAGATCACCATGTCGACCGATGAGACAGGCTCTGTCGAGATGTTCTTGATACGGAACGTGACGCTGGGGACCAGCTTGTTCAGTCCCCCCTCAATCACACCGGCATCGTGGTAGCCCGATGTCAGCTCCTGGACCTCCAGGACGGTCTTGAGATCAACCTGTGCGCAGCCCGACGCGGTCAGCGTCAGCAGCAGTGCACACGTCAGACGTGCAGCGTGGGCCCGAAGGCGACGAACTGGTGACAACATCCCCGGGAATTGTAAATCAAAACTGCGACTCGATGACCCGCTTCCTGGCTTCTTCGCGTGTGATTTTTCCCTCGTGGTACAGCGCCAGATTGACACCGGTGATCCGGAGAATCATCGTCCGCGAATCGTCATACAAACTGTTCGGCATCGGATCATCTTCGCTGCGGGCCACGACCGACAGCGATTCGGTGGTCGGGATATTCAACGGCCGCGAGTAGTCGAGCATGGCGTCCACGAGTTTGTCGCGCACGGCATTGCGATAGAACTGATTCGGCTCGGTCAAAAAGGGATCCGGCACGATCGGGGATCGGGCCATGGGATCTTCGGTGATCACCCCCGTGCTGCGCGTGGTGCCGCTGGCCCCCGTGCGTCCCGCGACGGTCTGGGGTCCGGGAGGTGGCTGCGGGGGCACCATCATCTGGCTCGCGATCACCGCGCTTTCCCGGATGATCGGGATCTCGATGTCAAACACGATCCCATACCCATCGAGCGGGAAACCTTTGGCCTTGGCCTCGCCCATGAACAATGCGCCGATCGTCATCGTCTGCGCGCGCATCACGACTTCAACCGCGCCCTGACGCACGGCATTGGCGAGCACACCTTCCATCAATTGAAACTGAAAGCGCCGCTGCTGCACCTGGGCGTCCGCGGAGAGGCCCTCGTTGCGAATCTGCTGAGCCGAGACGCCGATCCCCGCCACCACCACGGCACCAATGACCAGCATCCGCGCGACATCATGTGTCTTGTTCATCTGTGTATTCACTGCTGCTGTCCTTTGGCGATCTGCTGTTTCAGCATGTAGGCGATGTCGCTCTCAAGACTGTCGACCCGCGACTTCAAGCCGCCAATTTCCAATTGATATTCCTTCTTTTCGCGCACACGTTCGTTCTGCACCGACGTCACGAACTGATTCATCTGCCCCCACAATTCCTTGTGGCGTTCGTACACCAGTGACTCGGTCTCACGCTTCAGTTGTTCACGCACGGCCGGCGACAACCCCGGCGCGGTGTTGGCCACGCGCATCACGCCGCTGCCGGCGATCTCGCGTTGGATCAAGGCCCGCACGTCCTGCTCGTCGAGGCTGACCAATGTCGCGGGCAGCGTGACCGGCGCGGGCGCTGCGGCCTCCACGCGTGCCACGGGCTCCGCCTGCGCCACCATCTGGACCTGTGAGCCCGGCTGGTTGGCCATCACCGCCTGCGCCGCAAAACCGCCGGCGGTGCCGAGCAGCAACATCACGCCGGCCGCTGCGCTGAGCGCCCACGCGGGCACCTGCTGATACCAGGGCGCGACCGGTGTCGGCGCAAACGGTGTCCACACCGATTCAAAGTGGGGCACGTCCCACGCCAGCAGGTCCTCCCGCACGCGCCGGAACGCCCGCATCTCGTCGCGACAGTCCCCGCACGACTCCAGATGCGCCTCAACCACCTGGCGTTCGGCGGGTGGCGCCTCGTCGTAGAGATAGTCCATCAATCGTTCACGTTGGTCGCACATCGTCTTCGTCCTCACTCGCGCGTGGGCGCGCGAATCCGTCGTCTCTACCGCTGCTATCTCGATCCACTCCCGGCTGAGAACGTCGCGCGTCGGAGGCTGGCAACCTCCGCTTGCTGTCGTTCGAGCCGTCGTCGTAACACCGTCAGTCCCTGATACAAGCGTGTCTTGACCGTGCTGAGCGGACAATCCAGTTGCTCAGCAATCTCCTGAAAAGTCAGCCCGTGATATTCCTTCAGCATGATGGCCGTCCGCTGCTCTTCGGGCAGCTCGGCCATCGCGAGCTGCACCGCCGCCGACATTTCGCGACGCGCGACCAGGTCCTCCACCGACTCGGTGGGCGCGGCCTGCTGATCGGCCAGGTCAATCGGGTCCACACCTTCGGGGGTCTGGGCCACGGGCGCCCGCCGTTCCTTGCGCATCCAGTCCCGGCACAGATTCAGCGTGATCCGATACAACCACGAGGAAAACTTGGCCTCGCCCTTGAACCCCTTCAGCCCCCGGTACGCCCGCAGGAACGCGTCCTGGACGACGTCCCGCGCCTCCTCATCCCGGCCCAGCGTGCGGTAGGCCAGGGCATAGATCGGCCGTTCCCAGCGTTTGACCAGCTGGTTGAAGGCGTCGTGATCTCCGGCGGTCGCACGCGCGACCAGTTCTTCATCTGACGTCATGGTGCAGGGGGGCCCACCCTCCGGGGTGCTCCAATTGTTGGTTCAGACGACTCGGGGCCGGGAACAGTCTGTACTCACTTCCGGGGATCAGTCGTTCCGCAGGGCTCGACGGCGATGTTATGCTGTCCGGGGTAATGACTGACGACCATTTTCTGACGACGGAAGAGGTGCTCGATTATCTGCAGGTCAATCTGCGGACGGTCTACCGCCTCATCAAGGCCGGGAAGATTCCCGCCGTCCGCGTCGGTCGGCAGTGGCGGTTCCGCAAACGGGACATCGACGCCTGGCTCGACTCCAGCCGACAGACCGGCCGCGGCGAGGGCAAGGACCGCCCCGGCGATCGCCCCCGCATCCTGGTGGTCGACGACGAGCAGGCCGTGCGCGACCTGCTGGCCAAGACATTGACCATGGCCGACTACGACGTGGATTCGGCGCCCGACGGGGCGTCGGCGATCGACCGTCTGCGCGCCGTCGAATACGACCTGCTGATCACCGACCTGAAAATGCCCGGGATGGACGGG
Organism: uncultured Solibacteraceae bacterium; assembly: GCA_964423815.1. Classification (GTDB taxonomy): domain Bacteria; phylum Acidobacteriota; class Vicinamibacteria; order Vicinamibacterales; family SCN-69-37; genus SYFT01. The sequence goes on along the minus strand of CAYRGW010000057.1, from coordinate 25,332 downwards.
CTGTCGGTCATTCGTGAGGCCCGCCGGTCGGCGCCCGATCTGCCGGTCATCATCATCACGGGTTACTCCACCGAGGCCAGCGCCATCGAGGCGATCAACCTTGGCGTGGCCGGCTACCTGACGAAGCCGTTTCGGCTGCCCCGGATCCTGGCCGCGACCGCGCGCGCGCTTGGCGAGCCGGTGCCGGCAGCCGAAGTCTGAGTCGCCCCCCGTTCCCACACGCCGCCACGCAGGCGGACGCAGTACTCCCGCATGATCCAACTCTCCGGCCTGACCAAACGTTTCGGCGAACGCGTGTTACTCGACCGCGTGAGCTGGCAGGTCTCCGACGGCGAACGGGTCGGGTTGAGCGGTCCGAACGGCGCCGGCAAAACCACGCTCCTGCGGATGCTGGCGGGCCTGGACGAACCCGATGCCGGCACGATCATCCGCCCCACCGGGCTCACGGTCGGGTACCTGCCGCAGGACGGGCTCGAACACAGCGGACGCACACTGGTCGACGAGGTGTCGCAGGCCTTCAGGCCGCTGCTCGACGCACGGGATTCCATCTCGCGCATTGAACACTCGCTGGCGGACCCTTTGCTCCCCGACGGGGAACATGAACGTCTCCTGGTCGAGTACCACGACCTCACGGAGTTCTTCCGCCGCGAGGAGGGACACAGCATCGATCTGCGCGTCACGCAGGTGCTCGACGGCCTGGGGTTCGCGCGCGCCGACTTCCAGAAACCCGCCGAGGCTTTTTCCGGTGGCTGGCAGATGCGCATCGCGCTGGCGAAGTTGCTGCTGGGGCGTCCGGGCCTGCTCCTGCTGGACGAACCCACCAACCATCTCGACCTCGATGCGCGCAACTGGCTCGAGGACTACCTCGTCGCGTATCCGCACCCCGTCATTCTGGTCTCGCACGATCGGTACTTCCTCGACGCCGTGGTGACGAAGATCGCCGACCTCTCGTTGCGCACGATCACCGACTACGTCGGCACCTATTCGAAGTATCTCGTCGAATACGACGCGCGCATGGATCGGCTGCGCAAGGCGAAACAGGAGCAGGACGATGAGATCGCGCGACTGCGCGCGTTCATCGATCGCTTCAGGTATCAGGCGACCAAGGCGGCACAAGTCCAGAGTCGTATCAAGATGCTCGACAAGATCGAGATCATTGAAGTGCCCCCGGAACGCAAACGGGTGCACTTCACGTTCCCGACGTGTCCCAAGTCCGGTCGGATGGTCCTGGAGCTCGAACACGTCCGCAAGGCGTACGGGGAACAGGTCGTGTTCAGCGATCTGTCGTTGCACATCGAACGCGGCGATCGCATTGCGTTGGTGGCGCCAAACGGCGCGGGCAAATCCACGTTGATGCGCATGCTCTCCGGCGCCGAGTCGCCCGATTCGGGTTCGCGGCGTGAAGGGCATCAGGTCGTCATGCAGTACTTCGCGCAGGACGAAGCCAACAAGCTGGAGCCGACGCGCACCGTCTACCAGACGCTGGAAGGCGACTCGCCGATCGGCATGGTGCCGATGATCCGCAACATCCTCGGCGGGTTCCTGTTTGCCGGCGACGACATCTACAAGAAGGCCGGCGTCCTCTCAGGCGGGGAACGCACACGGCTCGCCGTCGCGCGCATGCTCCTGCGCCCCGCCAACACGCTGCTCCTGGACGAACCCACCAACCACCTCGACCTGGATTCCAAGGACGTCCTGCTTGAGGCACTCGCCGACTTCGGCGGCACGCTGATCTTTGTCTCACACGACCGCTATTTCGTGGATCGCCTGGCCACCAAGATCATCGAGGTCGGCCACGGCGCGGTGACGGTCTATCCGGGCACGTACGCGGAATTTTTGTGGAGCAAGGAACAACGACAGGGCGAAGGACAAAGGCCAAAGGTTAAAGGTACGGAAAGCGCTCCGGCACCGATCACGAAACAGTCGGCACCAAAGGCCAAACAAGCCGCCCCCGTTCAGACGAAAGCCCCGACCCCCAGCTACGAAGATAAAAAACGAGCTGATGCGGAGGCGCGCAAGCTCAAGAAGGCGGAGGACGAACGCCAGGCCCGCATTGCCGACCTCGAGACCCGCATCGCGGCCCACGAAGCCGAGATCAAGGCCCTGGAAGCACGAATGGCCGAACCCGGTTTTTATGAGGACCGCCCCACCGCTGACGCCGCCGTCGCCCGACATCAAACCCTGATGTGGGAAGTGGGCGATCTCATGCACAACTGGGAAACTCTTACATCTTTGTAACTATCGGCTATTTCTGTAATCATCTCCCCAAACAATTTCTGTTCTGATGTGGCGCAAACTGACAGTTTTGTCTGTCTATGGCGACTTTCAGCCGGGCACGCGCCTTGCCATCAGTAACAGAGCCGATGCAGGGAGTCCGGATGTCACGTTCGTCGTCAACAAAGCCAGCACCGGCATCAGCCCGGAAGGCTGCCGCCGCTCCGCGTGCCCCACGGCCGCGCACACCGGCTGCGGAAACCAGCCCCAACCTGAGTGACCGCTTTTTCCGGCACATGGTGCTGAACCTGCGCAATGGCGTGCTCGCCATCGCGCGTGATGGCCGCATCGCGGCGATGAATGACATCGCGTATCGCGTGCTGGGCCTGCACGCCAAGGGCACCGACCTTGGTCAGCCCTTCGCCGAGGTGCTGCAGGAGTGTCCCGAGGTCGTGCGTGTCCTGCAGTCGGCCTTCGACGGATCAGACCTGCCCAATCGCGCGGAACTGCGACTGCGCAAGACGGGGCGCGCCATCGGTTACACCATCTCGCACATTCACGATGACGAGGGACACCAGGTCGGCCTCACGCTGTTCTTCAAGGACCTGACCCGCGTCGAGCAGATCGAAGAACGTGAACGGCTGCGCGATCGGCTCGCCACGCTGGGCGAGATGGCGGCCGCCATCGCCCACGAGGTCAAGAATCCGCTGGCCAGCATCGAAGTCATGGCCGGGGTGCTCCGGCGGCAGCTCACCGACCGCCCCGACGCGATGGAGACCCTTGGCGACATCATCAAGGAATCCAAGATGGCCAACGCCATCGTTGTCGAAGTCCTGGAATTTGTCCGGCCGATCCGCCTGCAGGTGGAACAGGTCGCGATCAGTGAAGTGATCAAGGACGCCATCAACGGACTCGACGACGGGGCGCACTTCGTGACGGTGCAGGTGGACGACGACGTGCCGTTGCTGACGGCGGACCCGAACCAGCTGCGACAGTTGTTCACCAATCTCATCACCAACGCGCTCGAAGCCATGGAAGTCACCGTGGGTGAACGGCGCGTGGACATTCGTGCGTCGCTGGTGCCCGAGGACGCCGAGCCGGCCAGTGCCGGACAACCCCTGCCGGCGCAGGTGCGCATCGAGGTCAAGGACAACGGCCCCGGGATTTCCGAGGACGACCTTGAGCGCATCTTCAGTCCGTTTTTCACCACCAAACCACAGGGCACCGGCCTTGGGCTCTCTATCGTGCGTAAAGTCGTGGACGCCCACGACGGCATCATCGACGCGACCTCGGCACCTGGTCGCGGCACTACCTTTCGGGTGACATTGCCGGTCGTACCGGCCCCCGACTATCTGACGGAGCAATCACATGGGACGTATTCTCGTCGTTGACGATCACGATTCACTACGCAAAGGCCTGGTCAAAGCGCTGTCCAACGCGGGGCACGATGTGGAAGAAGCCGCCAATGGCACGGTCGCCATTGAGCGTCTGCAGGACAGCCAGTTTGACGTGGTTCTGACGGACCTGCGCATGGGCGGTGCGGACGGCATGGACGTCCTGCGGACGGCCAGCAAGGTGCAGCCACATGCCGCGGTCATTCTCATGACCGCCTTCGGCTCGATTCACACCGCGGTCGAAGCGATGAAGATCGGCGCGGTCGACTTTGTGCAGAAACCTTTTGAAATCGAGGAGATGGAACTCAAGATCGACAAGGCGATTGAACTGCGCCATCTCAAACATCAGGTCGACTACCTGCGCCACGCGCAGCAGGAAAACTACGACTTCGACCGCATCGTCGGCGCGAGTGGTGCGCTGCAGCAGGTCCTCGGGATCGTCACCAAAGTGGCCCGCAGCAACTCGACGGTGATGATCAAGGGAGAGACCGGCACGGGCAAGGAACTGATCGCCGGCGCGATTCATCACAACTCGCTGCGAGCGACCAAGGCGTTCGTCAAGGTGAACTGCGCAGCGTTGCAGGAAAACCTGCTTGAATCAGAACTGTTCGGCCACGAAAAGGGCGCATTTACGAGTGCCGACAAACAGCGCATCGGCCGGTTTGAACAGGCCGACGGCGGCACGTTGTTCCTCGATGAAGTCGGCGACATGAGTCCGAGCACCCAGGCCAAAATTCTGCGCGTGCTGCAGGAACACGAGTTTGAACGCCTCGGCGGCACGCGGACGTTGCGCGTGGACGTGCGCATCATCACCGCGTCGAACCGGAACCTGGCCACCATGGTCAAGGAAGGCCGATTCCGCGAGGACCTCTATTACCGACTCAACGTGGTCTCGGTCGAGATGCCGCCCCTGCGCGACCGGAAGGACGACATCCCCGCGTTGGCCGAATTTTTCGTCAAACGTTTCTCCAGCGAACTGAAGAAACGGGTGGACTCGATCGATCCCGACGCCCTGAAGGTGATGATGCGTCACCACTGGCCCGGTAACATCCGTGAGCTTGAGAACGTGATCGAGCGCGCAGTGCTGCTGACCGACGGCAACGCCGTGACGCTGAACGACCTGCAGATTGGTGAACAGACGTCCACCCATTCAGGCGAGCGCTCGAGTGTGGTCAGGATTCCACCCACGGGCATCCCCCTGGAAGAGATTGAACGCCAGGCGGTGACGGAAGCGCTCAAGATGTCCAACTGGATTCAGAAGGATGCCGCGGACCTGCTCGGGATCAGTCCCCGGGTGATGAACTACAAGATCAAGATTCTGAATATTGAGATCCCGCGCTCACGGCGGACGTTGCACGAAGCGGTCGCCGTCTAGGCGGCCGGGTTGGGGGCTATTTCGCGCGTGGGTGTGAGGCCCGATAGACCTCCAGCAACCGACCCAGGTCGAGGTGTGTGTACCGCTGGGTCGTGCTGAGGCGCGCATGACCGAGCAGTTCCTGAATCGCGCGCAGGTCCGCGCCGGCCTGCAGCAGGTGTGTCGCGAAGGTGTGCCGCAACGCATGCGGGCTGATCGTGCCCGGCACACCGGCCTGCCTGGCCGCGTGCCTGACGATGCGGTCGACGCTGCGCGTGGTGAGGCGCCCCCCGCGTTGATTGAGGAAGAGCGGGTGCCGTGTGCGCGTATGGGGACCGGGGCGCGCACTCTGGCGCGGCGCGGGCGCCGGCGGTGCCAGCCGCGCATCGGCCAGCATCAGACGAAGCGCCTCGCCCGTCGTCTTGTTGAACGGCACGAGACGTTCCTTGCCGCCCTTGCCGCGCACGCGCACGATGCGGCCGGAGACATTGACGTCCTCGAGATCGAGGCCGACAAGCTCACTGAGCCGCAGCCCCGATGCGTAAAACAATTCAAGAATCGCCCGGTCGCGTCGCCCAGGCAACGTCGTCGCATCGGGCACGGCGAGGACCCGATCCATCTGATCGAGCTCCAGATGTGACGGGAGTGACTGCTCCTTGCGCGGGGACCCGACCAGCTGGGTGGGATCGTCGGGCAGGAGCGACTCGCGCACGAGGTAACGTGAAAACGTGCGCAGCGCGGCGAGGCGGCGTGCGGCAGACGCGCGACTGTTGCCACGCGCGTGCAACTCATCCAGAAAACTTCGCACCGTGTCGGCGTCAAGCGCCCGCACGGGCACCTGACTGGGTTTAAGTTCCAGCATGCCGGCCGTGTGATCGAGAAACTGCGTCAGGTCCGTGTCATACGCACGCACGGTGTGCGGCGACGCGTTCTGGTTGAGCTTCAGGAACTGCAGAAACTCCCGCAGCATGTCCCGAAGCATGCGATCACTGGCCATCCGAGTCCCAGGCCGTCAGGTCCACCAGCGCGCGGGCGCTGGTGGCGAGTTGGCGTTCACTCTTGCTGCGGGGAGGCTGGTCGAGCGGCGGCATGATGCCAAAGGTGATGTTGGTCGGGTTGTAGTGCGCCGGATCGGCGTGTGACACGTAGTACGCAAGCGCGCCGATGGCGGTGGTGCGCGGTGCGGGTCGCGGGTCTCGTCCCATCGACAGCAACGCCGCGTTGCGACCGGCGATCAGACCAGACGCCGCCGACTCCACATACCCTTCCACGCCAGACACCTGCCCCGCAAAAAACAGGTCCGGACGTGTGCGTGTTTGCCAGGTGTCGTTCAATACGGTGGGACCGTTGATGTACGTGTTGCGATGAATCATCCCGAAGCGCACGAACTCCGCGTGTTCGAGGCCGGGAATCATTTTTAACACACGGGCCTGTTCGCCCCACTTCATCTGCGTCTGAAAACCCACGAGGCTGTAGTGGTCCCCCGCCAACGTGTCCTGCCGCAACTGCACCACGGCATACGCCCATCGTCCCGTCGCAGGGACGTCAAGGCCTGCGGGTTTCATCGGGCCAAACCGCAGCGTGTCCACACCGCGATGCGCCATCACTTCGATGGGCAGACACCCTTCGAAAAATTTCGTGTTGTCGAAGTCATGCCCTTCCGTTTTTTCGGCCGACACAATCGCCTGGTGAAACGCGACGTATTCGTCCTTCGTGAAGGGACAGTTGAGGTAGTCGCCTTCGCCGACTTCGTCGGATGACGAAAAAGCCGTCGGGAGGCTTTTTCCTGGTGTGTCCGGTGGAAAAAGCCTCCCGACGGTTTTTTCGTCCTTCGACGTCATTTCCGGGGACGTTTTTCCGCGCAGCGACCGGTTCCAGCGCGAGGCGCGGAAGACCTTCGACATGTCGATGGATTCAGCAAGCACGATCGGGCTGATCGCATCAAAAAACGCCAGGTGGTCGCGCCCGACAAACGTCGCGATGTCCGCCGACAACACATCGGACGTCAGCGGTCCGGTGGCGACAATGACGGGGTCGGAGGGTGAAGACGCCGGGATGGTCGCCAGCTCGACACGTTCCACACGGATGCGCGGGTGCGCCTCGATCGCCGCGGTGACACGTTCCGCAAATTGATAGCGGTCAACGGCGAGCGCGGCCCCAGCGGGCACACGCACTTCATCCGCGATACGCATGATGAGCGAGCCGAGCCGCCGCATTTCCTCTTTGAGCAACCCGACGGCGTTGTCGAGTTTGTCGCCGCGAAACGAGTTGCTGCAGACGAGTTCAGCCAGACGGTCGGTCTGGTGCACCGCCGTCGGCCGCACCGGACGCATTTCATAGATCGTGACGTCCGCGCCGAGGGACGCCGCCTGCCACGCGGCCTCGCAGCCCGCCAACCCACCGCCAATAATTCGTACGTTACCCACGCTTTTTCGCGGCGGCCTTCTTGGCAACGGTCTTTTTCGCAACGGCCTTTTTCGCAACAGCCTTCTTGGCGGGCGCGCCCCTCTTCGACTTCTTTTTGGCCGGGGTCATACCGCGCCGCTCGTCGAGCAGCCTCGCCGCCTGTTCAACAGTCACGTCTTCAATGGCCGTGCCTTTCGGCAACGAGGCATTGGTCGTTCCGTCCGTGCAATAAGGGCCATACCGCCCATCCTTGATGACGATCGACCCACCAGAGACCGGGTCGGGACCAAGGGTTTTGAGTGGAGCCTGCGCGGCGCCACCTCCACCCCGCCGGTAACTTTTGGGTTGCGCGTAGATCGCGTGCGCTTCGTCGAGCGTGATGTCGAACAACTGGTCTTCGGTCTTCAGGTTGCGATAGTCCGGCTTGGGCGCATCCGGAATCTGCTTCGCGAGATACGGACCAAAACGGCCCAGGGCCGCCGTAATGGGATTGCCGTCCACGTCGTTGCCCAGTTGCCGTGGCAGCGACAACAGCTTGAGTGCCTGCTCAAGCGAGACTGACTTCGGACTCATCGACTTGAGCAGGGATGCCCGCTTGGGTTTGGGCCCCTCTTTACCAGGGTCAATGCCCAGCTGCACATACGGACCAAAACGACCCGTTCGCAGGAACACGGGTTCCCCGTTGTTGTCGTGACCAAGCGGTTCTTCAGCCTGGCTCGCGGTGGCGATCAACTCGGCGGCCTTCTCCATGGTGATTTCATCCGGCGCCAGCCCCTCAGGCACACTCGCGCGCGACTCACCAAACTCGATATAGGGTCCAAAACGACCCACGCGCAGATTGAGGGGGATGCCGTCCTTCATCCCCAGCGGGATGGTGCCAATCACCTTGGGATCAATGGCCGTCGCCCGATCGTTGACGATGGCGTGCAGGCCTGGTTTGGAGCCGTGGTAGAAACGCTCAAGGAAGGTATTCCGTTTGAGTTCGCCCCGCGCAATCGCGTCGAGGTCGTCTTCCATGCCGGCCGTAAAGGAATAGTCAACCAGCGCCGGTTCAAGCGCTGTCATCAGGTGGACCACGGCAAAGGCCAGCGGTGTCGGCACCAGCGCCGCGCCGCGTTTGCCCACGTACTCCCGATCGATGATCGTGGCGATGATGCTCGCGTAGGTCGACGGCCGGCCGATCCCGAGTTCTTCGAGTCGCTGCACCAACCCGGCTTCCGTATAACGCGCCGGTGGTTTGGTGCTGTGTCCGGCGGGCGAGGCTTCGGCCACACGCGCGGTGTCACCCGTCGCAAGCGCCGGAAGCACATCTTCCTGATCCTCGGCGCGGTCGGCGGTTTCCGCTTCATCCCGACCTTCAACGTACGCCCGGAGGAACCCTTCAAACAGTACGGTCCGGCCACGCGCCACCAGCTCGGCGCTGCCGCCGGAGCTCAATGTGGCATCAAAGGTGGCCGCGACACTTTTCATGCGCGCATCCGCCATCTGCGATGCGACGGTGCGCTTCCAGATCAGATCGTAGACGCGCGCTTCATCGGTGCCCATCTCGCGTTCGACCGCATCGGGATCCTGAAACGTCTCGCCCGCGGGACGAATCGCTTCGTGGGCTTCCTGCGCATTACGCGACTTGCCCTGCCAGGTGCGGGGCGACTTGGGCAGATACTCGGCGCCGTACCGGCTGGTCACCAGACTCCGCGCAGCCTGCACCGCCTGCCCTGACAGCGAGGTGCTGTCGGTTCGCATGTAGGTGATAAAGCCGTTTTCGTACAGCCGCTGGGCGGCCTGCATCGCGCGTCTGGCCGTCATGCCAAGCTTGCGGCCCGCTTCCTGCTGAAAGGTGGACGTCGTAAATGGCGCCTTGGGCGACGACCCGTATTCCTTCTCCTCGACCGACCGCACGCGCGCCGATTGTCCCAGGAGGCCCTCGGCCAGGATGGTGGCGCGTGCCTGGTCGAGCACCACGACCTTCCTGCCGGTCGTCAGTTTTCCGTCGGCCCCGAAGTCACGCCCCAGTGCCAGCACCTGGCCATCGAGCGAGATCACCTGCGCCTTGAAGCGCATGGCGTTGTGTTCGAGTCTGATATTGGCGTCCCACCACGCTGCCGAGGTGAACGCCATGCGTTCTTTTTCGCGCTCAACAATCAGTCGTGTGGCGACGCTCTGCACCCGACCCGCCGACAGACGCGGCGCAATCTTGCGCCACAACACCGGACTCACTTCGTAGCCGTACAGACGGTCGAGGATTCTCCGGGCCTCCTGCGCATCCACCAGCCGTGTATCGACGTCCCGGGTATTTTCGAGCGCCGCCTGGATGGCCGCCTTGGTGATTTCGTGGAAGACCATTCGTTTGACGGGCACCTTCGGCTGCAGCAGCTCGGTCAGGTGCCACGAGATCGCTTCACCTTCGCGGTCTTCGTCCGTCGCCAGGTACAGGGCGCTGGCGTCCTTGAGTTTGGCCTTCAGCTCCCGAATCTTCGCCTTCTTTTCCTGGGGCACCACATACAGCGGCGCATACCCATCGTCGACATTGACACCCAGCCGGGCCCAGGCCTCACTTTTGAGCGCAGCGGGAATCTCCGCCGCGGAGCCGGGCAGGTCGCGCACATGGCCAATGGAGGCTTCGACAACCCAGTCTTTTCCGAGGAATTTTGAAATTGTTTTCGCTTTTGCGGGCGATTCGACAATCACGAGCGGCTTTGACATTGATACTCACCGTGGCCCAATCAAGGCCGCTGCGTCAAGCAACGGGGTCACGAGCGGACAAAACGTCCACCCGTCGTCCGGATGATCCGGCCTGCTATTTCAAGCTGCCCAAGGTCGGTCAGAAGTTCCGGGGCCGGTCGGCCGGTGCGGAGCGCGAGATCATCGAGCAGGTAGGGTTCCCCGCGCGCCATCACTGGCTCCAAATAGCTGACAAACAAAGGGTTGGGAGGGTTTTCGTCCAATGCCAGACGGGTGATGCCCTCGACCTCTTCGAGAATGTCGTCCACAGTCTCGACCAGGCGCGCTCCGTCCCGGATGAGCGCGTGGCACCCTCGATACCTGCCGGAGGCGACGCTGCCGGGGACGGCCAGCACATCGCGCCCCTGGTCGGCCGCACACTTCGCGGTGATGAGCGATCCGCTTCTTTCAGAGGCCTCCACCACGACCACCGCCTGCGCGAGGCCGCTGATGATGCGATTGCGCATCGGGAAGTGCCACGCCACGGGCTCACTGCCCAGCGGATATTCGGACACCAGGCACCCGGATTCGGCAATGGCCGCGGCCAACGCGCGGTGGCGATAGGGGTACGCCACGTCCACGCCGCAGCCGAGTACCGCCACGGTGGCACCTCCCACGTCGAGGGCCGCCTGGTGCGCCGCGCCATCCACGCCAGCGGCCAGCCCGGACACGATGGTGTAGCCGTGCTCAGCGAGATCCCGGCTCAGTTGGCGGGCCACGATGAGTCCAGCCGGCGTCGAAGTCCTCGACCCCACGATGGCAACGGCCTTGCCGTACAGGGGTGCGGGCCCGCGGCGCCAGAAGGCGACCGGCGGGTCGGGGATCTCGGCCAACCGGTCGGGATATCCCGGGTCGAGGGCCGTCACCAGGTCGACGTGCAACCGGTCGGCCTCAGCCAGCCAGCGGGTGGCCAGCTCCCGTGCACTCGTGAACAGCGCCTCCTCCTCAAGCGGGTTTATGTTGAGGTCGGAGGCGATGGCCTCCAGACTCGTCTCCCTGCCCTCGGCGAGGCGTTCTTTGAGATAGCGGCAGGCGACCGTGCTCGGGCCAGTTCTCAGACACGCGATGGCCAGACGATTGACGATGACCTCGGAATGGGGCATCTGGGGATGTGATGCAGCCGTAATGCCACACAGGGGGCCCGCCAGACGGGGCGGGGGTGGCATTTATTGCCTGCGCGACACGGCAAAGGGTTTGCAATTTCGGCCGTCGTACGGGGGTATAGTGGGGGCAATCAAGCTATGAAACAGCAGACTTCGTCACTCTGGCAGCAGTGGGCGGGTGCCGCGGCATTGATAGCGGTACTCGTTCTGGGCCTCACGGCTCCTCTCCTCGCCGACCGGCGGTCGGAAGCTAAGGCGCAAGTGCAGTTCGGCATCGAACTGGCGCAGAAGAAGCTGTGGAAGGAGGCGGAGTTCCGGTGGGAAAAGGCCGTCGAGCTCGACCCGACGTATCCGTCCGCCTGGAACAATCTCGGCATCGCGTACGAACAGCAGGGCAAGTTTCCCGAAGCCCTGAAGGCGTACGAAAAGGCGCGTGAGCTCGACCCGAAAAACAACTTCATCCTGCAGAACTATGATTTGTTCAGGGAGATTTATGACCGCCAGAACCGTCGCCGCGATCGCTAGTCTTACGCTGGCGCTGGGTGCGTCAAGCTGTCTGAAGTTTTACGACGTCGGGATTGAGACGCCGATTCAGGCCAAGCTGGATGTCTCGTCGTTCCAGCGGGTCCTGGTGCTCGGATTTCTCTCGGGGGGCTCCAAGGACGTGGACGCCAACAGCGAGACGGTGCGCCTGCTCCGCAGCCAGCTCCGGAATCGGTCGGACCTGCGCGTTGTGGACTCCGACGTGATCTCCCTGGTCGATGAGGTGGACCGCCGGAAACGTGCCTCGGGGGACGCGCCGCCGGTCGACCCGACCGCGGCCACCAGTGACGATCCCAAAATCATGACCGAGCGGGATCTCCAGCCCTATGAGGAGATCTTCGCCGACGTCGACTACTGGAAGCGGCTGGGTGAGGAATACCAGGCCCCTCTCATCATCACCGGCTCGGTCCTGTTCACCGACGTGCAGCGCAGCGGCCCTGTGACCCGATCCCGGGAAATCATGGACGCCTACGGTCGCCGGTCGGTCCAGGACGTCCACCAGTACGAGGACCGCAAGGGATACGCCCTGGTCCCCAAATTCATCTTTATTGACGGCCGGACCGGGGTCCAGCTCTACAGCGAGTCGTTCCGGGAGGAAACCCTGTATTCCGCCCAGAACAACACGCCCCCCCTGTCTTCCTACTTCGAGCTGATGGACCGGCTCCTTCCGGGGTTCCTGAGCACCCTCAGCACCCAGAAGATCAAGGGGACTCGCACCCTCCTGAAATGAGCCAACGGGGCAATGGGGCAATGAGCCAATGGAATGAGGGCAATGAATTGCCTCATTGGCCCATTGCCTCATAGGCCCATTCGCAGGTTGCCTGTACACGGTCCTAAGTGTTAGCCTTGATGGTTCCAGACCAGTCCCAGGGGCCGGTCTGTGGAATCTTTACGTTTCTGGGGAGAGTCTGAAATGTTCGCCATTGTCGAAGCCGGCGGCCGGCAGGAAAAAGTCACGCCAGGCGCGGTTGTTGTCGTTGATCACCTGGATCTCGAGCCGGGCGCGGAATTTACGTTTGACCGCGTGCTCCTCGTGGGCAAAGAGGGTGGCGACATCCTGACCGGAGCGCCGTACATCACGGGTGCCACGGTGACGGGCGTCATCGAAGAGCAGACCCTCGGCAAAAAAATCCGGGTCTTCAAAATGAAGCGCCGCAAGCAGGAGCGCAAGACCATCGGCCACCGCTCGCAGCTGACCCGCGTCAAGGTCACCGCGATCAACGCGTAAGACAGGACTAGAGACATGGCTACTAAAAAAGGACAGGGCAGTTCACGTAACGGCCGCGACTCACAGTCGCAGCGCCTCGGAGTGAAGAGCCACGACGGCAACCTGGTCAGCGGCGGCACGATTCTCGTGCGCCAGCGCGGCCGCAAGTTCAACGCGGGCCTGCACGTCGGCCTCGGCAAGGACGACACCCTCTTCGCGAAGGTCACGGGCACCGTGAAGTTCACCGACAAGGGACAGCGCGGTCGCTTCATCAGCATCATCCCCGTCGCCATCGCGGCCGCGGTCGAGAAGGCCTGAGGCGTACGGCACTCGCGTGACACCCGTCACGCGACACGGCCGTTCACGAAATGTTTGTTGATGAAGTTGACGTCAGCGTAAAAGCGGGCGACGGCGGGAATGGCTGCATGGCCTTCCGCCGGGAGAAATTTGTACCGCGCGGAGGTCCCTCCGGCGGTGACGGTGGCAAGGGCGGCTCGGTCTATCTGGTTGCCACCCTCCACCAGAACACCCTCGTCAATTACCGCTTCCATCCTGAATTTAACGCCCAGCGTGGTGTCCATGGCATGGGCTCCACCTGTACCGGCTCGGACGGCAACGACCTGACACTCGAAGTGCCGCCGGGCACGGTCGTGTACGAAGCCGGCGAAGAGGGCGACATGATCCTGCTGGCCGACCTTGCCAAGGCCGGCGACCGTGTACTCGTGGCGCGAGGCGGCCGGGGCGGACGCGGCAACGCGGCCTTCGCAACACCCACCAACCGCGCGCCGCGCCACCATGAACCCGGTGAGGAGGGTGAAGCCCGCATGCTTCGCCTGCGACTCAAACTGCTCGCCGATGTCGGCCTGGTGGGGTACCCCAACGCGGGCAAGTCGACGCTGATTTCCCGCATCTCCGCCGCGAAGCCAAAAATCGCCGACTACCCCTTCACTACACTCACGCCCAACCTCGGCGTGGTGAGCCTGAGTGATCAGCGCAGCTTTGTGGTCGCCGACGTGCCCGGACTCATCGAGGGCGCGCACGAAGGCCATGGCCTCGGCATGAAGTTCCTCGCGCACCTCGAACGCACGAAGGTGCTCGTCCACCTCATCGACGTGTCCTCACTCTCGGGTCGTGACCCGGTCGAAGACTTCGACGTGATCCGCAACGAGTTGAAGCAGTTTGTGGGCACCGGCGAGGATGTGGCGGAGTCGCTGGACGCCAAGCCGCAGATCGCGGCGGCCACCAAGATCGATGCGATGGACGATCCGTCCCGCCTTGAGAAGCTGAAGAAACACCTCAAGAAGAAAAAGATCCCGCTGTACCCCATCTCCGCGGTCACCGGCGAAGGGCTGCCGGCCCTGCTCGAAGCCATGTGGAACATCGTGAAGGTTCGGACCGACGAGGACGCGTGACCGTCGTCGCACGACGCGGGTGGCTCGGCGGCACGTTTGATCCCATCCACTACGGCCATCTCGACGTCGCGCGCGCGGCCCACGCGGCGCTCGCGCTGACGTCAGTCACCCTGGTCCCCGCGCTGGTACCACCCCATCGCGCGCAACCCGCAGCCTCGGCCGACGACCGCCTCGCGATGACACGTCTCGCGGCGACCGAACCCTGGCTCGATGTCTCAACGCTGGAGGTCGACGCCGAGGGGCCGTCCTATACAGCGACCACCATGGACCGGCTGGAAACTGCCGGCGTGGATCTCGCGTCGCTGGTGGTCGTCACCGGCGCTGACGCCTTCGCCGGCATCCTCTCCTGGAACCGCGCGACGACGTTGCTCGACCGTGTGAGTTTTGCGGTGGTCTCCCGCCCGGGATATCCCGCGCCGCGACTCGCCGACGCGCTGCCGTCACTGGCCTCCCGCATGTGTACCCCCGCGAACTGGGCCGGGGCCTCACATCCGTGTATCGTGCTGGTGGACGCACCAACGTCACCGGTATCATCAACCATGGTGCGGACGGCTGTCGCCGCCGGCCAACCGCTCACGGGCCTGGTGCCGGCCCCGGTGGCGTCGTACATTGCGGCACACGGTCTGTACCGCCGTTCGTAGGGCGTGGGCTTTAGCCCCGCCGGACAGGGAGTTTCATGAGCAAGAAGCCAGTCAAGAAGAGCGTGAAGAAAAAAGCCGTCGCGAAGAAGGCGACCGCTCGCAAGCCCGCGGCAACAAAAGCCGTAAAAAAGACGGTCGCAAAAAAGGCTCCCGCCAAAAAGGCTGCGGCTCCCAGGGCCGTCGCGAAAAAAGCGCCGGCGAAGAAGGTGGCCACGCCCAGACTGCCCGCGGATCTGAAACTCGCGATCAAGTGTGCACAGGACAAACAGGCCATCGACCTGACCGTCCTCGATTTGCGCAACGCGTCTGCGTTCACGGACTTTTTTATCGTGTGCACCGGCGCCAACACCAAACAGGTGCAGGCAATCGCCGACGGCGTGGAAGCCGGGCTCAAGGCCGACGGCCAGCCGCCTGCGCTGGTGGAGGGCTACAACCGCGGCGAGTGGATCCTGCTCGACTACTTCACGTTTATCGTGCACGTGTTCCTGCCGGCGCAGCGCAACTTCTACGGCCTGGAACGGCTGTGGGGTGGCGCCGAGCCGATTGAAGTTTCTGCCAGCTGATTACGTCCGCACGCCGCAGTTTCTGCGTACGTGATCACGCCGGGTGGCCCTGCGCAACGGCATGGGTCGTGAAAGCGACCTGCCGTTGTGGTTCTCCCTCTCTGGGCTGATCGGGCACTCCTCTCCCTCTTCGACCCGGCCTGCGCCGCGTGCCAGGCCCCGCTCGACGCTGAGCGCTGCGGCCCGGTGTGTGGCGCCTGCTGGGCGTCGATCCCTCAGCTCCCCGCGTTCCTCATCGCAAGTGATGCGCGCGCCATCGGTCTGCACGAGGCCCCTCTTCGCAACATCATTCATGCATTCAAGTACCGCGGCCACGCATCACTCGCCGCGCCGCTGGGCGCGTTGATGCGCGACGCCGCCCGCGACTGGCTCGACGACGCGGTTGTGGTGCCGGTGCCGCTCCACCCGTGGCGTTCCTGGCGGCGCGGGTTCAACCAGGCTGACCTGCTGGCGTGCACGCTGGGCCGTCCCGTGTGGCGTGCCCTGCGCCGCCGGCGACTCGGCAGGCCACAGGCGGGCCTGCACGCCGATGAACGGCGCGCCAATGTCTCAGGCGTGTATGTGATGCGTCGGTGGCAGCCGCGCCCTGTCCCGGACAGGGTTGTCCTGGTCGACGATGTGATGACGACGGGCGCGACGGCCGAGGCGTGTGCGCGTGTGTTGAAGGAGGCCGGCGTGCAGCGGGTGCTGGTGCTGACGGCGTCGCGTGCGCTCAGCCGCGCGCGGTGAGTTTTGGCAGGACCGCGGCGTCGATGGCCGCGCGCACCTCGTCTTTGCCCATCTCGCCGTCGATCAGCACCCAGTCGGACTGTTGAGCCTGTCGTTTGTATGACTCGCGCACACGCGCCAGCAGCGAGAGGTCACGTTCGTACCGATCGCGGCCCGTGGACTTGCGGGCGACGGCGGTCTCGGGGGCAATGTCGAGCAACACCGTGAGCGTGGGTCTGGGCAGATACTTCTGAATCTCGTCGAGCCAGATCGGATCGAGGCCCTGCGCTTCACCGTAGGCGATGCTTGAGGCGCGATATCGATCACACACCACCACACCACCGCCGTTCATCCACAGTTCGAGCTTCGGGCGATATTCGGAACGGTTCGCCACGTAGAGCAGCTGCATGACGTCCGGTCCGAACTCGCGTTCGCCGGCCAGTGCCTTCGCGATCTCGCGACCAATCGGCGTCTCGTAGTCGGGGAACGAGAGAAAGTGGACCTTGCGGCCATCCTGTTCGATGCGCGCGCGCAGGTGTTTGGCCTGGGTCTCCTTGCCGCTCTGGTCGAGGCCCTCAAACGCAATAATCATGACGCCTCCCACTGCAACAAATCGTCCACCGTCTGGCGACGCCGCACCACGCGCCACGTCGGCCCATCAACCATGACTTCCGCGGCGGCCGGACGTCGATTGTAGTTCGACGCCATGACCGACCCATAGGCGCCGGTGTCACGCACCACGATCAAATCACCCACCTGCACCGGCGGCAGACTCCGTTGTTTGCCGAGGGTGTCACTGGTCTCACACACCGGCCCGACGACATCACACGACAGTTCGGCCCCGTCACGCGGTGTGACCACCTCAATTTCGTGCCACGCGTTATAGAGCGCCGGCCGAATCAGATCCGTCATGCCCGCATCCACGATCACAAACCAGCGACCGTCGGCCTGGGTCTTGAGGTCCACCACGCGCGCGAGCAACACACCGGCTGGACCCACAATCCATCGACCAGGCTCGAGCACCAGGCGCAGCCCCGTCGGCCGAATCACCGGCAGGATCGCCGCGGCGTAGTCCTCGACACTGATGACCCGCTGCCCGGGTTCATACGCAATCCCCAGTCCGCCGCCGATGTCGAGGTGCTCGAGCGTGATGCCCTTCCCCGCCAACTCCCCCGCCATCGTCGCAATGGTGGCGGCCGCCTGGGTGAGCGGCGCGACGTCGGTGATCTGCGAGCCGATGTGCACGTGAAGGCCGACCACCTGCAGGTGCGGGCGCTGGGACATCTCGGTCACCATCGCATACGCCTGCGAGACCGACATGCCGAACTTGTTCGAGCGATGACCGGTGGAGATGTGGGGATGGCTGCCCGCGTCCACGTCCGGGTTGACGCGGACGGCGATCCGCGCCGTCGCACCATGCGCAGCGGCGATCGCCTGGATGCGTTCGACCTCTCCCGGGGATTCGGCGTTAATCGCCTTGAGTCCCAATGTGACCGCGCGGACCAGTTCGTCGTGGGTCTTGCCCACGCCGGTAAACACGATCTGGTCGGGCGTGAACCCGACGCGCAGCGCGACTTCGATTTCGCCGCCGGAGTTGGCATCGGCGTGTGCCCCGGCGTCTTTCATCTCCCGGACGACCGCCAGTGTGGCGTTGGCCTTGATGGCGTAGTGCAGGTCGTGGGGATAGTCGCGGAAGGCGGCGTCGAGCGCCTCGTAGCGCTCTCTCAGCACCGAGCGGCTATAGACGTGTGTGGGCGTGCCGGTCGTCTCGGCAACGGCCGAAAGTGCGACCTCGTCACACCAGAACTCTCCATGAACGCGAACGAAACCAGGCACGGGACCTGCCATTTTAGTATGATTCCGGACGCGGTCCTGGCCGTCTCTTTCATGTCCGTTGACTACACTCCCTCTCCGAATGAGGCGTCGGATGCCTTGATCGCGCGGTGCCTGGCCGGTGACCAGACGGCGTGGGAGGAGATTGTCCGGACCCATCGCCGCAAGGTGTTCAATCTCGCGTACAAATTTGTGGGCCGGCACGACGAGGCCGAGGACCTGACGCAGGACATCTTCGTCAAAATTTTCAAGGCGCTGCACACGTTCGACCGACGCGCAAATTTCCAGACCTGGCTCATCAGCATCAGCCGGAACCTCTGCATCGACCACTACCGGTCCGTCCGCAAGGAACGGGCGACGATGGCGCGCGACGTGGACGCGTCGGAGCTGCAGCCCATCTCGCGTGAACGCACGCCGCTGGGCGAACTCGAACAGGTCGACCTCAAGTCACTCATTCGCCAGGCGCTGGCCGAACTTCCGGCCACGCTGCGTCAGGCGGTCACGTTGCGTGACCTCCAGGAATTCTCCTACCAGGAGATTGCCGATCAACTGGGACTACCCGAAGGCACCGTCAAGTCGCGTATCAACCGGGGACGACTCGAACTGGCCCGACAAATCCGTCGTCTCCAGCATCACAGGCCGCCGGGCTCCATGGCTTCGCGCGGAGGAACAGAATGAATGTCACGACCTCAACCCACGGCACCGTTGTCGTGGTGCACGTCACCGAATCAAAGCTGACGTACCCGATTCTTGCGGACTTTGCGACGGCCGTCGCCGGACTGGTCGCCAGTGGTCAGAAACAAATCCTCGTGGACCTCTCCACGGTGGGTTATGTGGACAGCGCCACCATCGGCTGCCTGATGGACCTCTACCGCCAGTCACATACGGCCGGTGGACAGCTCAAACTCTCCGGCGTGCAGAAGCGGGTTGAGACGATGCTCACCATGACCGGTGCGCATAACTTCCTTGAGGTCCACGCCGACCAGGCATCGGCACTGGCCAGTTTCGGAGGCTGATCATGCGCAAGATCACCACGACCGCCGGCACCGAGGTTGAGACTGATGGCGATGTGCTCGCGATCATCGAGACCATTTCCCGCGACCTGGCTCGCCGCACCGACCTCGACTACAGCTTCGAGGAAATCGACCAGGAGTTTGTGCACCTGATCGGGCAGCTGACGCCGGACGAGCTCCGCGCGTATCTCAAGGAAAGCCTGTTCATGAGTTTTAACCGGTTTGAGAATGACCGGTTGATGCAGCTTGTGAAGAAGGCGACCGACGCCACCGACGCGCCTGATCCGGAAGCCTGAGATCGAGTCTGCCATGTTCGGTTTGATCGGCCGCATCACGGCAACCCCGGGCCAGCGCGACGCGCTCGTCACCATCCTGCTCGACGGCACCGACGCCATGCCAGGCTGCCTCAGCTACATCGTCGCCACCGATCCTGCCGACGCAGACGCGATCTGGGTCACCGAAGTGTGGGACTCGCAGGCCAGCCACCGCGCGTCCATGCAGA
Source organism: uncultured Solibacteraceae bacterium (assembly GCA_964423815.1). Taxonomy (GTDB): domain Bacteria; phylum Acidobacteriota; class Vicinamibacteria; order Vicinamibacterales; family SCN-69-37; genus SYFT01. The sequence continues at coordinate 5,718 of CAYRGW010000057.1, read as the reverse complement.
TCCCCGCTGTGCAGGCGGCCATGCGCGCCGGCAAACCCCTCATCGGCTCCTTCGACAAACACATCATCACCGCGCCGGTCGGCGGCCACGGGCTGTAGACATCGAGTGCGCCTGTGCGCCGGCTCGCGCGTGTCGGCTCTCCGGCGAGACGACGCGGAAAAAGCGCTGCGCCACGGCGTTCGTCTTCCTGAAGGGTGTGGGGGCCCCCAGCCCCACACCGTGTCACCCCGCTCTGCAGCGCTTTTTGCACTGACGCGTGTCGCGTCGCTCGCAGTCGAGCCGACACACACGAGCCGGCACCCAGGCGCCAGTGGGCGTCGTCTCGATCCGACGTCGCCAGCAGCCCTGCCGTCGTTCGCGTGTTGTAGGCTTTGCCCAGTGACTCGTCGAGCTGCGCCCATTCCGTCGACCGCTGTGCTTCCTATACATGGCCGCTAGACGCTGTCTCTTCTGTTCAGCCGCTGCGGATTCCAAGGAAGATGCTTGGCCGATTTGGCTCCAAAAGGCAGTTCGTCCGGTCCGGGGCGGACCGGGCCAAATGCAGATGTGGCGAGGACCGCGTCAACAGGCTCCGCTAACTTGGACAGGGCCGGCTGCGGCGATCAAGGTCCGTTGTGTGTGCGAAGTGTGCAACAACGGATGGATGAGCATGCTTGAGGGACTTGCGAAACCGATAGTCGGCCCCCTGGTCGCCGACCTGTCGTTCGACCTTAGATGGACCGATCAAACACTCATCGCCTTCTGGTTGATCAAGACGGCGATGGTATTTGAGGCCGTTAAAACGGGAACACCCATGTTCTTCACGGATCAAGACCGCGCTCACCTCCTCAGCGCTTTCAGTCCACCGCTAGAGGCGACGATGTGGATCGGTCGATACGCTCAACACGTCGGTGGATACGGCGAAGGCAGGCATCTCAAGAAGTCGATTGCCCTTCCACCGTATAGCCACAGTCCACTCAGTGAAGGCTACGTGAACACATTCGCGTTCGGGCACTTGGTGATGCAGGTCATTTGTATTCGTCGAGAGCCAGGAGCGCACGTACCTAACGTAACGCTGCACTCGAGAAAGGGTAATTGGTCGAAGCTCCTCCGCCAAGTCTGGCCTATTCGGAACCAACGAATCACGTGGCCGCCACCTCTAAGTTTTAGCGACCACGGCGTTACACTCGATGAATTGGGCGAACGTTTCACAGGCACCCCACCGAAATGGGAACCGTAGCCTTTCATCCACTCGACAGTGATGACGCCAAGCTGTCGAAGCCCGAGCACTTTGGCTGGTGCCAGTTAGAATCGACTACTTCCCAATAGTTCACTTTTCACCTCGTAGGAGAATTTGGTTGGTAGTGGGCTGCACACTGGAGCCGATGTCCACCGTTCGCAGGCATGTCCGGCCGCTGTCAGTCCTAGAATTGGGTGGATGATCCTGCTAGCGGTGCAGACAACATTTTTTGTACTTCTTGCCGCTGAGGCACGGACATGGCTCGTTCCGCCCAACCTTCCTAGGTCCCTTTCTCGATGCTCGTAACCCCTCTGCGAGCTTCTTGGGCCTCGGCGCACCACTTGTGACGCGGTCCATCTCGTCGCTCTGGACCCAGTCGTGGTTTAGATCGAGGGCGAATAGAACCGTGCCGTCGATTGGGCGGACGCAGATTCCGAACCACCGCCCTGCCTTTTCGGTGTACTTCCGCGCCCGGCAATGCCGCGCAAGTACTGGTCCGGCGACGTTCGGCGGCTCGTGGGTGCAGTGGACGGTGAATCCAATCCCTCCTTGGCTGATCCCGATGGTGAAATCGTGAGACTTTCCATCACCGCGGGCGCGGGCTGTGATTTCGTCAATCCCTCGGCTGAACTCAAGAAATGTGTCCTCGCCCAGGGTCAACAGCGCCTCACCGAGAGCGAGCGTAGACGGGTGCGGCTGGGCCTCGATCTCGCCGATCCATCGCCACAAAGTCGAACCCGCTAGCCGTGTGAGTATTCCCTCCGGGGTGCCTTTGCCGGGAATCCCTTCGCGGCGCACAATCATTGCGAGATCTAAATCTATAGCGATGTCATCGGCGAACATCACAAGGTCATGTTCATCGTCCAGCCACAGGTTCTGCTTGAGGTGGTAGGCAAGGATTACACGTTCGTCTGAGGCGGCCACCCTGTCGCCGTACATCGTACGACGGGTGAGGTAGCTCAGGAGTTGCAATGGCGACTCGAGCATTTCGGTGATCTCGTCAAGCGCAAAGGCATGCAGGACCAGCGGACCAAAAATTCCCTCAACAGTCTCTGTCTGCAAGAAGTGCCGCGCTTGAAAGCTTAGAGCTGGGTAGTGATCCGCGACGACATTGACGATATAGACCCGACCAAGTGGGCCGTGGGAAATCAATCGACCCGAGCCAGCATCCTTAAGGACACACTCGCCAGTCCTGAGTGCCTTTGCACACTTGAGGCCCTGGTCGTACGAGTCTTGAATGGCCTTCTTAAAATCGTCTCGGATCTGGCCATCATTTCCGCGTCTTGACTCAATCGTGAGCCGCTTCGACTTTGCTTGCACCACGATCGCTCGATCGCCGAAGAGAACCAAGACGTCAATCTCGCCAACCTTTCGGTGTGACGAGTCAAAGACGTCGACATTGGAGTAGACATTCGCACTACCGAAAACCCTCGACAGCCGTGCTGCAGCAAACTCTTCGCCGAAAAGTCCTCGGTTTCTCAGCGATGTATCGCTATAGGAGCGATCTTGGAGCATCCAATAGAAGGGGGACTCGTAGAGGGCTTCTGCCAAGGAAAAGTGATTGAACAGAATGTAGCCGCCCTCTTGGTCTTGGATCAGAGGCTGGGCGTTAGCGATGTTAAAGTCGTGAAGTGAAGCGAACTGACTGTTTGCTGGCACTGCTGGTGCGGCAAAAGCTGATATCACCCGCGTAGTCGTTTCGAGGTCTATGCCACTAGCGGTCGCGACTTCCTCAACAGAAAACGTCTTGCTGCGCAGGAACAACTCGGGTGGGACCGTCGCAGCCTTGCTACTTCCGAGCAGCGCTGCCCCTCTGGAATCCAGAGTCCGTTCAATTGCGCGCACCACGGCCACAGCCTCTGCTACCGTGAAGCCCATATTCGCGTTCAACCATTTGTCGTCACGGCTGTACTTTTTGATGGACAAGTCTCGATACTGAAAAGTGTGTGCTGACTCGCCTCCATAGAAGATTGGCTCACGGAGCACTGCCCCGCTCTGGAATGGATTGGCGTTCTTCTGCTCAGGCGTTGCCGCGAGGTGCTCCATGAATGGGGCCGACATCGTGTCGTGCAATTCCTTCAGGAGGGACTCGGTCTGACGAACGTACTCTCGAAACAGGTCTTCGGACGGCACGGTAAAGTCAATCTGACTCTTAAGCAAGAGGCCCTGCAAAACAGAAGTCTCTGTTCGAATGAGTCCGTCCTCCGAGAAGAGGTGGCGCATATCCTCAGGCTTCATCTCGCCCGAGAACCCAATCATGTTGTCTCGAAAGCAAAGATGGGCGAGCGCGAATATGTATCCCGGTGACGAACACAACGTCGCCAGGTCTTCAAATATGGCTTGTTCTGATCGCATCTAGTCGCCCCCAAAATCGGACCAAAGTCGCATCCCACAGGCTCCTTCATGTGCGCCGAGGCCAAACGTTAGCACTGCAAACAAAATCGGAGCCATTCCTCCAAGGAGGTGGGCTCTTGACAGGGCTCAAGAGCAGGTGAATTTCAGGCCGCGGCCTACTTCATAAACGTACGGTGTCCTGTGTGATCCCGAACTTGGCCGCGAGACGTGCCAAGGGCGCTCGTCGCCCAACAACGTTGCCCAGACATCGACTGGCCTAAGGTCCGGAGTTTAGAGCCCGACGCCGCACGGTCTGCCGGACGCCAAGCTCCCCCTTACACTTCCGCAGCGTAGCGATCGCGCTGGACGTCACTGTTGGTGGCGCCGCTTTCGGACCCGGGTTTCGGCTGTGCCGGTGAACGCGACCGAGGGCGACAACGCTGCATGCGCGAGTTCTGGCAGCGCCGAGAGCTCAGGTTTATGGGTCTTTTTTTGAGCCCTATAGGCTTCCGTAATCAGCAGGCCGAAGGTCCGAGTCACTGAGGGCCAAAACACCAGCACGCGCGGGCCAGCTCGGTGTGCCGACTCGACTGCGAGCGACGCGACACGCGATAGTGCAAAAAGCGCTGCAGAGCGGGGTGACACGGTGTGGGGCTGGGGGTCCCCACACCAAAGCGCAAAACGAAGACCGCAGAGCTGCGCTTTTTCCGCGTCGTCGAGCCGGAGAGTCGGTGCACCGAGTCGACCCGCGAGTGCTCACCGGACGCCGAGAGGATCGCAGCGCTGATGGCGCTGCTTCACTCTGCGCGAGTTACGCCCAGGGATCGACGAGCGCCTTGGGGATCACGAGTGACTCGGCAATCGCGAGGGCCTCGTTGATCTGGCCGAGGCCAAACGTCTGCGCGCCGATGAGGTGCCAGGGCACCTCGTGCTGGTAACGCTCGAGCACACGCAGCGCGCGCAGGAAGTGGCCGACCTCACTGCCCCAGCACCCGCGGATGTCGAGGTGTTTGCGGTTGATGTGTTCGTGGGCATTGATCCGGCTGTCGCCCACGTTGGTGTAGTGACCGGCAATCACGTATGCGCCGCCGTTGCGCGCGAGACGCACGCCCTCCTCAAACGCGAGCGCTGAACCCGCGGCTTCGATCACCACATCGGCTCCGAGCCCACCGGTCAATGCCAGCACCCGCGCGAGGCGCTCCTCCGGCGTGGTGGTGTCGAGGTTGATCACGACATCTGCGCCCATGCGGGTCGAGAGGTCGAGGCGGGACACGGGACCACCAATCACGATGACCTGGCCCGCGCCGGCCTTGCGCGCAAGCGCCGCCGCGCTCATGCCGACGGCACCTGCCCCCTGCACAACGACGGTGTCGCCAAGCGAGATACGGGAGCGTTCGATGATGTGAATGGCCGTCAGCAGTCCGCAGCCGCCCCCGATGTACGCATCAAACGACACGGCATCGGGCAACCGGGCGACGATCACCCCTGGCTCGATGTAGACCTTCTGGGACCAGCCCCCGAACAGCCCTTCGGTCGCGGAATCGGTGATGCCATACACGCGTCGTGAGGGGCACCGGGTCGGGGTGCGATGCGCCGTGCAGGCGAGGCACCGGCCACACGTGCGGTGCACGTCAAAAAACGCGAGGCGGTCCCCCTCACGCAGGGGACGCCCCTCAACGTCTGCCAGCGACCCGCGCACCTTGTCGAGGGTGCCGGTGGTGACGTGGCCGGGAATGATGGGGTACGGCACACCCGACAGCCGGCCGTGCCACAGATGCACGTCGGTGCCGCACACTTCAGAGCGCGCGGTCCTCAGCAGTGCGCCGCCAACGGGCAGGTCTGGCTCCGCAAATTCACGAATTTCCACCGGCACATTCGGCGCCGGCATCACAGCAGCAAGCACGGTGTCAGCCATCTGGGTAAACTCTATCGCGATGTCGATTCCCCGAACTCTTGTCGACGCGGCGACCGCGCTCCGGCACGGCCACCTGTCCGCATCCGAGCTGCTCGACGCCACACTGGACGCCATCGGCCGCCACGACACACCGTCCCACGCATTTATTCGTGTTGATGCGGAAGGCGCACGCGCGGCCGCGCGCGTGGCGGATGCAGAACGCGCGAAGGGCGTTGACCGCGGTCCGCTGCATGGCCTGCCGATTTCGTTG
>CAYRGW010000056.1:0-31246 GCA_964423815.1 uncultured Solibacteraceae bacterium | reverse complement strand
AGTTCGGTGCGGAAGAAGGACTCCTTCATGCCGCCATCGATGATCTGCCACGGCAGGAAGGGATCGGCTTCCTTGTTGCGGTAGAGGTAGGCATCGGCGTCGAGGCCGGCGTCGGCGACGGCTGCGCGCCAGTTGCCGCCGTTGGCCTCGGCGATTTCGATCACCTCGGAGACGCGTCGATCACCCAGCGACAGCAGGCCCTGGTAGTAGGAGTGCCGCTCGGACTTGATGTTGAAGTACACGTTGTCGAGATCGGCCACGAGCTGGCGCAGGCGTTTCGACTTCTGGTCGATGGTGGCCGAGTCGGTCATCGGCATCCACTGATACGTGGTGCCGGGTTTGGGGACCAGCGGATTGACCGACGCGATGATGCGGCCGACGGTGCCGCGCGCCTTGGCGTAGTGCATCATGCGGTCGCGCATCGCGACGGTGAGGTCGCGGATCTCGACGAGATCCTCATCGGTCTCGGTCGGGATGCCGACCATGTAGTAGAGCTTGAGATTTTCAAACCCGGCGGCAAACACCATGTCGGTGCGTTTGAGGATCTCCTCGTTGGTCACCGTCTTGTTGATGACACGACGGAGGCGATCGGACCCGGTCTCGGGCGCAATGGTGATCGACCGTTCCCCGCTCTCCCGCAGGAGGCGCAGCACGGGTTCGGTCAGGTCGTCCATCCGCAGCGATGCCGGACTGATGCCGTACCCCATCCCGAGCAGGCCCTCGAGGATCGGCACGATGTCGGGGTGATCACACAAGGCGATCGACACCAGCCCCACGCGTGTGGCGTGTGGGCGGGCGGCCTCGGCCAGTTCGAGAATCCGTTTGGTCTCAAACGGTCGCACGGGCAGGTAGTTATAACCGGCCCAGCAGAAGCGGCACATGTTCGCGCACCCGCGCACGACCTCGATGAGGAAGCGGGCACCGAACTCGGTGTCGGGGGTGAAGATGCGCGTGGAAGGAGGATCAACATGGTCCGTCGCCCTGACGGCTGCCTTGCGCACGGTGCCGGGGGCACGCGTCCCGGCCTTCGGCGTGATGGCGGCCACCCGTCCCGGTCCGTCGTACGTGACGTCGTAGAAGCTCGGAATGTAGAACCCACGCTCCTGCGTGAGCCGGTCCAGCAGGTCGGGCCGGTCCGCGGCGCTGTGCCAGGCTTCGACCAGCGCCGGCACAAGCACCTCGCCTTCGCCGGCCGCGACGACGTCGGCAAACGGCGCGAGGGGTTCGGGATTCACAAAGGTGACGGCGCCACCCACCACGATCAACGGATCCCGGTGGTGCCGATCAGACGCCCGCGCCTTCAACCCGGCCATCCGGAGCATGGTGAGGACGTTGGTGTAGTCCCATTCAAACGAGACGGAGAACGCAAAGACGTCGAAGTCGGAGACCGGCGTCTGCGATTCGATGGTGACGAGCGGCTCGCGCCGGGCGCGTTCGTTCGCGAGGTCCTGGCGGCCGGGCAGGAACACCCGCTCACACACCACCCGGTCGTCGGCGTTCAGCAGCTGATACACCGTCTGGAGCCCGAGGTTCGACATCCCCACAAAGTAGGTGTTGGGGAACGCGAGCGCCACGCGCATGCGCCCACCATGCGGCTTCCTGATGAAGCCGACTTCCTTGGCGAGCGTTTCGAGCGCTTCAGCGCGACGGTCGGAACCGCCCGTGCTGGAGGCGCGACCGCCATATCGACGTGGGGGGGGACGTTTGGGCATTCAGAAACGCCATCCGTCGTGGCACCCCGCCTCACACGAAGACGGAGCGCCCGAAGGTGGCTGTTCCGATTGTACGCTAGCCTTCCTGCCGTCTGAGAAACGCCGGCACATCCAGCGGGGAGGCATCATCGTCTCCGTCCGCCTTCGGCGCGGACACCGACGGCAGGTCGAGACCGGGGCGTCGCGTCAGCGACACGCCGGCGCGCAGGCTGCTCAGCGGCGAGCCGTTGACGACCTTGCGCTCCTCCTCAAGGATGCGCTGCGCGCTGTAGGCGGTCATGTCAATCGGGGTCGGGATGGCCGACTGCGCCATCGGCGCCATCGCGTTGCGGGCCGGGTCAAAACCGGTCGCAATGACCGTGATTTTGATCTGCCCCTCCATCTTCGGGTCCACCACCGCGCCAAAGATGATGTTCGCGTCCTCGTGCGCCGCGTTGTAGATGATCTCCGACGCCTCGCTGACTTCGGCGAGGGTCAGGTCGGGGCCGCCCGTCACGTTGATGATGACGCCGCGTGCGCCGTTCACTGTGGCATCTTCGAGCAACGGGCTCGAAACGGCGGCGGTGGCCGCCATCTTCGCGCGGTCCATCCCCGACGCCACACCCGTGCCCATGATCGCAATACCCATGCGCGACATGATCGTCTTCACATCGGCAAAGTCCAGATTGATGATGCCCGGCACCAGAATCAGGTCCGAAATGCCCTGAATCGCCTGCCGCAACACATCGTCGGCCGTCATGAAGGCTTCAGACATGCTGGTGTCCTTCTTGACGGTCGAGAGCAGGCGCTCGTTGGGGATCGTGATCATCGTGTCGACCGCATCCTTGAGCTCCTGCAATCCACGCTCGGCCTGCGTCGCACGGCGGCGTCCCTCGAACTTGAACGGCTTGGTGACGACCGCAATGGTCAACGCGCCGATCTGATTGGCGAGGCTCGCGATGACCGGCGCGGCGCCGGTGCCGGTGCCACCGCCGAGTCCCGTCGTCACAAACACCATGTCGGCGCCTTGCAGCGTCTCGACGATCTTGTCGGTGTCCTCGAGCGCGGCATCACGGCCCACGTTGGGATCAGCGCCGGCGCCGAGCCCCTTCGTCAGCAGACGGCCGAGCTGGATTTTCACCGGCGCCGGACTGTTGGCCAGCGCCTGCTGGTCGGTGTTGGCGACGATGAACTCGACGCCGGTGAGACCCGCCACCACCATGCGGTTCACGGCGTTGCTGCCGCCACCGCCGACACCAATCACCTTGATGCGCGCGCCGGCGCGCGATTCTTCATCGAGCAGGATCCTCAATTTGTCGTCCGCCTGATCTGTAAACGTAATGGGATTCATCAAACTGTCTCCTCTCGAACTCAGAAAAACTCTTTGAACAACGTGCGTAGACGACCGGTCAGCCGGCCAATGGCTCCGGCGCCCACGCGCTCGGGTTCCTGCTGCAGATTCCTGTGTGCGTACATCACGAGCCCGACCGACGTGGCAAACGTCGGGTTGTTGACGTGGTCGGCCAGCCCGCCCACCTCTTCCGGCGCGCCACGACGCACGGGAAGGTCGAAGATTTGTTCGGCGATCTCGACCATGCCCTCGAGCATGGAACCACCGCCGGTCAGCACGATGCCGGAATTGAGTGACTTCTCGAATCCGGCCTTGCGGATTTCATCCCACAGGAGGTGGCAGATTTCCTCGGCGCGTGGCTGCAGAATCTCGGACAACACCCGCCGCGGCATCATGCGTGACCGACGCCCGGCAATACTCGCCACTTCCATCGTCTCGTCCTCGGGCACGAGTGAGGTCAGTGCGCAGCCGGACCGGCGCTTGAGTTTTTCCGCTTCAGGGATGGGCATGCGCAGCCCGACCGCAATGTCGTTGGTGAAGTGGTCGCCGCCCACGGCGAGCACGCCGGCATGCCAGAGGCTGCCGCGCTCAAACACCGCGAAGTCCGTCGTACCGCCGCCGATGTCCACAACACACACGCCGAGTTCTTTTTCATCGGGCGTCAGCACCGCTTCACTGGCGGCCAGCTGTTCGAGCACGGTATCGCCCACTTCCACGCCGGCGCGATTCACACACGCCACCATGTTCTGCATCGACGACGAGCTGCCGGTCACCACGTGGACGTTCACTTCAAGACGTGAACCCGTCATCCCGACCGGCACCGCAATGCCGTCCTGGTCGTCCACCACAAAGTCCTGCGGCAACACGTGGAGAATTTCGCGACCGGCCGGCAGCGCCACCGCGCGCGCGGCATCAATGGCGCGTTTGACGTCCTCGCGGGCGATCTCGCGGTTGCGACCGGCGACGGCGACCACACCGCGGCTGTTAAACGCCTTGACGTGGGCTCCCGACAACGCGAGGTGGACCGTGTCGATCTCAACACCAGCCGTCAGCTCGGCTTCGTCGAGCGCCTTCTTGATCGCTTCCGCCGCGGAGTCGACGTTGTTGACGACACCGCGCCGAATCCCCTTCGACTCGGCCAGGCCGATGCCGATGATGTCGATCGTGCCGTCGTCCATCATCTCGCCCACAATGGCTGAGACCTTGGACGTTCCCACGTCGAGTCCGACCAAGTACCGTTCTTTTCGTGCCATGCCGTCTCCTCGCCTGCTGACTGCTTACTTGCGATCTTTCAAAAACACCCGGTTGCCGAACCGGAGATCCACGTAGTCGATCGGCTTCTCGCGATCCGCGAGCGCCGGGGTCAACTCGAGGTATGTCTGGATACGCTCCAGAAACATCTCGTCGCCGAGGTGCAGATACGTGGGGTCGTCGCCGAGCAACACCACCACGTTCCCCGCCGTCGACATATCCACCTGCGACAACGCCCGAATCAGTTCCGGCCGAGGCGCGAGCGACCGCAGAAACTGCGCGGTCAACTGGACCCGTTCGGGGTCGATGACCGGACCGTCCACGGACTTGGCTGCCGCGAGCCCGTCAACAATCGGCAGGTCAAAGTCCTTGTACTGCGGGCCGTACTCATCAATGATCAAACCGGTCTCGTCGATCAGATAGAGCAGCTGGCCGAGCCGCGCCACGGCCACCGGTTCACGTTCAACGATCCGCACGTCCACAACCGACGGAAACACCCGGCGAATCGTGACGTCCGCCACCCAGCGCGAATCGAGCAACTTCGCGCGAAAACGCCCCAGGTCAACAAGCAGCAGACTTTCGCCGCGCACGTCGCCAATCAGGGCCTCGATCTCGGCCAGGGTCAGACGCTGATTCCCCCGCACCGTGACGTCATCCACCGCGAGAATCCGCGCGCCCACCACCCGCGTCGAGGCAAACGCCCCCAGACCCGCGAGCACCAGCACAACGACCAGCACCCGACCGACCTGCCAGACACGCTGCAGCACACGGCGTCGACGCGCGGGCCGCACATCCGTGCGGCGGAACCGTTTGTCGGCCACCGATGCCGACCCGGTCGGCAGTCCACGGCGCGGCGCGGTGGCCGTACTCACGACACCACCTGTCCCGTCGCGCCGATCGACGATGAGGCCATCTGCTGCAGCAGGGCGACGATGCGGTCGGCGACGTGGCCGATGGAGCCGGCGCCGAGTGTCACCACGAGATCGCCGGGCTGTGCGAGCAACGCGACGTGTGCGGCGACGTCACCCACCGACGGCACCAGCACCAGTTCCTTGACGTGCGGACGAATGGTCGCCGCCAGGCTCTCGAGCGAGATGCCCGGGATCGGCGCCTCACTGGCGGCATAGATGTCGGTCAACACCACGACATCGGCGAGACCCAGTGCGGGGCCAAAGTCCGCCATCAAATCACGCGTGCGTGAATACCGATGGGGCTGGAACGCCACCACAAGCCGCCCGGGTGCGCCCTCACGCGCGGTCCGCAGCACGGCGGCAATTTCGGTCGGGTGGTGTCCGTAGTCGTCAACAACGGTCACGCCGGAGACCGCGCCACGAATCTGATACCGGCGCTCTGCGCCGTGGAACCCGCGCAGGGCCTCGGCCATACGATCAAACGGCACACCAAGCTCGCGGCCCATTGCGGTCGCGGCCAGGGCGTTCAGCAGGTTGTGCCGGCCGGGCACACCAATCACAAGTTCGCCACGTTCGGCTGTGTCGCGCGCGGGGCTCGTATAGGTTCTGACCTGACACCGCGCCGTTCGGCCGTCACTGCTGGCCCCTTCGCCGCGCACGTCCGCCTGTTCGGAGAACCCGTAGGTGATCACCCGTCGCGTGAGCCTCGGCAGGAGTGCCGCCACGACCGGGTCATCAATACACGCGATGACTGCGCCGTAAAACGGGACCTTGTTGCCGAACTGGACAAACGCGTCGATCAAATTTTCAAACGTCCCGTAACTCTCCATGTGCTCGTGGTCGATGTTGGTGACCACCGCAAAGGTCGGCGACAGGAGCAGGAAGGACCGATCACTTTCATCGGCCTCAGCGACCATGTACTGGCTGCTGCCCAATCGGGCATTGCTGCCAAACGCTGACAGGCGTCCCCCAATGACCGCGGTCGGGTCGAGCCCGGCCTTTTCAAGCATCAGGGCGACCATCGACGTCGTGGTGGTCTTGCCGTGGGCGCCGGCGATGGCAATGCCGGTCCGCAGGCGCATGAACTCGGCGAGCATCTCCGCGCGCGGGATGACCGGAATGTGTGACGCGCGGGCCACCATCACTTCGGGATTGTCTTTGGCGACGGCTGACGAGGTGACCACCACATCGGCATTGCCCACGTTGGCGGCCGCGTGTCCGATCGCAATACGGACGCCGAGCTCCGCGAGGCGCTCGGTGATCTCCGACCGTTTGGCATCGGACCCGGAGACCTCGTAGCCGAGGTTGGCCAGCAACTCGGCGATGCCGCTCATGCCGATGCCGCCGATGCCGACGAAGTGAATGCGCCGTGTGCGCCCGAGCATGGTGGTCATGCGGCGAGCTCCAGCAGGCGAGTGACGATCATGTCGGCCGCGTCCGGTCTGGCAAACCCGCGCATGGCCGCGCTCACGGCGTCACGTCGGGCCTGATCGGTGGACAGGCCGACGATCGCGTCCACAAACTCCGCGCGTCCACCGTCGGTGGAGAGCGCACGTTCCTCCATCAGCACCGCTGCCCCACGTTCGGCCAGGACCCGCGCGTTGTGGCGCTGATGGTCGTCGGCGGCCGCCGGAAACGGCACCAGCACGGCGGGCACGCCGAGGGCGGCGAGTTCAGCGAGTGTGGTGGCACCGGCGCGCGACACCACCACATCCGCCCGGATCATCTCGTTGGCAACCCCATCGATGAACGATTCTGCCCGCGCCTCGAGCCCGGCAGCGCGGTAGGCGTCACGGACCATGTCCAGGTCGCGGGTCCCGGTCTGGTGGACGATTTCAAGGCGAGGGCACCGCCGCACCAACTCCGGTGCCGTCGCCACCATGGCCAGGTTGATGGCGTGCGCGCCCTGGGAGCCGCCAAGGATCAGCACCCTGGGCGGTTGTGACGCATCACGCGCGACACCCGCCCCCTGCGACTGGAGAAATTCCGGACGAACTGGGTTTCCTGCAACGAAGCCCCTCCCGCGAAAGTAGGTCAGCGTTCCGTCATAGGTGACTGCCGCCGCGCGCACAAACGGCGCGAGCCACCGGTTGGTCAATCCAGGCACGGCATTTTGTTCAAGCACCATCGTCGGGATGCCACGCATCGCCGCCATCAGCACGATCGGCCCCGAGCTGTAGCCGCCCACACCCATGACGACATGTGGCTTGCGACGCGCCACCACGCGGAGGGCGTCCAGCATGCTGACGGGCAGAATCGCGCCACCGCGCAGTCGAGCCACAGGCGACTTGCCCTTGATGCCGACACTGCGGATCAGGTCCAGCTCAAATCCTTCGTTGGGCACAACACGCGCCTCGAGACCACGCGCGGTCCCGGCAAAGGACACACGTGCGTCCGGCCGACGCGCAAGCAGGGCGCGCGCCACGGCCAGCCCCGGGAACAGGTGCCCGCCGGTGCCGCCGCCGGCAATCACGACAGTCAGGGGACGGGATGTCACGCTTGTGCCCCCAGGGGATCGTCGGTGGTGACCGTACGCGCCACACTGCGCACACGTCCGTCGGCGTCAACCGCCGAGGCATTCTGGGACACGTTCAACAGGATGCCCATCGCAAACAAACTCACGAGCATCGACGAACCACCATTGCTCACAAACGGGAGCGGGATGCCCTTGGTCGGCAGTAGCCCGATCACCACACTCAAATTGACGAACGCCTGGGCGGCGATCATCGCGGTGAGCCCCACGGCGAGCAGCGATCCAAATCGGTCGGGCGCAAACATGGACGCACGCAGGCCGCGAACGGCGATGATCACAAAACAGGCGAGGATCGCCGTCGCACCGATCAGACCAAGTTCCTCGGAGATGACCGCAAAAATGAAGTCCGTGTGTGGCTCGGGAATGTAAAAGAGTTTCTGCACGCCGTCCATGAAGCCGCGGCCGAACGGCCCGCCCGACCCCACGGCGATCAACGACTGCCGCAGCTGAAAACCCGCGCCGAGTGGATCACTTTCGGGATCCAGGAAAATCAGGAAACGCCGCACACGATACGGCTCTGCCCAGATGGCCAGACCCGCCAACGGCACAAGCACGGCGACGACGGCGCCGAGATACCGGAAGGAGAGGCCGGCAGAAAACACCATGGCCAACACGACGCCGGTCAGCGCGGTGGACGTGCCGAAGTCCGGCTGGAGCACGATCAGTCCCGCCAGCACGGAGACCACGATGCCGATCGGCATCAGCGCAAACTTGATGTCGTTTACACGATGCATCCGGCGCTCAAGAATCGCCGCGGTGAAAAACACAGCGGCGAGTTTGGCGAGTTCTGCGGGCTGCAGGGTGAATCCGGGCAGGGAAATCCAGCGTCGTGTGCCGTTGATCGGCGCGAAGCCGAAGACCACCAGCAACAGGGCGAGTGTGATGCCGAGCGCCGACCAGATCACCACGGGCTTTTTGTAGTGGTGATAGTCGACACGCATGCCGATCACCATCAGGATCAGCCCACCAACCACAAAGGCGCTTTGTTTGATGAGGAACAGGTACTGCGAGTTGAACCGTTCGGCGCCCCAACGTGCAGACGCACTGAACACCATCACCAGGCTCACGCCCAGGAGCATCAGTGTGGCTCCCAGCAGCCACTTGTCAGATTTGAGTGTGCGCGCCATTGTTCACCAAACTTCCCACTTCTGCACTCGCCCTACAGTCGGAGGCCCAACCCGCCGACAATAGCGGCGGCGCCTGAGCGATCGACAGTCATCAGCCGGGCCTCGGGTAGAGACACCAACCTCACAGGCCGGGGCGGCCTGTGTTCCCAGCGGCTGGCTCTTCACCGCGGTGCCAGTACTGATGACTGTCCATCACTCAGTCGCCGAACCTCCTCCACAAATGCCGCGCCACGCGCGGCGTAGTCCCGAAACATGTCAAAGCTGGCGCACGCCGGCGCCAGCAACACCGTGCCCCCCGACGGCGCGAGCCCCCACGCCTGCCGGACGGCATCCCCCATCGACGAGGCCTGCCGCACCGGTACGACATCCGAAAGCGCCGCGTGCACGAGCGGCGTCGCTTCCCCGATGGCCACCACGGCCACACAGCGGTCGCGCACCACGTCGCGCAGATCCTCAAAGCGGCCACCCTTGTGTTTGCCGCCCAGGATCACCACCACATCACGTTCAAAACTCTCGATCGACCGCGTGGCCGACACGATGTTGGTGGCCTTGGAGTCGTTCACAAACGCCACGCCCTGCACCATGCCGACACGTTCGAGCGCGTGGGCCAGGCCGTGGAAACCTTCAACAGCCCGCACCATCGCTTCAGCCGGCACACCAGCGAGGCACCCCACCGCCGTGGCGGCCAGCACATCACTCAACAAGTGCCGGCCCGGCACCTGAATGGCCGACAGCGGCACCAGCGGCGCACTCGCCCCGCCATCCCGCAGCACAATCGACGTCCCTTCCACCGTCACGCCATCGGCGACCGGCGCATCGAGGGCAAAATCAAACCGCCGCGCGCGGGTGTGTGACGCCAGCGCCAGCGAGGCCGGGTCATCCGCGTTCACCACGGCCCAGTCGTCGGCCGTCTGGTTTTCAAAAATGCGGGCCTTGGCAGCCGCGTACGAATCAAACGTGCCATGCCGGTCGATGTGATCCGCCGACAGATTCACCAGCACGGCGATCCACGGATGAAACGTGTCGATGGTCTCGAGCTGGAAGCTGCTCGACTCGATCACATGGATCGTGTCGGCGGTGGATTCGTCCACCTGTGCCGACAATGCGGCGCCGATGTTTCCGCCGGCCGGTGCATGAAAGCCGCCCGCCGCCAGCATCCGCGCCGTCAACGTTGTGGTGGTCGACTTGCCCTTGGTGCCCGTGATGGCGACGATGCGTCCCTTGAGCCAGCGGGACGCCAGCTCGAGCTCACCGATGACCGGCACCCCGACCGCGCGCGCCTGCGTGATGGCCGGCTGTTCCAGCGGCACACCAGGGCTGAGCACGATGAGGTCCGCACTCGTGAACTGGTCGGGGCGATGTGGTCCCAGCTGCACGTTGACGCCGCGGGCCTGCAGCGCCTCGGCGCCGGCCAGCGACGAGGCCGCGTCCGCCAGCGTCACATATGCGCCGCGGCCCTGCAGCAGATCGATGGCCGCAAGCCCGCTCCGCGCGGCACCCACCACCGTGACCTGACGACCGCGCACATCAAAGGGCTTCGTCATCACCGCACCTTCAACGTGGCTAGACTCAGCAGCGCAAAGATGATCGCGAGAATCAGAAATCGCGTGATCACCTTCGGCTCGGCCCAGCCCAGCAGTTCGAAGTGATGATGGAGCGGCGCCATCTTGAAGATACGTTTGCCGCGGAGTTTGAACGATCCCACCTGCAGGATGACCGAGAGGCCCTCAAGCACAAACACACCGCCGACGATCGGCAGCAGCAGTTCCTGTTTGATCAGAATGGCAACGGTGCCCAAAGCGCCGCCGAGCGCCAGCGATCCAACGTCGCCCATGAAAATTTCAGCCGGGTGACAGTTCCACCAGAGGAAACCGAGGCTCGCGCCCACAAGCGCACCGCAGAAGATCGTGAGCTCGCCCACCGGGAACCGCACAAACAGCAGGTACTCCGACAGTTCGCGGTGCCCCATCAGGTACGCCAGCGCCGTAAACGTCACGGCCGACACGGCGAAGACACTGATGGCGAGGCCGTCGAGCCCGTCCGTCAGGTTGACCGTGTTGGACGCGCTGACCAGCACAAACGCGGCAAACGGCACGTACCACCAGCCCAGATCGGGAATCCAGTTCTTGAAGAACGGAAAGACCAGGCGCGTGTTGTACGAGGCCGGTTCCTGCGCGGCCATATAGATGAGCGTGGTGCCGACAGCCAGCCCGACCAGGACCTGCCCCAGCAGTTTGTAGCGCGCAAACAGTCCGTGGTGGCTGCGACGTGTGATCTTCAGGTAGTCGTCGGCGAACCCAATCGCGCCAAACCCGGCGGTCGAGAGCACCGCGACCCAGATGTACGGGTCGGTCAGATTCGCGAGCAACAACGTCGGAATGAAGATCGACGAAATGATCAACAACCCGCCCATCGTCGGCGTCCCCGACTTCGCCTTGTGACTGGCGGGGCCGTCCTGTCTTACCACCTGGCCAATCTGAAAGTCGCGTAAACGCCGGATCATCCACGGGCCCAGCACGAGGCCAAGCACCAGGGCGAGCAGACTCGCGAGCGCTGCGCGGAAGGTGATCGATCCGGCGAGCCGGACATCAAAGAGCTGATAGACGAGGTGGTACACCATCAGGCGACCTCCTGCAGTCGGTCAGCAATGATGTCGGTCCGTGTGCCGCGTGATCCCTTCACCAGCACCACATCACCGGCGCGCACGAGCGCAGCAACGGCAGGCGCGGCGTCCTGACTGGTGGCAAACCGCTGCAACTGGCCGGCCAACATGCCGCCCGCCTTCGCGCCGGCAATCAGGCCATCGGCGGCAGGACCACCCACGGCGACGAGCAGATCAAGGTGTGCGTCCGCAACCGCGCGCCCACAGTCCTCATGCCACCGCACCGCGTCATCACCAAGTTCGCGCATCTCGCCCAGCACCGCGATGCGTCGCCCCGTGGTCGAGGTGGCCGCCAGCGCCTGCACCGTGACGCGCACGGCGGCTGGACTGGCGTTGTAGGAGTCGTCAATCAGGCGGACACCGTTGCCGAGCGTCGCCGACGAACCACGACGATGCACGGGCTGGAGCGTCGAGGCCACACGCGCCACATCGGCCACCGACACACCGGCTTCAAGCGCCACGGTTGCGGCCGCCAGCACGTTCATCAGATTGGCGCGTCCCGGCACGGCCAGGCGCAGGACCAGCGGCCCCCACGGCGTGGTCACCTCCGAGGTGGTGCCGTCAAAGCCGTGATCGTCCACCCGCGTCGCCTGCACGTCTGCCGTGGCTTCGGTGCCATACGTCAGTCGACGTCCACGGAACTGCTTCACGTGGCGCATCACCCGTTCGTCGTCGGCGTTGGCCACGACAAGTGTGTCGGCGGTGGCGTCCTCGAGAATTTCGGCCTTGGCCTCGGCGATCGCGTCCGCCGATCCGAAGTGACCGATGTGTGCGTTGCCGACGTTGGTCCACACACGCACGTCAGGCGTCGCCAGGTGCACCAGCCTCCGGATTTCACCGGCGTGGTTCATGCCCAGTTCCACCACGGCGATTTCGGGCCCCTGCCGCAGTTCGATGAGCGACAGCGGAAGGCCCCAGTGGTTGTTGAAATTGCCGGCGTTGCGATACACGCGGAACTTCGCGCCGAGCAGCGTCGCCGTGGCTTCCTTGGTGGTGGTCTTCCCCGCGCTGCCGGTGATGGCCACCACACGCGCGCCGGATCTCACGCGCACGTTGTGCCCGAGTTGCTGCAGCGCCTCCAGGGTGTCGTCGACAAGAATGACGGCGGCGTGTCCGGGGTTGGCAAGCGGCCGCGACACCAGCACCCCCGCGGCGCCGTTGGTGATCGCCTGTTCGGCAAAGTCGTTACCGTCGAAGGTCGGACCTGAGAGCGCGATGAACAACGCGCCCGCGCCACGGCCGCCCAACGCGGGCGCCATGGTCCGGCTGTCGGTGACCACGGAATCAAATACACGGGTGGTCTCGCCGGCAATCAGCCGACCGCCGGTGGCGTCTGCCACCAAACCTGCCGTCAGCACAAACGCACTCACGGTCACACTCGCGGCGCCGCCCGGCGCTGGGACAGGGCCGCGCGCGCGACCTCCACATCATCAAACGGCGACACCCGATCGCCGATCGTCTGCGTTTTTTCGTGGCCCTTGCCGGCAATCAGGACGACGTCGCCGGCGCGTGAGGCGCGGACGGCCTGTTCGATCGCGATGCGGCGATCCACATGCACGATCATGGGGGTGCCCACACGGGTGGGGGCGTTCGGGTCGCTGGGCCGCACGATGCCACGTTTGATGTCGTCGATGATGCGCGTCGGGTCTTCCGAGCGCGGGTTGTCGGACGTCAACACCACCAGATCGCTCAACCGCGCCGCGACGGCGCCCATGAGCGGGCGTTTGGTCTTGTCCCGATCACCCCCGCAGCCGAACACCGTGATGAGTCGGCCATGGGTCAGGGGGCGCGCGGTCTCCAGCAGATTTTTCAGGGCGTCATCGGTGTGTGCGTAGTCGACGACCACACGCACGTCGTCTGTGGAACCCGAGACGACCTGGAACCGGCCGGGCACACCTTCCAGGTTGGCCAACCCGCGTTCGATGGCCTCGTGCGGAATCCCAAGGGAGATCGCGGTCGCCACAACGCCGAGTGTGTTGTAGACATTCGGCCAGCCCACCAGCGACGACCGTACGGCCAGCGTGCCGGTCGGCGTGGTGACGTTAAACGCGAGGCCGTCGAGGGAGAGCTGCACGGACTCGGGACGCACGTCGGCCTGTTTGTGAATACCGAAGGTCACCGGCCGCGACACACGCGTCGCAAGTTCTGCGCCGCGTGGATCGTCAATGTTGATGATGGCCGGTGCGCCGGGCGGCAGCAGATCAAACAGCCGGCACTTGGCCGCGAAATACGAGGCCATGTCGCCGTGAAAATCGAGATGGTCGCGCGTGAGATTTGTAAAGATCGCCGCCGCAAACCGCGTCGACGCCACACGATGCAACATCAGCGCGTGTGACGACACTTCCATCGCACACGCGCGGCATCCACGCGTCACCATTTCGCGCAGCAGACGCTGCACCTCTGAGGCTTCAGGTGTGGTGTGTGAGGCCTCGACTTCGTCGGTCGGTTTGGGTCCGGTGCGCACCGTCACGGTGCCCAGCCGGCCACATGGCAGACCCGCCGCATCAAAAATCGACGCCAGCAGATACGTCGTGGTGGTTTTGCCGTTGGTGCCGGTCACACCCACCACCGTCAGGGCTTCGCTCGGATGACCGTGCACCAGCGCCGACAACTCGGCGAGGGCCAGCCGCGCATCAGGCGTCTGGATCCATGGCACTGGGAAACCCGCGGGCGCCTCATCTTCGGACACCACCGCCACCGCGCCGGAGGCGGCAGCCGCGTGGGCAAACGCCGCCCCGTCCGCGCGTTGTCCACGAATCGCGACAAACACCATACCGGGCGCGGCCGCACGGGAGTCGTGCGTCACACCCGTGACCATCGTCTCGTTGCTGGAGGTCGTGGACACACGGTGGCTCGCATCGGGCGCCACCGTGCGCGCCGCGGCCACGAGTGCACCCAATGTCACTGACGTCCTCCCGACGGAGGTGCGGGGCGCACGCGGCCCAGTTCGAGGCGGCTCACCGCGCCCGTCGTGATTTCTTCCCCGACCGCAGGGCTCTGCGTGAGCACCACGCCGTTGCCGGACATACGCACCGACATCCCCAGCTGTACCAACACACGCGTGGCATCACGCGCGCCCAGTCCCGTCACGTCCGGCATGAGCACCGCACCGTTGACGGTCATCACGCCGCGCTGGGCGTCGGGCACCCGGCCGCTGTATCGCGCCGGCAACACGGCGTCGGACTGCACCACAAGCGGCGTCGTGGGATTAATCGTGGGCGTGATGCCCAGGTGGCGCATCGCCGCCTCGGAGAACTTCTGGAAGATCGGCGCCGCGACCACGCCGCCGTAGTAGCCGCCCGTCCGGGGATCGTCGATCACCACCAGCACGGCCAGCGCCGGACGACGCGACGGCACAAACCCGGTGAACGACCCGTAGTGATTCGACGAGGAGTAGGCCTTGTTGATGATCTTCTGCGCCGTACCCGTTTTGCCGGCGACCTGATATCCGGGAATGGCCGCCGCCTTGGCGGTGCCGTTCACCACAACGTCTTCCATGATGGTCGTCAGGGCCGCCGCGGTCGCCGGGGAAATCGCGCGACGGAGCGCCTTCGGCACGATCTCCTCACGCACGCCGTCACGGATGATCGCGCGCACCAGGCGCGGCTCATACAAGGTGCCGCCGTTGGCCACCGCGGCCGTGGCCGCCGCCATCTGCATCGGCGTCACCGCCACCTGATACCCCATCGAGACCGACGCCAGCGCCGACAGACCCAGGTCCTCGGGTCGCCACACGATGCCGCCGCTGACGCCGCGGAAGTCGGGCGCGTGAATTTCGCCGAAGCCGAACCGACGCACGTAACGGTTCAACCGCTCCGCGCCGATCTGCCAACCGGCCTTGATGGCGCCGACGTTGCTCGACTTGACGATGACGTCGTGAAACGTCATCTGCGGACCGTAATAGTGCTCGTCGGGAATCGCGTTGCGGCCCGGAATTTTGATGTATCCCGGCGCCGTGTCGATCAGATCGTCCGGCGACAGAATGCCCTCTTCGATTGCGGCCGCCGCCGTGACGATCTTGAAGGTGGATCCCGGCTCGTAGATTTCCTGGACCGCACGGTTGCGTCGGACGTCCGGCTCGACCTCGCCGGGGGCATTGGGATTAAACGGCGGATAGTTCGCCAGCGCGAGAATTTCACCCGTGTTCGGGGCGAGCGCCACCAGCGTGCCCGCCGTTGCGTTGTGTTTTTCCACACCCGCGCGCAGTTCACGTTCGGCGATGTGCTGGAGGTACTGATCGATCGTGAGTTCGAGGGTCGCGCCGGCGGTCGCCTCAAGCTCCACCCGGCTTTCGACCGAGGCGTGTCTGGCGTCGGTCAACATCAACACGCGGCCCTTGTTGCCTCGGACCACGCTGTCGTACGCCTGCTCAATCCCGCCCAGCCCGTTGTTGTCACGTCCGACAAACCCGATCAGATGGGCACCCATCTCGCGATTCGGGTAGTACCGTTTCGACTCGACGCGGACCTCGACGCCGGGCAACTTCAGAGCGGCCACACGCGCGCCGATCCCGGGCGCCACACCCCGACGGATGTAGGCGAACGCCATCTTCCGATTGCCCATCGTCTGGATCAGCGACGCACGTTCCTGTTTGGTGCAGTCACGGAACACGCTGCACAACGCGGCGACGGTTTTCTCCGGATCACGCACGACCCGTGGATTGACCGCGATCGTGTCGGCATCAACCGAATACGCGAGGACCTCCCCGTTGCGGTCCAGCAGGTCGCCCCGTTTGGCGGCCGGCTCGAACACACGCATCTGCTGATCGTTGGCCTGCTCGAGATAATCCGGGTGCGCCACGATCTGCAGAAACACGAGACGCGCCTGAATGCCCGCGGTCCACAGGCCAAGCGCAACGCCGATGATGAGCAGTCGCCGCCGGAACCCGCGACGCCACGAGATCTCGAACGCCTCGTCGGGCCGGTCCTGCGTGTGCAACGGATCCAGATCGTGTGTGGCCATGGCTGCTCCTCTATCTCGCGCTGGCAACGACGGTCTTCGGGGCGGTGGTGGCGGGAACACGTTCAACGAGCACGGTTTCAGCAGGCGTCGGATACGCCATGTTGAGCTCGCCGATCGCGCGGCGTTCGATCATGCCGGGCGACTGCAGGGTGTCGACTTCGAGCTGCAGCCGGCGATTCATCGCCTCCTGCGCGGCGATGTCCTTCGTCAGGCGCTCGACGTTGTAGCCGTGGTCCATCATCTGGTAGCGCTGCCAGCCGGAGAACAACAACATGCCGACGACCAGCACACCGACGGCGAACGTGCGCATCAGCGCGCGGCGCTGCTTCTCATCCACACCGCGGACGATCGGATTGTTGCGGACGTCTTTCTTGATGGCGTATTCGACGTCAATGCTCATGCGACCCTCTCCACCACTCGTAACCGCGCGCTGCGGGCCCGGGGGTTCCGGGCCGCTTCTTCCTCACCAGGGACCACGGGGCGGCGTGTGACCAGCCGCACGACCGCGTCCTCTGCCTGCGCCATCCGGCGCCAGGTGTGTTTCACAACCCGGTCTTCCAGGGAGTGAAACGCAATCACCGCCATCCGTCCGCCCGGCGCCAGGCACTGCACCGCGGACTCCAGAAACACATCGAGGCCGTCCAGCTCACGGTTGATAAAAATGCGCAGCGCCTGAAACGTGCGCGTCGCCGGATCCAACCGCTGCCATCCGCCCCCGCCTGCCCCACGCCGCGCGGCCGACGCCAATTCCGTCGTCCGTGTCAGCGGCTGCACCGCCCGCGCCTCAACGATGGCCCGTGCCACCCGACGCGACTTCCGCTCCTCGCCGAACTCGTAGATCACGTTCGCGAGCGTTTCTTCATCCACCGTCGCGATCCACTCCGACAACGGCACACCGGACGACCGGTCCATCCGCATGTCGAGCGGACCGTCGTTCCGAAAACTGAAACCCCGGTCGGCCTCGTCGAGTTGCATCGACGACACCCCGAGGTCCACAAGAATGCCGTCGACGGTCGTGCGTCCCATCCGCCCGAGCACGTCCGCCAGGGCCCGGTAGTCCGAGTGCACCAGCGTGACGCGATCGCCAAATCGCGAGAGTCGGTCGCGCGCAATGGCCAGCGCGGCTTCGTCCCGATCAATCCCCACCACGTGCCCGGCGCCGGCATCCAGCAACGCTTCGGTGTGCCCGCCGAGCCCCAAGGTCCCGTCCACGTACCACCCGTCGGCCGTCGGCGCGAGGTGCGCGATCACTTCGGCCAGGAGGACGGGGTCGTGCGTCGGCGTCAGATGCCGTGCTCCGCCAGCGCTCTGGCGTCGTCATCGGTAAACGGTTCGCGTTCGAGGCGGGCGAGCAACCGCTCGTGGTTCCAGACCTCGAGGTAATCCACCTGCCCGAGCACGTCGACCTCGCCGTTCATCCCGGCGCTGACCCGCAGTCGTGTGGGCAACGACACCCGGCCCTGGCTGTCGAATTCGCCCAGTTGACCGAAATAGTTGACGCGGTCGAGAAACTTCAGGCGGGCCGGGTGCGTACTCGGCATACGACCGAGCCGTTCCTCGACGCCCATCCAGACCGGCATCGGGTAAATGCGGACCGAATCACCAGTGATACTGGTGACGAACAAAGCGGCACCGTGCTGCTCTTCCACGACTGCCCTGAAGGCATTCGGGATCTTGAGCCGCCCTTTGTCGTCGATCTTGGCGGCGTAGTTGCCGCGAAGGACTTTTTGCTCCACTTTGCTCCAGATAGGTCCACACGGATAGTAGGAGCCTCAGCGGTGAGAGTCAATCGCAAAGTGTGGCAGGGATTAGGCTTACGTCAAATCTTCGCTTTGCCAAAAAGCAAAAGTCTGGCGAAAATTTTCCGCATGTTACGATTTGCGGTCGCCGATGCCTGAGAAGACCATCCTGGTATGTGAGGCTCAGGTGCCGTTTGTCCAGGGGGGCGCGGAATACCACGTCCGTGAGCTGGTGCGCCAACTCCGGGCGCATGGCCACCCCACCGAGATTGTCTCGGTCCCGTTCAAGTGGTACCCGAAGGAAGAAATCCTCGCGAATGCGGCGGCCTGGCGGCTGCTTGATCTGTCCGAAAGCAACGGTCGGACGATCGATCTGTTGATCGCCACCAAGTTTCCCACCTACTTCGCGCGGCACCCGAACAAGGTCGCGTGGCTCATCCATCAACATCGCGCGGCGTATGAGCTGGCGGGAACGCCGTTCAGCGACTTCGCCCATGTGGAGAGCGACGTGGCCCTGCGGGACCGGCTGATCGCCCTCGACACCCAGATGCTTGGCGAGTGCACCCGCCTGTTTGCCAACGCAAAAAACACGGCCGACCGCGCGCGGCGGTTCAACGGCGTGCCGGCCGAAGCGCTCTACCATCCGCCCCGGCTCGCAGATCGGCTGACGCCCGGTTCTTATGGCGACTACATCCTTTCGGTGGGCCGTCTCGAGTCGGTCAAACGTGTGGACCTGGCGATTCGTGCGCTGGCGCTGGTGCCGGGGTCGCTGCGACTGGTCATTGCGGGCATCGGCACGCAGGGTGCCAACTTCGAGGCGCTGGCACAGTCACTGGGCATAGGTGATCGTGTCCACTTCCAGGGTGGCGTGGACGATGAGACGCTCCTTGAGCTGTATGCGGGGGCGCGCGCCGTCGTGTTTCCGCCCTACGACGAGGACTTCGGCTACGTCACACTTGAGGCCTTCCTCTGCCGGAAGGCGGTCGTGACGACCACCGACGCGGGCGGTCCCAACGAATTTGTGGTGGACGGGGTGAACGGATATTCGTGCGCCCCCACGCCCGACGCACTCGCCGACGCCTTCGCCAAACTGGGCGCCGACGTGCGTCTGGCGGCGACTCTGGGTGACGCGGGGTATGCCACTGCGAGTACGATCACGTGGACGGGCGTCATTGAGCGCCTGGTCGGCTCATGAAACTCATCATCCAGATCCCGTGCCTGAACGAGGCGGAAACCCTGCCGGCCACTTTGGCCGATCTGCCCCGTCACATCGAGGGCATCGACACCATCGAGTGGCTGGTCATCGACGACGGATCACGTGACGGCACGTCGGACGTCGCGCGTGCGCACGGGGTGCATCACATCGTGCGGTTCACGCGGAACAAGGGACTGGCGGCCGCGTTTACGGCGGGCATCGACGCCGCCGTCAAAGCCGGCGCCGACTTCATCGTCAACACCGATGCCGACAATCAGTACGCGGGCGCGGACATTCCGCGGCTGGTGGCGCCCCTGCTGAGGGGTGAGGCGGACATCTGCATCGGCGACCGCAACATCCGCGAGATCGCGACCATGTCGTGGCCGAAAAAGCGGCTGCAGCATCTGGGCAGCTGGGTCGTGCGGCAGGTCTCGAACACCCAGGTGCCCGACACCACGAGCGGGTTCCGCGCCTACACGCGTGATGCCGCGCTGCGCATGACGATCGTGTCCGAGTTTTCGTACACCCTCGAGTCGATCATCGGCGCCGGCAAAAAACGTATGGCCATTGCACACGTCGAGGTCGGCACCAACGCGCGCACCCGTCCATCGCGGCTGTTCAGCAGCATGTTCGGGTACATCAAGCAGTCGGCGGCGACCATCGTGCGCATCTACACGATGCACGAACCGCTGAAGGTCTTCAGCTACATCGGCGGCCTGGTGTTCCTCGTGGGTTTCGCGATTTCCCTGCGGTTCGTCTACTTCTGGCTTGCGGGTGACACCTACGGCGACCGGCACCTGCAGTCCCTGATTCTGTCGGCCGTGCTGATGATCGTGGGCTTCCAGATCATCATCATCGGCCTGGTGGCTGATGCCATCGCGGGCACACGCAAACTGCTCGAGGATCTGCTCTACCGCATCCGCAAGATCGAGCTCACCCGCCGCGAGGACGACTGATGGCGGCGCCCGAGACCGTCTCGATTGTCATTCCCGCGTTTAACGAAGCCGACGCGATCGCGGGCGTTGTGCGTGAGCTGGCTGCGGCCGCGCCGTGGCGCGAAATCCTCGTCATAGACGATGGGTCCACCGATCAGACGGCGGCCAATGCGGCGGCCGCCGGCGCCACCGTCATTCGGCAGCCGTACAACAAAGGCAACGGCGCGGCCGTCAAAGCCGGCATCCGCGCGGCCTCCGGCGACTACATGCTCATCATCGACGGGGATGGGCAGCACAAACCGTCGGACGCGTTGCGCCTCACGGCCCTGCTCGGCGAATACGACCTCGTGGTGGGCGCCCGATCGTCGGCGACACAGGCGAGCGCGATGCGGCGGCTCGGCAACGGCGTGTTGAACTGGCTCTCGGGGTATCTGGCCGAGCGGCAGATCCCCGACCTCACGTCAGGCTTCCGCGCGGCGCGTCTCGACTACCTGCGCGAGTTTCTGTTTCTGCTGCCGAACGGATTCTCCACACCGACGACCACGACACTCGCGTTCATCAAGGCCGGGCACAGCGTCCGGTTTGAACCCGTCGAGGCGCGGCAACGCACCGGCCACTCGAAGATCCGGTTGTCGAGCGACGGCGTGAAGTTCCTCGTCATCATCCTGCGGGTGATCACGATCTACAGCCCGATGCGCATCTTTCTGCCGGTCTCCGGCGTGTCGTTCCTGCTGGGCTTCGGCTATGCGGTGTGGACGACCTACGTCGAGATGGTGACGCGGCAGTCCTGGATGGTCGGCCACATCACCAACTCGTCGGTTCTGCTCATCATGTTCGCGGTTGTCGTGTTCCTGGTGGGCCTGGTCTCGGAGCAGATTTCCGCACAACGTTTTGATGGTCGCCGGTAATCTGCGGTCCACGCGTACGGCTCTGCTGGCGATCGTCGGTCTCGCGATCGTGCTTCGACTCGCGTTTGCGCTCGGTTACTGGACCGGTCAGCCGCTCACCCGCGACGAACGTGAATACCTCTCACTGGCCAGAGGCCTCGCTTCCGGCGCGGGGTTTGTGTACGACGAGGTCGCGCGGGAAGGCGGCGTGGATCCCTTTGGCCGTGCCCCCGGATACCCGGCGTTTCTTGCACTGGTTGGCGCGGGACGCGAGGTCACGCCCCACGTGCCGGTGATCGCGCAGATCGCGCAGTCGGTGGTTGGTGGACTCGGTGTCTGGATGGTGTTTCTCCTCGCGCGCCGACTGGCCGGTGATCGCGCGGGACTGGCGGCCGCGCTCGGCGCGGCGTGTTATCCGCCCCTCATCTGGATTGCCGCGTACGGATTCAGCGAAGCCATCTTCTGGCCGCTCGGACTGTTTGTGACGTGGTTGTTTGATCGCGCGCACCACGCCACCAACCCACGCGACCGGATCAGGCTCGCACTGCTCACGGGCATCGGCGCCGGCGTGGCCGTGTTGATCCGACCGTCGATGTTGTTTTTCCTCCTGCTCGCCGGCCCCTGGTGGGTGTGGAAACGGCGCTGGGTGCCGGTCGCCGCACTTACGATCGGATCCCTGCTGATCATCGGGCCATGGACCGCGCGCAACTTCGCGGCGCACGGCCGGTTTGTGCTGGTGGCGTCCGAGGGTGGCGTCACCTTCTGGACCGGCAACCATCCCCTCGCGATCGGCGACGGCGACATGGCGGCCAACCCACAAATCAAGGTGGCAATGCGCGCGCTGCAGGCGCAACATCCCGATCTCTCCGAAGAGGACCTGGAGCCCGTGTATTACCGCGAGGCGTTTGCCTGGATGCGCGCACACCCGGGGGACTGGCTGACGCTGCAAGTGCGCAAGGTGTTTTATCTCATCGTGCCGATCGGCCCGTCGTACACCCTGCACTCGCCGCTGTACTTCTGGGCGTCGGTCATCTCGTACGGTCTGGTCCTGCCGCTCGCGCTCGTCGGGGCCTGGCGTCGGCGCGGCACCCTGAGCGCCACACCAGGACTCTGGTTGCTCGCGGGTTCCGCCGTCGCCGTGTGTCTCGTATTTTTTCCGCAGGAACGATTCAGGATTCCCGTGATTGATCCCACGCTGCTCATTCTGGCGGGCACCCTGCTCGCCGGTACATGGCCCTCGCGCCCGGCGGCAGAAATACGGGTGGCCGCGTGAAACCCATGCTGGTGGTGATGCCCACCTACAACGAACGCGCCAACATCGAAAAGGTGGTGGCGGGCATCCTCGCGCACGACTTCACGCGTGTGCTGGTGGTGGACGACGGGTCGCCTGATGGCACCGGGGCCATGGCCGACGCCCTCGCCCTGCAGTACCCGGGGCGTGTGGAGGTCATGCACCGCACCGGACCGCGCGGGCTGGGACGTTCGTACATCGACGGACTCAAACACGCGCTCGCCAGCGGCGTCGAGACCATCTGTCAGATGGATGCCGACCTCTCGCACGATCCCAAATACCTGCCGGATCTCGCCACGGCACTCGCCACACACGATCTGGTGATCGGGTCGCGTTATCTCGATGGCGAGGTCCGCGTCGTGAACTGGCCCCTGCACCGGATCATCCTCTCGGCGTTTGCGAACCGGTACATCCGTCTGGTGACCGGCCTGGCCCCGCGCGACTGCACCAGCGCGTACCGCGCGTGGCGCCGCGACAAACTCGCCCTGCTGCCCCTGCAACACGCGCGCACCAGCGGCTACGCGTTCCTCCCCGAAATGTTGGTCGAAGCCTCCCGCCTCGGCTGCCGTATCGGTGAGGTGCCGATCATCTTCATCGAACGCCAGGAGGGTTACTCCAAGATCTCGGGCAACGTGTTGCTTGAGTCCCTGCTGGTCCCCTGGCAACTCGTGCTCAAGGGCGGCCGACTCCGCCGCCGACGCCGATGAGCATGCACACGCGTGAAGTGGTGGTCATGGTGGCCACGTCGTATCCCCGCTACCCGGGTGACGGCGTCGGCAGTTTCATGGAACCAATTGCCAAAGGTGTGGCGGCCCTCGGTCATGAGGTCCACCTGGTCGCGCCGTGGCATCCGGCGATCACCCGCGGTAAATCGGAAGACGGGGTCTTCTTCCACTTCTTCCACTACGCCCCCGTCCCCTCGCTGAACGTGTTCGGGTACGCATCCGGCCTGCGCGCCGACACCGAACTGCGCGCGGCCGCGTGGGTGGCCGCACCGATGGCGCTGGCCGCCGGGTGGTTCAAGGCCTGGCGCGTGGCCACCAAACGACGCGCCACGATCATGCACGGCCACTGGGTGATTCCCGGCGGCGTCATCGCCGCCACCGCCGCGCGTGGCCTCCCGCTCGTGGTCAGCCTGCACGGGTCCGACGTGTTTGTCGCCGAGCGGAACGCCATGATCGGACGTGTCGCCCGCCGTGTCTTCCAGCGCGCGGGCGCGGTCACCGCGTGCAGCGACGACCTGCACCAGCGGGCGCTGGCCCTGGGCGCAGACGCGGCGTCAACAGCGACGGTGCCGTATGGCGTTGACACACATCGCTTTGGCCCCGACCCGGCGCGGCGCGCCGTCGTCCGCCAGCAACTCGGCATCGGCGACGCGCCGCTGGTCTTTACCGCCGGCCGACTCGTCAGCAAAAAAGGCTTCGAGTATCTGATTGATGCCACCCGGCAGTTGCAGGCCACCATGCCTGGCGTGTGTGTGGCCATCGCCGGTGAAGGTGACCTCGCCGACGCACTCAAGGCGCGGGCCGACGGCCTGCCCGTGATGCTGCTGGGCAACCAGTCGCAAGATGCCATCGCGGGTCTGGTGGCCGCCGCTGACGTCGTCGCGGTCCCGTCGGTGCGTGACGATGCGGGCAATGTGGATGGGCTGCCCAACTTTGCGCTGGAGGCCCTGGCCTCCGGAACACCCGTGGTCGCCAGTCGCGCCGGGGGGCTGCCGCAAGCCATCACCGATCACGAAAATGGCCGGCTCGTCGCCGAGCGGGATGTGGCGGGCCTGGCCGGGGCCATCACCGACGTCTGGACACGGCCCGACCGTGGTCGCGCCCTCGGCGAGGCTGCGCGGTCACGTGTGGGTCGCGATCATTCGTGGACAACGACCGCCCATCGTATGGTCGACGCCTACCGCACGGCCCGCGCCCGGCGCACATAAGCGGACACGGCCTGACAGACCGGATAGAATACGAGGCTGCAGTGATGTCACCCGGTCTCAGCATCTTTTTCCCCGCGTACAACGACAGCGGTACCATCGCCAGTCTTGTGATTGAGGCGCGCGTCACGGCGCAGAAACTCACGCAGGACTTTGAGGTCATCGTCGTCAACGACGGCAGCGCCGACCATACCGCGGAAATTCTCGATGAACTGGCGCGGACGTATCCCGAGGTGCGGGTGATTCACCATCCGAAGAACCGCGGCTACGGCGGCGCGCTGCGCAGCGGGTTCAGTGGCGCCACAAAAGAATTCATTTTTTACACGGATGGGGACGCGCAGTACGACCCGTCGGAGCTGGCGTTGCTCTGGCCGCGCATGGTGGACGGCGTGGACGTGGTGAACGGCTACAAGATCAGCCGTTCCGATCCGATGCATCGGATTATCATCGGGCGCGTGTATCACCACACCGTGAAGCTGTTGTTCGGCCTGAAGGTCCGCGACGTGGACTGCGACTTCCGGTTGCTTCGGCGGTCGGTGTTTGATCGCATTTCGCTGGAACACAACAGCGGCGTGATCTGCCTGGAGCTGATGAAAAAACTGACCGATGCCGGCTGCGTGATCGCCGAGGTGCCGGTGCATCACTACCATCGCGCGTTTGGCAAATCGCAGTTCTTCAATTTTCCGCGCCTGTGGCACACGGCTCAGGACGTCCTCAAGTTGTGGGTCAAGCTGGTCGTGGTCGGGGCCCATCGGAAAAAGGCCGGCGCATGATCGACTACCGCGCCTTTTATCAGGGCCGGCGGGTCATGGTGACCGGCGGACTCGGGTTTATCGGATCCAACCTGGCCCGGCACCTGGTCGATCTCGGCGCCGACGTGTTGCTCGTCGATTCGCTCATTCCCGACTACGGCGGCAACCTCTTCAACATTGACGGTCTGGAGTCACGTGTCCGCGTCAACGTTGCGGACGTGCGGCAGGCCAGCACGATGAACTATCTGGTGCGCGACCGCGAGGTGATCTTCAACCTGGCCGGTCAGGTCAGCCACATCGACAGCATGATGGACCCGGGCACCGACCTCGACATCAACTGTCGCAGTCAGTTGACGTTGCTCGAAGCGTGCCGTCGGCACAACCCCGAGGCGAAGGTCGTGTATGCCAGCACCCGGCAGATCTACGGCAAACCCGAGCGGTTGCCGGTGGATGAAACCCATCTGGTGCGGCCCACCGACGTCAACGGCATCAACAAGGCGGCCGGCGAGCAATATCACCTTGTCTACAACAACGTGTTCGGGGTGCGCGCGTGTTCGCTCCGGCTCACCAACGTCTACGGGCCTCGCCAGCTCATCCGGCACAATCGCCAGGGTTTTATCGGGTGGTTCATCCGTCTGGCGCTTGAGGGCGGGGAAATCCAGGTCTTCGGCGACGGCTCCCAGTTGCGCGACTTCGTGCACGTGGATGACGCGGCCGACGCGTTCCTGCGCGCCGGTGCCACCGACGCGGTCAACGGCGAAGCGCTCAACGTGGGCGGACTTGAACCCATCGCCCACCGCGATCTGGTGCATCTCCTGCTGGAGGTGGCCGGCGGCGGCACGGTGCGTTTTGTCGAATGGCCCCCCGAGAAGAAAAAAATCGACATCGGATCGTTTTTTTCCGATTCATCGCGGTTTACGGCGAGAACGGGATGGGCGCCCCATGTCACACTGCGTGACGGGTTGACCTCCACACTGGATTTTTATCGCGCGCATCGCGCCCACTACATTCCGGCCGACGATCAGGGAGCCGCATGATTCCGTTCATGAGTCTCGCCCCCGGCGAGGATGCCGCCGACATTCGCGCGGGCATCGACCGCGTGATTGCCCGCGGCTGGTTCATCCTGGGTCCCGAACTTGAGGCCTTCGAGGCGGAGTTCGCGTCAGCCGCCGGCGCAAAATACGCCATCGGCGTCGGCACCGGCACGGACGCCATTGCGCTGGCCTTGCGCGCGCTCAACATCGGTCCCGGCGACGAAGTGATTACGTCTCCCCTGTCGGCGGCGTACTCCGCACTCGCCATCATGATGGCCGGCGCCACACCAGTGTTTGCCGATCTCGATCCGGGTCGCCTCACGCTGGATCCCGCGCGGGTCGAGGCGGCGATCACGCCGCGCACGGCGGCCATTCTGCCGGTCCACCTCTACGGGCAACCTGCGGACATGGTCGCCATCGAGGCCATCGCGCGCCGCCACAACCTCGTCATCGTGGAGGACGCCTGTCAGGCACATCTGGCGACCTCCACGGGGCGTCCGGTCGGCACGATCGGCGCGGCGGGTGCGTTCAGCTTCTACCCGACGAAAAACCTCGGGGCCCTCGGTGATGCCGGCGCCATCATCACCAGGGACGCGGCGATGGCGGAACGCCTCAAGCGCCTGCGCAATGGCGGCCAGACCAATCGGTACCACCATCTCGAGTTTGGTGTGAACACCCGCCTCGACGAGATGCAGGCGGCCGTGCTGCGTGCCCGGTTGCCACGCCTCGCGGGCTGGACCAGCCGGCGTCGCGCGCTGGCGACACGGTATCGCGCGGCGTTGCAGGGCGCGCCACTCACCGTGCCCGCCGAACACGATCCGGGGCACGTGTATCACCTGTTCCCCGTGTTGTCGGATCAGCGTGAACGTTTCCAGGCGCACCTCAAGGCGTCGGGCATCGAAACACTCATCCACTACCCGGTGGCCATCCCGAAACAGCCGGCCCTCGCGGCGATCGAGACCGCTCCCTGTCCCATCGCTGAACGTGTCTGCGACGAGGTCTTCTCGCTTCCGCTGCACCCGGCGCTCTCAGACGCTGAGGTGGACACGATCGCGGCTGCGGTGCACACCTTCCCACGGTGATGCTCGCGTTCATCGGGGCGGCGCTGTTTCTCGGATATCTCCCCGGCGCACTCCTCTTCCGTCTCCCGTACTGGCAACGCGACAAACGTGCCGCGCTGACTGCCGAAGAACGTGTGTTCTGGCACGTGGTCCTCAGCATCTCGTGGTCACTGACCATCGTGCTCGCGCTCGCCGCACTGGATCTGTACCGGTTCGAGCGGCTGCTCAGTCTCACGGCCGGGGCCGTCGCCGGAGTGCTCGTGGTCGGGCGGGGCCGCCTGCTTTATCGATCCACCGCCCCGCGCATCACCTGGACCGCGGTGCTGCCGCTGGTGCTCATCGCGCTCTCGTTGTGGCGCTTCTTTCCGGTCTCCGAATACATCATCGGCGGCCGCGACCCCGGCGTCCTGATCAACGAGGGCGTGCAGATCGCGCAGCGGGGATCGCTGGTGATTCAGGACCGGGAGGTCTCGAGTCTTCCGGCGTTTGCCCGCCCGCTCTTTTTTCCGCGGTACCCGGTCGACGAGTACGAAAGCCTGCGCTTCATGGGCATGATGGTGCGCGACACCGGCGCGGGCACGGTCATCGGCCAGTTCCCCCACCTGTATCCCGCGTCGATCGCGATCGGATACGGACTCGCAGGCCTCACCGGCGCTCGTGAGGCCGTGGCGTGGTGGGCGATCCTCGGTGTGCTGGCGGTGTATTTTGCGGGCGCCCGCTGGATCGGCCGGGGCCCCGCCTTTGCCGCAGCCGTCCTGCTGCTGCTGCACGTGATCCAGGTCTGGTTCTCGCGTTACCCGAACTCCGACATGGTGATGCAGGCCGGCGTGTTTGCCGCACTGCTCGCCTTCGCGCGCGCCCATCAGGACGACGACGCGTTTTTTGGCCCCGTGGCCGCGTGGGTCCTGGGGCTCCAACTGTTTTCACGCGTCGAGGCCCTGCTGGCCATCCTCGTGTGCGGCAGCGTCGTGGTGCTGCATTGGGCCGTCACTCCAGGGGCACGACTCCGCTGGCGATTCCTCGCACTGATGACACTCTTCACCATCGTCGGACTCCTGTATTTGATGGGGCCGATGGCGGCGTACTTCTGGCGCGCTGCCGTCTTCCTCGAAAACCTGCCGCTCCCGGCTGTCGCGAGCGCGCTGGTGGCCGGGGGGCTGCTGCTGGGACTGGCGTTGTGGCTGCGTGCGCGCGCGAACACGGCGGTGGAACGGTGGCTGCCGACGGTCCTCGTCACGACGCTCGTCGGTCTCGGGCTCTATGCGTTTTTCCTGCGTGAACCCGGCGGCAAGCTGGTGGCCGCTGATGCGTACGCCCTGAAGGATTTTGTCGAGCTGTATCTCTGGTGGCCGATGTTCGCGCTGACGATGACCGGACTGGTGCTGGTCGCTCGCCGTGACTTCTGGCGCGATCCGGCGTTTGTCCTGATCTTCGCGGCATTCTCCCTGTTCCTGCTCTACAAACTGAAGATTGTGCCGGAGCACTTCTGGCTGGCCCGCCGGTTTCTCCCGGTCATTCTTCCGGGCGCGCTCCTTCTCGGTTGTGCTGCGGCACTTGGATCGATGCGGGGATCGTGGAGCCTTCCCTCGATCGTGCGATCGACAGCGGGTGCTGTTGTGCTGCTGGTTGTTGCGCAACATTACGTCGCCGCCAGTGCCCCCGTGATCCCGCACGTCGAGTACCGCAACATCATTCCCTACGTGGAGAAGTTGTCCACCGTCATCGGCTCACGCGATCTCGCGATCCTTGAAGCGAGAGACGCCGGCTCGGACATTCACGTGTTGGGTCTGCCGCTCGCCTACATTTACGCCAGGCCCGTGCTGGTGCTCGCGTCTGTGAAACCCGATCCCGTGTTGTTCAGCGGATTTCTGGTAGACGCCCTGTCGCGGTACGACCGTGTGTTGTACGTGGGCACGGGCGGCACCTCGTTGCTCTCCCGCCAGATCTCGGCAACCGCGCTCTCGAGTGATCGTGTCCAGGTGGACGAGTTTGAGGTCACGACCGACCGGCTGCCGACCACACACCGGCGCAAGGAGTTCGACTACGGCATCTACGCGCTGACGCTTGGTCAACAGGCGACTGGTCCGTTCACCCTCGACATCGGGGATCGCGACGATCTCCACGTCGTACGATTTCACGCCAAAGAATCGACGGAGGGACGGATGATTCGCTGGACGCAGGATGCGTCCGAAATCTCCGTCACCGGCATGACCGGCTCGGAGCGTGAGGTGGTCTTGACGATGAGTGATGGGGGACGACCAGCAGGGGCAACAGCCGCACGCGTCGAGGTGCTCTTCAACGGCACCTCTCTGGGCACCGTCGAGGTCCTCCCGGGATTTCAGGACTACCGCTTCACGGTGCCGGCGGCGCTGGCCGAGGCCGCATCGGCGTCAGACGCGCCGGCGATCCTTCGTCTGGTGTCATCCGTCTGGTCGCCACGCGCACTCCTGAATGTGGATGACGGCCGCGAACTTGGTGTCATGCTCGACATGGTGACGGTGCGGTAGTTGATGTTTGATCACCTGCAGATCTACGCGCCGCGCGAACGTGCGCTGGTGGGTCTCGCCGACGTGGTGTTGGCGCCCCTGCGGTGGTTTTCGCGCACCGCGCCCACCACACCACCCACACGGGTCCTGCTGTTGCGCCTTGAGCGGATCGGCGACCTGCTGATGACCCACGAGGCCATCACACAGACACGGCGTCTCTGGCCGGACGCGACGATCGATCTCGCCGTCGGCAGCTGGAACGCGCCGCTCGCCCGCCTGATCCCCGAAGTGTCGCGCGTCGAGGTGGTGGACGTCCCGTGGCTGGCGCGTGAGGGCACGGGGCTCTCGTGGTCCGGCCTCACGGCTCGCGCCCGAAGCTGGCGCGCGCGTCACTACGATCTCGTCATCAACTTCGAGCCGGACATTCGCAGCAACTTCCTTGCGTGGCAGTCAGGTGCGGCGCATCGCGTGGGTTACTGGACGGGTGGCGGCGGCGCATTCCTCACCGACGCCGTCGCCTACGACCCGGCGACACACGTGGCGACGAACGCCCAACGACTGCTCACCCATGTGGATGCGCGCGCGGCCAGTCTGCCGTCCGAGCCGCCGCGGCTTGCGCTCGACGAATCGTCGGAAGCCGCCGCAACGCGGATACTAACGGGCGTGCCGGAGTCACACCGGCTCGTCGGGTTACACGTCAGTGGTGGTCGTGAATCCAAACAGTGGCACCTCGCCCGCTTTGCCGAGGTGGGGCGTCAACTCGCGCAGGAGCCGGACGTCACGATTGTGTTGACCGGTGGCACGGGGGATCGCCCGCTCGTGGATGTGGTGAAGGCGGACCTGGGTGCGGCCAGCGTCGTTGACAGCGCCGGGGCGCTGGACCTGCCCGGTTCTGCCGCGTTGCTCGCGCGACTGACGATGTTGATCACGGGTGATACGGGTCCGATGCATCTGGCCGCGTCTGTCGGCACGCCGGTGATCGCGTTGTTTGGTCCGTCCGATCCGCGACGATACGGTCCACTCGCCACCCATCAACAGGTGTTGCGTGTGCAGTTGCCCTGCAGTCCCTGCGGACAGGTGCGCCTGCCTCCCGAACGATGCCGGGGCCATGTGCCTGATTGCATGGACGGCATCACGGTGGACGCGGTTGTGGACGCCGCACAACGCTGGTTGCGCCACGGGGTGCAGCCATGAGCGCCTCGGAACTGACGCTGACCTCCGGCGGCGGCGAGACGCTGGTGCTGCCGTGGTCGTCGCTGGCGACGGCGGAGAGGCGCGCGCAGGCGCGCATCGAGTCCAACGCGTGGATCAAACGCCTGCGTCTGGTGCCCTACGGCGACGTGCCGATGCGGGATCGGTTTACCTACCGCGGCGATTCGTTGTGGTGGTTCACCGAGTTGTATCTGCACAAGACGCGGCAACTCGATCGTGCAGTGCTGGCGGTGCTG
>CAYRGW010000055.1:0-31395 GCA_964423815.1 uncultured Solibacteraceae bacterium | reverse complement strand
AACTGGCTGCGCAGCCTCGGTAAGTGCCTGTCTCTTAGGAGTTAAGAGGTAGCGCCTTCGGCACAACAAGTCCGGCGAAATGTATCCGAACGGGCCGATGCCCTGGCCGCAGGCGGGGCCGATGGTGGGGCCAGCAGTCCCCTGAGCTGTTGGCCCCATCACGCCACCCCCGATAGCGCGCCGAACTGCCTGTAGCTGAAAGGCAGTTCGTGCGTGATGAGGCGCCCAGCAGCCACGAGGATGGGCGCACTTCCCTGTTCTTCGGCTTGTTCCAGGACCGCATCCCCGCCTGTCAGCCACTCCGCGTATAGGCTGTCGAAAGAAGCCCCAGTGAAGTGGCGCCGCACTTGGGCAAAGCGCGCAACCTTGCTGACTGACAATGCGGACCGGTCGCGCGCCTCCACGGCCCGCCGCATCTCGAAATACCAGCGCAGGTCTTCCGTGCGCCCACTTGAGACGGGCCGCAGGGCACCGGAAACGAATCGCGCGAACGTGGCGGCGCACATGCGCAAGCCGGGCCGGCGGACTGGGCAGATGGCGACAACGGCCCAGTCGGGGACGCGCGAGAACAGACTCGCGTGATCCCAGAGGAACTGCTTGAAGGCCTGGCCGGTGCCTTCCTGCACGGCGAACACGAAGTGGACGACGGGCGGATCGCCGGCCAGATAGATCGGCTGCTTGTGTATGAAATAGCGGGTCGTCGGGCCGACGATGCCGTCGCCGGACGAATAGACTCGACGCGGCAAGGACGCCTCGGGAATCCGATATCGGTTGATAAACAGCGCCACCTTGTCTTGCTCCGTGGCGTACCAGTCGGCATCGGGACGACTGATGACGAAGTCGAGGAGCTGAAGCTTGCGGGCGACGAGCGCCGGGCTCGTGGCCCGCCGATTCCGGTTTTCCTCCTGGTGTATGGCTTCGTAGATCGCCTTGGCGCGCAGATGGTAGACGTGGCCGCGGTTGAGCTCGTACGACTCTCGAACGGCGACGCCCGCTGTCACGAGTGCCTCGAGGAAGTCGCGCGTATTCTTGCCGTACGCCAAGCCGGCGAACGCGGCGTACTGCCTCCGCAGACAGTAACCGCTGTGCAGGGCCACCGTCGCGACAAACCGCGTTTGCCGCGGCGTTAGGCCAAGAAAGTCGAGAGCAGTGACGCGCTCCTCGAAGGTCATCGCAACCACTCCAGGTTGTGTGGATCGATTGGCGAGCCGCCATGACGACTGTTCTCGCCGCGCAGCCGGCCACCTGATCGATACAGGCTGAAGCCCGACTTCCCTTTGGCAGCCAGCTGTCCTCGCGAATAGTGCTCGGTGACGAGTTCCACGTCGCGCTGGTCGATTCGGCCATCCTCGGTCTCGTATTCGATGCGGAGGTCCGGGAGTTCGAGGTGCCCGTTGGTCACCGGCAGGCGATGCTCGGCGCCAAATGCCTCAGCGGCTGAATCGTCTTCGCGACGGCCCCGGAGATGGAGAAAGGTCTGATAGTCGTGCTTGAGTTCGTAGTCGAGGACCACGCGCCGCACTCGACCGCCGTCCTCCTCAATCCGCGCCGCCTCCGCTAGATAGAGGCGGTACGTCTGGGCATCGTGACCCAGTTCGCGCGGCTTCACGAGGCCCGCGTGATAGCGCTGTGGCGCCCGGCCACCTCGGTTCTCCCGGTGTGCCTCAAGCAACGCCTTGCCTTCGCGCGTCAGGGCCACGACCGTGGCAGGACGCTTGTTGATGGTGATGCGCGTGTGCTCGACGAGCCCCTGTTTGGCCAGGCGGTCGATGTCCCCGTGCCAGACGTCCCGGCCGCGCGCGGCGTCCGTCAGATCCTCCGCAGGCACGACCCGAAAGGCACCCAGCGTCGCTAGAATCCTGGTCTCAGAACCCCGCAACGAGTAGGTCCGGTCTTGAATTCGGACCGGTTCCCGTTGCTCGCCGCGCGGCAATCTCAGGCCGTCTGCCGGCGAGTAGGTGTCGTGGCGGTCGCGCCGCTGACCGACTGCACGATCATCCGTACGCTGGCTCGGCTTCTCCTGGGTGTCGCGACTGCCAGCCCTGGACATGGCTCACTCCTCACCCGCCAGACGCTTCGCGAGGTCGCGATCGATCGCGTCGGCTGTCTGAAGTTGCCGGTCTACATGGGCCAGCTTCCGTCCGGTTTCTTTCAGGAAGAGGCTCCGCGTGATCTGATACAGGAGGCCGAACAGGTTCACAAATACGAGCACGATCGCGCCGACGACCGTCCAGAGGTAGCGCGGAAAGATGGAGTATTTGTAGGGCGCGAGGAACTCCAACTGCCCCATGACAAAGAACAGCACGAGGACCAGAATCATCGCGGCGAGGAACGCGGTGTTGGCGATCATTTGAAGGCCTGATCGACGCGGAAGTACGTGATGGTCAGGCCCAGCGGATTGACCAGCACCATGTTGTTCGGCACCTGGTCGAGCAGCACGAAGGTGATTTGCGCAACATAGGTCTCACGCGTCCGTTCCAAGTGATTCCCCAGGCCCGAATAGACTTTCTGGAAGTCGACGGCCGCTTTGTACGGCGGAGCGTCGAGATTCTCGAGGGTGACGTTCTTGACCTCAATCTCGACCTCGTCGCCCGTGCTAGTCAGGAATCCCTCGATGGTTTGGCTGCGCTGATCCTGGGCGATTGTGGCGTCCACCAAGGCCGCGTCGAGGAAGAATAGCGATTCCGCGTACTGCTCCCGGACCGTCGATCTGACGCGCGCGAAGTGCTTCGTCACGAACTGCGTCAGGAAATACCGCAGCTCCGGAGCCTGCCCCTGAGGACGATAGGTCAAGGTGTCGTACTGGACCGCCTGTGCCCGCCCGACATCGTCAATACGAATCACGAGCGGCTTGACGTTGGCGTACTTGGCCTGGGTCCTGACGTTCAGGACCAGCAGGCCAATCGCCACCAACGAGACGCATAGCAAGGCGATCTTGAGGTACGTGTTCATCACCAGCGCCGAGCCAAAGAGCTCAACATACTGGCGCTTTGCGTCCTCAATCGGCGGGAGTTGGTAGGGAGCGGTGTCCTTCATGGCGGCGCTCCACTTCTACTGACCGCCCAACAGATAGCAGCCGCCAACGGTCGCGACAAACGCTATCGTGAGCCAGAGCATCGCGTAGGCGAACCATCCGACCGTGCGCAGTTCAGCGCGCTGGACTTCCTTGTGGCTTCGAAAGATGGGCATTGGCTTCTCCCCTCAGAATGCCCGGACCTTGTCTGGCAGGGTCGACTCGCCAGAACTGCCGGAGAAGATCGAACTGGTCAGTGACGGCACGAGCAAGACGCCGACGGCAAACGTGATAAGCACCATCACGGCCGAGACGCCGTACAGAATCTGGTCTTCAAGTCGTATGCCGGGCGGTAAGGTCTGCAAATATCTGCTGAGGAACTTCTCAAACACAAAGATGAAGGCGTTCGCAATCACCAGCATGAACGAGTACTGAATGAAGGCTTTCAGCCAACCCCAGAACAGCCATTCCAGTGTCGGCACAATGAAGAACGGCACAAACAGCGGGCCGACAAGGCCACAAACCGCGCTGGCAATCATGCTGAACGAGATCACGAACATCAGGGCGAACTGGGCAATCGCAATGACCAGGAGCATCGTCCAGTAGAGCAGGTTCGCGATGATCGACCACGCGTTGGGCTGCTCCAGGGAGTTCCACAGCGTGTTGAGGCTCTCCTGCGCGTTCTGGGTCGACTGGCCGCTGATCATCCGTGCCAGCGAGATTGCCTGATTGCTTATGAGGCCGGAGAACGACTCGCCGAAGCCTGGAATCGGCGAAGCGTAGAACGCGATCATCGCGTAGCCGAATGAGATCAGCAGCAGGAGTTTTGCGAAACTGAACATGTGCTCGCCGGACTCCCGCCAGGCGAGCATCATTCGAATGCCGTGCCAGACGATTAGGATCGTCGCGAATGACACGAACATTCGGTTGCCGATGCCGAGGAACTGCGGCATCTGGGTCTGCAGGAGGCTCATGATCGCCTCTTGAACGGTGCCAATCGGGTCGTAACCAGTGGTTGGAGGCATGGTGCAAACCCTTCAGAACGGCCGCCAACTGTCTACACGGGCGGCGGTGTTCTTGAACATGTCCTCGCCGTAGGACTGTCCGTACCGCCACTGATGAATGGTGGCGTTCACTAGGAGTGCCTCGGTGTCACGCTTTCGTTTGTTCTCCACGATCGCCTGTTCCAGGGCGGTCAACTGGAACTGATTTGTTTGATGCCCTAACCTCACATTGATCGCGAAGGCGGCATTGATCTTTTGAAGCAGGGCCGTCTGGGAATGAAAGTCATCAGCGGGATTGACGATGTCCTTTTCCACATTGCGCACGGCCTGCAGGGTGAATGGGCCGTCGACTCGGGCGGCGCCCGTCTGGTCGATGGCCAGCCGCGTCATGCTGTCGGCCAGTTCGATCGTCGAGTACGCGACGGTGAGCCGCCGCCGGAGATCGGCGGGCATCCTGCCCAAAATATCCGTCGGCAGGTCGAGCGCATTCGTGGCATCGCGATAGGCCCTGCCGGAGGGGTCACCTTCGTTGAGGGCAGCCAGCAGCGCTCGCGCGGAGACGAGGCCTGCCTCGAGGTCGTGATACGTCCACTCGATCGAGTGCGCGTGGTAGCGGTTCTCGATGTCAATCGGCAGGCGCTTCGCCTGCCGGATGAGGAACTGGTACTGCCTGACCAGTTGCTCAACCTGCAGGATCGCCTGCGCGTATCCGCTCGGGTCAAACACGACGATTTGAGCGCGGACGGGGACGGCCGTCAGCGTGAGGAACAGTATCAATGCGATCGCCAGGACGCGCGTACGAGAGCGGTTCATCGGACACCTCCTATGCCGGCATACGCCGGCAGTTCCAAGTCATTGGTCAGATACACCTTGATCCGGAAGCCTTCGCGGATCGTGATAGTCGGCAGGACGTTCAGGTACCGGTCGAGGACGCGGCTCGATGACGTCGCAAGACTCGCCCCGGCGGACTGACGGTATGTATCGCCGAAGGAGTTCGCGTCGATGCCACGCGTGCCGTACTGGGCCAGACCGGAAATGGCACCGATCGCCAAGGACGCACCAAACACCTGCAGGTAGTGCCGGTTGATGTCGTCCTTCAGCCCTGTTTCTCCCGCCTGAGCCAGGCCTTTGAACAGGTCGAGGCTGTAGGTATGCGCGTCCGGCATGAGCAACCGGTGGAACGTCACCGCGAGGCGCGAGTCACCCCAGGCCTGGACCGGCGCGGCCGCACCAAGAACTCGTGCTCCCGCCGGAATGAGGACCGCTTGTCGGTCGTGGGAGTACACCGGGGTCGTGACCAGGCACTCCACGGGACCTGCGAAGGTGCCGTCGAGGCGGTTGAGCAAGACGGTCTCGATGACTGTGCCTTCCAGGAGCCGAAGTCGCGGTCCCGGCGCGGGATTCTCTTTCCGCGGTGGCTCGAAGGACGCGGTTTCCTGACGGGGCGTTGGAGGGTCCACCCTGATGGGGCCGTCGGGCACTGGAGTCAGACCGGGGCGCGGCCCTCCGGCGGCCTGAGCCTGGCTCAAGGCAGCGAGGACCGCGAGTGTCTCAGGCGACAGGCCGACCGGCGCATCCGCGCTGCGGCCGTTGCCGCCGCTGCCATTTGGCTGCTGCCCTGCCGATCGCCGGCTCAGAGCCACGTTGTCGGCGAACAGGCTCTGGTATTCCCGGCGTCGCTGCTCGTCGTTGACCGGATCGGCCACGACGTGCTCGGTATCGCCGACGGGCACGGGTGGCCCCGTGGCAATGGCGGCCTGCGCCTGGAGTTGATGCAGGCGCGCCTCTTCGTCCTTGAGCTGTTGCTGATACGCGCGGATTCGATCGGCGGCCGGCAAGGCGGTGGCGACGGGCCGGTCACCGACCGACTGTGCCGCCGGTTGCGGCCGACCGGTGATCAGAATCACCAGGAGGATAATGGCCGCGATACCGACCATCAGCCACATCTGAAGCTGCCGCGGCAGCACACCGCGGGGCTTCTGGCGATGATCCTGGAGTGAAGAGCCTGACGTGGCGGCGCCGTTCGTGTTGGTGGTCATGATGGCACCTCACTTTCCGCGCTCGAAGGTCAACTTCTTTTGGCCGATGATGAGATAGCCGCGGTCGAGCACCTTTGGGACGACATACACACCGTTCTCCACCTGGAAGTTGACGAGGCTGGGCGCGTTGTCCTTGATTTCATACAGCGATGGCAGTTCCGCGGCGTCCGCCTTGATGTAGGTGAACCGATCGTCGGTGTAGATCGCCGTCACGCCGAACGGCTTCAGGTCGCCTTTCACGGTGTACGGAAACCGCAGGCGCGTGGGATACGACGACCGAAAGGCGTTGATCCGCTCATCGATGGACCTGGCGGCCGCCTCCTTCGCTACCGTCGCCTCGTTTCGGGCCGCTTCGACGGCCCTCTGGAGGTCCTCCACCTGCGACGCTGAGTAGAACTTCTTCGGCCCATTAAGGGTCGCCTTCATGGTGTCGTCCGGCACGACGTACAGCTTCAGGTCCGGCTCGGGGCCGCCTTCTGCAAGGAGGAACGAATACACGTTGCCGCTGGCGGCGACGAGGTTGAGATTCGTGGTCGCACCGGCCTTCGCCGGCTTCACGTACGCCAGATTCTGGGCGCCGGAAACAATCCAGAAGTCTTTATCGCCGCAGACGAAGTCGAGGATTTGCTCCGACTCAGGCAGGATGATCATCGTGGTGAACCGCAACTTCGCGTTCACGGAGACGACCGAGCGTGAACTGTACGTGACCTCACGTGTCGTCTGCGCCTGGACGGCGGTGGCAAAAAACAACAGGCTGGCAAAAACAATAGCGGTGCGTCGCATGGCTCTTCTCCTTTACGTGATGGCCGCCAGCCGGCTGACGGCCGCGCGGATGTCGTCGCCGAGACCGAGCGCCTTCAGGCGGGCGTTGTCCGGCGGCGTGTTGGTGTAGATCCAGTAGGACTCCGAGTCGACGTGCAGATTGACGACCTTCGCCAGGTCAGGTCGTTTTAGCAGTGCCTGCTGTCGCGGCAACAGGCGCGTAATCAGGTCCGCTTCGGTGTGGTTGAGATGGAACAGGTCCCGCGCACGATCGATGTCCATGCCGGGATTCGCGAGAAAGAACTTTGTCGGGCAACTGTCGACCACGGTCCGGAGCAGATCCGTCGCGGCAAAATC
Organism: uncultured Solibacteraceae bacterium; assembly: GCA_964423815.1. Lineage (GTDB taxonomy): Bacteria > Acidobacteriota > Vicinamibacteria > Vicinamibacterales > SCN-69-37 > SYFT01. The sequence continues at coordinate 24,220 of CAYRGW010000055.1, read as the reverse complement.
ATCGCTGCTCTGGGTGGCAAGGAGCATGGCGGCGTTCCGCTTCCGCCATGTTTTCAGCGCCTCAGTGATGTACGCCTTGACGGTGGCATCCCGGGCAAAGCGCCAAGCCTCGTCGAGGATGAAGAGCTTCAGTGTCGAGGCGGTGTCGCGGTCCTGGATCGAGGTGCTCGCCCGGTGCAGGACGTAGAACAGGAGCGGTTCGAGCACCAGGGGAAACTTGTCGAGTCCCTCGAAGTCGAAGCACTGCATCCGCTGGAAGGTCAACGTGTCCTCCGCGTTGTCAAACAGCGCGGCGTAGGGGCCGCCCTGCACCCAGCGGTGGAGGTGCTGCCCCAGGCTTCGGGGCAGCATGTTCACGAGCGTGATCAGCCGCCGCTGCGGCTCGTCGAGGGCGTAGATGTTCTCGATGCCCTCATATAAATCGCGGTCGTCGGTCATCGTGAGTTGGTACTGGCCGCTTGACTGGATCAACACGCGGGCAAAGGAGAACAGGAAATGCAGGTTCTCCTGCGACGGCGGTAGACAGAACGGATTGATGGTGAAGTCGCGTTGCGCCAAGCCCATCCGCCAGGTGCTGCCGCCGAGCAACGCGGTCACCTTCTCGTAACTACCGCCGAGGTCGAAGATGACGGTCACGGGATCGTACTTCTGTGCATGCGTGACGATGAAGTTCAGGAGGAACGACTTACCGGCACCGGTTGCGCCCTGGATCAGGGTGTGACCGACGTCGCCGTGGTGGAGGTTCCAGAAATACGGGGTCTGGTGGTTGGTCTCGAAGACGGCGAGGCACTCTCGGCCTTCGAGATGCTGGCTCGTTCGCGACCCCGTATCGAGCGTGAAGAGAAAGCTGAGATCCGCCGCATTGGTATTCAACAGCGCCAGCCGCCGCAGGTTGTGTGTTGAATTACCGGGCACGACGCCCAGCCACGCGTTGAGGAGGTTGTAACTCTCCTCGTATAGCGCGCCGTCGTGCCCGGCAAACACCTTGGTGCATTCCGCGACGCTTTGCGCCACACGGCGGGGGTCGCGGTCAAAGGCAATAATCGTCAGGGAACAGGAGCCGAAGAAGTGCCCGTGCACCTCCATGGCGATGAGGCTCTGCCCCAGCTCGTTGACGGTGGCGGTCGCGGAGTCGTCCGTCAGCATTTCTTCGGGTTTCGTCTCAGTGCTCACGTAGTTGATGAGCGAAACCTTCTTGTTGAAGAAGTGCCGGCGCCTGCTGTGCAGGTCGCGGCGCATCTTCGCGTTCGGCAGCCGCTGCCATTCGAGGCAGGCGACGAACGCGCTTGGGACCGCGTAGAGGTCTTGCAGGATATGTGCAAACGTTTTTGACGGCGGCTCCTTCATCGTCATCACGTTCACGGAGAAGTCGTCCACCATGAGGTGATCGCGGTGGCATTCGACCGCGGAATCGGCCGCGTAGAAGTCCAGATGCGTGTCGTGCTTCAGCGCGACATCGTCGACCTTGGCGGCGGCGTAGTTCAGGAGGAGGCGGAAGAACCGGAAGGCTTCGCCTTTGGGCAGCAGCCGCGGTTCGATCGTGTCGGCGAGCTGCACGGTAAAGGCAGCGGCTTTTTGGTGCAGATGCTCGACGGCGCGGTTGAGCTGGTCCGAGATGACGGCGATGCCGGCGTCGGCACTCAGCCAATCACGAAGGCCGGCACGCGGGGACTTGAGAATCGTCGCGAGCCGGCCGGCTGCTGTGGGCCGGAATGTCCAGCCTTCATACAGAACAACGAGATAGAGCTCCAGCTCGAAAAGCGACCCGGCCTTGGCATCGAGATAGGCTGCCCTTCGTTGCAGCGCTTCGTTGACAACTGGCTGCGCATGCGCTGCAAATTGCACGGACGGTGTCGGGCGCTTGACGACGTACTGATACACGCGGAACGACTCGTCGAGCTGTCGAAGTGCCTGCTCGAATCGATGCGCAATGGCCGCCCGCTCTGGGTGGTCGAGGCATTCGAAGTCGACACCGCGGACCCGGTAGACGAGCCCCACCGCGCCCGACTTCGTGAGGAAGGTCGTCTCGTCCACGAAGCCCCAGAGCGAGATCAGGCTGTTGACGCTACCGGCCTCCCGGTAATCCTTCAGGACGCGAGGGATGTGCACCATCGCTCACGCCCCAAATCCAAGGTCAACGCGATCGTGCTTGGCCGCGTCGTACCGCTGCCGGGATTGACCGGAGCGGAGCAGAATTTGGAGCATCTGCGGGTCACGGGTAGTGCTTACCCATGCGAACGTGTAGAGCGCCGAGAACAGCAGACAGCCGGCCAGGAAGCTGTAGAACAGGTTGAAGGCCGCCGCGCCGACGAGCAGGGCGAGAAAGAACAGCCGCCGGTCGACGCCGCACACGGTCAGCGGACGATGGAGGGATCGGTACACCGGCCGGAACTCCGGCACATTGGCGGTGGTCATGGTGGTCTCCTGGTGTGTGCGCCGGCTCAGAAGAGCCAGGCGAGGAACTGGGCGGCGAACAGCGCGAGGCCGCCGCCAAACACGATGCCGCTGATCTGGCGCTTGGCGCCGCCTTCGCCGTACATGAACATCAGGCCGCCGATGACGATGGCGACGAGCGCCAGTGATCGAGCCAGCGGTCCGGTGAACGTGGCCTCCAGATTCGCGGCGGCCCGCTCCCATGGGGCCTGCGCGAAAGCCAGAGCCGGGAGAGCCAGGAGCATCGCGAGGGCGCCAGAGAGGCGGCCAACGAGATGGGAGGACGACGTCTTTCGGTCGATGCGCAGGATGTCGGCTTTCATGATTCGCTCCTTCGAGCGCTTGTCCTGTCGATCGAGGCGCCGGCCGGGCTGGGAACGGTCGGGCGGCGGTCGTACTGGTTCAGCGTTCATTAGTCGCTGAGGGCCGGACGATTCGGGACTTCACGAAGACTCGTGATGAATCGAACTGCATCAGCGATCGTCTGTTCGCACCTTACGGGGTGACGACGATGCCCGTCTGCCTCGGCACAGACACTGTCGAGACTCAGACATTCGCAGCGCCTTGCGACGAAGGGCGTCTTTAGCTCGCCGAGCGCGCGGCCTCGAGTCTCCGGTCGGAACCGCGGTAGCACGGGCATGCTGCGCGTGAGAGCGCTGCACGATCGGAAATTACGATTCGTCCGTGACGGTAGCGAATCGTGCCACTGTCACACAGTTTCACCGCAGCGGCGTTGACCGCGGTGCGCGGCGCATTCAACACGTAAGCGAGCGCCTCTTGCGTGACCTCGATCGTATCCGACCCGAGCCGATCACTGGCGTTGAGCAACCAGCGACCGATGCGAGACGACAAGTTGTGAAACCGATGGCACAAGACCGCGCGAGACAATTGCGCGTGCAGCCGACGTTCATACCCCATCAACAACTGCTGCAGTCTCCTGGCGCGATTGAACTCGGTTCTGAGTACGTCGGCGGCGATCGTGAGGGCGGTCCCTGCAACCTGGACAAGGGCCTCATAGGGCATGCTCGTTCCCCCAAAAAGGAGCGGTAGGCCCACGATTCCGTCGCGGCCGACCATCGCCAGTTCAATCGCTTTGTCAGATGGCGTGACCGCCAGCAACGAGATGATGCCGTCGGTCGGGAACAGCGCACGGTCGAAGTGTTCCCCAGGCTCAAAGAGCGCGCGGCCTTTCACGAGGGATATGGGTTCCACGTGAGGGCAAAGGCGCACTCGTTCCTCGGCGGGCAGCGCGGCGAAGATGCGGTTTTCGTTCCCCATGGAGTCCTGCTCCTTCTGGCCTGGCGAGCGGCGCTGTAGCAATCTATTTTCGCGACAGCAGCACGATCCTTCGCAAACCGCGGGCCAACAGCCGACGGCAGCTCGGCGGAATCAATAAACCTGCAAATATCTGGGACAGAATGACTTAGCTTGAGTGGCCCGCGAAACAGAATGGGTAATTACTTCCCATCCGAGGGGTCCACAAGATCTATGGGTAGTTTCCTACCCCGCGGTTCTTGAATAGGGATCGCGTTGGAGTCCAAGACCGCCTGCAGGCACTAGACGCGAGCAACAGGCCAAAACGGCGCGGGATGCGAAACGCTGCTGCTCCCCAAGATGGCACGCGCCGGCGACCGCGGTAACAGCACGGTGCTCAAATCGCCTGTCGCCGCGGAACGACGTGGATGCCAAGAACGCGTTGCGCAGGAAAGATGGCTTCAGGCAGTGCGGCGGCGATCAAGGAGCACGTCACTGAAACCGCTACTAGTTATTTTCTTCCCAAACAGCTGGTGAGTCTCTGGATCAAGCGCCGGTGAACGACTCCGAAATGGACGTCGTTGACCGACCGACCTACGGCGGCTTCGGTCAAACGTGGGAAGGCGAATGCGGCGAAAGTGGCGCACACAACGATCCAGGCTTTGTGCCGTCGGTGCACGTCGTGTTGGAACACCCCGGCTAGCGACTCGAAGTGCTCAGACCCGTTCGGTGCCAACGCGACGCCTGCGGTCGCTCTTTGGAGACTCTCCCACTGGAGCAGTCTCATTCGCCTGGGATCACGCGCCACGACACCCACGCAGCGAACCAAGGAACCGACCGGGTCATTCCGATTCCAGTCTGCTTCTCGCGCAATCTCGGCAGCCGCCAGTCGCAACACCTGCTCAAAGAGCGCGTGCTTCGAACCAAAATAGTAGTACAGCATTGCCCGATTGATTCGGGCGCGGTGAGCAATCCTGGCGGTGCGCGCCCCGGAAAAACCGTTCGCAGCAAACTCGTCAGTCGCCGCCCATAAGATTCTTTGCCGGGTCAACAAGGCGGACCTCCTCATGGAAGGAGGGCCCGGATCGGTCTTGCCTCTACCCGTCACGCCACGCGCCGCCGACGCGGGCGGTGAGAGGCGATGGATGAGCGACGAGGAACGCGCCTTCATATTGAACCGTCGTTCGATGGTATGCTGAACGCTTCAACCTTGCAAGGAGCCACGATATGAGCGGTGTTTCTATCATTCGGGACGAGCGGGGCTGTCTGCATCGAAGCGTCTTGAGGCACGTTGGCGATGGCGATTACCCGAGCTGTGTTGTTCGTCCTGCTGACGGTCGGCGTTTGCCGACGCGCTGGCCCGGTCATCGAACATCCAGCACCGTCACGTCCTGAAAGGCAGGAATGGGCAGCTTTGCAAACATTGGCGGCCGTGAGATTCGCCTGCGACGGCTCATGGGGCTGGCGTCGGCGGGCGCTGCTGCGCTACTCGGCTTCGTGCTGGTAGGATACGGGGCACCTCGTTGGTGGCGCCTTCTCATCTTCCTGCCGCTCTGGATGGCGGGCTTGGGCTTGCTCCAGGCTCACGAGAAAACTTGACTGGCGCTGGCTGCGCGCGGGACGTGCAATCTCGACCACGGTGAGCATGCGGTGACCAACGCCGACGAACGAGCGGGCCTGAGACGGCAAGCGCGCAGCATTCACCGGCGCGCGCTAGCGTTAGCGGTTCTTCTGGTCCTCGTCGCGTTACTGCTACCGTGACGGTATGCGCCACGACGAGTGCGGACGCCGAACTACGGCACCGGCCTGCTTCTCCGCGCTAGGCTCACCTCTGGCCAGCACAAGCATGCCGGGCAACTGATTGCCGACGCCGAAGATGAACGATCGACTCGCGCTCTGCTCATGTTCGAAAGGCTGAGCGCCTCATCGGCGGGGCCTGGGTGGTGCGGCGGATTCCAGTTGGACATTCCACCGTGCCAGACCTTCGCCCGTTGCGTTTCTGAGAAACGCGAGTGCGCTTTGAAGATCGGTTTCCGCCTGGATTTCTCGGGCTTGGGCGGTGACAAGCGCGGTCTGACGTTGCAACACCAGGAACACTGTTGACGTGCCCGCTTCGAACTGTCTCTGTTCGCTTTCGTACTGCTCCTGTGCCGACGCTCTCGCCTCTGCCGCCGCCGCGAGCCGTCCCCGCGTTGAGCGAACGGCCTGAAGCGCATCGCGCACTTCGGCCTCAATGGCCTGCTCGACACGCACTCGCTCAGCGCGGACCGCATCCTGCTGGATCCGCGCGAGGCCCAAGTTCGCCTCAGCCGTTCTGTTGCGGAGGGGAAGTTGCACGCGCAGGTCAATTCGGGCCGTCGGGAATTTTCCTTCGAATAGGTTGCCGACCGACTGACCGTAACCGCCGACGAGGAAGTCCTGGATGCCGCTCCCGGTAGCCGGAGGCGGCAGATTAGGCAGACCAGCCAAGGCGCTGAGTTCATTGATGCGGTCCTGAAGGACTAGCGTCCCAGCGGTAATCGGATTCGGTCCGGTGGAGATCACTTGCCCCGCCAATCCGGACAGCGCATAGGTCCCAACCAAGTCGAGTTGCGGCCGGGCCAGGTCCTTGAAATAGCGGACATCAATGTCTGCGATGGCTGCCGCCGTCTCCTGCCGAAGAATCTCTGGGCGATTCGCCAGCGCTTGCCGGACCGTGGCATCCACCTCGCGTTCGCCCGTCGGCGACTCGGTTGGTGTGACGGGCTGGAGGGCCCGGCTCCACAACGGCGAGGATCGGTCGGGAAGAATCAGTTCCTTGAGTGCATTCTCAGTTCGCGTCACCGCGTCCTGTGCAGCGTAGACGGCCTGCTCGAATGTCGCCGCCTGGGTCGTGGCCTCGACCACTGCGATGGGGGCCAGCACGCCGGCGTCCGCCATCCGTCGGTTGCTTTCGATCTGGGAGCGCGCCTGTGTGAGGGCCTGTTGCTGCGTATCGTAGTTGCGCAACGCAAAGGCTAGATTCCAGTACGCTTGCTCCACACGGGTGACAACATCCAAAGCGCGCTCCCGAAAACCCGCAAGGCTGAGGGTTTCGGTGCGCCGCGCGATCTCGATTTGTCGGCGAGGGGCATCGAACCTCAGGCCCCGGCCCAGTGGTTGAACGTAGCTGGCCCGCAAGGACGTCGGAAACTGGGGATTGAGCGTCACAAACTGGTTCTCGCTGTCAAAGCGGGTCGACGAAAAGTCGACTTGGAAAGACCCGCCCCCCCATCGACTGAGGCCTCTCGCGCCGACGTTCGCGGTGATCGCGTCCTGCGTGAGGCGCCCATTGGCGCCCCCGCCAATGATCGAGGCGACCGGACTGACCAGGTGTTCCGCGAAGCTGTTCGACGTCAAGTTGAGGTCGTACGCACCCCTGGCTGCGGCGACCCGAAAAGTCGCGGCGGTGCTGTCCAGTCGCGCGACGACGATATCGGGGTTGTTTTCGAGCGCCATTTCAACGGCCCGCTGGAGCTCGAGCGGTTCCGTGCCGGCTGCGACACCGACGCGGGGCGGCACGGTCGCGAATGGCAGCTGCGCTGCTGGAACCGCTTGCTGTGCGCTGACCGCCGTGCTCGCTGCGATGACAGCGAACACGAACACGAGGCCTGTGACTGTTACTCGTCCGAACATCCGCACTACTCCTCTGAAGGCCCGTTGGCAAGTCGCGCGCGCTCGGCGGCCGGGACATGAATCGGCGTACCTGGACGCGGGCGCCACCTGGCAGTTCGCGCGCGCCAGGATGCGCTCAGGCGGCCCCAGAATGGATGCTCCCCGAGGTCCTCCCAGAGTGAATAAAACACTGGGACCGCGAGCAGCGTCAGGATGAGGCAGAGCAGCTGACCACCCGCGACCAGGACGCCGATCGAACGGTTGGTTGCCGCGCCTGGGCCGCTGCCAAAAATGAGCGGCGACATGCCAGCGACGAGTGCCAGCGTGGTCATGAGGATCGGCCGCAGTCGATCACGGTTGGCTTGGATGATGGCGTCGTGCCTGACCATGCCCTGACGCCGCAGTTCGTTCGTGTGATCAATCTGCAGGATCGCGTTCTTCTTGACGATGCCGAACAGCAGAAGGACGCCGAGTGCGGAAAAGATGTTCAGCTTCTGACCGGCCAGCATGGTCGAGAGCAGGGCGAACGGCACGGCCAGGGGCAGCGTCAGCAGGATCGTCACTGGATGAATGAAGGACTCGAACTGGGCCGCCAGAACCATGTACATGAAGATGAAGGAGAGGAGGAACGCGAGTCCGAAATACAAACCCGCTCGTCCCAGTTCCTTGGACTGTCCAGTCAGGACCGCGGCATACCCCGGCTCCATGTTCAGCGCCGCCGCCGCCGCTTCAAGCGAAGCAATACCTTCGGTCTGGGACCCGCCCGGTGGGACGTTCGCCAACAGCGTAACCTGCCGCTGCCTATTAAGGCGCTCGATGGTCGCCGGCCCAGTCCCCTCGCTCACCCGCACGACACTCTCGAGCGGGACCACGGTGCCATTCGCCGCCCGCACGGCAATCCGGCCGATCGCCTCGGGATCGCGACGATATTCGCCCCCTGCCCGAAGCACGACGTCGTACTGTTCCTGTCCCTCGTTGAAGGTCGTCACTTCCTGGCCGGCCATGAGGAAGTTCAGGGCTTCGGCGATACCCGATACCTGAACGCCGAGGTCAGCTGCGCGTTGCCTGTCGATGTCCACTCTCAGTTCCGGCTTGCCCGGCAATAACGTGCGGTCGGGATCCACGAGGTTGGGATCGGTCTTCATGTGCGCCAGGAGCTTGGTCGAGTACTCATCAAGCTTCGCGAGGTCCGGACCGCCAATGACGAACTGCACTGCTGCATTGCGCATGCCCCCGCCGCCAATTGCGGCGACCGGCTGCACCGACATGGCGAGGGTGTCCGGGTACGAACTTACAATTTCACGCGCCTGCACGATAAGGTCGCTCTGGTGGACGTCGCGGGCCGCAATCGGCGTGAGGCGCACGAACACGGTTCCGGTGTTGACCACCTGCTGTGCGCCGAACCCGGCCACCGTCAAGGTACTCTCGACGCCGGGAAGTCTGTTGCGCACGTCGCGCGCCACCTGCTCTAACACCGACTGTGTCGCCGCCAGGGCCGTACCTTCAGGAGCACGTACTGTGATTTCGAACTGCGATTCATCCTCTTCCGGCAGGAAGTTGATGCCGGCCATCATGAACAGCGGAACGATCGACACGATTGTCACGACCGAGACGATGACAATCACGGAGCGATGTGCCATGGACCATTCGAGCATGCGTGTGTAGGTGCGATCGACAGGTCGATAAAAACGCGACTCCTTCGACGTATGCCCTGGCTTGCCTGCGGCTGCGTGACTCGTGTTGGCCGTTGATCCGACCCCGCCTTCCTCGTCGTCGGCGGGCTTGATCCAGCGCGCCGCAAGCATCGGCGTCAACGTAAACGAGACGAGGAGGCTGATCGCGATCGCTGCGGCTGCGGTCAAGCCAAACGACGACATGAATCTGCCGACGATGCCGCCCATGAACCCGACCGGAACGAAGACCGCCAGCAGCGACAGTGTGGTGGCCATGACGGCAAGTCCAATTTCCCGCGTGCCTTCGATGGCGGCGTGGAAGGGGTGCATCCCCTTTTCCTCGACAAACCGATAGATGTTCTCAAGCACCACGATGGCGTCGTCGATCACGACCCCCACCATCAGGGTGAGTGCGAGCATCGTCATCTGGTTTAGGGTGAAATCGAGCGCTGCCATGACGGCAAACGCGCCGATGATTGACGAGGGAATCGCCACGGCGGCGATAAAGGTTGTCCGGATGTTCCAGAGGAACAGGAAGACCACAAGCGCGGCGAACAGCCCGCCAAGCAACAGGTGTTCCTGGATGGCATGGAGCGCCGCCTCGATGAACTCCGACTGATCGCGAATAATTCTGACTGTGAAATCTCTAGGGAGTGCGGGGGCGAGTTCGGCCATCCGGGCTTTAACCGCCTCGGCGACAGCCACGGTGTTGGTGCCGGACTGCTTGCGGATCGCCACGACAACCGCCGCCTCCCCGTCAAGTTTCGCTGCACTCCTCGGCTCGACGCCCGTTTCCTCCACTCGGCCGACGTCGCGGATACGAACCGGGTACCCGTTCACGGTCTTGACGGTAATGTCCGCGAATTGTCCCGCCTGCTGGACACGGCCAAGCGCGCGGATCGTGAGTTCCTGCGCACCTGCGTCGACGCGCCCCCCCGGCAGTTCCAGGTTCTGCCCCCGCAACGCCTGCGCGACATCCGTCACGGTCAGGTCATACGCGCGAAGACGGTCGGGGTTGACATAGACGTGCACTTCACGGCGGCGCCCACCAAAAACGAGGACGTCTCCGACACCGGTGACGGTCTGCAGCTTTTCCTGGATTTCGTTCTCGACGATGCTCGTCACGTCGATGGTTTCGCGCTTGGCGCTGATGGCATACAGGAGCACCGGTGCGGAATCGGGATCGAGCTTCTGAATGGTGGGGGGATCGATGGTCGTCGGCAGATTGCGGAGGACGAGATCGACCTTGTCCCGGACTTCCTGGGCCGCGACGTCCACGTCCTTGTCCAGGACGAAGGTGACGAAGACCTGCGACAGTCCTTCAACCGACGTGGAGCGGAGCTCGTCGATTCCCGAGATCGTACTGACGGTGCCTTCGATGATGTCCGTGATCTCGGTCTCGATCTGCTCCGGCGCCGCGCCGGGGTTGACCGTCGATACCGTGACGATCGGCAGGTCGATGCGGGGGAACCGATCGACACCGAGCGTGAAGAACGAGAAAGCGCCAACGACCGTCACCGCGAGGATCAGCATCGTCGCGAACACAGGGCGGCGAACACAAATTTCGGCAAGCTTCTGCATGGAGGAATTACCTTTCGGAGCGCACTAACGCGTTTGGCCGGCCGCAGGTGCCGGAGAGGCGGCCCGGGTCACCCGAGCGCCGTCAAACAGCTGATCCAGCGCACTGGTGGCGACGGTTTCGCCAGCCTTGACACCTGATCGAATCCGCACCTGCTGCTGGTCTTCGCTTGCCACCTGAACCACCCGCAGGCGCGCCGTGTCCCCTTCGATCACGAAGGCCTGGAATGAGTTTGTGTTGGGGTCCGGCAGGATGGCGGTGCTCGGGAGGAAGACGCCGGGTTCGCTCGTGCCGAGCTCAATCCTGGCGGTCGCGAACATTTGTGGGCGTACCGAGCCCTGCGGGTTCGGTGCGGTCGCTTCGACAATCACCGACCGAGTTGCGGCGTCCAGAGCCGCGTTCACCGCCGTCACCGTCGCGGTCACCGTCATGGCGACCAGCGCTTCCACTCGTGCCGTGACCGTCTGACCGCGGCGGATCTGGGCTGCGGCCGATTCGGGGACTTGCATCCGAAGCTTGATGGGGTCGAGGCGCATGACGGTCGCGACCCGGGCACCGGCGCCGACGTACTCGCCTACCGTCACGGCGCGATTCGTCACGAAGCCATTAAAGGGGGCGCGAACCAGGGTATCGGCGACGGCTTTCTCGGCGAGGGCAATGCGCGATTTCGCGTCGAGCACGGCGGCTTCCGATGTCGCCACGGTCTGTCGGCTCGTCTCTGCCTCACTCAGCAACTGGTCATACACGGTGCGCGAGACGTCGCCGCTCTTCGCCAGTCCCTCGTAACGAGCGGCGGTCGTTTGCGCGAGGCGATAACGCTCCCGCGCCTGCCCCTGTGCCGCTTCGGCCTGCTGCAGCGCCGCACGGGCCTGATCGAGTCGCAGGCGCGCGTCCCGATCGTCCAAACGCGCCAACACCGCCCCCTGCGAGACACGGTCGCCGATGTCGACAGGAGTCGCGGCTACCATGCCGGCCCCCTCCGAGGCGACATCAGACGATTCGTCCGCGATGAAATTCCCGGGGACTTCGACCGCCAGTGGCACGTCGCGAGCCACGGCCACGTCAGTCGTGACCGCAATGGCGTTGGTGCCGGTGCCGGCGGACTCGGGCCGTTTTCCCGCAGCGGCGTCCCCCCCGGAACAGGACACGGCCAGCAAGGCCGTGAACAAAAGGAGTCCGGGCAGGACGCCCCGACGACGCGAGGAAATCAAATCAATCACAACTGGGACCGCTTTCTGGCTGGGGACACCCGTTGGGTTTCGCGGCCGGCGCGGGGCGTCATCAGCGCGTCCAGCAACATGTCAGTGTAGGCATCGGCAGCCTCGGCGCCCACCGGCCCGAGCGCCTCGCCGCCGAGAAGACTTTCCAGCATCGAGTCGTAACTGGGCACGGCCATCAGCACGCGGGCTAGGATGTGTGGATCGCCCTCTCGGAACCTGCCGTCGCGTTGCCCGACGCGAATGAACCGGACGAGGTCGTGAAAGAGCGGCGCCAGGTGCTGGTCCCGAAACTCGCGCATCAACGTCCGATGGTCGAGAGCGGCGTGAAGCATCAGCCGGAGGAACTGGGGATCCCGCCGGCTGTGGTCCATGATCAGTGTCATGAGCCGTCGCAACACCTGACGGTCGTCGCCGGACGATTCGGCGTCCTGCAGCTGGGCCACCCACTGTGCCGTGCCCGCCTCGCGTGCCTTTTCTTCGAGGATGGCCCTGTAGAGATCTTCCTTGTGCGAGAAGTGCCGAAAAATCAGCGCCTCGGTCACGTCGGCGGCTTTCGCGATTTCCCATGTCGTGGTGCCGGCAAATCCTCGTTCTGCGAACAGTCGCGTCGCGGCGTGCATTAACTGCTCCCGGCGATCGGCGGCCGGCAGCCGCCGGACGCGCCGCCCCGGCTTGGAGCGTTGACGTTGGGAACGTCGGGGCCGCGTTGACGCCAGATTCTCAGGCATGATAAGTAAGTACTTACTGTATTACGACGGTGCCATGTTGGTCAACCCGCGCGAACACAGGGAGACGATTCGTATGCCCGACACTCTGGACTGGACCTTTGAGCGAGACGCGCGACTGCGTGAGTTTTTCGGGCTGTCTGGTGTGGGAAACGGGAGCGGGCCGACCCCTGTGCCGATGACGGATAGGGACCGCTCCGCGCTCGAACACTATGGATTTGAGTGGTATCGCCTTCCGTCGATCGAAGAAGTACCGTTTGATGACAAGTACCTCCATCGTCTCTACCCGACCGCAGGGCCGGCGTTCACCGCACCGATCCATCACGGCGACAGCCTCTTTGAGCTCCTGCGGTCGGGACACCGGAAACATGCGGGGCAACTCATCGCCGTCGAGCGGACGCAGAAACCCGGATACCTTCCCGACAACCAGCAGTTCTACGGTACAGCCTATGGCTTCGCTGCGCATGCAGACCCGATCGTGGGTTACATGGGGCGCGCAGGCTTCACGACACGCACACGGTACGACCACAACTTCGGCACGCTGACCGCACTCATTCGCCTGATTCAGCAGGACTGGGCCGACGCCGGCTGGCTGCCGGCCGGCTACCGCCTCTCGCTCTGCCCTCCGGCTGTGTTTAACCTCGTGGGCACGATCTTCCATCCGGAATGGAGCCACACGGCGTCGCTTGAGCTGGGGTTCTACCCTGACGAGCACGGCAACGCAGTGTGCTTCGGAGTTGGCCCGAACGGGCCGGGAGATTTCTCATTCGTGCGTCAGGTCGAGACCGAATCCGAATGGCCGCTTCTGGGTTTCCGGCTCGCGCTGATGCCCGAGTCGCCAGTTGTAGGGACTCAGACGCTGAAGCAGTTTGGTGACACGGATCGGGCGGCCATGACTGAAGGGGCGCACGCTCTCTGATTGGCGTTGCGTTCCTTCAGCAACAAGGGGGGGTCTTTTGTCCATGGCACGTGGTCCCGAGAGTCTTTCGTCGTTTTCCGACTACAAGACTGAACAGGCGCGACTTTCCCGTCGGCGGCTCTATCCGCTGAGCGTTTTTTATGGCGTGTATGCCGGCGCTGTGGCCCTACAGACGTTGAGCTCCGCCCGCCCTTGGACAGGCTTGGCGTTCGGGCTAGCAGGCGTGCCAGTCTGGACGCTCGTCGAGTATCTTTTTCACCGGTATGTCCTGCACGGCCGCTTTCCCAAACGCGACGGCCGCATCGGCCGGTTCCTCCACGATCGACTCGATCCGCTCCATTGGGAGCACCATGAGCGACCGTTCGATGCCCTCCATATCAGTGGCCAGTTATCTGACCTCCTACCCGTTTTCATTGTTGCCGCGCCGCTGAGTTGGCTGTTCCCTGTCTACACCGCCCCAGTACTGCTCGCCAGCGTCGTTCTTTGCTACGTGATCGAGGAGTGGGCGCACCATTCGGTGCATTTTTACACCTTTCAGAATCGGTATTTTCAGTACCTGCAGCGGTATCACCGATACCACCACAGTCCGGAAGGCATGGAGTCCGGGTACGGGCTCACGAGCGGTCTCTGGGACTGGATCTTCCGGACGCAGTTTCCGCACCCGGTGATGCGCGCGCTCGATCGACCTGGTCGTGTTCGAGGGCGCGCTCCCCGCACGTGGGGGAAAACGTGAACGATCTACAGCACACGACAGTCCTGGCGATCTCGCGCCAACTTGGAAGCGGCGGATCACTCATCGGCCGGGAGGTGGCGACGCGACTGGGGTTCCGCTTTTTTGATCGTGAGATTCTGCACCAAGCCGCAGATTCGCTTGGTGTTGATGAGGCCGGTCTGGCGCCACTTGAGGAACGGAGCGAGACGTTCTGGGACCGCCTGGCGCCGACGTTGCCGCTTGGGGTGACAGGCGGTTTGATGATGCCTACAATGCCACTCTATACCGCCGGTTCCGAACTATTCGCTGCGGAACGAGGGATCATCCAGTCACTCGCGGCACGCGAGAGTGCCGTCATCGTCGGGCGCGGTGGTGTTCACGTGCTGAGCGGACACCCAGGTCTCGTCGCCGTTTTTGTACATGCGCCAGAGAGCTTTCGCGTCAGAAGGCTGATGGAGACGATGGGAATTGCGACAGTGGAAGAAGCAGAGAAACTGGTTCGCCGGTCGGACAAACAGCGATCCGAGTTTCACAAATCGCTCACTCGTCATCAGTGGACGGATGCGTCAATGTACGACCTGTGTGTGAACAGTGCCGCTGTCGGGCTCGAAAAAGCAACAGAGGTCGTCGCCGCCGTCGTTGCTGCCCGGGTGGGCGTCGGCCAACGATCGAAGATCAATGGGTAGGCTCCTGCTATCCTTATTTGGCGGTCTCTGTTGAGCGCCGCCGTCGTTGTGGTTTGCGTGAGACAGCGTCTGAGAAGCCAGCGCCTCGCGGCCCCACTGTGTTTGGGGAGAGGACAGCAGCGCGATCGGTCATAGCCTCGACAGCCGCCAAGGTCGCGCTCAGATCAAAGCCCTCGGGGTCGATCACGGCCTGAATGGCGCAGCCGTGCACGAAGCTCACGGCGGCGGCGGCAATGCCGTCGGCGGTGGCACCTGCAAACCGATGACTGCCGGAATCCAGCATTTCCGCCGCCAACTGGCGAAACTCGTGGCGGTAATTAGTCAGCGCCGTCCGCATCTGCACCCGAAGTCGGGCATTGCGAGTTCCGGCCACCCAGAAATCAAAAAACAATTCGGTACGGCGGCGGTCGGAGGATATCCGGCGGGCCTCCGCGCCGATCATCGTTCCCATACATGCGGTGGCGGAAGCGTCGCGGCGAACATCGACGTCTGGGCGGAGCATCCGAGTGCTGTCCAGAAGCCATTCGAGCAGGGCGGCGATCAGGGCGTCCTTGCTCTTGAAATGAAAGAGAACTAGGCCCGAACTAAGTCCTGCCTCGACCGCGACGTCCCGAATCCGGAGCCCGGAGAGCCGTTCTCGCAGGGCCACTCGGAGCGCCGCGTTCAAAATCTGCTCTCGACGTGCCAATTCTGGCGCTTTTTGACCCGGCATCGTGAACTACTATGCACTAACCTTGGCGATGCGGCTGGGATCCCTCCCCACTCGGGCGGTCAGTCCCCCGGAAAGCTGCACCGCCCTTCGCGGATTTTCAGGAAGTCGGTATTGGCTGCCCTCCAGCATGCGCTTCGAGGAATGCGCGGACGCTCGTCGGGGCCTGGCCCGTCAGGTCCTCCACCGCCGACGAAACCACGGCGAGGGTGTCCTTGGCAATCGCGTCATCAATGGAGACGAGCAGAGCAGCCAAGTCGGCTGGCAAGCCCTGCTGAACCAGGCCACGCCGCAAGTCGGCCGGCGTCATCGGCACATAGGTCACCTGACGACCCGAAATTTCCGCGAGCATGCGGGCCACGTCCGCTTGAGCCACGAGGCCAGGGCCGGTGATGTCGAACGTCCGCGACCCGTTGGCGGTCAACAGGGCCGCCGCGGCCGCGCGGGCGCAGTCCTCTCGCGTGACGTAGCCGACGCGCCCGTCGCCAGCCGCAGCATACAGCGTGCCGGACGATATCGCTTGAGGGGCCGTCATCAGGAACAGGTCCGTGTAGAGGCTGTTGCGCAGGATGGTGTGCGGGATGCCGCTCGCCAAGAGCGCGGCTTCTGTCATTGAATGATCGTCGGCAAACGAAATGGGCGAATCGGGGCCCGGGTTGATCAACGATGTGTAGACGATGTGGCGGACGCCGGCGGCGGCGGCGGCGTCAATGGCCACCTTGTGGCTCGCGAACCGCTGGCCCGGAGTCAAGCCATTGGTGCTGACAAGCAGCAGCCGATGCGCTCCGGCAAAAGCCGATGCCAGTGTTTCCGGTTTGGTGAAGTCTGCGGCGCGAACTTCGACGCCCCGCCTAGCCAGACCTGCGAGTGTGTCTGGGCGACGGGTGGTCACAATCAGCGGGCCAACCTGGGCGTCGAGCACGAGTTCGACGACGCGACGTCCGAGCTGGCCCGATGCGCCAGTGATGAGAAATGGCCCTTGCAAACGTGAAGTCATGATCGCTCCTGAGTGAAGTGTCCGCCGAATTGCCCCACCGGCGCGGCGACCGGGGTCGCCCCGATCAACCGCACGGTCGATTGGCTCAATGCGCTCGATTGTGAGGAATATTGAACCAACGTTCAATGTTGTGTCAAGGGAACCCCCGGTCGGTCGCCGCCACCGCGCGAGGACAACAATGGCCCGTTTTCGAAACATCGGTGGCCGCGAGATTTGTCTGCGTCGAACGATGGGGCTTACTACGGCGGGCGCAGCCGCTCCACTCGATTTGTGGTGCTGATTGGGCACGAGGCACCGCGCTGGGCCGCCGGTTTTTCGAGACGCTCATCGAGGTGCCACCGGTGAGCTGGAGTTTGCTCGCGCTTCTCGATGCGGGGGTAGCGGATGTCCGTCGCCGACTTGAGTGTCAGAATCAGCGTGGTACGCCGTGTCGCGACGCCAGCGAACGGCGAGTGGCGAACCAAATGGATCGAGGTCTTCTTGGGGCTCCTCCGTCACCGGTCCGAATGAACGCGCGACTTCTATCAGCCGCTGGTAGATGGCACGTACTGCTGGTTCGGTCGTGACAAAATGCGATTCGACGATCATTCGGAAGATTCTAGTGTCCCGTCCCTGAAGTTATGTAAATAACCATTTGCGTCTCGTCGTACAGGGCGACAGGAGGCAGATCATGGCTCGACCCAAGGCAGCGCTCGTGGTGACGGAGGAGCAGCGACTGACACTGGACTCGATGGCGCATCGGGCGCGGACGGCGCCGCAGCTCGCGCGACGTGCACGCATTGTGCTGGCCTGCGCGACCGGACTCGATAACACGACGGTGGCCAAGAAACTCCGAATGGCGCAGCCGACCGTCGGTCGGTGGCGTCAGCGGTTTATCGACAAGGGCGTGGATGGGCTGTTGGACGAACCGCGACCGGGCACCCCTCGCAAGATCGACGACACGCAGGTGGAAACCATCGTGACCCGGACGCTGGAGAGTGCGCCGCTCGGCGCCACGCACTGGAGTACACGCACGCTCGCGAAGGCCACGGGCGTGAGTCCGATGAGCGTCCATCGTATTTGGCACGCGTTCGGGTTGCAGCCGCATCGGACCGAGACGTTCAAACTCTCGCCCGATCCGCTGTTGATCGACAAGGTCCGCGACATCGTCGGGTTGTACCTGAACCCGCCGCAACACGCGGCGGTCTTCTGCGTTGACGAGAAGCCACAGATCCAAGCGTTGGACCGAACGGCGCCCTTGCTGCCGATGCGCCCGGGCCAAGCGGAACGACGCACGCACGACTACAAACGACACGGCACGACCTCGCTCTTCGCCGCACTCGAAGTGCAGACGGGACAGGTGCTCGGCCAGATTCGTCGCCGGCATCGCGCGGTCGAGTTTCGGGCCTTCCTGACCGCGCTCGATGCGCAGGTGCCGGCCGACCTCGACGTGCACGTCATCATGGACAACTACGGCACGCATAAGACGGCGATCATCCGTCGCTGGTTCGCGCGTCACCCGCGGTTCCATCCGCACTTCACGCCCACGTACTCGTCGTGGCTCAATCTTGTCGAGCGCTGGTTCGCCGCTCTCGAGACGAAGCAGTTGCGGCGAGGCGTGCATTGCAGCGTCCGCTCACTCGAGTCCGCGATCCGCACCTTCATTGACGCCTCCAACACGGCCGGCAAGCCCTACGTCTGGACCAAGACCGCCGACGAAATCCTCGCGAGCATTGCGAGATTCGCACTACGAACCGTCACCGTTCACGATCAGCAGGTTATGTTGCGAACCACTGGTACGGGACACTAGCCAGAAAGGACTCTCGCTATTTACCTAGATCCTTGTCGATCCACGTGAGCGCCTTCCGAAATGTACGGCTCCCTGTCCGACTGGAGCGGGGCGAGGATTCTCTGAATTGTCTTCCGTTCCGTCGGATCAATGGCCAGATTCAGGAGCAGCAGGATTGCGAGACGGCGGGCCCACAAGTGGTGGGAACGTGTCAGTCGTCTGGCGATGGCAACGATGGTTTTTTGCTGTTGCGAGCGCGATAGGCCGCACACCTTGGGTCCCGAGCGTGTCGCACACGGCCCAGTCGGAAAGGTCGTCGCTCACCGTGTTGACGAATTCCAGCGCCCGCCGGGATCTTGCCGTGCGAAGGCACCGAGGAGCTTGGCGGCTAGCAGCCTCTTCGAACGCTCGTGAGCGCCACAGGGCGTCGATCAGTTCGAATCCTCCAAGGCGACAGGACTTCACGAGTGCGTTGAGGACAGGTACCCGAACGCCGTAAGCGAATTGCGACGTAGGCACGAACTTCGCCGTCGCGGCCTTAGCTTCCGAATTTCCTGCGGCGCGGGGCTGAACTGGACCTTGGAAACCGCCGGTGAATCCGTTGAACCGTACGAGCCAGGTAGTGTCGGCCGTTTTTGGGTGTCCCCGAGGGCCGGATACGTCGAGGCGAGCGCCTGCGACCTTCTTCGCCCCTAGGCATAGGTGCGAACGGTGCGAGCACCACTTGCTTTCAAGCCAACCGCGCGTTACGTTGACTGCGATGGACGTCCGGGAAGCACTCCTCACGGCCGCCGTGAAGCTGTTCGGCGAGGTCGGCTCTCGCGGCGCCACCACCCGACGAATCGCCCAGGAAGCCGGCGTCAACGAGATCACCCTCTTCCGACACTTCGGCAAAAAGGAAGAGCTAATGGGCGAGGCGCTGCGCTGGTTCGCCGAGCACGCGACCCGTGCGCGGCTCCCGGAGATCCCCGTCCATCCAACCGCCGAGCTCGCCGACTGGTGCCGCGATCACCACCGTCTGCTCTACCGGATCCGCGCGCCGGTGCGGACCTTGATGGCCGAGTGCGTTGAGCGGCCCGAACAGTGCGCACACGCGATGCGTCTGTCGATAGCCATCGCCAATGAACTCTCGGATTACCTGTCGCAAATTAAGACGCGAGGTCTGGCGCACGGCGACTGGGACCCGCACGCCGCGAGCGCGATGCTTATGGGCACGATCTTTAGCGACGCATTGTGCCGCGACATCGTGCCCGAGCGCTATCCCTACGCCATGCGCATCGCGACCGAGAAATACTGTCACCTTTTCCTGCGCGCCATCGGCCTTGATTCGGAAAGAGAATGAGAAAGCGCCCGTCCTGTCGGACTGCCAAGTTGGAAGCGAGGGGTTCAACGCGCCAAGGCCGGCGTGCGCGCGTAGGCGATCAGGGCCCGGAACATGGCAGGCTGGCCGGGTGGTCGCCATCGACGGCTGCCCCCGAGACAATTCGCGATGTAGGCCGTGCCGATCATCGTTATGCCAGGAGCAGGCCGCCAACAAGATGAGAGTCGGAGAATCCGGAACCACCTCCCAGAAGATTACCGCCCACGCTTTCCGTCGTGGCCTTCTTCGAAGGCTGTGGCGTTGAGATCAAGAGTCCGCTGCTGCTCCCGTCGCTGCTTCCCGGCCCGAGCGCGGCTGCAAAGACCCTTCGTCGAGATCAGCGGCAGTTAACAGCACCGGTGCGAAAATCGCTTCCTAGCGCTCGGCTCGATCTCGCTCGCGCAAGTCGTTGCCATAGTCAATGAGACGGGCAGACGGGCGTCGTCGATTGACGGTGAGCCGCCTTGCATGGTAAGTGAATACTCACGCCTCGCGAAGCTGGAGTGCGCGTGAACGTCTTTCGAGCCGCGCGGCTCCGCGGCAGCAGATCGAGTGGAGCGAAAAATGAAAGGACCTCTCGACTTCGTAGCGATTCGAAGCCCGAGGCACCTCGGCAGGACACTGCCGCGACCCGCAGCAGCGGAGGTGCCGCGCTCGGCGTTCGACCGCTTTGGATTCGAGTGGTTTCTCGTTGTATCCGGAACGGCCGGGCCATTCGACGAGAGGTACGCCCGGAAGACGTTCCCGTGCGCGCGGAACGGATCGTGATACGCGGTGTTTCGCTCTCGTCCCTGAGTCAACGGCCGCGCGATTGTGCTTCATTGGCGCTCGCATGGGCAGGCGGAGGGTACTGATGGAATCAACGTCAACACACGACTGGTTGGCCACTCAGCAGGCGGCGTTGCGCGCCCACTTTGATTTGCCGTCTGACGCGGACCTGCTTGAGCCCGGCCTTGCCGCGCCCTCCCTATCTCCTGAACAGGACATCCACTTCCGTTCTTTCAATCTTGAATGGCACGTAATTCCATCAGCGAGGTCTCTGCCGTTTGATGATCGTTATGTCTCCCGAATGTATCCCCATCCTCCCTCAGGATTTGAGGAGCCCGTGGGGATTGATGTCGCGGTCAGGGAACGGCTGGTCGGCTTCCACCGCCACCACCAAGGGCGGATCCTCGCGGTCGAAACAACCATGAAGCCCGCATATCTGCCACATAATCGGCAGTACTACGGCTCGCGTCATGGAATGGACCCGAGCCGCGATCCGCTGTACGACGTCATGAGTCAGGCACGCCTCGTGAGTGGCACGCGGTACGGACACAACTACGTCGAGCTATCGGCGCTCACCGAATTGCTCACCGCACAGTGGCGGGAGTGCGGTTTGTTGCCGCAGGGCTACGTCGTCACGATGTGTCCACCTGTCGTGTTCAATCTCGTCGGTACTATCTTCTATCCAGAATGGAGCGAGACCCCGTCGCTCGAAGTCGGCTGGTATGGAGAGAACGGAACCGCGCGCTGCTATGTCGTTGGCGCAGATGCGCCGGGTGATTTCTCTTATCTGGTCAGTCTAAAACCGCACGCGGATTGGCAGTTGCTCGGTTTCAGGCTCGCCGTAGTGCCCGAGTGTGATTGACAGCGTGTTTGAGCAGGCTTGTAAGGTCGGCGGCCCGGCTCGAATCACGGTCTGCGGACGTGTGCCTAACCGCTGCCAAGGACGTCGTCTTTCTCACTGACGAGTCGCACCTTCCGTATCACATTTCCCCGGACGTGGAGGTCAGCAAGAAACAGGTGGAGGAATCATGCCTTCATCTCGAAGAGGCGACGCGGTGGATCGAGGGGCAAGACCGCTTTGACAACACACTGAGGATCTCGCTGCCTTTCTCGCTCCGCGAGGCCGTTTGGCAGAGAGGCAAAACGAATACCGAGAGGACCTCTTCGACTATAGCGCCGCCAATTTCGGTCTCAGCAAGGCGAACAAGGCGCGACGGGTGAAGGCGTCGCGCGTCGTAGTGAGAGACGAGACTATCCCGATACCATGACGGTGCGACGGCAGCTCTATCACCAGGGTGGCGATCCGGTAGTGTCCACCGAGGTCCAACCGGCGAGGCGCTGAGCCAGCACGCTTTCTTGCCCCTAATCCAGCGAAGCCAGCCGGCTTGACGACATGATTTCTTGTGCTACGCTTCATCTGCAACAACACTTCCCAAAGATCGAGGCGCGTCTCAACACGCGCAGATAGTTCGTCATGGCCCATACCATTCTTGTTGTCGACGATGAGGAGACGGTTCGGAGTTTTCTCCACCGAATACTTTCCACGAGGGGCTTTCGCGTTCTGGCTGCGTCCTCAGCGGCTTCGGCCTGCGCCCTATTCGACCATGACCTCGGCGTTGACCTTCTGCTAACGGATGTAAGGATGCCCGAGATGGACGGGCCGGAATTGGCGCGGCGGCTTCTTGCCAGGCGTCCATCTCTACCGGTGATTTTTATCTCCGGCAACTCCTGTCTTGAAGAACTCGGCGGCGCGCGTGCACAAGTGCGCTTTGTCGCGAAACCGTTTAAGACTTCGCAACTACTGGAGAGTATTTCGCAACTCCTGAGTTCCAGCGAACAGCCGTGATCCTTAAGCGAGAACGGGCAGTACGCCTTCGGAATCAAGTCGGCGAGGCCGGGTGAATCGTCCGCACAAGCGAAAAACGGTTTCGCCCGAGCGGGAAATGCCGAAGAGTGACGACCGCAGCAAAGAAACTCATCAGTGACCGAGTGGTGACGTACTTCGGCGATCGAAGGCTCACCAACTGAAACCGATGAGCCTGGTCCGAAACGCGAAAGAAGGCATGAAGAGGGCAGGCTGCGTGACTGCCTGGCGCATTTACTGAGCCGGCGCATCATCGACCGATGCGTCCACCAATCGCTGGCACCTGACGGCTTTGGCCGCGGTACCGACGGCGGCGAGAAACATGGACGCTGCGCGCTCGATGCGATCTCCGACTGCATAGGCGCCGCAATGTCACCGTGATACAGAGGCCACAAGCTGCCGATATGCGCCCTTCCCTGCCAATCATTAAGAAGTAGTCGTCCAGAGATCGGCTGCGGGAGCACCTCGCCGCGCCCCAGCAGTAGGAAGTGAGGGCTACTCAGCCTTTCGAACGTTAACGCCCCGGACCTCGGCGTCGAGGCCGGTGAGCCAACGCCGTGCGTTGTCGCGGATGGTCTGTTGGTCCTGCAAGTGCTCGTGCGTTCGCCGCTCCACAGTGAAGATGACCAAGAGCGCGTAGGTGACGGGTTCATTCGGGGTGGTCGTTGCTGTCGTAGCCATTTTGTCCTCCACGGAACCGCGGTGTGTGGTTCCTTCGCAGAGGATGAGGAACCCACCATCAGCGGGCCGGGGGAAAGGACACGAGGACGGGAGGTGCCGGCGAAGCGGAGGGCTGTTGGCAGCGGCGTGACAGTACGCTTGTCCGCTGGCGCGGCGGTGTCGGACCACCGCTGGTCGCGCTGCGACGTTGGCGCGTCCTGTTCGAGGAAGCAAGACAGCACATCGCCCTGAACAGTCGGCTTCCACCTGCGTCCTGCAGGTCGTCGGCACTGGATCGCCGAATCAGAACACTTTAAGCGACCTCCGCTTTCGCCCGCGCGACCTGACGATGGCGAATTCGCCAAGCCAGCGCATCAATCGATCGATGCGCCGGCCCGGCAGTGCCAGTGACCGCCTAGCCGGCGGAACTGACGGCGTTCAGAATCACGGTCGACGCACGCTGAATCCGGTCCAGCGACTGCGTAAGCGCCTCACGGTCACCGTGATACAGATGCAGGTAGTCACGGCTGGCCTCCCGGGTATCAAGCCCGACCGCTTCGCCGACGACGAAGGCGACGGCTTCCGCTTCGAGTTCGCGGGTGTCCCGTGAAGCCGGTCGGTCGTCAGCACGGTGCAGCAGCTCATGTGCATATTCGTGGGCAAGAACGACGAACTCCTCGGCTGCGGAGAGACCGTTGAGGATCTGAATGCGGCCGCCCGCAGATGTGCCCAACGCGCCACCGAGATCGTCGACGGCCTCGATTGAGATGCCGCGCTCGACAATCGCTGTGCGCAACGCTTCAGTTTTGCTGCCAGGATCGCCTGACGCCTCGGCCGTTTCAGCCAGCGGCTCGCCGTCCGTCTGCGCGAGGTCGAAGACATACGCAGCACGAAATCCGAGCACGCCCTTCGCGTCGTCATCCGCAGCGTCTCGCCGACGCCCGATGATCGGCGCCATGATCGCGATGCCCTTCTCGCCCTTGCGAACGAAGCGGCCCAGCGTGCGCCACGTCTGAAAACCAGCGACGCGGGTGGCGGTCGGGCATTGAGTCGCTATCAGGGCGACGTTGTGCCACGAGTATTTATGGAAGCGGCCCATTGTCTTGAGGAACGCCGTCAGCCGGTCGCTGTGTCCCTCGTCGAGCAGTGCCGCGAGTGTGTCGAGTGCGTTTGTCGTGAGCGTTTTGAGTTGGTCGGCGTTCATGATGTGTCCTCCAATCGGATGGCCCGTTCGTGGGTTCCTTCACCGATTGAGGAACC